>UQDG01000004.1 GCA_900539695.1 uncultured Oscillospiraceae bacterium
TGTTAGGCGCGCCGCCAGCGTTCGTCCTGAGCCAGGATCAAACTCTTTATAAATGGTATTTAATCGCCATTTAAAAGCGTTAAATCTCTGTAATCACTCAGACACAATCGCTTGCGTCCTGTATGAATTACTTGTAAATTTGGAATTGATTATCGTGGGTTTCCAAACCCACGTTCAAGGTTCCACAAGTTTCAGTTTTGTTCAATTTTCAAGGTCCTGCTATGCTGTCACTTGTTTCGTAACAGCTTGTATATTATATCTCATAAAAGTTCTTTTGTCAAGAACTTTTTTCGATATTTTTTGAAGCCTTTCGGCTTCAAAATCGCCATACAAGCCGTAGTTACAAGCTTTAGCGGCTGTCCCCTCGCGAGACAGCTTGATTATTATAGCAAGGAGTATGACCTTTGTCAAGCACTTTTTTCGGTTTTTTTGACAAAGTTTTTATTGCACTTTTGGGCAAGGTGTATATTGTGGTGTTGTGCAAATGCGGCACCAAGTGTAGGGGTAAGAGGTGGAAACACACGGCCTCTCCCTTCTCGCAGAAGGGGCTGCTGGGCAATTGTGTGCTGGATAACAACTTCCTTATTTAGTATAGAACTCCCCTGCAGCAGGGCAAAGGTTTACGACTTCTTCTCGTTCGCAGATTCGATAGTGGTCGTAGGTGAACTCTGGCACCGTGACACAAGATACAAGGGTCGCCTCATCCGCTGGGGAAAGGTGTTTCGCTCCGAAGATCGTACCAGCTTTCATCAGCACGCATGGCTCAGCGCCGTCTTCCAGCCCCAGCTTGTATTTTGTTAGCTTGGCGTTGTCGATTTCCCACAGTTCCAGGGTGGAGCCGGCGTGGAAGAACCAATACTCGTCTGCATCCAGCGTGTGGAACTGCGAGGCTTCGCCCTGACCCAGTTCATAGTAGATCACACCATGCGCGGGTCGCTCCTTGGCGCGTTCGCCATCGCGGTACAGTTCGCGGAACGCGCCGCCCTCCACATGAGGCGTCAAATTAAAGCGCTTTACAAAATCCATATTTCTTCCTCTTTTCTTATTAGAACATACTTCGAGTATAGCATTTTGTCACCGGAAAGACAAGCCGCGCTATCAGCTCTTGTTCCATGCACCAGTTGAAGAACACCTTCATGTTCCGCATATAGTTGTTGATGGTCGTGGGCGATATTTTCTTTGCGTAATCTGAGCGATTCTCTGGGTTATTGGAGTTTGCAGGCGCATCTATCGCACAGACCGTGTACTTGCCACGCTTTTGCAGATAGTCAATATAGCTTTCTATATGTACACGTTTAACTTCTTCCGTCCGCTCAATTTCACGCACACTCAGGAATTGCCCGAACAACCGCAGCGTCTGCTCATAGCTTCCCATCGTTTTTGCGGCCAGGCCTTTGCGCTCACAAGCGGCCATAAAAGCCTCAACATCGTATTGAACCATAAAAAATAAAACCTCCTGTATCATCGCGGTCCAGGACCCAATGAATACAGGAAGTTTATCGGTGTAAACACAAATTATTTATAGGCTTATTTCATAATTTCACATTTTTTATAGCGATGAATCCGCGAGTTTATCGGTTTGCAGCGTCCGCCACAAAATGCCGGTTTTGCGGATAGTGGCGGGGTTTATGCGGCCTTATGCTCTCCGCTTTTTGTCCAGGCGGATCTTGTCGGCGATCATCGCGATGAACTCACTATTCGTGGGTTTGCCGCGGAGGTTGTGGATGGTGTAACCGAAGTAGCTGTTCAGAGTGTCCACATCGCCGCGGTCCCAGGCGACCTCGATGGCATGGCGGATAGCACGTTCGACGCGGCTGGCCGTGGTACCGTTGCGCTTGGCGATTTCAGGGTAGAGACGCTTGGTCACGGCGTTGATGTACTCGTGGTCGGCGGTGGTAAGCAGGATGGCATCCCGCAGGAACTGGTAGCCCTTGATGTGGGCCGGCACGCCGATCTGGTGCAGGATCTCGGTGACGGTAAGCTCATCGGAATCCAGCGAGACCGGCTGCGGGCGGCTGGCACCGCCGGCGGCACGCAGTACCCGGCTGACCAGCACGTTTTCATCGAACGGCTTCACGAAAAAGAACGAGAAACCGTTATCTAAGAGGTCCTGCTCGACTTCCTCGCTCTGGAACGCGCCGGTGACAAAGAAGGTGGTATGTACGCCGCTACTGTTCTTTTCCTCGTAGCGCTGCTTGACGGTGATGGCGTCCAGGTCCGGCATGAAGGCGTCCAGCAGGCATGCCTGGGGGTGGACGGCCAGCAGGGTCTCCAGGGCGGCGGTGCCGTTTTTGTCGCACACCATCACGGTCACGCCTTTGGCTTCCAGCGCTTCGCGGCAGACTTCCGTCACGATGTCGCTGGTATTGGTCATAACAAACTTGATCTTATCCATCGTCAACTTTCCTCCATACAATGAACAGGTGCCGCACGCTGTGGTGTTTGCCCGTCGTTCTCTTTACTGTGGAAATTTTACCATATTTTTCCATTCATCGCAAGAGGTTTTTCCATTTTTTTCAGCGATTCCCGCTATTTTCGTTCGACACAATTCGTCATTTTCCTTAGATTTGCCGTCATTTTCTAAAAATACAGACATTTTTCGTCCCTGTTATTCACTCCCAGCAATTTTCCAGTTTTTCCAATTTTCCATGTTAGGCGGTTTTCTTGCTGGAAATTTTATGGTCCCGGCATTTTCCCGCTTTCCGCTGCGCCGATGCGTATTTCTACCTTTATATGATAGGGGCGTGTTGTTATCGGCAGCACATTTTGCAGGAATGGTTGTTATCCACGGCATAATTTGCGGTGGGCGCGGCCCAGACTGCGGTGCAGAAAAGTACCCGCGAAAAAATTATAGAGCAGTTTTGTGGGGGTAGTTGGCGGGTTACTATCTTATAAAAAATTTTTCTGCCTGTAATTTGCCTGTGGTTCCCGCAAAAAAAATATAAATTGTGCGGCCGATAACAACTGGCCTGGCTTTTGCTTACTATTGTTATTCACGGCACAGTTTACCGGTGAGGGCGTGGCCGATTGAGAGATTTTGAGGTTGTTATCGGCGGCACAATTTATGGTTTCTTATGATTTCGCTTGCGGGTCACTTTCAAATTCAAACGACTGGTGGGCGGCCCAGGCGGGTATTGTTATTCGCGGCACAATTCGGCGGGGCTGGGTTTAGGCATATACCCCGGCTGGGTTGTTATTCAGCGCACATTTTCCTTTTTGAGGGGTGAGTCTGGCCCGGGCTTTGGGGCTGTGTGGCCTGTTGGAATCGTCCGCACATTTTCCTGCAGTCAGCAGCTCCCAAGGCGAAAGGCAACTGTTGTTATTGGCGGCACAATTCCCAGGGCAGCCTTTTCCGCACAGGGTTGTTATTGACAACACAATTGGGTGTGCAACAGGCTGCGGCGGCCCCGTTGGCTGGGGTTGTTATTCGCTACACATTTTAAAGTAGGGCGTGCCAGCAGGCTATTTTCCGGGATTTTGCACGCAGGATTGTTATTCAGCGCACATTTTCTCATTGCCGATGTGCCCGTATTTATCGCAATACCGCTGATTTTTTGTTTTCTATCAGCAGTTGTTATTGTTTGCACATTTTTACGGTTTACCGCCGCTTTCCCCGCGTATCCACCACAGCAGACAAAGAAAATGCTGGGTTGTTATCCACAGCACAATTCTATGTACAGCGTTTTTCATTCGGTTTCCAAATTGCGTATCCGCCAACAGCCCAGGCAAATACAACTTGGCCAGCAAAATCCTCTCCGCGCCCCCTCAAAAAAATTCTCATCCTCCCCGTTGTTATCCAGCGCACATTTCCAAAATCTTAAAAATCCTTTCCACTTTTCTCCGCCAACTATCGCACAGCAAAAATATTTTTTACGACAATTTATGCTGTGAATAACAACCGTGGTCCCCTGTTGTTATCCGCGGCACAATTCCAAATTGCCTGTCTGCCCTCCGCAAAATCTTTCGCCGCCCCGAGTGATTGTTATTCAGCGCACATTTTGCCGCATAGCCCCCATTTTGTGCCCAAGTAGGGTTGTTATTCCCCGCATATTGTTGTTCCGGGCACAGATCTGTAGTTATTCTCAGCACAATGCACTTGTTATTCCGCGCACATTTCGGTTGTTATCGGCAGCACAGCTTTACCTTATATCTAAATAAAAAACTAAAAGCATAAAGAGATAAGACCGACGGATACAGGATTTTTGCGGAAAAATCAAAATGTGCTGACTATTACAATAATTGACGAATGAAGCACAATCTGCTATTATTAGCATTACCGTCGTAGGCTGTGCGCCAAAACACCCATTTGGGCACAGCCAAACATAGCTGCGGGAAAAACAGAGGTAACACTATGGCACCCAAAAAACAGCCAAACGCCCCACGGACCAATGACGAGGCTCTGACCCCGGTTGCTACCTACAGCGCCCGGGGCAACCAGACCATTGTGCGCAAATCCAACGACCTGATCCAGAATGCCATGTACAGCCTGACGCTGAGCCAACAAAAGCTGATGCTGCACATTTTCGCTATGATCAAGCCGTCGGATACCGAGCTGCCGCGGTATGAGATGTCGATTTACGAATTCCTGAAACTTTGCGGTGTGGACCCGCACAATGGCTCGATGTACAAACAGGTCAAGAAAAACATCGAGGATATCGCCAACGCCAAGGTGCAGTGGATCCGTTTGGCCGGTACGCAAAAAATCACGATGTTCCGCTGGTTGAGCAGCGCCACCATCGATGAGGGCACCGGCAAGATCGTGCTGACGCTGGACCAATCCTTAAAACCCCACCTGATTCAGCTCAAAGAGTTCTACACGACAATGAACATCACCTACACATTGCCGATGAAGAGCCAGTACAGCATCAAGATCTACGAGCTGTGCAAGAGCTACCAGAACCTCTACCTCGAAAAGAAGAAAAAAGGCGAGCCGCTGGTGTGGAGCATCGAGACGCTGAAAAAGCAGGTGGACTGCAACGCGTCCAACTGGGCCCACGTGCGCCGCACCGTGCTGGACAAAGCCAAAAGTGAGATCAACGGCAAGACCGACATCCTCTTCGACTATGCCGTATACGAAAAAGACCGTCAGCGCGTCATCGCCATCTCGGTCACCATCGAGCCGGTGGATAAGCAGGTGGCCGATCAGAAACTAAACGAGATCACCAAACTGCGCAGCAAGCGTCTGCGCAAAAAGACGACCGCCCTGGAAGTGGCTGAGACAGGCACTTTGGACGATGATCCGAACATTCTGACCCTGGACTATGTCTCGGTGCCCGAGACGACCATCCCCTACTCCTACGGAGCCACACCCGACCTGATGGCCCAGGAGCTGGGTGTGAAGGCCGAGCTGGATAAGCTGGCCCTGGTGCTGGCCCCCGAGGAGCTGGACGCCGTACATGTCATTATCGACGCGATGGTGCGGATGGCCGGCGCCCCCAGCGACAAGATGATCGACGGCGGCAACGCGGTGTTTTTCCAGACCGTGAACAATGTCATCGACAACTGCAAGGGCCTGCGCCGCTGGTTTGAGGGCGTGGCCAGCCGTTACGCGGCCAAGGTCATTCCCACGGCCCGCACCAAGCGTGCCCCCATGCCCTACCTGTACAAGTCCATCATGAACGACCTAGAAGATTACCGCCTATACGTGGCGGGCATCGGGGTCGAAGAACTGCGGGATGAGGACGCCGAGCCGACCGAGAACCAGGCTCCGCCGGTGCCCGACCTGCTGGAGGCGGATTTCGTTGAGGCCGAGCCCGATGCTGCTCCCGCCCAGCTGACGTCTGAGGACGCCGCCACAAAAAAGGCGATGATCGCCGCGCTGGAAAAATTCAGCGATTACGAGAACCTGAAAGCCCGCCTTTCCGGCGGCCAGCAGGAAGCGCTGGAGGACATCGTGCAGATGACCGCCTATTTCTGCCGCCGCAACGTCAAAGGCAAGGACGACGGCATGATCGAGGGCAAGGCCAACATGCAGTTTGTCGGCTCGCTGAACCGGGTTATCGCCCGTTACGGCGACCTTTCACCGCTGTTTGAGGCGCTGGCCGTGACGATGGACTACGACACCTACTGGAAAGAGCTGATGAAAAATCCCCGGATCAAGAACCCCAAACTGGTGTTCCAGACCGAGATCGAGAAGGCTTTGCTGATGCCCGCCGCCGTGCTGGGCGAGTTCCGCGCCCGCCGCGGCCAGGACCCCCTGGGCGCACCGGTGCGGGATAAAGAGGTGGATTGGCTGAAGGCGTTTGAGGAAGTGTAAGATCACTGATTATACGTTTCTGCCATTTTTAACATCGTATCAGCAAAAATTCCGTATCCTTTTGCGGGTGTGCCCACCAGCACATGGGTAACAGCGCCCACCAGCTTTCCGTCTTGCACCAGCGGCGAACCGCTCATCCCCTGCACGATACCGCCGGTGACGGAAAGCAGAGCCGGGTCGGTGATGCGCAGGGTCAGGTCGCGATTGGCATCCTGCCCGCCGCTGCCCACCCGCTCAATGCGCACGGTGTAGTGTTGGGCGGTGCGGCCCGAGAGGGTCGTCCACAGCTCGGCATCGCCGGTGTGTACCTCGCCCGGCGCGGCGATGGGCAGCATCGTCCCGACATTTTGTGCCGGGGCGGTCCAGCGGCCATACAGGCCGGTGGCATCGTTGCCCGTCACGATGCCGAGAATGTCCGATAAAAATTCCCCGCGCAGTTCCCCGGCTGTGCCGGGTGAGGCGCTGCGCACACCGGTGACAGTGACCGGCACGATCTCGCCGGAGAGCAGCGTAAAATCCGCCCCGGTGTCCACATCGGAGATCGGGTGTCCCAGCCCCGCAAAGGTGCCCGCCACCGGGTCCACAAAAGTCAGTGTACCGATCCCGGCGCTGGAATCCCGCACCCACAGCCCGGCTTTGTACACCCCCGAGGCATCCGCCCAGGGAGTGAGCTGGGCCGTGTACTCATGCCCGCCGCGGCGGTAGAGGATCGTGACCGCGCTCCCCTGCCCTGTCTGCAGAGCGGCGGATAAGTCGTCGTTGCTGTGCACGGGGCGGCCCGCTGCCGAGATGATGAGGTCTCCCAGCCGCAGGCCGGCTTCTTTGCCGGGATTTTCCCGGCCAGACGTGGAATACCGATCCGCAAAAGCCACCACCAGCGCACCGTCAGAGAACATTTTTACCCCAAAAGGCGTGCCGCAGACCGCTACGCTGCGGGGGCCTGCGGCAGCGGCTGGTTCGATCTGGACAGCCGGATGCGCCTGGCAAAGCAGCAGCACAATTGCCAACAGCAGCGCCGCCAGCCCCGCCGCGCCAAAGCGCTGCCGACAAAATTTCCGAGAATTCACGGTCAGTGCCCCCTTTCCCGCTTAGTCTGTGCGGCGCGGAGGCGGATTATTTATACATTCGTCACCCATATGGGCGAGATCAACGACATCGGCGGCATCAGCCTGTCGCTGTTTCAGGGCATTGTGATAATCACCCTGCCGCTGTGGCCGCTGGCCGACTACTTCGATCTGGACGAGGACTACATAAAAAAGCCCTGCACTACTGGACAGAGTGCAGGGGGTGTGGACTTTAATCAATGAAAGAAGTTGATGTTACATGGGGTTCCGCTTTCGTAAAAGTATAAAAATTGCACCGGGGGTGCGGGTGAACCTGAACAAGAACAGCACCAGCGTTACCTTTGGTGGTAAAGGGTTTCACCATACTGTCAGCTCTACAGGGCGAAAAACCACGACCGCCGGTATACCGGGCACAGGCATTTCTTACACAACTACCGATGGCGGTCATAAAGCGTCAGGCACAGGCCGAAAAAAGTCGTCTGCATCTGCCAGCACCCAAAACGGAGGGAAAAATCCCGGCTGTCTTTCCGGCTGCATGGTGTTGATGATTATCCTGTTGTTCTGGCCCCTCGCTTTGGCGTACTACCTCTGGAAAACTGACAAAGTGACATGGAGCAAGAAAGTCCGTGCGGGTGTCAGCGCGCTCATTATACTGATCTGGGCGGTGATACTTGTTCTTTTTGCTGGCCAGGGCGAGACCACCGGGACACCGGCAACCTACATTGCCACCGCTGAAACCGCGGAAACGGCCGAAATCCAGACCCAGACACCGACCGCTGTACCAACGGCCACCCCTACAGCGAGCCCCTCTCCCACCCCGGAACCGACGGAAGAACCCACGCCAACTCCGACGGAAACACCCGTACCTACCGAGACCCCAGTACCCGCAGAAACACCCCAGCCAACGGCTGCGCCGGAATCCCTTGATAACAGCGGCTCCGGGAATTATACTGGCGGCGCAGCGGAACAGGTGGACAATTCCTCGGCGTATCAGCCGGGCATGGTTTACATTGCCAGTAGCGGCAACGGCAAAAAATATCACAGTAATCCCAACTGCAGCAAAATGCAAGGGGCAACCGCTGTTACCAAAGAACAGGCCGAGGCCTGGGGCTACACCCCGTGCAAACGGTGCTATTAAATCTACTGAAGTAAAAAGGAGATTTTACTATGGGTATTCTGGATACATTGCAGCAGGAATCTACCATTTCCAAGGCATCCGGCAACAATTATCAGTATGTGGTGCTGCAGGTCGTGCTGAAAGAAAAGTTCATCGGCACCGGTTCTGGCAACCTGACCGAACTGGAGAAAGTCATCAATGAACAGGCAGCCAAGGGCTACCGCCTGCACACAATTTCCACCACCAGCAGCGGCAGCAAAGGCCTGATGGGCGGCGACCGCATTCAGGCTACAATGGTTTTTGAAAAGCTGGCGTAAAGAAATTGCACCATCGAGGGCCTCGCCGTCGGCATCTGCCGCGGGATATGAAAGGAAGCAAGGTATGCAGATTTATACGATTATCGGCGGCGTGAACGGCGCAGGAAAATCCAGTCTGACCGGCTCGCTGCGGGCCGAGCGCACTGACCTTGGCATCGTCGTTGACCCGGATCAGCTGACAGCCCAGTGCGGCGGTGATGAGTACGAGGGCGGCAAACTGGCTGTGCGGCGCATCGAGACCGCCCTTGCTGATGGCGTGAACTTTACCCAGGAAACGACCCTCTCCGGCGGCTACTCCAAGCGGCTGTGCCGCCGCGCCAAGCAGGCCGGTTACTTTATCCGCCTGTATTATGTCGGCCTGGATACTGCGGAAGAAAGCCTGCGCCGCATCAAAAACCGCGTCGAGCGCGGCGGCCATGACATCCCCGCCAAGGATGTACAGGCACGGTTTGCACACCGCTTTGCCGATGTGGCGAAGATCCTGCCCTATTGCGATGAGGCTAAATTTTTTGATAACGACAACGGTTTTGCGCTGGTAGCCGAATACCGTAACGGTCAACTGCTACAGGTAGGCAACAAATGCCCCGCCTGGCTGCACCAGATGATGCAGGAGATACAGTAACCCCTGCACTGCAGGGTGAAATGCAGGGGCGTGGACTTTAATCAATAGAGTGGTGGCGTGTAAAATATGAGCATTGCAACTATTTCCATTTTGGAAACAGTTGCAAAAACTGCAACAGTTCAAAGCAGCAAGTAGCAGTTAGAAGCAGTAAAGCGCAGCTAAGAGCAAAAAATCGTGATAAGCTATTGACAACCGGGCTCGGAATAGCATATAATAGTTAGCAATGAAACCCGCCGAGCCTATGGGTGCGTAAGCATCTATGCGTAACATGGCGGGTGTTTTGTTTTATATGGAGGTTTTTATGCCAACTCCAGAGAATGTAAAACCATTTAAGACATATGATGAACAAATTTCCCTGCTAAAGTCCCGTGGCCTTATTATTAGCGATGATGATAAGGCCAGAGAGATTTTGAAGCGGATGAATTATTATCGTTTGAGTGCGTATTCTCTTACATTGCGGAAAGACGATGTGTTCTATCCGGGAGTTAGCATTGAAGATATTGTTGCGCTATATGACTTTGATGCCAAGCTGCGCAGCATTATTTTTGAATACAGTTCAAAGGTTGAAACAACATTAAGAGCCTACATTGCTTATTATCATGCCCAAAAGTATGGCCCGCTTGGCTACTTAAATAACCAAAACTTCGACAACGAACTTAACCATAGCAAATTCTTGTCAGAGCTTTTCAACAATATTCATCGCTCGTCGGACGTATTTGTTATTCACCATCGGGAAAACAAAGAAGCAATTTATCCTATTTGGGTTGCTATAGAAGAAACGACCTTTGGTGCGCTTTCCAAAATGTACAAGAATATGTTGGTCGAGGATCGAAATGCGATTGCAAGGGAATATTACGGCTTGAGTCGTGAATATGTAGAAAACTTTACTCAGTGCGCAAGTGTTGCAAGAAACATTTCTGCACACGGGGCGCGACTCTATAACCGCGTCAAAATGCGTCCCTCTGTGGATTTGCCCAAGCGGTTGAAATCAGTTATCGATAATGATAAACCGGCGGCATATTTATATGCAATTTTTGCACTGCTTCCAGATTCTGAAAAGTATCCGATGCTTACACAAATTGCCCGTGCGTTCAGAAAATATCCTTTTGCGAAACCACAGTATTTGGGTTTGCCGGAGAACTGGTTTTCTTTGTTTGAATCAATACAATAAAAAGAAAAAACGCCCCACGACGGCAATCATGGAGCGTTTGTATAGATCAGCTTGCCCGAAGGCAATACCAACCCCAACATTTGGTATTATACCTCTTTCAGGCAGGCTTGTCAAAGTGTACCTGTAAGGAGGTTATTTTTATGGGAAAAACCAAGCAGCGGCCCGGCGGGCTGGTGGAACGGACCCGCACCTACGATGGCAAGCGGGTGCATTTTTACGGCAAGCGGGTGGCCGATGTCAACGCCAAGATCGCCGCCTACGAGGAAGAGCGCCGCCGGCTACAAGAGGCTGGCCCGCTGTTCGAGAGTGTAGCGCCGGAATGGTGGGAACTGTACCAGCAGCAGGTAAAAAACGGCACCACCCGCGCCTACCAGGGCGGCTACAATAATGCGGTGCAGGAGTTCACCGGCTACCACATGAAAGAGATCACCCCGGCGGTGGTGGATAACTGGAGCCGCAAATTTAAAAGCCGGGGCATGGCAGGCGGTACGGCCCGCAACGCCCGCAGCGTGTTGAGCCTGATTTTCAAATACTGGTGTATCCGGGACGACCAGGTGTACAACCCTGTGCCGATGACTTCCCTGCCCCGCGGCATGAAAAAAACCGAGCGTGAACCGCCCACGCCTGCCCAGTTGGCCGCCGTCAAGGCTCACCCGGAGGGCTTCGGCCTGTGCGCTTGGTTGTTCATGTACACGGGCTGCCGCTTGGGCGAGGTATTAGCGCTGCAATGGCGGGATATTGATTGGGAGATCAGCCGCATCCACGTGTCCAAGTCGGTCACTTGGATCCATAACCAGCCGGTGGTGCAGATTCCCAAGACCAAAAACGAGGTGCGCATCATCCCGCTGCTCTCTCCCCTGCGCGCCCTGCTGGAACCTTTGCGCGGCCAGCCAGAAGAATATATCCATGGTGGCGAGCAGCCCCTATCCGGTACCAGCTACCAGCGGCGCTGGACCTACTACTGCAAGGGCATCGGCCTGGCTCACTACAAAATTGTTACCCGCAAGAACCACCACAAGGGCAAAGAGTATACCACCAACGCCAAGGTTTGGGAGGCCGATGTGTCACGGCGCACCAGTTCCGGCACGAGTTCGCGTCCATTCTGTATGAAGCCAACGTGGGCGAGCTGGAAGCGCAGAAATTGCTGGGCCATTCCGACATCACGACCACCCGGCGGATTTACACCCACATCCGGGAGCGGCAGCTGGAAAACGCCGCCGCGCAGATCGAAAATTACATCCAGACAACCTCAAAATAAGCAAAAGCGGCGGAGAAATCTGCCGCTTTTTTGTACGACGTTTTTACGACAAAATGGAAAAATAAGGGGCTATACGACGTTTTACGACGCGCACCTGTACACCTCATGGCAACACAAATACATTCACAACACATAAAAAACACGCATCATCGCAAAACAAGCGACAACGCGTGATTTAATGATACATGCGGCTAACAGGACTTGAACCTGCACGTCTTGGACACTGGACCCTAAAACCAGCGCGTCTGCCAATTCCGCCATAGCCGCGTAACGACTATTAGTGTAGCAAGTTTGGCAGGGTTTGTCAATGGGGCGTTTAGCCTGCGGTAGAAACAGAATTGCTTGCTGCCGCACTGCTGGCGTTGGTCGCGCCAGTATCCACATCCGCTACCACGCCGTATTCATCCGTTTCTACAGGGTCGGCGTAGACGGCGTAGCGCTGGGTGGTGTGGGTCAGGATGCCGAAAGGATAGCAGGTGTACAGGATGCAGCTGGGCTCCTCGGCGCCCCAGCGCACCTTGTCGATGTCTGTCTCCAAAATCACCTGCATATCGGTGATCTTATAGGCAAAATCGCCCCAGGTGGTCTCCAGGTGAATGATCGCGCCGATCTCGCAGGAGCCGAGGTCGGAGAAGTAGGTGCCGGTGTGGGCACCGATAAAGACGGTGCCGTTCTCGCCGGGCAGCACACAACCGTCCTCGGCATGGCAGCCGGCACCGCGGCTGAACTGTGTCTCGCTGTCGCCCAGGTAGAGGTCACAATCCACATTGGTGCCCTCCACCCAGATGCGGCCAAGTTTGTCGCCATAACGTGTGTTTTCGTGAGCCTCACTGGCGGCGGCGACCTGGTTGGCGCGCTTCTGCTTGGCCTCTTCCTCGGCACGGGCAGCGGCTTCGGCAGCCTCCTGCGCGGCGGCATCGCTGGCAGCTTTGGCGGCGGCCTCACTCTCAGCAGCCGCCTGGGCAGCGCTGGCAGCAGCTTCGCTTTCGGCCTGCAGCCGGGCGCGCTTGGCGTTGGCAGAGACCACCAGCAGGATGGCTGCGGCCGCCGAGACGACCAGCGCCAGCCCGCAGAGCAGCAGACGGCGTTTCAAGCGGGTTTGTTGTGCTTTGCTCATGGGCGCTCCCCTCCCCCGTTCAGGTCAGGCTGGCCAGGTAGGCGGCGGGACCACTTTGGTACAGGTCACCCCCGTGGGTATCCAGCAGCACGGTCAGCGGGAAGTCCTTGACTACCAGTTTACGCACGGCCTCGCAGCCCAGATCCGGCCAGGCGATGATTTCGCAGCTCTGCACGCTGTTTGCCATCAGGGCACCGGCTCCGCCGATAGCCGCCAGGTAGACGGCCCCATTTTTAACGACCGACTGTTTGACGGCCTCGCTGCGCTTGCCTTTACCAACCATACAGGCCAGCCCCAGGTCCAGCAGGCGCGGGGTGTAGGCGTCCATGCGGCCGCTGGTGGTGGGGCCAGCGGCGCCAATAGCACAGCCTGGGCGCTCCGGCGTAGGGCCGACGTAGTAAACGGCAGCACCCTCAATCGGGAACGGCAGCTCCTCGCCCTTGTCCAGCAACTCCATCATGCGGGCGTGGGCGGCATCGCGGGCGGTATACACCACGCCGGAAAGCAGCACGGTGTCTCCTGCTTTCAGCGGTGCAAGGTCTGATTTTTGCAGTGGTGTCTGTAAAACATATTGCATGCGGTTCGCCCCCTTACAGTGTGCAGCTGGCGCGGCGGGTGACGTGGCAGCTGATGTTGACGGCCACCGGCAGGCAGGCTACGTGGGTGGGCCTTTGCTCAATGGCAACGCCCAGGCAGGTGGTGGCACCGCCAAAGCCCTGGGGGCCAAAACCGGTAGCGTTGATGGCATCCAGCAGTTCTTTTTCCAGCGCGGCGTAGTACGGGTCCGGGTTGGGCACATCCAGCGGGCGCAGCAGCGCCTGTTTGGCCAGTGCGGCGCAGTGGTCGAAGCTGCCGCCGATGCCGATGCCCAGTACGATGGGCGGGCAGGGGTTGGCCCCGGCCTGTTTGACGGTGTCCAGCACAAAATCCTTCACGCCTTGCACGCCGTCGGCGGGCTTGAGCATGGTGAGGCGGCTCATGTTCTCGCTGCCCGCGCCCTTGGGGGCCACGGTGATCTGGCAGCCGTCGCCGGGCACCAGATGCACGGTGAGGAACGCCGGGGTGTTGTCCCCCGTATTCACCCGCTGCAGCGGGTCAGCGGTGATGGACTTGCGCAGGTAGGCTTTCTCGTAGCCGCGGCGCACGCCCTCGTTGACAGCGGTGGTCAGGTCGCCGTCGATATGCACGTCCTGCCCCAGCTCCACAAACACGCAGGCCATGCCGGTGTCCTGGCAGATGGGCAGGTCTTTTTCTTTCGCTGTGCAGAGGTTTTTCTGCAAAAGGCCCAGCGTTTCTTTCGCCAGCGGCCACGGTTCGGCGGCCTCGGCCTTGTCCAGTGCGGCCTTCACATCGGCGGGCAGCTGGGTGTTGGCTTCAATGCACAGCCGCTCCACCGCATCGGTGATGGCGGCGGCGGACAGTTCACGGATGATGCTCATACGCGGGCCACGCCGCTTTCTCTTGCGGCCTGGGCCACGGCGGCAGCCACAGCGTCGGCCACGCGGGGGTCAAACGCCTTGGGCAGGATGTTCTCCTCATTCAGCTCGTCGTCGGGGATGAGGCCCGCGATAGCCTGGGCAGCGGCCATCTTCATGGCGGGGTTGATGTCCCGGGCGCGGACGGACAGTGCGCCCTTGAAGATGCCGGGGAACGCCAGCACGTTATTGACCTGGTTCGGGAAGTCCGAACGGCCGGTGCCGATGACGCGGATGCCGGCGGCCTTGGCCAGGTCAGGCATGATCTCCGGCGTGGGGTTGGCCATGGCAAAGACGATGGCGTCCGGGGCCATGGTGGCAGCCAGCTCAGGGGTCAGCGCACCTGCAATGGACGTACCAATGAACAGATCGGCGCCCTTAATGGCCTCGGCCAGGCTGCCGCTGATCTTCTCAGGGTTGGTCTCCTCGGCCAGTTTAGCCTTGTGGCCCTCCAGCCCAGCGGGGCGGCCGGGGACCAGGATGCCGTGCTCGTCGACGGCGATGATGTGCTTGGCACCGGCCACCTGCAGCATGTGGATGATGGCCGTACCGGCCGCGCCGGGGCCGTTCTGCACAATTTTAATATCCTCGATGCGTTTGCCCACCACTTTCAGGGCGTTGAGCACACCGGCCAGCACGATGATGGCGGTACCGTGCTGGTCATCGTGGAAGACGGGGATGTCCAGGTCACGCTCCAGCTCAGCTTCGATCTCGAAGCACTCGGGGCTGCGGATGTCCTCCAGGTTGATGCCGCCGAAGGTCGGGGCAATGGCCTTGACAGCCGCAATGACTTCCTCTTTGGTTTTGGCGTTCAGGCAGATGGGGAACGCGTCCACGCCGCCGAACTCCTTGAACAGCACGCACTTGCCTTCCATGACCGGCAGGCCAGCCTCGGGGCCGATGTTGCCAAGGCCCAGCACAGCGGTGCCGTTGGTCACGACGGCCACGGTGCGGCCTTTCATCGTGTAGGTGTAGACGTCATCGGGGTTGGCCTTGATCTTACGGCAGGGCTCGGCCACACCGGGGGTGTAGGCGGTGGACAGGGCGTCTCGATTTTTGCAGGGGGCAAGGCTCTGCACGGCAATCTTGCCGGGATATTTGCTGTGGAGCGCTAGGGAAGCTTTGTTGTAATCCATGATGATACCTCGTTCCTGTGTTGTTTTTATTTGGTTTCGTGTATCCCGGCGGAATAGTCGGGTTCCAATTTGATGATGCAGAAATGGTCGGGCCATTTCCGCTCGACAGCAGCGCGCAGGGCGGCGGCCAGTTTGGCGCCGCGGCGCTGCTTTTCAGTGATGTATTCGGCGGGGACGGCGCAGTCGAAGATGACGTTGGTATGCGTCGGCCCGGGCACGATGCGCAGATCGTGGATGTTGGCGCGAGTGTCCAGGCTGGCGACCTCCTGCTGCAGGAAGCTGCGCAGTTCGGCCACGTGGCTGTCGCTGGCGATGACAGGGTCAAAGTGGATGGTGGCTACAAGATCGTCTTGGTTCAGCAGGTCACGCTCAATGCGGTCGATGACGTCGTGGCTGTACATGACGTCGGCATTGGCGTCCATCTCCACGTGGAAGCTGACCAGCCGGTTGCCGGGGCCGTAGTCGTGGATCATCAGATCATGCACGCCCAGCACGCCGGGGTAGCTGAGGGCCTTGTCCTCAATGTGGCGTACAAGTTCCGGGTCGGGGGCCGAACCCAGCAGCGGGTCGATGGTATCTTTGACGAGCATCGCGCCGCTGTACAAAATAAACAGCGATACAGCAATGCCCATCAGCCCGTCCAGCCGGGCAAAGCCGGTCACTTGGGTCAGCACGGCGGCGATTAAAACCACGCTGGTGGTGATAACGTCATTGCGGGCATCGGCGGCGGTGGCCAGCAGTGTGTCGGAATCAATGCGTCGGCCGATGGTGCGGTTGAGGTGGCTCATCCACAGCTTGACGAGGATGGACGCGACCAGCACGACTACCGTCAGCCAGCCGAAACTGACCGGCGTGGGGTCCAGCGCTTTGGCGAAGCTTTCCTTGAACAGCTCCACGCCGATGACTAGAATCATCACCGAAACCGCCAGCCCGGCCAGATACTCGTACCGGGCATGGCCGTAAGGATGCTCAGAATCCGCGGGGCGGGAACCCAGCTTGAAGCCAATTAAACTGACGATGTTGGAGCTGGCGTCCGACAGGTTGTTCAAACCGTCTGCTGTGATGGATACGCTGCCAAACAGCGTACCAACGGCTATTTTACCCGCAAACAGCAGCAGGTTGCACACCACGCTGACCAGGCACGCCAGGTTGCCGTAGGCTGTGCGCACGGTGCGGCTGGTGGTATTGTCTGCATCCCGGATAAAGGTGCGAATCAGCAGTTGGATCATAGGAACTCACTTTCCGTATTTCACAAAAAGGCAGACCGTTGGGTCTGCCTTTGGTGGATTGTTTGGTTTAGAATGTGGTGGGAATTGTAGGGGCCGATGCTCGCATTGCGGGGTCGCGCAGCGATTGATGCCCCAGCGGGGCATTAAACCACACGAGCGGGCCAGCTGGGCTGGCTAGCGGGCATCGT
The DNA here is from genome assembly GCA_900539695.1 of uncultured Oscillospiraceae bacterium. GTDB lineage: Bacteria > Bacillota > Clostridia > Oscillospirales > Ruminococcaceae > Gemmiger. The sequence goes on from UQDG01000004.1 coordinate 16,951, forward strand.
TTTGCCCGCCAAGCGGTCCCGCGGGCGGATGCAAGCATCCGCCCTTACAGAAGCGAGGCTACTCCCTTGCTTACTCCCGCACAATGCAGGCGTCGCGCTCGGGGCCAACGGAAATGTACTTGATCTTGCAGCCGACCAGCTCTTCCAGGCGCTTGACATAGTTCTGGGCATCCACCGGCAGGTCCTCAAACTTGCGGACGCCGGTGATGTCGCAATGCCAGCCGGGGACTTTCTCCACGACGGGCTGGGCATCGTCCAGGGTCTTGCCCATGGGGAACCGGGTGGTGGTGCTGCCATCGGTCAGACGGTAAGCGGTGACGATGGGCACTTCCTCCATGTAGTCCAGCACATCCAGCAGGGTCAGGGCCAGCTCATCGCAGCCCTGGCACTGTACGCCGTAGCGGCTGGCAACGGCGTCAAACGGGCCAACGCGGCGGGGACGGCCGGTGGCGGCGCCGTACTCGTGGCCGTGCTCACGCAGGACGTCCTTCTCTTCCTCGGTCATGGCCAGCTCGGTGGTGAAGGGACCCTCGCCGACACAGGAAGAATAGGCCTTCATGATGCCGATGGAGAGGTTCAGCTTGTGGCCCGGGATGCCGGCGCCGATGGGGGCGTAGGCAGACACGGTGTTGGAGGAGGAGGTGTAGGGATAAATGCCGAAGTCGATGTCGCGCAGGGCGCCCAGCTGGGCTTCGAACATGATCTTCTTGCCGGCTTCGTCAGCCTCGGCCAGGTACTGGCCGACATCGCAGACATAGGGGGCAAACAGCTTGGAGTACTTCTCGCACCAGGCCCACATTTCCTCAACGCTGACGGGCTGCTGGCCGTAGATGGAAACCATGGTCAGGTTCTTGGAATCGACGATAGTCTCGAGGCGCTTCTTGACGCTTGCGTCCATGTGGACCAGGTCGCCCATGCGCAGGGTCTTCTTCATGTATTTATCGCCGTAGCTGTAGGCGATGCCGCGCTTGGTGGAGCCAAACTGGGCGCCGGTCTTGGACAGGCGCTCCTCCTCCAGGCCATCCTGTGCCACATGGAAGGGCATAGTGATGGTGGCGCGGTCGGAGATCTTCAGGTTCTTCGGGCTGATCTCAATGCCCTTTTCGGTCAGTGCGGCGATCTCTTTCTCGAGATGCTCCGGGTCGATGACCATGCCGCCGCCCATGACGCAGACAACGTCCGGGCGCAGGATGCCGGAGGGGATCAGGTTCAGGACGAACTTGCCGCGCTCGTTCTTAACGGTGTGGCCGGCGTTGTCGCCGCCCTGATAGCGGGCAACAATGTCATAATCCTGACTGAGCAGGTCGACCATGCGACCTTTGCCCTCGTCGCCCCAGTTGATACCGGTGATGGAAGTAAGCATACGTTTTTACCTCTTTCGTAAAAATTCGTAATCTAGGCAATACCGAGGTATCGCCATCAGGCATTTCAGCCTTCTCCGGGAACATCCGGGATCCGCTGCCGTTCTTTTATTATAGCATACTGCCTTGCAGATTTCCATAGTGATTTTTGGTGCAATTGTGCAAGGCTGCCTTAACTTTTCGGGGTGTTTGCGCTCCCCTGCCCGGCATGCTCAGCCTGGATGTCATTGGCGGCCTCTTTGGCGGTGCGGGCGTACTCGGCATAAGGGATCTTCGCACCGTCAGCGGTCTGCACGTAGGTGGAATCCAGCTGCGCCTTGAACGAGGCACGCATCTCGGCCAGGTATTCCTTGCGCAGGGCATCGCGCTCGGCGGTTTCGCGCTCATTCAGGCCAACGGTCTTGGCCTTTTTTGCCAGCGCATTGATGCGGGCAATTTTGGTTTTATCCATGGTGGTCTCCTTTTTTATATAGATGCTGTATTTACCGTAGGGGCGGATTCACTATCCGCCCGCGGAAAAACCTCCCTCTGGGAGGGAGGCGGCCCGAAGGGCCGGAGGGAGAGAGCCTCGCCAGGATCCGAAGCTTCGGACGAAACCAATGCTCTCTCCCCCGCCTGCTTCGCGGGACCGCTTACGCGGCCAGACCCCTCTGTCGCTTCGCGACATCTCCCCACACTGTGGGGAGTCACCCTCCCAGAGGGGGCCAATGTGGGTTGCAGCCTTGCAAATATTATACCACGCTTTTGCAATATTCGCACGCCGTCATTCGTATTTCAAATGTCACCCACTGCGGCGGGCGCTGCAAATTTACAGGAGCGTGAAATACAATGAATCGTGATACCATCAAAATGCTTGCCATGGCGACGATGCTGGTAAACCACATCGCCAATGTGTTTATGCCCGCCGGGGCACCGCTGACGAATCTTTGCCTGTACATCGGCTATTTTACTGCCGTGACCATGTGCTATTTCCTCGTGGAAGGCTACGGCTACACCCACTCCAAAACCCAATACGCCGGGCGGCTTTTTGGGTTTGCGGTGCTGGCGCAGCTGCCCTACCAGCTGGTCTTCCCCGAGCACGGCATGGCGGGCATGCTCCGGTTTAACATGCTGTTTACGCTGCTGCTCTGCTTTCTGGTGCTGGCCGCGCAGGAAAAGATTCACAGCGGCTTTTTGCGTGTGTTTTGCATTGTACTGTTGATTTTTGCGTCCATCTTCTGTGATTGGGCACTGCTGGCCCCGGTGTTTACGCTGCTGTTTGCCTGGGCCGAAAACTCCCGCCTGCGCAAACACGTTGCCTTTGGCGTGGCGGCGGTGCTGTACGGCGGCATGGCATGGCTGAGCAGCATGCGCACCTTGGGTGCGGTGGGCGCCCTGCCGGATACCTTGGGCTGCGCGATGCCAATTCTGGTCTCCGGCTTTTTCATCCTGTATCTGTATAACGGCCAGCGGGCGGCGCAGCATCGCGGTTTTTACAAGTGGTTCTTTTACGCCTTTTACCCGGGCCATTTACTGGTGCTGGGCCTGCTGCGGGTGGCGCTTTTGGGCTGAATTTGGCCGGGTCTTGGCCATATTTCACACCTTTTTCATCGTTTATACTGTACTTTTGCCAAAATGCGTGTATAATAAAAAGGTATGCAATTTTAAGAAACAGGAGAATCCCATGAAACTTTCTACCATGAACCGTGTCCTGGCCGCTGTGCTGGCCCTGGGCATGACCGCTGCCCTGGCAGGCTGCGGAAGCACTGCTTCCAGCGAGGCTACTGCCGAATCCGCTGCTACCGAGGAAACCGCTGCGTCCTCCGCCACCGAGGAGACCGCAGAGGTGGACGAGTCCGCTTACGACTACCTGGCTGATTTCAGCTTCTCCCAGGCTTACGACGACAACGGCTACCTGAAGGACGTCACCGCTCTGGATTACGTCACTCTGCCCGATGACTATGCTGACATCACCATCGACGCCGACCTGGGCCAGGTCACCGACGAGGACATCAGCAACTACATCGACCAGAACGTCCTGTCCAACTACGCCACCGACGAGAAAGTCACTGACCGCGCCGCTGCTGACGGAGACACTGTCAACATCGACTACGTTGGTTCCGTCGACGGCGTGGAGTTTGACGGCGGCAATACCCAGGGCAACGGCGCTGACCTGACCCTGGGCAGCCACAGCTACATTGACGACTTCGAGGATCAGATCGTCGGCCACATGCCCGGCGAGAGCTTTGACGTCACCGTCACCTTCCCCGAGGATTACGGTAACGAGGATCTGAACGGCAAGGAAGCTGTCTTCAAGACCACCCTGAACTATATCAAGGAGTCCAAGAACCCCGACCTGACCGACGACTGGGTCGCCAGCAACCTGGGTGAAACGATGAACCTGAACAACATCGATGAGCTGAACGACTTCGTCAAGAACACGATGCTCTACGACCAGCAGGCCAGCACCGTCTACAGCGCCCTGCACGATAAGGTCAGCTTTGCCAAGGAGCTGCCCCAGAGCGTGCTGGACTACTACCGCGATGTTGTGCTGTACCGCGTGTACAGCTATGCCAAGAACTACGGCACAACGATGACCACTCTGCTGAAGAGCGGCATGCTCGGCACCAGCTATGACAGCATCGACGCTTACCTTAAGGACATCCAGGGCAGCCTGAACACCATCACCGAGCAGGCCCTGCTGATGCAGGCCATCGCTGAGAAGCAGGGTTTGGTCTGCGATACTGCCCTGATGAACCAGGACTTCGGTAAGTTCTACGGCACCACCGACCCCAGCGCCTACATCTCCTCCTACGGCGAGAACTACATCAAGATGAACGTGCTGCAGAGCGAAGTTATGCAGGGCCTCATCGATAACGTTAAGTACAAATAAACCTGCCTGTTAAAGCAGTTTTGCCCCTGGCACCCGTTTGGGATGCCGGGGGCATTTTTTGCCTCGCCCCTATTGACAAGGAGGAATGGGCGTGGTATTATACAGATAGATGATTAGACAAATATCTAAATATCTAATAACTGAAAGGAGAACCCTTAGATATGGGTGACGCATTCAAGGCGCTGGCAGACCCAACCCGGCGGCGCATTTTAGAGCTGCTGGCCCAGGGCGAGCTGACAGCCGGGGAGATCGCGGCGCAGTTTGATATGACCAAACCTTCCGTCAGCCACCATTTGAACATTTTAAAGGCGGCGGACTTGGTCAGTGATGAGCGCAGCGGCCAAAATATTGTCTACAGCCTGAACCTGACGGTGTTTCAGGAATTGCTGAAGTGGTTTTATGATTGTGGTTTCGTTAAAGGAGGAACCGATGATGAAAAATAATAAATTGGGCTCTCTGTTCTGGATACTGCTTGTTGTTTGTATTCTGAATATCGTCGGCCATCTGGCAGTCTACCCTGCCCTGCCGGATACCGTGCCCACCCACTGGGGCGCCAGCGGCGAGGTAAACGGCTGGAGCAGCAAGCAGAGCAACCTGATCTTCTGCGTGCTGCCGCTGGCGATGTTGGTCTTTATGGAGATCGTGCGCCGCATCGATCCCAAGCACCAGAATTTTGAGCGGTTCGGCAAGGTGTGGAACATTTTTATCACGCTGATGGTACTGCTTACCGCGGGCATGACTTGGCTGACTGAGTTGACCGTCTTTGACGTGCTGCCCCAGAGCAGCAATATCGTCAGCCTGCTGGTCTGCGGCGGCGTTGGCCTGATGTTCATCATCCTGGGCAACTTTATGCCCAACATCAAGCAGAACTACACCTTCGGCTGCCGCACGCCCTGGGCGCTGAACGATGAGCATAACTGGCAGCGCACCCAGCGCATGGGCGGCATCACCTTTGTTGTGATGGGCATTACGCTGATCGCGGTGGCCTTTTTGGCCGGCCTGCTGGGCGATACCGTCACGCTGATCCTGCTGCTGTGCGCCGTGTGTGGCGGCTCGGCATGGATCTATCTGTATTCCTATCTTGTGTATGTTGGCAAGATGAAGTAAAAACAGCACCTTGCATACCAGACGCAAGGCCGAGAAAAACAAAAAGCCCCATGTCTGCACCATGAAGGTGCTGGACATGGGGCTTTTGCTGCGTGTTACTTCATGATGCCGTCTCCGCCCATCTGCGCCGTCATCTCACGGATGCGGTCAAGGGGGAACGGCGGCTCGCAAAGAGGTTTCATGGCAATGGACATACTCCTTTTGTTTCAAAGCATTGCAGAGCCGGACGCCCTGCTCTGGCATTGACTATAGCATGGCAAAAAAATGTTTGTCAAGAAAGATCTGCCAAAAGCCAACCGTTCTGCATCCTGTGCCGTACAGGATGCAGAACGGTTAAGCTGTGCATTTTAAAATTTTATCTGATTTCTAGGTGCATCTTTTGTAAAAAAAGCCAATCTCTTTATTCGTCTTATTCGTCGCCCAGTTCTGCCGCAATGAACTGGGGCACGGCGTTAGGCTCGATGCCCAGAATGTACGCGAACTCGCTGTGCAGCAGGTTCTGCGCCTCGTGCAAAGCGCGGTCGTCAAAGGCCGAAAGCCCCTTGCCCTGGGCCTTGCGGGCCTGGTGATTGGCGTGGATGTCCCGCACCATCCGCAGCAGCCGATGGCGGTCGCCGCTTTGCAGGGCCTGACGGTACTGCTCCTTGCGGGCATCGGCGTCCGCCTCGTGGGCGGGGGCAGGCTCGTGAAGCATTGCCAGCAGTTCCTCTTTGGTGGGCAGCGGGCGCATGCGGTCCAACAGCACCTGGCTGGTGCAGGGGACGCAGATGGTCATGCTTTGGTCGTAGACCGGCTTTAAGATCAGGCAGTCGCAGGGCTGCCCCGCCAGCCGAACACGCTTCTGCTCGGTGATCTCGCACACGCCATTTGTGCCGTAACTGACAATATCTCCCGGATGAAACATAATTGACCTCCTTGTAAAGTTTCGATACTATGTATTTTCATATATAGTATAACACAATTTCCCGGGAAATGTTATAGACTTTTTACACAAAAAATCTCCCGCCCACCCCCTGTGCGGTTTGCACAAAAGGGGATGACAGCAAAAAGGCTCCCCTCAAGGGAAGCCTTTTAATGTTCCTTACTTATACAGATCCACCAAATTCAGCAGGATCTCGGTGCACTGGTCCATCTTCTCGGCGGTGATGCACTCACACGGGCCGTGGAAGTTGAAGCCGCCGGTACCCAGGTTCGGGCAGGGCAGGCCCATATAGCTCAGGGTCGCGCCGTCGGTGCCGCCGCGTACCGGCGTCTCGACAGGCTCCAGCCCGGCAGCACGGATGGCCTTGCGGGCATTCTCCACCAGGTGGAAGTGGGGCTGGATCTTCTCCAGCATGTTGCGGTAGCTGTCGTGGATGTCCAGCTCGACAGTGCCCTCGCCGTAGCGCTCGTTCAGGCAGGCGGCGATATGTTCCATCTGGGCCTTGCGGGCGGCGAACTTGGCGGCATCGTGGTCGCGCACGATGTAGCCCAGCTTGGCGGTGGTCACATCACCTACCATGCTGGTCAGGTGGAAGAAGCCCTCGCGGCCCTCGGTGTGCTCGGGACGGGAGAAAGCGGGCAGAGCGGCATGGAACTCCATGGCCACATTCTGGGCGTTGATCATGGTATTCTTGGCGCTGCCGGGGTGGACGCTGAAACCGTGAACGGTCACAACAGCCGCGGCGGCGTTGAAGTTCTCATAGCTGATCTCGCCGGCGTCCTCGCCGTCGACGGTGTAGGCGTAGGCGGCGCCGAAGCCCTCGACATCAAACAGGCTGGCACCCTCGCCGATCTCCTCGTCGGGGGTAAAGCCGATGCACAGCTTGCCGTGGGGGCGCTTCTCGGAAATAACGCGCTCCAGCATCGTCATGATCTCGGACACACCGGCCTTGTCGTCGGCGCCCAGCAGGGTCGAGCCGTCGGTGGTGATGAGAGTCTGACCCTTCATCTCGGTCAGGAACGGGAACTGGGCGGGGTCCAGCACAGTGCCGGTGGCAGGCAGTACAACCTTGCCGCCGTCGTAGTTGGGGTGGATCTGCGGGTTGACGTTTTCGCCGCTGGCGTCATCGGCGGTGTCCATATGGGCGATGAAGCCCAGGGGCTTGGCGCTCTCCTGTCCCGGAGTGGCGGGCAGCGTGGCGTAGACGTAGCAGTGCTCGTCCACATGGGCATCGGTCAGGCCCAGGTCCTTCAACTCCTGCACCAGCTGGTGGGCCAGGTCAAACTGACGCATCGTGCTGGGATGGGTGCCGCTCTCGGGGTCCGAGGTCGTCCAGACCTTGACATACTTCAAAAGACGTTCATATGCGCGCATGATAGGTGTCCTTTCTTACCTTATAATAATAGTAATGTGAAGAGGAAGGTGTAAATGTTCTGTAGTTAGTATAACACAAATACCAAATCCTGCAAGAGGGGCGGTTCCCTCTTTTCAAATGGGGCATTTTATGGTAGAATAATAAAGATTATAAAGGATACCTGCGCCCGGCGGCGCTTAACGTATAAGGAGGCCATCATGGCAGACACGATTTTTAAAGACAAGACCCTTTTGATCACCGGCGGCACGGGAAGCTTCGGCAATACTGTGCTGAAGCACTTCCTCACCACCGACATCGGTGAGATCCGCATCTTCTCCCGAGATGAGAAGAAGCAGGACGATATGCGCCACGAGCTGCAGGCCAAGTATCCCGCCTACGCCGAGAAGGTCAAGTTCTACATCGGTGATGTGCGCAACCCGCGGTCTCTCCGCGATGTCATGCCCGGCGTCAACTTCATTTTCCACGCTGCTGCGCTGAAACAAGTCCCCTCCTGCGAGTTCTTCCCCATGGAGGCCGTGCGCACCAACATTGAAGGTACCGACAACATGCTGCACGCCGCCATCGAGGCCGGCGTCGAGCGCGTCGTCTGCCTGTCCACCGATAAGGCTGCCTACCCCATCAACGCCATGGGCATCTCCAAGGCCATGATGGAGCATGTCATCACCGCCAACGCCCGTGTGTCCGCCCAGCGCGGCGGCCCGGTCATCTGCTGCACCCGCTACGGCAACGTCATGTGCAGCCGCGGCAGCGTCATCCCGCTGTTTGTCGAGCAGATCAAGTCCGGCAACCCTATCACCATTACCGACCCCAACATGACCCGCTTCCTGATGAACCTGGACGAAGCCGTAGATCTGGTTATGTTCGCCTTTGAGCATGCCAACCCCGGCGACCTGTTCATCCAGAAGTCGGACGCTTCCACCATTGGCGACCTGGCCAAGGCTGTGCAGACTCTGTTTGGCGACACCGGCACGAATATTATCGGCACCCGCCACGGCGAGAAGCTGTACGAGACCCTGATGACCAAGGAAGAGCGGATGCGCAGCGAGGATATGGGCAATTATTATCGTGTTGCTGCCGATAACCGCGACCTGAACTACGATAAGTTCTTCGTCAAGGGTCAGGTGCGCACCCAGGCCGACGAGGACTACACCAGCCACAACACCCGCCGCCTGAACGTGGAGGAGACCATCGCCAAGATCAAGACCACTGAGTACATCCAGGAGATGCTGAAAGAGGAAAGCAAGGCATGAAAATTCTTGTCACCGGCGCCAAAGGCTTTGTAGGGCGCAACCTGTGCGAGAACCTGAAAAATCTGCGGGACGGCAAAAACCGTACCCGCCCCGCCCTGACCGTGGACGAGATCTACGAATACGACATAGATACCGACCCGGTCCTGCTGGAGGAGTACTGCGCCAAGGCGAACTTTGTCTTTAACCTGGCGGGCGTCAACCGGCCCAAAAATGAGGCTGAGTTCATGCAGGGCAACTTTGGCTTTGCCTCTACCCTGCTGGACATGCTGAAACGCCACGGCAACACCTGCCCGGTCATGCTGTCCAGCAGCATCCAGGCAACGCTCATCGGCCGCTACGGCCAGAGCGATTACGGCAAAAGCAAACTGGCGGGCGAGGAATTGTTCTTTACTTACGCCCAGGAGACCGGCGCGCCGGTGCTGGTCTACCGCTTCCCGAACCTGTTCGGCAAATGGTGCCGCCCGAATTATAACAGCGCGGTAGCGACATTTTGTTACAACACTGCCCACGATCTGCCCATCACGGTGAACGACCGCGCCACCGAGCTGGAACTGCTGTACATCGATGATCTGGTGGAGGAAATGCTGGACGCGCTGGAAATGCGCCCCCACCGCTGTGATTATGACGGCCTGACGCCGGTTTTCGGCGCCCAGGGCCGCTACTGTGCCGCGCCCGTGACCCATAAAGTGACGTTGGGAGAAATTGTGGACCTGCTGAAAAAATTCCACGACCAGTCGCGTACGTTGGTAGTGCCTGCCATCCCGGCGGGCAGTTTTGCCAAAAAGCTGTACTCCACCTACCTTTCCTATCTGCCGAAAGAAAAGGTTGCCTTCCCGTTAAAAATGAATGTGGATGCCCGCGGCAGTTTTACCGAGCTGCTCAAGACCGAGAACTGCGGTCAGTTCAGCGTGAATGTCTCGAAACCCGGCATCACCAAGGGCCAGCACTGGCACAACACCAAGTGGGAGTTTTTCATTGTGGTGGCGGGCCGTGCCCTGATCCAGGAGCGCCGTGTGGACAGCGATGAGGTGCTGGAATTTACCGTGAGCGGCGACGCCCCCACGGCCGTGCAGATGCTGCCGGGATATACCCATAATATCATCAACCTGAGCGACACCGAGGACCTGATCACCCTGATGTGGGCCAACGAGCCATTTGACCCGGCCCACCCGGATACGTTTGGGCTGAAAGTGTGATGCGGCTTTTATGCCTCCCTCTGCGAGGGAGGTGCCCCGAAGGGGCAGAGGGAGAGAGCCGTGCCGAGGCCCGAAACTTCGGACATTTATTAGTTTCTCTCCCCCACCCGCTTACGCGGGACGACTTCGTAGCCGGACCCCTCTGTCGCTGGCGCGACATCTCCCCGCACCGTGGGGAGTCACCCTCCCAGAGGGGACTTCAAAAGAGAGGTGCAATATGAACAAACTCAAACTCATGACCATCATCGGTACCCGACCGGAAATTATCCGGCTGTCGGCCGTTATCAAAAAGTGCGATGTCTACTTTGACCAGATCCTGGTCCACACCGGCCAGAACTACGATTATAACCTGAACCAGGTCTTTTTTGAGGACCTGGGCCTGCGTGCGCCCAACTTCTACCTGGACGCCGTCGGAAAGGACCTGGGCGAGACCATCGGCAACATTATTGCAAAATCCTACGCTCTGATGGTGGAGCAAAAGCCTGACGCCCTGCTGATCCTGGGCGACACCAACAGCTGCCTGTCTGCCATTGCGGCCAAGCGCCTGCATATTCCCATCTTCCATATGGAGGCCGGAAACCGCTGCTTTGACGAGTGCCTGCCCGAGGAGACCAACCGCCGCATTGTGGACCATATTTCTGACGTGAATATGTGCTATTCTGAGCATGCCCGCCGTTACCTGAACGCCGAGGGCACCGCCAAGGAGCGTACCTTCGTCACCGGTTCCCCGATGGCCGAAGTGCTGCACGCCAACCTCGCCAAGATCGAGGCCAGCGATGTGCTGGAGCGCCTGGGCCTGGAGCCGCAGAAGTACATGCTGCTCTCCGCCCACCGCGAGGAAAACATCGATACAGAGCAGAATTTTATCGACCTGTTTACCTCCATCAACCATCTGGCCGAGACCTACGACATGCCGATTTTGTACAGCTGCCACCCCCGCAGCAAAAAGCGGCTGGATGCTATGGGCTTCAAGCTGGACGAGCGCGTCAAGCTGCACGAGCCTCTCGGCTTCCACGATTACAACCACCTGCAGATGAACGCCTTTGCGGTCATCTCGGATTCCGGCACGCTGCCGGAGGAATCCAGCTTCTTTACCAGCGTGGGGCATCCCTTCCCGGCGGTCTGCATCCGCACCTCCACCGAGCGCCCCGAAGCGCTGGATAAGGGCTGCTTTGTGCTGGCCGGCATCCGCGCCGGCGGCGTGGAGCAGGCCGTTGAGACCGCCGTGGCCATGAACGCCAACCACGATTACGGCATCCCTGTGCCTTACTACACCGAGGATGTCTCCACCAAGGTGGTCAAGATCATCCAGAGCTACACCGGCGTGGTCAACAAGATGGTGTGGCGGAAGAACTAAGATTGGAACAACAAACCTATGCGAATTTTGGTCGTGACCCAGCATTTTTGGCCGGAAAATTTCCGGATCAATGATATTGTCGAGGGCTTTGTGCAGGATGGACTGGACGTGGACGTGCTCTGTGGCCTGCCCAACTACCCCAAGGGCGAGTGGTTCTCCGGCTACAGCGCGGACGGCCCCTTTGAGGAAACCTACAAAGGGGCGCACATTTTCCGTGCACGGGAGATTCCCCGCAAGGGAAACACCGGCAAGACGATCTTTTTGAACTACGTCAGCTGGCCGCTCTACGCGGCGGGGGCGCTGAACCGCCTGCCCGGCGGGTACGATGCAGTGTTCTGCTTCAACACCAGCCCGGTGCTGATGTGCTGGCCGGCCATTAAATATGCCAAAAAGCATAAAATTCCCTTTACCAACTATGTGCTGGACCTCTGGCCGGAGAACCTGTACAGCGTACTTCCGGTCAAAAACAGCTTTATGCGCTGGGTGGCCCAGACGGTCAGCGACAGCCTGTATAAGCGCGCCGACCGCCTGATTGCCATGAGCGTACCGCTGCAAAAGCGGTTGATCGCCCGCACCGGCAAGCCGGAAAAAGACGTGGCCGTAATTTCGCAGTACTGCGAGGATTTTTACGCTGTCCCCTGCCATGACCCAGAGCTGGAAGCCCGCTTTTCCGGGCGATTCAACCTGGTGTTCACCGGCACGTTTACCCCGGCACAAAGCCTGGATATGGTGCTGCGCGCCGTGCTGGATGCCCGCGCTGCCGGGGCCGAAAACCTGCATCTGCTGCTGGTGGGCGACGGCATGAGCCGCGAGAGCTTGCAAGCCCTGGCTGAAGAACTCCACGCCGGGGATGCGGTGACCTTTTATGGCAGTGTACCCGCAGAAAAGGTGCCGAGTTTTACAACCTTGGCCGATGCCCTGCTGATCTCCCTGTCTGATTCCCCAGACTTAGGCCTGACAGTGCCCGGCAAGCTGGCCAGCTATATGGCCGCGGGTAAGCCGGTGGTGGCCAGTATGAACGGCGCCGGGTACGAGGCGGTCAAGGAAAGCGGCGGCGGCCTTGTCAGCCCTGCCTGCGACCAGGCCGCACTGGCGGCCAACCTGCTGGCGCTGTACCGCATGGCTCCCGAGGGCCGCGCCGCCCTGGGCGCCAAAGCCAAAGCCTACTACGAAGCCCACTACCGCCGCACTGAACTGCTGCGCCGCCTGGAAAGCTTTACCCTGCGGGGAGAATAAGAAAACACGAGGTACCCCCTTTTGGATAAAAAAATTTTGGTGTTGATCCCCTGTTATAACGAGGAAGAAAACATCGTGGCAACGGTGGAACATCTGCAGTCCACCTGCCCGCAGGTGGATTTCCTTGTCATCAACGATTGCTCTACCGACCATAGTGCCGACATCCTGCGCGCCCACCATTACCCGTTTTTGGACCTACCGGTCAATCTGGGCATTGGCGGCGGCGTGCAGTGCGGCTACCAGTACGCTGTGCACAACGGCTACGACGTGACCGTGCAGATGGATGGTGACGGCCAGCACGACCCCGCCTACCTGATGGAAGTGGTGCAGCCCGTGCTGGACGGCACCTACGATATGTGCATCGGCAGCCGCTTTATTAAAAAGGAGGGTTTCCAGACCAGCTTCATGCGCCGGGTGGGCATCCGTTTTTTAAGCTGGCTGATCCACCTGCTGTGCGGCAAGCGCGTGCTGGATGTTACCAGCGGTTTCCGCGCCTGCAACGCCCGAATGACCGCCTATTTTGCACGTCACTACGCCATTGATTACCCGGAGCCGGAGGCTATCCTCGCCGCCAGCCTGGCGGGTTTCTCGGTGGGCGAGGCCCCCGTTATCATGAAAGAACGCCAGGGCGGTGTGTCCAGCATCCACAGCTTTAAAAGCGCCTACTACATGATCAAAGTGTCGCTGGCGCTCATCATCGACCGCTTCTCCATCCATAAGGTAAAAGGAGGCAAGGCATGACCCCACAATTGCAGCTGTTTATGGTGCTGGGTGCGCTGGTGCTGCTGTGCATCATTTTTACCCTGCTCAAGCGCGGGTTGATGAGTGTAAAGTACAGCCTGCTGTGGCTTTTGCTGGCGGTGGCGCTGGTCATTGCGGCGGCGTTCCCCTACGTAATTTACGTATTGCGGGACGTTTTGTCCATTGAAATGCCGGTCAACCTGGTATTTTTGCTGATGTTCTGCTTTGTGCTGGTGGTGCTGCTTTCGTTGAGCATCGCTATCACCCAGTTGGCCGAAAAGTGCAAGCGGCTGACCCAGGCTAACGCCATTTTGGAAAAGCGTGTGCGCGATCTGGAAGAAAAGAACCGATAATACGTTATAAAAAGACGTTACAAAAGCGGAAGAGAGAGTATCCACTATGACGATCACTTGGGAGCAGATCCTCGCGTTCCTGTGCGAGGATCAGTCAATGGCGGTCACATCGCTGTTGTTTATCGCTTTTTTTGTGGCAGTGGCGCTGGTGCATTATCTGTTGCCGCGGGTGCTGCGCCCCTACTTTCTGCTGGCGGCCAGTTATGGATTTTTCTGCTATGACCCCGTCAACCGCCCGCTGGTAGGTGTGCTGCTGGGGGCCACGGCGGTCAGCTGGCTGTGCGGCCTCATCATCGGCAAAGTCAAGGCCAAACCTGTGCGGGTGTTGGCGCTGCTGGTGACGGTGCTGGGCGGCGTTGGCATCCTGGTTTACTACAAATACTGGAACATGCTGGCCGATACCCTCGGCGGCAGCATCCTCAGCCACCGGGACAATCTGCTGGCACCCTTGGGGTTAAGCTACTTCACCTTTGCGGCGATGAGCTACACCATCGATGTGTATAAACGACGCTGCAAGGTCGAAACAAACCCGCTGCACTATGCGCTGTTCGTCAGCTTCTTCCCCACGCTCATCACCGGCCCCATTGAGCGCTACCCCCAGATGCGCCCGCAAATTCAAAAAAGCCGCCGCTTCAGCTACAACCGCTGCGCGGGCGGCGCGTTCCGCATGTTGTGGGGCTACACCAAAAAGATGGTCATCGCCGATAACCTGAGCCAGTACGTTTCCTTCGTCTACGGTAATATGTCGGAGATGAGCGGCCCTAACCTGTTTGCCGCCACGGTGCTGTTTGCTGTGCAGCTGTATATGGACTTTTCGGGCTGCTGCGACATCGTGCTGGGCGCGGCGCGCATCCTGGGCTATGACCTGATCGAGAACTTCAACTCCCCCTTTGAGGCCCGCAGCTTCAACGATTTCTGGCGCCGCTGGCATATCTCGATGACCGGCTGGTTCCGAGATTACGTCTACTTCTCGCTGGGCGGCAGCCGCTGCGCGCCCTGGCGGCACTACTTAAACATCGTCATTGTGTTTTTGTGCAGCGGCCTGTGGCACGGGGCCGATTGGCGGTACCTGGCCTGGGGCCTTGCCTGCGGCCTGTGCGCTGCCTTTGGCGCCATGACCGCCAAGGCCCGCAAGAAGCTTGAAAAATTCAATCCGCTGTACCGCCAGGCATGGCTGAAGGCCGTCTGCCAGGTGACCATCACCGATTTGCTGTTCTGCGGGACCCTCGTGTTCTTCGCGGCGGCGCTGTACAACGCTGACCCGTTCGCCATCTACGGCAGCATGCTGCAAGGCTGGAACGGCCTGGCCGGCAGCTGGCACCAGGTGCAGCAGATGCTGCTGGATTGCGGCATCGATGGTCGTTTGCCGGTGGTGCTGCTGTTTGGCACCTTTGTGGTGCTGGCCGTGGAGCACGGCGGACGCAGTGTGACCCGCTGGATCCGTGAGCAGGTCTGGCCGCTGCGCTGGACCCTCTACTACGCCGCGGCGGCCGCGATCTTGTTCTTCGCGGCGTTCGGCCAGTCGGCGTTCATCTACCAGCAATATTAACGAAAGGCGGTGCATTATGGCTAAATCCCCTACCCCGATCCCCGCGCCGCCGGTTAAAATTCAGCGCGATACCAACGGCGCGGCCCCGGCCGCCCCAGCGGCAAAGCCGAAAAAGGCGGCCCCCAAAAAGCGCCGCAAGCGCCGCCGCAATCCCTTGCTGTGGTTTTTGCACGGCCTGATCCGCCGCATCTACTTTGGCCTGAAAACCGCCAGCCGCCTGGTGCTGCTGGTACCCATCCTTGTGTTCATGGTGGCGTTCAGCTATAACGTGGACCGCAGCGGCCTGTTCCAGGGCGCACTGGCACCCCGCCGCATCGTGGACCTGATGCTGCAGGGGTACGATGTGACCAACTTCGAGCAGATGGACGAGCGCCAGGTGGTACAATTGTTTGCGCAGGATGTGGAGCAGGCCCCCGAGGCCATTGGCATTGGCTCCAGCCGCGTGCTGCAGTTCAACCGGGAAAACACCGGCGTGGATACCTTCTTTAATATGGGCGTTACCGGCGCGGACGTGCGCGACAATATGACCAGCTACTACAAGATGGTCAGCTACGGCAAAACGCCCAAGGTGCTGCTGTGGAGTATCGACCCCTGGGTCTTTTACGGCAGCGAGGACGCCTTTGATTCCCGCGCCGACGCTGACCTGTACAACGAGTTTTTGACCAAGGTGCTGAACGTCCCCACCGATTATGAGGAGCCGGACAAGGTGGAGCTGTGGAAGGCGCTAGCCGACCCGGCCTACTTCCAGGGCAACGTGGACTACTACATAAAGAACCGCGGCCAGACCACCGTCACCGATGACGACGGCAATACCATCGAGTTCAACCCTGTGCAGGGCGACCCCTACGACCAGACAACGACGATCAAGCGGTCGGACGGCAGCGTTTTGTACGATGTGGCGTTCCGTACCCAGACAGCGGATCAGATCCGCACCCTGGCCGCCGAAGCCTGCATGAGCTTTAACAGCGTGCACATGGAGGGCTTCGACGAGATGAGCACCACCCAGGTCCAGGCGTTTGAGTCCTTTATGGACTACGCCAGGGAGCAAGGCACTACCGTGATTCTGGTGCTGTCGCCCTGGCACCCGTACCTCTATGGTTACCTGATCACCGAGCCGGAACTGCACAGGGGGTTCTTCCAGGTGGAGAACTGGCTGCGCGAATACTGCGCCCAAAATAACGTGCCGCTGTATGGCAGCTACGACCCCGAGTGCATCGACGGCTTAGAGGAAACAGACTTTTTTGATGGCCTGCACTGCGCCGGGACCGGCATTGCACGGTTCTTCCCCGGCATACCGCGGGCATTGCAGCAGTTGGAGACGGGCACCCTGCCCGACCCGCTGGCCGTGCACCCGCGCACCAGCCTGGAAAGCGCGGACCCAGATGTTGTGGAGACCCTGAACGGTGAGACTGCCGAAACGGCACAGGAGGGATAAGTATGGCATTCATTTCTATCAGCATCACCAAAAATCACCCGCTGATCCTGGGCAAGGGCGGCTTTGGCCGCCAGCTGGCGGATTGGCTCTCGGCCGAAGGCTGGGGTGAGGCGGAATTCCTCGACGATAGCGCCCCCGGCTGCGTGGGCGGCCTGCGTGACTACGCCGACCCTAAGCTGCTGAAACCGGGCCGCCCGGCCTTTGTGGCCCTGGGCGACAACGCTCTGCGCGTGGAGCTGCTGCAAAAGCTGGCAGCGGCCGGGTATGACACGCCGGTGTTTATCAGTGATATGGCGGCCGTCAGCCCCAGTGCTGTGTTGGAGCCGGGCTGTGTGATCCTGCCCCAGGCTTATGTGGGTGCCGATGCGCATCTGGGCGTGGGCTGCATCATCAACGGCGGGGCTATCGTGGACCACGACGCGGTCCTGGGCCGCGGTGTGCATGTTGCCCCCGGCGGCATCGTAAAGGCCGGTGCCGAGGTGGAAGCCCTAACCAAGGTGGATTCTGGGGAAATCATTAAAAAGTGATGCGACCTTAAAAGCTTCCCTCTGTGAGGGAGGTGCCCCGAAGGGGCGGAGGGAGAGACAAATAAATGAGCGGCTGCTAAATTTTAGGCTCTCTCCCCCACTGCCTATCAGCGGAGTCCTTCGGACCCGGTCCCCTCTGACGCTTTGCGACATCTCCCCGCACTGCGGGGAGTCACCCACCCAGAGGGGGTCTTTTGCTATCCCAAGGAGGTTCTATGTCAAACAACAAAACCGCACGCCGCGATTATATTGATATTATGAAAGGCCTGGGCATCCTGCTGGTGGTGCTGGGGCATTTTATGGAGCAGTTCCGCTTCGGCTTCAAGCCCATCGGGGCGACGTTTATCTGCATTTACCTGTTCCATATGGCGTTGTTCTGCATTTGCAGCGGGCTGGTGGCGCATTTCAGTTTGTGGAAGCTTATCACCCAGCAGGTGTGGCTGTACGCCGTGGGCCAGGCAATCATGCTGGCGTTCCGCGCCGTAATTTTGCGGGAGGATTTTGCTGCCTCCGGCGGGTTGCTGCTGGCGTTTTTGCTGCCCTGGCGGCACATGTGGTATCTGTACGCGCTGATCTTCTGGCATCTGACCCTGCCGCTGTTGACCCGTCTGCGAGATAAGGGCCTGCCTTTTGCCCTGCTGGGCCTGGCAGGTGCCGTGGCGCTGGGCCTGTGGGCCGGCAATGTGGATTGGCCGTTCACACTGGTGCGCGTGTTTGCTTACTACCCATTTTATGCGTTCGGCGTGCTGTTCCGCCCGCAGATCGACCGGCTGGATGACCTGGCCGCGACCAGCCCTGTGATGCGGCTGGCCCCGGCGGGGGCGCTGGTGGTCTGCTACGGGCTGTATTTCCGCAGCCTGATGCTGCAGGAAGGTCAGCTGCGGGAAAGTGCCAAGATTTTTAACGATGTCGCCTACGGCGAGGGGTATGCCATGCCCGACCGGGCACGGTTTTACGCCATCGGTATTGTGACCAGCCTGGCGCTGATCGCCGCCCTGGGCGGATGCAAGGCCTTTGCAGGCCTAGGCAAAAAGACGCTGGCGGTTTATCTTTTCCATATGCCGATTTTTGCGTTTTACAGCGAACTGGGCTTTTTCCGGCTCGCCCACGAAAAGCCGCTGCCGGTCACGGTAGTATTTGTGCTGCTGGAGGCCTTGGGCTGTGTCTGCCTGCTGGCCAGCGCACCGGTGAGCAAGACATTTGATGCTGTGGCAAATGTCTGGTATAGGCTGCGTAAAAAGTGATTTCGTCCTTTGGGGCGCCGGGAGACTGGCGCTCTTTTTTTTGCACAACACCTATTGACAACGCTACTACTATGTATTACAATGTACTCAAACAACACCATGGTAATACAAGGTAGCGGAAGGAGGGCAAGCTTTGTTCGACCAAGCACAGTTGCGCAAGGGTACGCTGGAAGGCTGCATTTTAAAGATCATTGACCGGGAACCGACCTACGGCTATGCCATTGCCACCACCTTGCGGGACAGCGGCTTTGCCGACCTGACCGAGGGCACACTCTATCCCCTGCTGTTGCGGCTGGAGCGCAAGGGGCTGATTGGCGCCGAGTACCGCGCGGGTTCCGGCGGGCCGAGCCGCAAATATTACCAGCTCACGCCGGACGGAGAGACCTATCTGCAGGAATTCACGGCTGCCTGGCGTGCCGCCAGCGCCGCCGTCAACCATATTTTACAGGGCGAGGAGGACTGAACATGAAGTTCCGCAACGAGTACAAACAACTGAAACAGGAAAACAACCTCATCTTTTCCACGCTGGCCGAGTGCGACCGCGACACCATCACCGACATCCTGAACACCATTAGCAATAGCCGCGGCATCAATTACGATGTGGAGCTGGTGCGCAAGGACCTGATCGCCATGGCGGCCAGCGCCGAGGCAGACGGCCAATACCTGCCCGCCGTCATCGGTGACGTGGAGACTTTTAAGCTGGACCTGCTGGCCAGCATTCCCCACCCCAAACTAATAGACTACATGCTGGACAGCCTGGTATGGATGTGCATTTACGGGCTGGCGATGTCAACGACCTATCTGCTGCTGCGTGGTGCCTGGGACAGCCATTTTGACGCTGCCATGCTAGGGATTTGCATCGTGGTGATGATGCCCAGCGCTTGGCTGATGCAGCGCATCGTTCCCGCGTCCTGGCTTTCCTACGGCAAGGGGCTGCGCTATGGCAGTGCGCAGACGGTGCTGCTGGCGTTGTGGCTTGTGGAGTTTGGGCTGATTTACAACTGGGTCTACCCCAATCTGCCCAACATTGGCATCCCCAACGTGGTGGCCGCCGCGCTGTTTGCGGTGCTTACCCTGGCCTTGCGCGCTTGGCGCACCCACCGCTGCAATCAGTTGGCCGATGCCCGCCCCTGGCGTGACGTGGTCGACAGCAAAAAACAATAAAAACAGCCCTCGCTGGTTCGCACAATCCAGCGGGGGCTCTCCTTTTCTTGAAAGAAAAGGAGCAAAAGAACTTTAAACAAGACTCTCCCTAAGTGAATGGCAGGGGTAGGTTAAATATTCTCCAAAATCTTATCGCCCATCTCGGTGCAGCCGACTTTGATGCAGCCTTCGGCCATCATGTCGGCGGTGCGGTAGCCCTCGTCGAGAACAGCGTTGACAGCCGCCTCGATCTCGTCGGCCTCGGCGGGCATATCGAAGCTGTAGCGCAGCATCATAGCGGCAGACAGAATGCAGGCGATGGGGTTGACCACGTCTTGCCCGGCAATATCGGGCGCAGAGCCGTGGATCGGCTCATACAGTCCGCAGGTGCCCTCGCCCAGGGAGGAGGACGGCACCATGCCGATGCTGCCGGTGATTTCGCTGGCTTCGTCGGACAAAATATCGCCGAACATATTCTCGGTCACGATAACGTCAAACTGCGCGGGGTTCTTGCAGATCTGCATGGCGCAGTTGTCTACGAACATCTCGCTGTACTCTACCTCGGGGTACTCGGCCTGCAGGCGGTGCATGACGGCGCGCCACAGGCGGCTGGTGTCCAGCACGTTAGCCTTGTCCACACAGGTCAGCTTTTTCCGGCGCTTCATGGCCGTCTCAAAGCCGATACGGCCGATGCGCTCGATCTCATGCTCAGAGTACGGCATCGTGTCGATGGCGACCTTCTCGCCGTTCTGCTCGATGGTCTTATGCTCGCCAAAGTAGACGCCGCCAATCAGCTCACGCACGACGATAAAGTCGATGCCCTGGTCCACGATGGACTTTTTCAGCGGGGAGGCATCCGCCAGCTGGGGCCAGATCTTGGCCGGGCGGTTGTTGGCGTACAGGCCCATGCCCGCGCGCAGGCGCAGCAGGCCCTTCTCGGGGCGACGGTCGCCGGGCATGCCCTCCCACTTGGGACCGCCGATGGCACCCAGCAGCACGCTGTCGGACTGTTTGCACTTTTCCAGCTCGACAGCAGGCAGCGGGTCGCCGAATTTATCGATGGCTTCGCCGCCCATGTAAGCGCGGGTGTAGCTAAAGGTGTGGCCGTGCTTGGCAGCAATCTTGTCCAGCACGCGCACCGCCTGGGTCACGATCTCCGGGCTGGAGCAGTCGCCGTAGATCAGGGCAATGTTTTTATTCATGGATGACTCCTCAATCTTTCAAGCTGTTCATCAGGCCGCCCTGTTTGATGATGTTCTGGATAAACTCCGGGAATGGGGCGGCCTGGAAAGTCTGGCCGGTAGTCTCGTCGGTGATAACGCCGGTGTCAAAGTTGACGCTGACGATGTCGCCCTCGTTGATGGCCTCGCTGGCGGCGGGGCACTCCAAAATCGGCAGGCCGATGTTGATGGCATTGCGGTAGAAGATACGGGCAAAGCTTTTGGCGATGACGCAGCTGATGCCGGCGGCCTTGATGGCTACGGGCGCATGCTCGCGGGAGGAGCCGCAGCCGAAGTTCTCGCCGCCCACCATCAGGTCGCCCTGCTTGACGCGGGTGATGAACGTCTTATCGATGTCTTCCATGCAGTGGCTGGCCAGCTCGGCGGCGCTCTGGGTGTTCAGGTAGCGGGCCGGGATGATAACGTCAGTGTCGATATTGTCGCCGTATTTAAAAACAGGTCCTTTTGCGTTCATGGCTCAAACCTCCCTCGGATCGGTGATGTAGCCGGTCAGCGCGCTGGCTGCGGCGGTGGCGGGGCTGGCCAGGTAGACCTCGGAGTCCACGTGGCCCATGCGGCCCACAAAGTTGCGGTTGGTGGTGGAAACACAGCGCTCCCCTGCCGCCAAAATGCCCATGTAGCCGCCCAGGCAGGGGCCGCAGGTGGGGGTGGAGACGATGCAGCCTGCATCGATGAACGCCTCAGTGTATCCGCGCAGGATGCACTCCTTGTACACGGCCATGGTGGCGGGGATGATGATGCCGCGCACGCCCTTGGCGATGTGCTTGCCTTTCAGCACCTCGTAGGCAGCCTGCATATCCTCGATGCGGCCGTTGGTGCAGGAGCCGATGACGATCTGGTCGATCTTGATGTCCTTGCCCTCCTTAGCCAGGTGGGTGTTCTCCGGCAGGTGCGGGTAGCTGACGGTGGGCTCCAGCGTGGTCAGGTCGATGGTGACGGTACGCTCGTACTCGGCATCGGGATCGGCTTCGTACTTGACCCAGGGGCGCTGGCTGCGGCCCTTCAGGTAGGCTTCGGTGATTTCGTCTACCGGAAAGATGCCGTTTTTGGCACCAGCCTCGATGGCCATGTTGCAGATGCAGAGGCGGTCTTCCATGGTCAGGCTCTTGACACCCTCGCCCACGAACTCCAGGCTCTTGTACAGCGCGCCGGAAACGCCGATCTCACCGATCAGGTGCAGGATGACGTCCTTGCCGGTGACGGGGCGCTGGATGGCGCCGGTCAGCTCGACCTTGATGGCGGCGGGCACCTTGAACCAGGCCACGCCCTTGGCCATGCCGGCGGCCATATCGGTAGAGCCAACACCGGTGGAGAACGCGCCCACCGCGCCGTAGGTGCAGGTGTGGCTGTCGGCACCGATGATACAGTCGCCCGCGGTTACGATGCCCTTTTCGGGCAGGAGCGCGTGCTCGACACCCATCTCACCCACATCGTAGAAGTTGAGGATGTCGTATTTGTCAGCGAACTGGCGGCACTGCTTGGATTGGGTGGCGCTCTTGATGTCCTTGTTGGGTACAAAGTGGTCCAGCACGATGTTGACGCGGGTGCGGTCAAACACCGAGTCAAAACCGGCCTTCTCAAACTCGTTGATAGCCACCGGGGTGGTGATGTCGTTACCCAGCACGATGTCGAGTTGGGCGTTGATGAGCTGGCCCGCGGTCACGGCTGCTTCTCCGCAATGCGCGGCCAGGATCTTCTGTGTCATGGTCATTCCCATGGTGTTCCCTCCGTTTTAAAAGCCCTTATTTATTATTGATCGCACTCACCAGCGCCTTGATACCGGCTACGATGATGTCGGTATGGGTGCCGCAGCCCCAGGTCTCCTCACCAGAGGCCCATTTCAGGCCGACGTAGGAGCAGGCACGGGAGTCAGTGTCGGAATCCAGCGCGTGTTCGCTGTAATGTATCAGGGTGAAGTGCATGCCGGTCTGCTGCTCGATGGCGGTCGCCACGGCATCCAGGCGGCCGTTGCCTGTGGCGGAGCACTTGGTCTCCTTGCCGTTGACCGACAGTGTGATGTTGGCGGTGATCGTGTTGTCCGCGTTCTGGACGAAATGTGCTTCGGGGATGTTGAGCGGGCTGTTGTGGTTGAGGTAGGCAGTCTCAAAGACGTACAGCACTTCCTTCACGCTCAGTTCGCGGTGCTCGTGGTCGCTGACATCCTTGACGCGGTAGCCCAGATCCTCGCGCATCTTCGGCGGCGGGTTATAGCCGTAGTTCTGCTGCAGCAGGAAGCCGATGCCGCCCTTGCCGCTCTGGCTGTTGATGCGGATGACGTCGGCATCGTAGGTACGGCCAATATCGTGCGGGTCGATAGGGATGTAGGGGCAGGTCCACTCATGCAGTTTCTTTTCCTTGCGCCAGGTCATGCCCTTGGCGATGGCGTCCTGATGGCTGCCGCTGAAGGCCGCGAACACCAGGGCACCGGCATACGGCGTGCGCTCGTAGACGTGCATGCGGGTCACGCGCTCGTAAATCTCGCAGATCTTGGGCATGTCGCTGAAATCGAGGTGCGGGTCCACGCCGTGGCTGTACATGTTCATGGCCAGGGTGATGGCGTCCACATTGCCGGTGCGCTCGCCGTTGCCGAAGAGGCAGCACTCGATGCGCTGGGCACCGGCCAGCACGGCCAGTTCGGCATCCGCCACGCCGCAGCCGCGGTCGTTGTGCGGATGGGTGGAAAGAATAACGCTGTCACGATGTTTCAGATGGTTGGAACACCATTCGATCTGGTTGGCGTAGATGTGGGGCATGCTCATCTCCACCGTGACCGGCAGGTTGATGATCATGGGGCGGTCCGGCGTGGGCTGCATGATGTCCAACACGGCGTTGCAGACTTCCACGGCGTACTCCGGCTCGGTGCCGGTAAAGCTTTCGGGGCTGTACTCAAACAGGAAGTTGCCCTCATACTCTTCGCTGAGCTGCTTGACCAGCTTGGCACCGTCGACGGCGATCTGCTTGATCTCCTCTTTGGACTTCTTGAACACCTGCTCGCGCTGGGCGACGCTGGTGGAGTTGTAGAAATGGATGATGGCGCGGGGCGCACCCTTGACGGCCTCAAACGTCTTACGGATGATGTGGTCGCGGCACTGGGTCAGCACCTGGACGGTGACATCCTGGGGGATACGGTTGCCGTCGATGAGCTTGCGCAGGAACTCGTACTCAGTCTCGCTGGCGGCCGGGAAACCAACCTCGATCTCCTTGAAGCCGATCTTGATCAGCATATCGTAGAATTCCAGCTTTTCGTCCAGGCTCATTGGGACGATCAGGCTCTGGTTGCCGTCGCGCAGATCCACGCTGCACCAGGCCGGGGCCTTTTCGATGTGGTCCTTTTTGGTCCACTCATACACATGGCCGGGCTCGACCGGTGGCGGATAATACCCTACATGATACTTGGTTGCGTCCATCATAATAAAAATGCCTCCTTCAAAGCTGTGAAGCCATTGGAGGAGGTAAATAAAAAACCGTCCCCCAAAGGCGGATTGCCTTTGAGAGACGGGAGCAAATTTACAGTTGCTGTACCCGCGGTACCACTCTCATTGTCGCTGATGCGACCTCTCTGTACGATCAGCGAGTTTGCGTAAAACAAGCAAACGGCGAATCGCTCCTGCGTGATAACGGTCAGGTGCCGGCCATGCCTACAGCGGGAAACGCTATCAGCATAGCTGCTCCGGGGCCAGTGACGCTATATCTGCCGCACCGTCTTGCACCAACCGACGGCTCTCTGCAACGGAATGGATATGGCTTTCTCCCCATCTTTGCATTTGAATTAATGAGATTATTCTAGCGGATTTTGCCGGTGGTGTCAACCAGTATTTTGCACAATGCCAGATGTTTTGTTTTAGTAATGTTGCCGAATGGTGTTCTGCTGTGGGCTGGTACGCGCCTACTTCCCCTTTCTTTAAAAGTATGGTATAATCACCTTATCTATCTAAGGCAATACCGCACAATTCCCGCCTGACGGCTTAAGCACCGCTCCGGCGGCTGCGGCACGGCATCTGCGTTGCCAAAATGCTCGATAATACACAAAGTATTATCTGCGCTTTTGGCTTAGCATCTGCCGCACCTCGCTCGCCGTATCGGCACTTAGAATTATGCGGTATTGCCCTAAACCAAAAGAAAGGACAACTCCATGTTGCTTTCCCAATATAAACCTTTGGCGCAAAAGGCGTACTGCGCGGCCATCGTGCTGCTGCTGATCTTGTCGGAGGTGTTCAGCTCCAATATCCAGGCAGCATTGCCGACTTTCAGCAGCTTGGCCCGCCTGACTTTGACGGGCGGCGCGGTGGCACTGCTGGGCGTTAAGATTTTTTTGCTGACAGACTACGAGGCCCGCTGGCAGTCGATTCTGGCGGCGCTGGTGCTGGCCTACACGGCTTTTGCCACCTGGTACGGCGATGATGTGTGGTTTTTCTTGGCCGCACTGGTAGGGCTGGGCGCGAAAGACATCGACATAAAAGCTGCCCTTCGCGTCTATCTGGCTGCGGCCGTAGCGGGCTTGCTGGTGGTGCAGCTGCTGCACTTTGCTACCCCGCTGATGCCCTACAATTTCTACTGCCGCAACTGGGATTTCGGCTACGGCCACTACAACGGCTTCGGTGCGCGGTTGGCGGGCGTGTTCTTCGCCTGGGGCTGGCTGCGGCACGATAAACTGTGCGCTATCGACTGGATGGGCCTGGCCGCGCTGGCTATTTTTACCTACAAGGTCCCCGGCAGCCGCGGCGCATTCGGCGGTATGGCGGTCATGCTCCTGCTGTTCGCCGTGCAGAAATTCTTCCCCAAGCTGTTTGATAACAAAATTTGGTACGCCTTTGTGCTGGCTGTGCCGGTGATGCTGGTGGTGTTCAGCCTCTACGCCGGGTACATTTATAACCCCGAGTGGCCCTACGACCACATGGCGATTCTGCTGTTGAGCATCTTCCTGTCCGGCCGGTTCGAGATTTGGCACAACGTGTTCTGGGGTTCTCCCCTCACCCTGCTGGGCGGTCTGCCTACTGACGGCGACGAGCACCACGCCATTGACAACACCTTCCTGGCTGTGCCGATGAACAAGGGCATCCTGGGCGCTATTTTAGTGGCGGCGTTCTTCCTGCTGCTGCTCTGGCGGTTAGCCAAAAAGTATCGCTCCACCGAGACGATCTGCCTGCTGGCCTTAACGCTTTACCTGTTCATGGAAAACAAGCCTTTCCTCCTCTCTGCCAATCCGTTCTTACTGTTGGCGCCCATCGTGTTTTTTGGCGGGGCTGCGGCAGAGAAAAAGCCGGACAAAACCTGACCTAAACCCAAAAACAGCCCCGCCGTTTGGCGGGGCTGCTGCTGTTTATAAAGGTAAAATCAACGGTTCTGCGGGCCGTTTTTCAGGATGACGTCGTGGCTGCCGCCCTCAACGATAGAGGTAGAGGAAACGACGGTCAGGCGGGCTTTCTCCTGCAGCTCGGGAATGGAGAGCGCACCGCAGTTGCACATGGTGGAGCGCACCTTGTACAGGGTGGTCTGCACGCCGTCGGCCAGGGGGCCGGCGTAGGGCACGTAGGAGTCAACACCTTCCTCGAAGCTCAGCTTCTGGGCGCCGCCCAGGTCGTAGCGCTGCCAGTTGCGGGCGCGGTTGGAACCCTCGCCCCAGTACTCCTTGACGTAGTTGCCGCCCACGCGCAGCTTGTTCGTGGGGGATTCGTCGAAGCGGGCAAAGTAGCGGCCCAGCATGACGAAGTCGGCGCCCATAGCCAGGGCCAGAGTGATGTGGTAATCCTGCACGATACCACCGTCGGAGCAGATGGGAATATAGATGCCGGTCTCCTTGTAGTACTCGTCGCGGGCCTTGGCAACCTCAATGACAGCGGTAGCCTGGCCGCGACCAATGCCCTTGGTCTCGCGGGTGATGCAGATGGAGCCGCCGCCGATGCCGATCTTGATGAAGTCAGCGCCAGCCTTGGCCAGGAAGAGGAAGCCCTCGCGGTCGACAACATTGCCAGCGCCGACCTTCACCTTATCGCCGTAGTTCTCGCGGATCCAGGCGATGGTGCGGGACTGCCACTCGCTGAAGCCCTCAGAGGAGTCGATGCAGAGGACATCCACACCGGCGTCCACCAGAGCAGGTACGCGCTCGGCGTAGTCGCGGGTGTTGATGCCGGCGCCTACGACGTAGCTCTTGTTCTCGTCCAGCAGTTCGTTGATGTTCTCCTTGTGGGAGTCATAGTCCTTGCGGAAGACCATATACTGCAGGTGACCTTCGGCGTCCACCAGGGGCAGAGAGTTGATCTTGTTGTCCCAGATGATGTCGTTGCAATCATGCAGGCTGGTGGTGTCGGGAGCGGTGACCAGCTTGTCCAGCGGGGTCATGAATTCGGTGACCTTGAGGTCCATCGTCATGCGGGACAGGCGGTAGTCGCGGGAGGCAACGATGCCCAGCAGCTTGCCGTGGGCCGTGCCGTCATCGGTGATGGCCACGGTGGAGTGGCCGGTGCGGGTCTTCAGGTCCAGCACATCGCCGAGGGTAGCCTCCGGCGGCAGGTTGGAGTCAGAAGTGACAAAGCCCTTTTTGTAGGCCTTGACGCGGCGGACCATGTCGGCTTCCTGCTCGATGGTCTGAGAGCCGTAGATGAAGGAAACGCCGCCCTGCTTGGCCAGTGCAATGGCCAGCTTCTCGCCGGAAACGGACTGCATGATGGCAGAGACCATCGGGATGTTCATTTCAAGAGGGCAATCCTCCTCGCCCTTGTGGTACTTGACCAGCGGGGTCTTCAGGCTGACAGCCGTGGGGACACACTCCGAAGAAGAATAGCCGGGGACCAGCAGATACTCACCAAAGGTGCGGGACGGTTCAGAGAAATAATATGCCATGTTACACGCTCCTGACTCCTACAATTTCTTAATCTTACTGATTAGAAAGATTGTACCACATTCGCGGACAAAATACAAAACCTTTTGGCGAAAATCTTTCTTGCACCGCAAAAAAGAAAGTTGTGGATATTGCACCAAAGATTTTAAGGGAAGTATGACTTTGACATGCGATGATGGAAATCGCGCGGAAGATGCAGGGGCATGGAACGGCTTTATTCCGTCGTCGTCAGCACCACATCTCCCATCCCGGCGGTCAGGGTCACGCGGCGGGCGGTGGTAGGCGTTTGGCTGTAGCTGGTGCCCAGTGCCTTGCCGTTAAAGGCGACCTCGCCCATCGAGGCCTGCAGGTCCAGCGTGTAGTCATCGGCCTTGCCGTCCACCGTCAGGCCGATATTGCCCATCCCGGCATTGACATGGCAGGTCTTGGCGCCTACCAGCACGCCCAAGTCAAAATTGCCCATGGCAACATCGGCGGTAAAACTGTCTGCCAGTACCAGGCCGCCGGTAAAGTTGCCCATGGCCAGGTTCAGTTCGATGCTGTCGGCGGTGATGGTCTCATTGTTGTCAAACTCCACATCGCCCATGGCGGAAGTGATGGAGAGCCTTTTAAAGTGGAAGGTCTCTGCATCCGGCACGGACAAAACAAACTCCGGTTCCGGCTCGCTGCTCAAATCGCAGTTGGCAGGCACTTTGTAGCGGATGGTCAACGGCTCATTCTCGGTGTAGGTGAAGTCGAACCGCTTGCTGTATATGTTTTCACAGTGCAAGGCGACGCTGGTGGCACCAGGATCAATCACGATGGTCAGGCGGCCGTAATCAATGTCCAGCACGGCATCATGCGGGGTGATGCTGCCAAAGGACATGCCCATTGTGTGAGGGTTGTTATCATCCACAGGATCGGAGGAACCCTCGGCGGCGGTGCCGCTTTCCTCAACGTTTTCACTGTCGGGGGTCTCGGTGGTGGGGTCAGCGTCTTGAGACTGCTCGACAGCCGAGACAACGAAAGTTTCGGCGGTGTCGGCAATAGAACTGCGGCGCACGCCGAAAAAGCCAATCAGTAAGACGCAGACCACGACCAGCACGGCGGCAAGAGCCAACAACACGCCCATAACCGGCGGGATGGCGGCCGGGCCGTGGAGCTCAGGCTTGGTAGTGGGGGGATTTTCTCCAGTTGGTTGGGGGGCAGCATCCTGCGCGGTGTCGGCAGCGTCGCTGCTCTCCCCTGCTGCGGCTTGGGCGGAGTCCAGAATCAGGCCCTCGCCCTCCAAAATTTTGCGGGCAGCGTCGGCGGGGTCGCCCAGCTCGGCGGCGGTGGCGTCTTCAGCTTCCGGGCCTGCGGCGTCAAAGTATTCTTCGTAGTAGTTCAGCGCATCCTGGCGCTCCTGCTCGGGCAGAGGGGCGAGCAGCTGCGCCAGCTTGGCTAAATAAGTTTGTTTGTTCATTGTGTCTCCCCCTCAAATAGTCGGTCGATCTTGGCTGTGTAGGCGTCCCATTCGGCGCGATACCCCGCCAGCTGGGCACGGCCGGTGGGTGTGATTTGGTAGTAGCGGCGGTTGCGGCCGTTGAACGGCGCATCGTGGACGGTCAGACAGCCGTCCTTTTGCAGGCGGCGCAAAACGGGATACAGCGTGGATTCGGATATGTCCAGTACGGCGCGCACATCCTGGGTGATGCGGTAGCCGTAGGTGCCCGTTTCCTCCCGCCCGACGACGGCCAGCACGATGGCATCCAGCAGCGCCGCCCCGGTATTGAATGACATGGCGTTTCTCCTTTAGACATAGATGATGTATGAACTTATATATTATATACCATATAATATTGTAAAAAGCAATAGCTGCTTATAAAAAAGTGCCCCGGGATAAACAGGGAGCCGCTATCTATATAGGTAGAGGTTCTGCGAGCCGCAAGTTTAAAGAACAAGGGAAAGCAAAGCTTAATGATTTGCTATTTTGACAAAGTAAAAAACAGGGCTTTGCTCCAGAATGTCCGTTTTCAGGAACATTCTGAGAACAAAGCCCTGGTTTTGTTATTTGCAAATTACCAGACGAAGGAAAGCACCGTTTTGTTGGGTCCCTCCGGGAGCGTTATTTCATACAGAAAATCGTTCTTTTTCACACTGCTCGTCACATCTACGGAATTAACCATGACCTTTTGAGGCTCTTTTTCAGAAAGCCATCCCAGTGTTCCGGACTCTTTGACTACCACAGTCTGAGTGCTGTCGTTTTCGAAAATGCTTTCAACCGCTGTGAACCCCACAAATTTATCCAGCAGCCCCAGGCAGGTGCCGTATTTTCCCTTTGGAAGCAGGACAAACCATCCAAAGCCGCCCAAATCAAGCCTGCTCTCATAGCTTTCCTGTTTGCCCAACGAAAAAGCGTTTTTGGCAAAATAATCGTACACCCAATAGTTGTCGGATTCCTCCAGCTGCGGAATATCTGCCGGACGGAATGAAAAGTCCTGTATGCCGTCGGTCAGATTGTAGGCGGCAATGCCTCCGCCCTTCTTGACAGAACCCCAGGAAGCGGTATTGTGCAGTTTTAATACACCCGTCTTCATAGGATCCGAAAACATGCAGTCTTCTGTAGGCTTTGCTGAATGATCCATCATCAGGATTTCGCCGTTGTGATAGACCAATGGCTTCAGCACATCCGGATTTGTGTCCCCAATTTGGTCACTGACGTAGATGGGGCCGCCGCTGATCGCCCGCAGCAGGCTGTGCTTAACGGCATCCTCATGCTTTGTCCAGAACATATCCCAGTCACAATAATACAGCTCATCATGATACACCGAATTGTAAGCATTCTGCAATAGATGTTCCACAAAGCCGTTTTCTTTGTTGGGCATAAAGTCATCACTGTTTCTGGAAATTGCGGAGGTCGGTCTGGACAGAATATTCTCCATCGCCATTCCCATACAGTTGATGATGGCACCATCCATGTAAGAAGCGCCGCCTTCCAGGGCTTGGTGCATTCCCTTTGCCGCGGGGCCGATGGGGAGACTGTTTTCCGCAAAGCTCCAAAAGGAGCTCTGACCATCTACCTTCACAAAATCGATTCCGTCCGCGTGAAGCTTTTCATACCAGTCCCGGTAGAATCCTTCCCCCGTCAGAGGATTGGGCATGATTTTCCCGTCTGCGGTT
Organism: uncultured Oscillospiraceae bacterium; assembly: GCA_900539695.1. Taxonomy (GTDB): domain Bacteria; phylum Bacillota; class Clostridia; order Oscillospirales; family Ruminococcaceae; genus Gemmiger. Next base: position 47,839 of record UQDG01000004.1, read on the forward strand.
CGATACAGGTGGGCGTGTTCCTGCCCCTCCAGCTTGCTTTCCGGGGCAATACCCTGCCAGTATCCGCAAAGTGCGTGCCATACGCCAAACCAGCGAATGTCGCTTTCCGCTTTGATATCTGCTATCATTTTCCCAAAACCATTGGGGAACTTTGCAGGCTCCGGAGCAAAATCGCAAAGCAGCTCTCCTTTGGTAGAAAGCCAACCGTCATCCATCAGCATCCACCGGACAGGAATTTTCTTTTCCACAAGCTCGCGGGCCTTCTGACGGACTTTTTCTTCTGTGATTTCTCTGTAAAAAGCATCCCAGCTGCACCAGCCGAGAGAGCGGAACATTTCCGGCATACGCCTTTGTTCCCGTGTTCGAACCCCCATGCGCTTTGTAAGCCAGGCAAACACCTTGTGAACCGCGTCTGCCAGTGTGTCTGCCTCTCCAAGGACATACAGCGGTTCGTCAACCTCGGTCTGCCCATCCAGGCTGGACAGCATTTCCAGGCAGACTTCTTGCTCTGTTCCTGCTTCCAGATATGTCTTAAAGGTTTTTCCCACCATGGGAACAAGACACGCAAAGCGATCCGGGTATTTTAGAAAAGCTACCTGCGTCCGGGCAGGGATCTCCTGAAATCCTTCTACAAAAGCAGGTCTCGTCCACCAGTCATTGAGCATATACATTGCCGTGATTTTCTCCGGGCTCTGAACTGTTGGAAGGGATACCCGAAGTGGCTTTTCCTTTCTCAATGCACCCTGACGCATATTCAGCCGGATCTGACCATACCGGCATCCATAGCTCCGGTTTTCGGACACTTCTACATAGATTTCTTCCCGCTCCCAGATTCCCGGCACTGCGGGGAATGCTGCATGGATGCTTTCCCCATTTTGACGATGGATTTCGCATTTGATCGTTTTTACTTCCGTCATTTCTCAGCACCTCACCATTTTTGAGGAACGGTAAATCAAACTGTGTAAAGAGAAAAGGTATTTTCTTGTTCTCGCATTCTGCCGTCCCTGCTGTCAATACAGATTCTATAACACTTTTATACGATTATAAATGGTAAGAATATGTATTGCATGGTAAATTATTGCCTTTTGAGAAAAAGTATGATAGGATACCTTCACAGGAGGTGTCGTACATGACCCAAACGTCTTCCCACCATTCCATTGGCTTTCATTTTTCTTCTGATTTGTCCTATTTGACGCTGAAAGGGGCGGGACGGCACATCATTGATTCTCATGATTACTCCTGGGACAATCGAAACAGAAGCGGCGATTATTGCCTGGTGCAATGCTGCATCGGCGGAGAAGGGGCTCTGGAAATGAAAGGGATTTCCTATTCGCTTCTGCCGGGAGATGTTTTCCTGATTGCAATTCCCGGCGAAAGCCGCTATTACCTGCCTGCCCATGCCCAATACTGGGATGCCCCATATCTTGAGTTTTCAAAAGAGTGCCTGCCATTACTACGGAAAATATATGGCAGCATAGGTCCTGTCATCCACCTTACACAGGAATCCGGTCTTATTGATCGAATGCTTTCTATATACGACCGTGCACTTCATCACGATTTTGAGACATTTTTTGAAAACAGCAAAACCGCCTACACGTTCTGGATGGATATCACCGCTTACGCCCTTTCATGCTATCACCGGGAAATTACGAAAATCGATCACGCCAAGGCCTATATTGACCAAAACTATTGCGCGGAGAATCTGACCCTGGATTTAGTGGCAAGCCACGCCGGATTATCGAAATTTTATATGTGCAAAGAATTTCACAAAAAATACGGCATCTCGCCAGGACAATACATAAAAGAACTCCGGATCAGCCAAGCTTGCCGTCTTCTGGTTACGAATTCGGATTATACGATTCAGGAAATTGCGCATATGGTAGGCTATTCCAACGACAATTACTTTGGTAAGGTATTCAGAGCTTCAAAAGGACTGCCTCCGGATGCATTCAGAAAGCAGTCCAATCATTATGATTTCATGTGCACCGTGTATGAAACGCAGATAAAGTCAGATTTAGGTTAACACACCGTAGAATATGCAGCAGTAGGTTCTTCAGATGGAACAAAAAGAAAGAATGGATCAAGGCCTAATTTACGACCCCGCGGACAATAGGATCAGCACAGAGCAAACCAGCTGTCTGGATGCCCAATATGAATTCAATGCAACACGTCCCAGTGAAATGAAAAAGCGTGCAGCGCTATGACGAGATCAAACGGCAGCCGGAGCCGGAGGCGCAGCCGATTGCGGCGGCACTGGAACTGTATGTGCACGGCAGTTTGAATGTTTTTAACCACCGTACCAATGTGGATATCAACAACCGCATTGTCTGCTTCGATATCAAGGAGCTGGGAAAGCAGCTCAAAAGCCTGGGTATGCTGGTGATCCAGGACCAGGTATGGAACCGTGTTTCCCAAAACCGGGATCAGGGCAAATCCACCTGGTACTTCGTGGACGAGTTCCATCTTCTGCTGCGCGGCGAGGTCGGTACCTGGAGCGTGGAGATTTGGAAACGCTTTCGCAAATGGGGCGGTATCCCCACGGGGATCACGCAGAACATTAAGGACCTGCTTTCCTCCCCGGAGATCGAGAATATCTTTGAAAACAGCGATTTTGTGTACCTTCTGAACCAGGCCAGCGGAGACAGAAAAATCCTCTGCGAGCGCCTGAATATCTCCAACCAGCAGGCGGCGCATATCAGCAATTCCGGCCCCGGACAGGGGCTTATCTTTTTCGGGAACGTGATCCTGCCCTTTGTGGATGACTTCCCCCAGGACAACGAGCTTTACAGTATCATGACAACCAAACCCGGAGAATCGATAATATCTGACTCAAATTGACAAATGCAAACTATAGTTTCAGTAAAGGGTGTGATATAATTGTAAAAACGAGGTGATGAAATGGAAGAGTTGTGGAGCAAAATAAGTGGCCTTATCACAGCAGATAATGTTGCATTGCTGTCCGTAATCATAACGGTGCTAATTTTCGTGATTAGTCGTCGGGCGGAAATTAGATATAAAAAGCATGATGATAAGAAAGTACAGTACCTAAAACTCATTGACCTCATGCAACAGATGCTCTCTAACCCCAAGAAGGATAAAAAGGGAGAGCTTGTTTTATCCGATGAAACAAGGCGACTGTTTTTCGATACGGGAGCATCATTGCTTTTATACGGATCAAAGAGAATATATCGCCAATACCTACTTTTTCGGGAATTCACAACTAATCCTCTGATTAAGCAATGTAAGTATTATAAAGACAGCATTGTGATGTTCATTATGGCTGATATCTTGAGGACCATGCGTAAAGAAGTAGGACTCAGCTACTTTAACAGCATTGGCGACAACGAAGCACTTGCATTTTTTGTCAATGACATTTCAAGTAATCCGGTCGCAAAAGAAAATGCTATGGATGCCAAATTCCGTATTAGGATGATTAGATTTGAACTTGCAATGATTGATAGAACTCGGTTCATCTTTATAAAGCAGTTTTATGTGGGTTGTATTAAGCCAATTTTTGCAGGAATTTCAATCGTCCTAAAGTATATTGTGGTTATCCCATTTGGTCGCCTGATTGCAAAGCTATTTCCCAAATTTGCTCAAAAAGTGCAAGAAGAACACAAAATTTCTAAATAAAGCTTACACGAAAACCCGCCTGTAACAAGGCGGGTTTTCTTACACCCAAAATCAGGAGGTGACCAACAAAATCAACGCTACATTGACCCACCTGAGCCTGTTTTCCGGCATTGGCGGTCTGGACCTGGCGGCGGAGGCTGCCGGGTTTGAAACCGTCTGCCAGTGTGAGTGGGCGGATTTTCCGCACTCCGTCCTCTCCGCACGATGGCCGGATGTTCCCAGGTTCCGGGATAGTACTACTTTTACGAAGGAGGCGTTTTTTGAAAAAACAGGACTTGAAACAGTTAAGATCCATTTCCGAACGACGGGTTCAAAAGCTGTGCGAAGAAAACCGAATACCGGGTGTTGCAAAATTCAGCCGTATGTGGTTGATACCAAAGGACGCTGAAAAGCCTGTTGATGGGCGGAGAAAGTCGCTCGTAGACAAAGAAGAATAATGAGCTTCATCGGAAATTCAAAAAACTATGCTACACTACAGACTTGGAGGTGGAACAATGCAGAAGATTTTAATTGTCGAAGATGATATTGACATTCAGGATATATTGAAAAATCATCTGATTGATGCGGGATATGAAGTTGCTGTTGCTTCTGACGGCGTGGCGGGGATTGCAATGTTTGATGATACAATCGACCTTGTGCTGTTAGACATCATGCTCCCTAAAATCGACGGCTATGGTGTGTGTGAGGTCATTCGCAAGCGGTCACAAGTTCCTATTATCATGCTTACTGCGCTTTCGGATGAAGAAAACCAGTTGAAGGGTTTTGAACAGCAGATTGATGATTACATTCCAAAGCCCTTTTCGCCCGCAATCCTACTGTGCAAGATTGCGGCTATTCTTCGCCGTAGAACTACGGAAAATCAAAATCCATCCCTGCTTACTTATAAAGAGTTGAATATGGATGTTGATGGATTTCATGTATATCAAGGCGGGAACGAGGTTGTTTTGACCAGCAAAGAGTTTGCGCTTCTTAGGCTTATGCTTGAAAATCAGGGAAAGGTTTTTACTCGGCAAATGCTGCTTGACCGATTGTGGGCGGAGGATTTGGAGGTCGAAGATCGGATCGTTGACAGTCATATAAAGAACATTCGCAAAAAGCTGAATGCTGACTATATAAAAACAATTAGAGGGGTGGGATACAGAATTGATAAGGAAAATTAAAACGAGCCTAACGGCAAAGCTCTTTTTAGCGACAACGGTTCTTTTGATTTTGGTATGTTTGCTTTCTGTTTTCAGTATGGCGAGATATATTCCCCAAACTTATAGCAATCGACTTAGTGCAGAATTGCAAAAGCAAGCAAATGATTTAGTGCCAGTATTGGAAAAGGCTGGTTCCTTAGAGGAATGCTATTCACTTGTTCAGCAATTCACCGCACAGACAAAAGCAACTGCCTATATTGAAGATGATTATGGAGATATTTTATATTCAAGTGACAAATTGACGATAACAACAGACAAGGATTCTATTGCTACGATTCAAGAAAATCCTGATAGAGCAATTATTACAAGTGACGAATTACTGACAGAAGCAGGCTATGTGTTCACCCTGTTAGGTAGCGACTATACCCTTTATGTGCAAAGTGATACGGTGTCCGTCAATCAGGCAACAGAGGCGATTTGGCAAACCGTTCCGCTGGTTATATTGGGAATCTTCTTTATGTCCATCTTGTTTTCTGTCATTTACTCACGCTATATAACAAAACCGATTATTGAATTAAGCAGCACATCGCAAAAAATGGCCCACCTCAATTTTGAGCCGCACGGAAATTCTAATCGTTCAGACGAGATAGGAATACTCTCGGACAGCTTAAATACTTTGTCGGATAATTTACAGCATACATTGGCAGAACTGAAAAAAAGCAATTCCGAGTTAGAGGCCGAAATATCAAAAGAGCGAGAACTTGAAAAAAAGCAACAGGAATTTTTCTCGGCGGCATCACATGAACTGAAAACGCCTTTGACAATTCTGAAAGGTCATTTAATGGGGATGCTCAATAAGGTCAAAGGATATGAAAATCAAGAGTCGTATATGGAGCGGTCGCTGGCCGTTGTTGAAAAAATGGAAACATTAGTGAAAGAACTGCTCTATGTATCTAAAACAGACGGAAAACAGAGAACAGAATATAAGACGATTGATTTTGCAGAGCTTCTTCGGGTACAAATAGCTGATGTGACCGATTTGCTGTCTGAAAAAGAAATCTCCCTTTCCGTGGATATTCCTGACAAAATCCTGTGTGATGCAGACCCGGCACAGATGGAACGAGCCATTCAAAATGTTTTGGTAAATGCCATTCGCTACTCACCGAATGGCGAGGCAATCTATATATCCTTATCGAACGATAAAAATACCGTTTCCTGCAAAGTTGAAAATACAGGCGTCCATATTCCAGAGGAAATGATACCCCATCTATTTGAAGCATTTTACAGAGCGGATACCTCCCGTAATCGTAATACTGGGGGAACAGGCTTAGGACTTTATATCGTTCGCAAAATCATGGAACTGCACCACGCAAAATATGGTATCCAAAACACAAGCAGAGGTGTGGTGTTCTGGCTTGAAATGCCGCAAGAAAGAGGTGCTATCAACTCCATCTAAACTCCATATTCCTTGCAAACTATATCCAAATCATTTTGTTATCTTATAGCTGTCCTCAAGAGGACAGCTATAATTTTTGAAAGCGAGGCAAAGCAAAATGGTAAAAGCTAAATTCGGAGCATTGGCTCTGACGGTATTGATGGGACTGGGTGCAGTAAGTCCCTTGCATGGGGTCACAGAAGCTCATGCGCTAAACGCACCTGTTGCCAATTCTGCACAGCAGAAAACGGTCGTGTCCACAACGGATGATTCCGATGGCGTTATGAGCTACAAGGACAAGGAGAGCGGAAAGACCTTTGTCAGCGAGGACAATGGCGCAAGCTGGATGTCCGAAGAAGATTATAATAACAGCCATCCCGCAATCAACTACGAGTGGTGGACTTATGACGAGTACAAGGAATGGCTGGAACAGGAAAAGAAAACTCTTCAGGAAATGGCCGACGAGCACGCAATGGCCGAAACCAGCGAGGGCTCTTTCGAGTGGACGCAGGAAATGACAGACCAGTACATTGCCGAATATGAGCAGACCCTGGAGGACATCAAAAATGGGCTTCTCGTATCTAAGTCTGTGAATGGGGACGATGAGTGCATGACAACTTTCAATCCTAATTGGGTAGGCAGCACTACCGACTAACAGCCTATCATGTTGATTTAGAAACTGCCACACGACGGCAAAAGAAAAAAGCCGTCGTACAGCAGCCATATCGACACGCCCATTTGAAGCGGCGGCTTTGATTTTCAGAGCCGCCGTTTCTTTGCGTTTACACAAACCTATGAAGACTTGCAGGGACGCGGTAGCCGATTGGAGGTTAGCGGCGCAAGCCCCGGCAAAGTGATCCAAAAATCGAATTAGCAAAACGCAGAATTTTCTTAGCAAATTTCTGAAAAGCGTTCGAGTCCAATTAGCAAATATACATCATGCGGCGCATAAAAATCTCCCGGTAACGGAAGTGAAATTACCGGGAGAAGGAGGAACAAAAAAACGCTGCAAACCCCGAAAAAAGGCTTGCAGCGGTGCTTTCTGGCGTCCCAGAGAGGATTTGAACCTCCGACCCCACGCTTAGGAGGCGTGTGCTCTATCCAGCTGAGCTACTGAGACATTTATAAGTTTTATGCAATTTTCAAGGCTCGAAGGAATCGAACAATCTGCCGCTTAGGAGGCGTGTGCTCTATCCAGCTGAGCTACTGAGACAGGCAACATGCCTATTATACCGTTTTGCCACACAAATTGCAAGGGTGCTCTTGCATGCGGGAACCTGCCCTATTATAATAAAGGCAGGAGCAAAACGGCGCTGCAGGATTTCTGCCGGACGGCATGAGCACCACCCGGGCCAAGCGCGGCGCTTCGGAGCAAAGGAGCAAAATGTAATGGAGCAGATGGATAAAGTGAAAAAGAATTTCGGCTTTGGCTGTATGCGCCTGCCGATGAACGGCGACCAGGTGGACATTGCCGAGACCACCCGCATGGTGGACGAGTTTCTGGCGCAGGGATTCAACTATTTTGACACCGCCCACGGTTACATTGGCGGCAAGAGTGAGCTGGCCCTGAAAGAGTGCCTGACCAGCCGCTACCCCCGCGAGGCCTACAGTCTGACCGACAAGCTGACCGACAGCTATTTCAAGACCGAGACTGACATCCGCCCGTTTTTTGAAAGCCAGCTGGAAGCCTGCGGCGTGGACTACTTTGATTTTTACCTGATGCACGCCCAGAACGCCGACAACTTTAAAAAGTTCAAGGCTTGCCGCGCCTACGAGACCGCCTTTGCGCTGAAAGCCGAGGGCAGGATCCGCCATGTGGGCCTCTCTTTCCACGACCGCGCCGAGGTGCTGGACCAGATCTTGACCGAGTACCCGCAGATCGAGGTGGTACAGATTCAGTTCAACTACCTGGATTACGATGATATTGCTGTGCAGAGCCGCAAGTGCTACGAGGTTTGCCGCAAGCACGGCAAGCCGGTGCTGGTGATGGAGCCGGTCAAGGGCGGCAGCCTGGTCAACCTGCCCGAGGAAGCCAAAAAGGTGCTGGACGACCTGCACGGCGGCAGCCCCGCCAGCTATGCCATCCGCTTTGCCGCGGGCTTCCCCGGCATGATGATGGTGCTGTCCGGCATGAGTGACCTGGAGCAGATGAAGGACAACCTGAGCTATATGCGCGACTTTAAGCCGCTGAACGAGACCGAGCTGGCCGCCGTAAAAAAGGTGCAGGAGATCTTCCACAAGATGAACATGATCCCCTGCACGGCCTGCCGCTACTGTGTTGAGGGCTGCCCCAAGCAGATCTCCATCCCAGACCTGTTTGCTATCATGAACATCAAGCAGCTGCACCACGATTGGAACGCGGACTACTACTACGAGGAAGTCCACACCGCCCCCGGCCGCCGCGCCTCGGACTGCCTGAAATGCGGCAAGTGCGAGAAGATCTGCCCGCAGCATCTGCCCATCCGCAAGCTGCTGGAGGAGGTAGCCAAAGAATTTGATAAGCCAGAAGCATAATCCATAAAAACAATAAAACGCCCCTGCCCTGCGCGGTTTGCGCCAAGGCGGGGGTGTTTTATTGTAGGGTTACAGGACCAGCCGCATTAAGACCAGCTCTTGGTAGCCGGTGTTGCGGGAGCGGAAGCCCTTGGGGTTGCGGCCGTATTCCACAAAGCCGAACTTTTTGTACAGGGCAAGGGCGCTGGCGTTATCGGCTACCACATCCAGCTCCAGCTGGGCGTAGCCAGCCTTGCGGGCGCAGTCGATGCAGGCGGCGGTGAGTACCTGGCCAATGCCAAGGCCCCAGAATTCCTTAGTGATGCTGATGCCGAACTCGGCGCGGTGCCGCAGCTTATAGCAGCCGCCGACAGCGTTGATCCCGGCGGTGCCGGCCACCTTCCCGTCCACGATGGCGAGAATTTCCACCTCATTCGGGCTTTCGGTTTTGGCCTGAAGGTATTCGCCCTCCTGCGTGGCGGTGAGGGTGTTCTCCTCCGGGTAAGTCAGCAGGTTATCCGTTTCCGCATGGGTCAGGATGAAATTGTCCAGTGCGGCCTGGCCATCGGCCGCGGTGCCACTGCGCAGACAGCAGGACGCGCCGTTTTTCAGTTGGATGATTTGGTGGTAGGTCATGGAAACCTCCTGGAAACCGGGGCAAAACGGGCTTACTCCCCCATCTGCTCCTTATGATACTGCAGGGTGTACAGTTGGTAATACCGGCCATGCTTAGCCAGCAATTCCTGGTGGGTACCCTGCTCCAAAATTTTGCCGTGAGATAGCACGATGATGTTATCGGCGTGCTGGATCGTGGATAAGCGGTGGGCGACCATGAGCATGGTGCCGACGCTGCGCATTTTTTCCAGCGAGTCCTGGATCAGCAACTCGGTCTCCGTGTCGATATTTGCCGTGGCCTCGTCCAAAATCATCACGCTGGGCTTGTGGATGATGGTGCGGGCAAAGCTGAGCAGCTGCCGCTGACCTGCCGAGAAGTTGTTGCCGCGCTCCCGCACTTCCTCGTCCAGGCCATGGTCCAGCTTGTCGATGAAGTGATCGGCGTTGACGTAGTGACAGACGCGGCGGATCTCCTCGTCAGGAATGCCCTCCTCCCGCAGGACGATGTTGCTGCGGATGGTGCCGGAGAAAAGGAACACGTCCTGCAGCATCTGGCCAAAATGGCGGCGCAGCGAGGAAATCTTGATCTTGCGGATGTCGATGCCGTCAATCAGAATCTCACCCTTCTGGAACTCATAATTGCGGCAGATGAGCGACAAAATTGTGCTTTTGCCGCTGCCGGTGGAGCCGACAAAGGCCACGGTCTCCCGCGGGTTGATGTGGAAGGACACACCCTGCAGCACCCACTCGCCGGGGATGTAACTGAACCAGACGTCGCGGAACTCGATCTCGCCCTTCACCTCGTTCAGCTCGATGGCGTCGGGAGCGTCCACCAGTTTCGGCTCAATGTCCATGATGGAGAACACCTTTTCCGAGGAGGCCAGCGCCGATTGCAGCCAGTTGAACTGCTCGGCCAGATTTTGGATGGGGGTGAAAAACTTGGAAATGTACATGTAGAACGTGACAATGGTGCCGCCTGTGATGGTCTGCCCCAAGAATGACACGCCGGTCAGGTAGCCCATGCCGCCCAGGTAAAACAGGCACAGGATGGAAGAAATGTACAGCATGTACACCAGCGGCCGGAAGATGCCGAAAACAAAAATCTGCTCGATGTTCGCCTTGGCAAGAGTCTGGCTTTTCTGGCGGAATTCCGCCATTTTTTCGTCCTCACGGCCGAAGATCTGGGTGACCTTGATACCGGAAAGATTCTCCGACAGATAGGTGTTGATGTCGGTGGTGGCATCCTTGACCTTGCGGTAGGCCCGGCGGGAGAATTTGCGGAAGATGACCGTAAAAATGACGATGAACGGAACGAAGCAGAGCACCATCAGGGTCAGCTCGTAGTTCAGCAAAATCATGGCCACCAGGATGCCCAAAATAACGAACGCATTTTTGGTCAGGCTGACCAAAAGGTTGGTGAACATCATCGAGATGGCGTTGGTGTCGTTGGTAATGCGGGTTACCAGCTTGCCCACGGGAATTTCATTCAGCTGCTCGTGGGAGAGGGACTCAATGTGGGTAAACAGGTCCTCGCGCAGGTCAGACACGATGCGCTGACCGACGCGCTGCAGAATCACGGCTTGCAGGTAGGTGCTGGCCATCGAGAAAAGCAGTACCCCGGCGTAGACCGCCACCCGGCCGTACAGCGCGGGCAGGGTAAAATCGGTGGCGACAAGCTCCTCGATATTGCCGACGATCAGCGGCGAGATGATGTCGTAGGCGATGGAGAACAGCATCAGAAACAACACCACAACGAACTGCTTCCGGTAAGGCTTGGCGTAAGCCATCAGGCGGCGCATGATCTCGCCGTCGTTCATTGTGCGCTCAAAGCCCATGGTGGCCTTTTTGTCTTTGACCAGCGCGTAGGCCGCCACAAGGATGGCCGTGATGGCACCGATCACACCGCCGGTCAGCAGCAGCGGATTGATCTCAGTCATGGACGGCACCTCCTTCTGCGTTAGTCACGGGCTGGGCGGCAGTCTCACCCGCCTCGGTCTCGTCCTCAAGGCGCTGCAGGTCCACCATGCGGCGGTACTCGGCGCAGGTGGCATACAGCTCATCATGGGGGCCGACGGCCTCTACCCTGCCGTCATCGAGGAACACGATCTTGTCCAGTCCCTCCACGGTGGAGATGCGGTGGGCGATGAGCAGCGTGGTCCTGCCCGCGCGGGTGGATTTGAGGTTGTCGAGGATGATCTTCTCGGTGCGGGTATCGACGGCGGAGACCGAGTCGTCGAGAATCAGAATGGGCGCGTCTTTCAGCAGGGCGCGGGCGATGGAGATGCGCTGCTTCTGGCCGCCGGAGACGGTCACGCCGCGCTCGCCCAGCACGGTCTCGTAGCCGTCCTTGAAGTCAACGATGTTGTCCCGCACATCCGCCAGGGCGGCGGCGCGGTCAATGTCTTCCTGCGCAGCATCGTCCACGCCAAAACCAATGTTGTGGGCGATGGTGTCGGAGAACAGGAAGTTATCCTGCGGCACGTAGGCGCAGGCGTTGCGCACCGAATGGATGGACAGGCTGTTCACGTCCTGACCGTCCACAAACAGGGTGCCGTCGGCCACGTTGTAGGTGCGCAGCAGCAGGTCTACCAGCGCGGTCTTGCCGGCACCGGTCTTGCCTACGATGCCCACGCTCTCGCCGGGGGTGACGGTGAAGCTGATGTCCTGCAGCACATCATACTCGCCATCCGGGTAGCGGAAGGTCAGGTGGCGGAACTCGATGCCGCCTTTGGGGGCGGTCAGTTCGTGCACATCGACCCGGTCGGTCACGTCGATGGGGGCGTCCAGCAGCTCGGTGACGCGGTTGAGGGACGCCTTGCCGCGGGAGGTCTTTTCGATCAGCATCGAGATGGCCATGATGGGCCAGACGATGGCCTCAAAGTAGCCGATGTACTCCACCAGCTGGCCTGCGTTGAACTGCCCGCGGTAGACCAGCCAGCCGCCATAGCCCAAAATGACGCAGATGATCGACTCAACAAACAGCGTGACCAGCACTTCCAGCAGGGTGGCAATTTTGGTATAGGTGACGTTGATTTCCTCATTCTCGCGGTTTAATTTACGAAAAGCCGTCAATTCCTTGTACTCTTTGACGAAGGCCTTGATGACCGCGATGCCGGAGAAATTCTCCTGCGCGAAGTCAGACAGGTCGGAAAAAGCCTGCTGGCGTTCCTCCCACCGTTTGGTCATGGTGGTGCCCATGATGGTGCCGATGACGAACATGATGCCCGCAGGGATCAGTGCCAGCAGCGTGAGCTTGTAGTCCATACGCCACATTTTAAACAGTGCCAGCAGTCCCAGCACCGAGGCGTCGAAGAACATCAAGATGCCGTCACCGAAACACTCCTGAATGGTGTCCAGGTCGTTGGTGTAGAGGCTCATCAGGTTGCCGACCTTGTTGACCTGGTAGTATTGCTGGGACAGCTGGCGGCTGTGGTCAAACATCCGCTCCCGCAGATCGGCAGTGACCAGCACCGCCGAGCCAAAGAAACAGACGCGCCACAAAAACCGCCCGACGACCATCAGCAGCACGATCCAGATCATGGGCAGGCAGATATGCTGGAACAGCACCTCTTTGGTAAAGGCGAGGGTCTGTCCGTCGATGACGACCTCTCCCAGATTAACGCCGTTGATGACCAGGCGGTACAGCTCGGGGATCATAAGCTGGATATAATCGACCGTCAGCAGCGCCAGCAGGCCCAAAAGCAGCACGGGTGCACTGCGCAGATAATACCGGTTGATATACTTGCCGAAGATCATGGCTTCCCCTCCTTTTCGCTTTTCTTATTCACAGTATGGCAAAACAGCCGTATCTTTCAGTATATCGGATTATCGCCATAAAGTCAACGAAACGGCGGGAAAAATGCCGCAAACGGATGTGACATCCCTCCACAAAATACAGCATACCACTTAAAGGCAGGTTTAAATCAAGGGGCGACGCCCCGCATCCGCAAAACAAAAACCCACCCCCAGCCGCGCCAGCATGACCGGCGGTGCGATTTGCAGCAGAATGGGGCTGCTTTTTTCTTCGCCAAAGAACACGCAGACCTTTTCCCTGCCTTGACGGCGGGTGAGGCCTCTGTCAGAAGCCCCTCCTGGCAGAGGGCGGCCACGATATTGTTCATTGTCTGGCGGGGCAGCAGGTCCTGGCCCAGCGGGAGTACACCCTGCGGCATTTGATAATGGCATGGTTGACGCTGTTGTGCAGCCGTTGAGTTTGGGTTTTCTGGTTTGACATAAAAAATCCCTCCGCCTTATAATCCAATTTGGGATTATAAGGCGGAGGGACGCTTTGTCAGGAGTTAAGACAATATCGCATAATTCTAAGTGCCGATACGGCGAGCGAGGCACGGCAGATGCTAAGCCAAAAGCGCAGATAATACTTTGTGTATTATCGAGCATTTTGGCAACGCAGTTGCCGTGCCGCAGCCGCCGGAGCGGTGCTTAAGCCGTAAGGCGGGAATTGTGCGGTGTTGCCTTAAGTTTACGCACCTGTTTTCTCGTAAATGCAGTGGGTGCCCTGGTGCTGCTGCAGACCGCCCAGGCACTTTTTATTGCAGCGCACACAGCGGTGGATAGCCTGCACCTGCCCGGCAGCAGCCTTGCTGGGCCAAGCAGGGTCGGCCAGCAGTTGGCGGCTCATGGCGGCGCAGGTGATGCGGCCGCTGGCCAGCTGGGCTTCCACAAAATCAGGGTTGGTCAGGCCGCCCACGCCGGTGATAGGTTTGTCGGTATATTGGCGTACCTCATCGCAGAACTTCAGGAAGCACCCCTCCCCCTTAAAATAGGGATGATTGGCGGGCGGGATAGTATCCTCCAAGCTGGAATGGTTGGCCAGGGTAACATGGAAGCTGGTCACACCGGCCTCCACCAGCAGCGGTACAAAGATACCCAGTTCGCTTTCCAGTACACCGGCATTGCCGTAGTGGGGGTCCTCCTGCCGGACAGCCAGTTTGTAGTCGATGGGCAGCTCCGGCAAACGGCTGCGCACGGCGCGCACAGCTTCAACGGCAAAGCGGGCGCGGTTTTCGGCGCTGCCGCCGTAGGCATCGGTGCGGTGGTTGAACACGCTGGAGCTGAAACTGCCGCACATGCGGTCGCCGTGGATCTGCACCATGTCGAACCCGGCTTTTACCGCCAGCTCGGCGGCCTCGCCGAAGCCGTGGATGATCTTATCGATCTTGCGCTGCGGCAGATTGGTGATATAAGGGGCCACTTCCTCGTTGAGCAGGGTGCGCAGCTGCTGCATCGTGATTTTCTTCGTCAGAACGCCCGGCACATATTTGAGCATGGCTGCCATGTTGGAGTCTGACTGGTGCAGCTGGGCGCAGAGCTTGCAGCCGCAGCTATGGACGATCTCCGCCAGGCTCTGGTACCAGGCAAAGCCCTTTTTGTCAAACAGAGACTTTTCAAACCGGCTTTTGCCCACCGGCACATCCCCCACAATGATCATGGCGCAGCCGCCTGCTGCAATGGCGCGGATCTTGGCAAAGTATTCTTCGTCCGACAGGCCGAAGGTGGTGGGGGCAAAGATAATGCGGTTTTTCAGTTCCAGGCCACCGTAGTTCACGGGGCTAAAAATAGTTTCATACATGTTCGGGCATCCCTTCTGCTGCTTTTTGTAAAAGGGCCAGCAGCTGGTCTTTTTCGGTATCGTTCAGGTTGGCCAGGCGGGTATCATTCCAGGTGAAAAATACTTGGTGGCTGATAACGAAAGCCTGCTGTCCCCTATCGGTCAGGGTCAGGGCATAGCTGCGGCCATGTTTTTCCCTGGAGAGAAAGCCATCCTCGGCCAGTTTGTTCAGGCTGCGCTGGCTGTAGCCCCAGTCCAGGTGCAGGGCCTTAGTAAGCTCTGACGGTGAACAGCCCGGGTGCTTGCCTACGTAAATAACGAAGAACAGCAGCCCAAAGTTGAGCCCTACGGCTTGCAGCTGCTCGCCGGTAAACGCGGCAAAACTGCGGTAAAAAATGGTGGAGTAATAGGATAAAGTTTTGTGATACATGGGAACAACCTCCGCACTTGACTTTATCAAGTATATACCAGTGACTTGATAAAGTCAAGTGGATGGCGCAAATTTTAACAATTCTTGCCAAACTGTGCCGTACCTTTGTATAATAGAAACAATAGAAAAACCACAACAAAGGAGCAACGTAAATGAAAATTGCAGTCATTGGTCCCGGCGCGATGGGGCTGCTGTTCGGCAGCTACCTGTCCCAACACCATGATGTTACCCTGGTGGGCACCAACCCCGCCAAAATGCAGTCCATTACCGAAAATGGCGTTACCATCCGCGAGATGGACGGCAGCGAGCGCATCTACCGCCCCCATGCTACCGCCGACACCACCGACCTCTCCCCTGTCGACCTGGTCATCGTGCAGGTCAAGGCCAGCGCCTCCGAGGCCGCGCTGACCAAAAACAAGGCCCTCATCGGTCCCGACACCATCCTGATGACCCTGCAAAACGGTATGGGCCACGAAACCTTGCTGAGCCGTTTCGCCGCCCGTGAGCAGATCGTCATCGGCACCACCCAGCAGGGCAGTTATAAGTTGGGCGAGACCACCGTCTGTCACAGCGGCCTGGGCAAAACGTTTTTGGGCACCGTCACCGGCGACAGCAGCCGCTTTGCTCCACTGGCCGAGATGTTCGCGGGCTGCGGCTTCCCCTGCGAAGTCTGCAGCCAGGTGCAGGGCATGATCTGGGATAAGCTGATGATCAACGCATCCTCCAGCGTGCTGTCCGGCATTTTGCAGGTGGCCCAGGGCTACGTCGAGCAGGACTCCCACGCCTGGACGCTGGCCGAGAAGCTCATCCGTGAGCTGTGCGCCGCCGCCACCGCTGACGGTTACTCTTTCGACGCCGAGGAGCAGATCGCCCGCATCCGGCTGCACCTGCAAAAGGCGCCTGACGGCTTCACCAGCATCTACGCCGACCTGAAGGCGGGCCGCCGCACCGAGGTAGACGTCATCAACGGCGCGGTCGTGGAGGCCGGGCACCGCCACAATATCCCCGTGCCCAACCATGAGTTTGTAGTGGAACTGGTCCACGCCATGGAAGGCAGAGCATAAAATCGAGAGCAAATAAACAGAGCAACGCAAATAAGAAAGAGTCAAACCTTATGAAACCCCGCAGATTGGGCAAGACAAAGAGAAGGACTATGCTTCGGTGCTGGCCAACGCCCCGGCTCACGCCTACCCCGGCCAGTGTACCTATTGCGGCCACTGCAAGCCCTGCGTGGCCAACCTGGACATTGCGATGATCAACAAGTTCTACGACTTGGCCACCATGCAGCCCGAAGTGCCCGCTACTGTGCAGAGTCACTACGAACTGCTGGAAAAGACCGCCTCGGCCTGCATCGACTGCCATGCCTGCGAGAGCCGCTGTCCCTTTGGCGTAAAAATTGCCGAGAGGATGAAGAAGACGGTGGAGCTGTTTGGGGGCTAAGCGCGCTGCAAACCCTGTAGGGGCCGATCTTGCATCGGCCCGCCAAAAGAGAGGTACTTACTATGAAACTGCAAAACGGCCGCCCGGCGGATACGACCGGACGTTTGGAGAAAGAACTGCGCTGTTACGACCTGCTGGACCGCCTGGGTGTGCCCTATGAGCGGGTCGACCACGCCCCTGCCATGACGATGGAAGTCTGCCAGGAGATTGACCGTGTGCTGAACGCGGTAATCTGCAAGAACCTGTTTCTCTGCAACCGGCAGGAGACCGCGTTTTACCTGCTGATGATCCCCGACACCAAGGTGTTCCACACCAAGGATCTGTCGGCGCAGATCGGCTCGGCGCGGCTGTCCTTTGCTAAGGCTGAGTATATGCAGCAGCTCCTGGACATCACGCCGGGGTCTGTCAGCGTGTTGGGCCTGATGAATGATACGGCCCACAAGGTGCAGCTGCTCATCGATGAGGACGTGCTGGCCAGCGAGTATGTGGGCTGCCACCCCTGCATCAACACCAGCAGCCTGCGCTTGCGCACCCGTGACCTGGTGGAGAAGATCTTGCCTGCGATAGAACATGAGTTTATTAAGGTGAAGTTGTAAGGTCCCCTGCCCCGGTGGGCGTGGTCACAAATTCTTCAAAAACTATTTTAAAATCGTTCAAAGCTCTTTTATATCCTGCACATAAGTTACCTGTATACTATGTATCGTAGTCGAAAGACAAACGCGGGAAGCATCCCGCAATCATACACACTGTGCCTTGGGCCATGCCAGAGCAATCGCTCGGTCCAGGCCAGACAACCAATAAGGCTACGATGCCATTACATATATATATGATTCTTCTCCTATCCTCTGAAATACCCCTTGGAGCGCCCCGCCTTACCCCTGCGGGGCACTCCTTCTTTTTAAAAATTGCACGATGCAGCGTGTAAAGAAAACTTTTTTGAAAAAATCGCAAAAAAATTGAAAAAAAGGCTTGCATTTCCGGTTCCGCTTTGCTATAATAATCAAGCACTGAGCGACACGGAGTGCCGCGACGGAACAAAAAAGAATATGGGAGCTTTCCCGAGTGGCCAATGGGGACAGACTGTAAATCTGCTGCTTAATGCTTCGGTGGTTCGAATCCACCAGCTCCCACCAACAAAGCGATACCTGATAATGGGTATCGCTTTTGTTTTTGTCTTTATTTTCCGGGGATACGCTGGCGGATTCGAACAGCCCGGGCCCGGAGCTTTGCGTCCCCCGCCGGGCAAAAACAGCCCCGCAGGCGGTCTTTAGGGCGCGGCTCGCGAATCTAACAGCTCCCACCAAGAAATGCCCTGCATCGCGTGATGCAGAGCAAAAGATGACTTATTCGGCGTAGTGGATGCGCGCAGGGTCGAAGCGGTCCTGCTGGGGTTTGCTCTCGGCGGGGTAGCCCAATGCGAAGATGGCAAAGGCGTGATGCCCGGCGGGCATTTGCAGTACGGATTCGACCTCGTGCATGCGCTCCTCGATGGGGGCAATGCCCAGCCAGACGCCGCCAAGGCCTAGTGCATCGGTTTCCAGCCAAAGATTTTCGTTGGCGATGCTCAGGTCGATCTGCGCGTACATCGGGAAGATAACGTCCTCGCGGTAGGCAGAGACGATCAGCGCGGGAGCATTTTTGGCGCAGCCTGTATAGGGGCTGGTGGCGGCCAGCTTTTGGATCAAGTCGCGGTTCATCACCACATAAAATTCCCACGGCTGCTGGTTTCCGGCAGAAGGAGCCGCCATAGCGGCGCGAAGCAATTTCTCGATTTTCTCCGGTTCCACGGGCTTGTCCTGAAATTTACGGATACTTACGCGGTGAAAAATGCTGTCCATCGTAAAAACTCCCTTCTAAAATAAAAATGTGCAGGCCCAAAGGCTTGCACAATTACTTTCGTAAACGGTCGCGTCCATGTAGGTATCATAGCGGAAAATGCAAAATTTTGCAAGAGGAAGCTGCAGTATAAATAAAAACATAAAATCTCGCTGCACCCAGTGATGCAGCGAGATTTTTTAATAGATGGCGTACAAGAATCCGCCGCCGCCGAGAAAGTAGCCCATGAACAGAAAGAGGAAGAACGCACCCTCGTAGACGGCCCAGCGCAGGATGCGGGGAGCGGCGGCAAGGCGGTCACGGAAGTGGATGCCCCGCTCGTGGGCGAGGTCGACGGCAATGACCAGCGCCAACCCGAAGAAAAGCAGCAGCTGTTCCTGGCGGCTGGTCAAGCCCAGCTCCCAATAGTTGCTGAACGCCTTGTGGCCGCCGTTGTGCAGGATGCCGCCAAAATAGGCCGCGGCATTGGCCAGGCTGCTGGCGCGGAACACCGTAAAGGTGGCCAGAAGCAGTGTGAATGTGCCCGCCACACCAACAAGCCGCGCCCAGCCCCGGGTGATGGCCTTGCGCCAGGGCAGGTGATTTTCTAACGCCTGCAAAGCGCCGTGGGCAAAGCCCCACACGAGATAGGTCAGCCCGGCGCCGTGCCACAGGCCGCTGACGAGGAACGTGGCAATAATATTGCCGTCGCGCCGCGCGGCGCTGCATCGGCTGCCGCCCAGCGGGATGTAAACGTAATCTTTCAGCCAGCGGGACAGGCTGATGTGCCAACGGTCCCACAGTTCGCGGATGGTGGCAGCCAAAAACGGCTGGCGGAAGTTTTCCGGCAGGGGCAGGCCCAGCATCTCCCCCGCCCCCAGCACGATGTCGGTGTAGCCGGAGAAATCGGCGTAAAGCTGGAACACATACAGCACTGCGCACAGAAACAGCTGGCTGCGGTCGTAGGCGGAAGGGGCAGCAAAGGCGGCGTTGACGGCCAGCGCGGCGCGGTCGGCCACGGTCAGTTTTTTAAAGTAGCCCCAAAAGCACCGCTGTGCTCCCCGCTGCCATTGGCCGGGCTGTGGGGCGGCGGCGTCCAATTGGGGCATCAGCTCGTCATAGCGGTTGAATGGCCCCTGGGTGATGGACAGAAAAAACGACGCAAAGCAGATCAGCCGGGCGTACTGCGATTCCGGCTTCTGCTTGCCCCGGCGGACGTCCACCAGGTAGCTGGTCAATTGCAGGCTGAAATACCCGATGCCCAGCACTTGCGGCACGCTCACGTCCCAGATGCGCAGCGAGAACGCCTGCCCCAGCAGCAAGGCGGCGGGGCGCAGTCTGAGCAGCGTCAGCGGGGCCAATGCCCCGGCCAGGCCGACATAGAACCAACGGGGGCTGCCGCGCAGGTGCAGCGCGGCCTGCCAGACCAGCAGAGTCATAAGGCAGAGCAGCAGGCAGCCCTGCCAATCCAGCGAGAGGTAGAACACGAGGCTGGCCGCCAGCATCAGCTGCCAGCGGCGTGGTTGCGGGGTGACGCGCCAAAGGCCCGCCAATAATGCTGCGAACAGGATGAAACCGAAGGAACCAACGGTGAACATGGCGGAGCCTCCTTTGCTTTGATTTTTGTGGGTGGGTGGCTGGCGAGCGCCGCCACCCTGCGGCGGCGCTCTTTTATATTATAACAGTATGCCGCTTTTAGGATCTTCCTTTTTGTGACCAAAAAGGAAGCAAAAAAGCTAAAAAACGCAGGAGTGCTGCGTTTTTCTTAACGCTTTTTCGCTTCTCTCCATATTGACCCCTACGGGGCTAAAATTACAGGTGCGCCATCGCAATCGACTGATCCGGGGTCAGCTCAAGCTTCTCCTCGACCGTATCATAAAACAACGTCGAAACATCTTCCCCGGCATTTTCCCGGGCAATCGTATCGCACAAAACGGCAGTAAACTTTTCGGCGCCCTGGCCGTTGAGGTGGTGGGCGTCGGAGAAATCTCCTACCAGCAGGTTCAGGGTGTCCACATCTTTGTACAGCGAAAAATCCCAGTACACTGTGTTATTCTCGGCGGCAAAATCCCGCAGGGCGTCCACGTAGGCCTGGTAGTTAGCCGTATTGTACAGGTAGGCGCTGGGCAGCGGCGCGGTAAAAAGCACCAGGTTCATGCCGTTCTCCTGGCAAAATTCAGCGGTCTTGCGAAGATATTCCCATCCAAAGTCTGACAGCGGCGCTTCTGGGTCTACATCAAGCAGCGTGTGGAACGCATTTTCCGGCGCACCGCTGGTGTAGACGAACCCACGCCCGCGGTAGCTTTCGCCCTCGTCGGCGTAGGTCAGGTAGCTGTAGTTGCCCAGGGCGTAGCCGTCGGTCAGCTTGGCGCGCCAGAGCGCGGGCATTTCCTGTGGCTCGGCCACACCGTGACGGGCCGGCAGCAGCAGGTCGGCAAAGGCGGCCATGCCGCCCATTTCGGCCTGGTAGGCGTAGCGGTTGGGCGAATTCCACCGCATGTGGTCTGTTAGCAGGTAGCAGGCCAGGGGCACGTTCTTGGAGGCGCTCTGGTTATAGCCGGTGTAGAACATCTCTAAATAGACGGTCTTTAGTTGATTTTGCGCGGCGGCTTCCCGCAGCATGTAGTAGCTGCCGTCGGGCAGTTGTTGGGACGACCCTGCGTTAAAGCTGTAAGTCCCCAGCACGGCGTCCACGGCATCGGGGTCGACACTGCGGTAACAGTGGGACGACCCCAAAAACAGCGTGTCGATCTTGCCCGCGTCGGCGTACAACTCCTGTAGCATCGCGCGGGAGTAGGAGTGCACATCGTCCACCAGCAAAAAGTTGGCAGCAGCCAGCACAGCCAGCGTCAGTGCGGCAAACAGCAGTACGGCACCCAGTTTACGTAGCATTTTCATGGCGCGTTATCGCTCAATTTTCATGTGGGGGTGTTTCGGCTGGTAGGCGGCTACGTCCAGCTGCCAGGTGGTGGAGCCGTCCGCGGTCTCCGCCACTTTCTCAAAGCCAAAACTTGCATAAAACTCGCGCACCATCGCGTTTTTGGCGGTGGGATAATAGTACCCGCGGATGGTCTTTACCCCGCGCGCGGCGGCGTTGGCCACCATGATGTCCATCATGGCATCCTCCATGCCGCGCTTGAGTACACGGCAGCTCATCAGCCACAGGCGCAGGTGCAGGGTCTCCCCTTCCTGTTCGCCTGCGGTAACGGTGACAATGCCGTTATCGCCGAACTTGTCCACTAGCTTGCCGCAGCGGCAGAGCCAGGCCGGGTTCTCGGCCATGGCGCGGATGTCATCCTCGCTGCAGCGCAGAGTGGTCAGGTTGAACTGGTTGGATTTGTTGGTCAGCTGAGCGATGCGCTGGATGTACAGCGGCTCAAAATCTTTGATGGTAGCCGTCATCTCCAGGCTGTCCAGGTACTCGCCGTAATCGCTGAAAGACGCCTGTGCCTTGGCGCGCTGGGCGTTTTGGTGGTACAGTTCGGTCTTTTTCAGGTCCTCTTTCGAGAGGGCAGTGACCTCAAAGTAGCCGCCGTGATCCAGCATCTTGATGTAGTTCTCGGCACCGTCCAGCGCAGGCACGGCCACGCCGGGCACCTGGGCGGCCACGATGGCACGTTCGGCGGGGTTGTCATCGGCAAAGACAAAGCTGTCCGCGCCCAGGTTCAGTTCGGCGGCGATGTCGGTCAGGTTGCGGTCCTTCGGCTCCCAGTTGGCCTTGATAGAGACAAAATCGTCAGGCCGCAGCACGCCGTCCGGGTGGTTCAGGCCCGCCAGTGCGTTGGCTTCGTCATTTTTGGAGTCCACGGCCAAGATCACGCCGATGGATTTCAGCGCCTTGCAGTAGCTCTGGAACTCGGCGTAGACCTGGCCCTCCGGCACCTCGGGACCGATGGCCAGCCCGTCGACGCCGTCGTCGCCCACGATGCCGCCCCAGAGCGTATTGTCCAGGTCCAGCACAAGGGCTTTTTTGTTACGGCCGTACAAAGACTTGATGATATTGGCCACACTGTTGGCCAGCGACGGGATGGCATCCAGACACATGGCATATTTGTACATGTGCCAGAAGAAGGCGTCGCCCCAGGCGGTCAGGCCGTAATCGGCGGAGAGGTAGTCAATATCGTTGATGTAAAAATGCTCGTGCGCGGCGGCGTAGGCATAGAACTTCTGGTTCATCCGGCTGATGAAGTTGGAGCGGCCGTGGGGGTCCCAGATGTCGCGGTTGCCCATCAGGCGGAAGTTGGGGCGGTCAAAGTTGTTTTGGATGACCGGGCAGCCGAACTTGGCCTCCAATGCCTGCCACATCGTCTCAAAATGAGTGTACTGGTCGGCCAGCATCGCGTCGATATCGGCTTCGCTGTCGGCGGTGGTGGGCAGGGCGGTCAGGTTGCGCCAGCTGGTGTGGATGTAGATGATGTCGGGGTGGAACTCGTCCAGCTCCGGCGTGCCGAACATGGCGTCCTGCCAATACTGGGCGTACTCGCTCTGGTAGAACTCGGCCTCGATGCCGTACTGCAGCAGAAACAGCCCCAGCTGGTCGGCCACTTCGTTCGTGGTGGACCCGCCGAGGATGGCGATTTTTTTGCGCAGGGGGTGCGGGTTTTGGGCCAGCAGCTCCCGCCGCAGCCGCCGCTTTTTGCGCAGCAGCGTTTCAGTATCCAGCGGATAGTGGAAACAATCCATGGGTGGCTCCTTTTTAACCTAACTCTGCCAAGGCGCCTTTCAGGGCCTGGCTGATCTGGTCGGGGCAGCTGGTGGCCTTGCGGCCGCAGCGGATGCCCTCCATGCGGGTGATGGCGTCCTCGGCCTTCATGCCGGGCAGCAGGCTGGCAATGCCTTTCAGGTTGCCATCGCAGCCGCCCAGGACCTTGACGCTTTTAATGGTGTGGTCGGGGTTCAGTTCAACTTCGGTCTGCACCGAGCAGGTGCCTTTGTTTTTGTAGATGTATGCCATGGTGATGTTGCTCCTTTTATAATGGTAGTCCGTTTGGTATTTGTCGCGCATTTGTAAGGGTCGATGCGAGCATCCGCCCTACAGAATCAGGTGGTTCTCTTAAACGTGGATTTTCTTGCCTTGGCCAAATCGTTCAACCTGGCGATCTGCTCATCGTGGGTAGCGAACGCGCCGACCGGGCGCGGGGTGACGGTGTGGATGCCGTGGTAGTCTGTGCCGCCGGTGATGAGCAGTCCATTCTCCTTGGCCAGACGCAACAGCTCGGTTTTGTCCTCGGGGGTGTTGCGGGGGTGGTCGATCTCCACGCCGTCCAGCCGCCCGGCGGCGATCAGCTCCCGGGCCAGTTCCATGCTGTGATACACGCTGGGGTGCGCCAGCACCACCACGCCGCGGCAGGCTTTAATAAGGTCCAGCACGGTGTCCACCGGCTCATACCGGGGCGTGTGCAGGATGCGCCCGCGCACAGGTTTTAGCCCGAACAGCGAGCGGTAGACCTCGTTGTACAGCCCGTCGGCCAGGCCGTACTGCCACAGCACCCGCATGATGTGGGCCTTGTACAAGGTGCCGCTGTCCTTGGCAAATTCCAGCGCCTCCTGGGTGGAGTACTGCGGACAGATCTCCTCCAGCTCCTTGCTGCTTTGCATCATGGCGGTGTAGCGGCGCTCGGCCATCATGCGGGAAAAATCCTCCAGCGCGGGGCAATCATCGGGCCAGTAGCACAAAAGGTGCACGCGGTGGGCGCGCTCGTAGTCGTAGGCGGTCAACTCCGTGGCGGGGATCAGATGCACGCCGTCCTGCACCGGGTGGGCGTAGGCGTAGCGAACGCTCTGGATCGAATCATGATCCGAGATAGCCAGATGCGTCATCCCGGCGCACCGCGCCAGAAACGGCAGCTTGGCAACCGGTGTGGAACCATCGGAATAAGTCGTATGCGTATGCAGATCGCCCGGCATGGTGGGTAGACCTCCTTTACCTTTTCCGGAATATATTATTATACAATGTTTTTTGTGGTTTGGGAAGACCCTTGATTTTTGGTTGCTTTGAGTTGCTTTGAGTTGCGGCTTGCGCCCCGGCCCTGCCTACCCTGCGGCATGGCCTAGTATAACGGGTTGCATCCGTTAGGCCTTCCCTTTTTGTGACCAAAAAAGGAAGCAAAAAAAGTCCCGCTGTTGCGAGGCAGCGCGCTTGGTGGCGCGAAACGAAAGCCGCCCGAAAAAATCATTTTAAAGTCGTAGCATACTCCTGTGCAGAAGCTACAAACTGCTTCGCCGCAGGCGATAGCCCCCCACGGGATAGACACGCCAACCCAATGCTGCGCTTGGCGGCAGGTTCCAGCCGCAGCACCTGGCACCCGCTGTGGTCGGTGCCGCGGCGGAACATCAGCTCTGGCATGATAGCCAGCCCCTGCCCGCAGGACACCATCGCGATCATGCTCTGGTCGTCCACGATGTAGCATCGGCTGTTCACGTGCAGATCATTCTTTTTAAAATAGCTTTGGATGTCGGCGTCCACGTCGGATTGCTGGCTGACGAACGCCCTGCCCTGCAATTCCTCGGCCCGCACGCAGCCGGGGCGGTGGGGCTGGTAGTCGGCAGGGGCGATGCAGACCAGCGGATCATCGTAGAGCGGCTCAAAATCCAGGTCACGCGCGCTGGAATTGGAGAGGAATCCAAGTTCCACTGTGCCGCCCTTGAGCCAATCCACGATGTCGGCGTAGGACCCCTGGTACAGCTGCACGTCGATCCCGGGAAACTGCTTTTGAAACGGCGGCACCAATTGTGGCACCCAGGTGACGCAGGCCGAGTTGAACACCCCCAGCCGCAGCACGCCCTTGTGCATGCCGTTGACCTGGGCGATGGATTGGCTGAGCAGCTCACTGCTGTTGAGCATCTGGCGGATGGACGGCAGCAGGCTTTCGGCAGCAGCGGTCATGGTTACGCCGCTTTTGGTGCGGGTGAACAGCAGAAACCCGCACTCCGACTCCATGCCGGAGACCGCGTGGCTGATGGCCGAGGGCGTTAAGTGCATCTGCTCCGCCGCCGCGGCAAAGGTGCCCAGCTGGGACACCGTCATAAAAATCTGGCAGTCTGTCAGGGTCATAAACGACTTCTCCTAACGTGAACGAATTTCACTTTATATATGAAAAAGTTAAGCTTTACTTCATGTCTATACTGTACTATTATATTAGCAGAAAGTCAATGCCCGTAACGCACATTGCGGGCTGTACAAGACTCCTCTCCCTCCTAAGCCTTGCCGTCCGCACACCGGCAGGGCCTTTTTTATTGCCTTTTTTCGGCAGAGCGTGTATGATAGAGAAAGTATATATAAATGTAAGAGGTTTCAACCATGTCCAAAACAAGAGGTGTACGTGGGGCGGCCGGGTGGTGCGCCATCGCAGCGATCCTGTATTTATTGGCCCGCAGCCTGCTGTATGCGGGCATCAGCGCGCTGGTGGGGGTGGTGCACCCCGGCGCCAGCCTGGCCAAACCCATCGGCGTAAGCGAGGTCGGTCTCGGCCTGCTGCAGATCGTCATTGCCGTTGGTGCTGCCCTGGTCCCGCTGCTGTGGATGCTGCGAGGCACCCGCCTGCAAACCGACGACCTGCGCATCACCGTGCCCGCGCCATGGAGCCCGGCATTCTGCCTGCCGGTGTTTTTGGGCGTGGCCAGCACGGCTAACCTGTGCGGCGGGCTGCTGGTGCGCCTGGCCGGGGCCGAGGACGCTACCACCCTGCTGCCCAGCGGCGGCGCAGAGCTGTTCGTGCAGTTTTTGGCGCTTTGCGCCGTGCCCGCTGTGGTGGAGGAACTGCTTTTCCGCGGCGCACTGCAAGGGCTGATGCGCCCCAGCGGCAGTGCGGCGGCGATTTTCGGCCCGGCGCTGCTGTTCGGGCTGCTGCATCTCGACCTGGCCCAGGGGCTGACGGCCTTCGCTTGCGGCGTTTTTCTGGGCTGGCTTGCCGAGCGGTCAGGCAGCATTTTGCCCGGGATGCTACTGCATTTTTGCAATAACACGCTGGCTTTTTTAAATCTGTACCTGCGTTTTTACGCACCGCAGCCGGTATCTTTTGGCGTTGAGCTGTTTATTTTGTTCTTCTTTCCGGTGTTTGGCGTGTGGCTCATCTGGCACGCCCGGCAGCAGGGGTTCCGCTTCTCGGCGGGTCTGCGTCCCGGTGTGGACTTGACCAAAATTTTCACCAGCCCCGTCTATGACCTGGCCGTTGTGTTCCTGGTTTGCTACACGATTTTTGTTTGAGGTGCCCTTATGACCGACGAAGAACTGATGCGCGCCGCCTTGGACGAGGCCCGCGAGGCCGCCGCCCTGGGTGAGGTACCCGTGGGTGCCGTGGTGGCCAAGGACGGGAAAATCATTGCCCGGGCGCATAATTTGCGCGAGAGCGGCAAAAATGCTACCTACCACGCCGAGTTGATGGCCATCGATGCGGCCTGCAAGGCGCTGGGCGGCTGGCGGCTGTGGCAGTGCGAGCTGTTCGTGACGCTGGAACCCTGCCCGATGTGCAGCGGGGCCATTATCAATAGCCGCTTAAAGCGGGTGGTGTACGGCGCGCGGGACCCCAAGGCAGGTTGCTGCGGCAGCCTGACCGACCTGTTTGCGTTGCCGTTCAACCATCATCCGGTGATTGAATCTGGGTTGCTGGAAGAAGAAGCGCAAGCGCTTTTGCAAGATTTCTTTGCGATGCTGCGCGAAAAGAGGAAGAAAAAATGATGCGTAACGTGTTTTTGACCGGCGGCAGCCGGGGCATTGGCGCGGCGGCTGTGCTGGCGCTGGCCCGCGCGGGCTACAACGTGGCCTTTACCTATCATGCACACCCCGAAGCCGCCGAGGCCGTAGCCGCCCAGGCCCGCGCCCTCTCCCCTGCCGGGACGTTTCTGCCCATCTGCGCTGACGCGGGAGACTCCGCCCAGGTGTGCGCCGCTGTGGCCCAGGCCGAAGAAGCCCTGGGCAGTTTGCAGGTGCTTGTCTGCAATGCGGGCATCGCCCAGCAAAAGCTGTTTACCGACACTACCGACGAGGATTGGCACCGCATGATGGCCGTGGATCTGGACGGTGCATTTTATGCCTGCCGCGCCGTGCTGCCCGGCATGATCCGGCAGAAATACGGGCGCATCGTGCTCATCAGCAGCATGTGGGGCCAGACCGGCGGCAGCTGCGAGGTAGCCTACAGCGCTGCCAAAGCAGGGCTAATCGGCCTGGGCCGCGCCCTTGCCAAAGAGGAAGGCCCCAGCGGCGTGACGGTGAACATCATCGCGCCCGGCGTCATTGACACCGACATGATGGCCAGCTTTACCGACGAGGACCGCGCGGCTTTGGCAGAGGAAACGCCTGTAGAGCGTTTGGGCACGGCTGAGGATGTTGCACGGGCTATCGTGTTTTTGTGCGACAAAAATGCCGGGTATATCACCGGGCAGGTGCTGGGCGTGAATGGCGGACTGGTGATTTGAATTTTCGCCGCGGCTCCGCGGCCGTAAGGCGGCAGCGAACAGGCGGTGCGGGCCATACTACCGAGCCCCTGCGCCAGCGCGTCCGTGCCGAATACCCGGCCATCGAGACCGCCAACCTGCCCGAGGCTGAAGCCTTCCAGCGTTACCTGCGTACTGTTCATGGCTGCGAGGCCGATTATTTAGAGACCGCCTCCACCAACTGCGGCAACAACAGCAGCTATCTGCGGGATCTGCTGCACGCTCACGGCGTGCCCTGCCGCAGCCTTGTTCTGACCCAGGATGCCACGATGCAGCGCCGCATGGCTGCAGGCCTTGTCAAAATGGCCCCGGACATCCGCTGCCTGAACTACGCCGCGCTGCAGCCTGTTTACGGCACCCGCGCCGCCAACCCGGCCTTTGCCAGCCGGTAAACACGCAACGCCTCCCCTTTTGCATACTATGCTGCAAAGGGGGATTTTTTATGGCACTTTTTCAAAACGGCATTGATGTGTCCCGCTATCAGGGCAGCATCAACTGGACCCAGGTGGCCGCCGCGGGTAAGCAGTTCGCCATCGTGCGGGTGGGGTCCAGCAACAGCGGCGGCTTGTACGTAGATCCGTACTTTTTGCAGAATGTCACCGGCGCCCACAGTGCCGGGCTGCGGGTGGGCGCCTACTACTACACCTATGCCCGCACCCGCGCTGCCGTTGCCAGCGAATTGACTGCCTTTTTAAATATGCTGGAGGGCATCAAGCTGGAGTACCCGGTGTTCGTGGATGTGGAGGACTCAAGCCTTACCAGCCTGGGCCGCGCCGAGCTGACCAGCCTGGTGCAGTACGCTATGGATATTTTGTATCAGCGCAAATGGTATGCAGGGTGGTACAGTTACACAAACTACATCAACAGCTATTTGAACGCGGGCGCACTGGTTGATTACCCGCTGTGGGTGGCGGACTACCGCGCCACGCTGGGTTACACCGGTGCCTACACGATGTGGCAGTACAGCGGCAGCGGCACGGTGAGCGGCATCAGCGGCGCGTGCGATCTAAATCGCAGTTACAAGGATTTTTTGCCTGAAATACAGGCTGGCGGCTACAACAACTACGGGGCCGCCAGCCCTTCGGTGCAAAAAGTGAATGGGTATAAGCTGGTGGTTTTCAACGTCCGGTGCGAATATTTTTACACATCCAACTTAAATGACGTGGTGGGCTACCTGCCCCTGGGCAACTACTGCGTCACCGGCCAGACCACCGCCAAATATGAGGGTTACGATTGGGTGACCTTTAAATATCAAGGCGAAGAATACTGGACCGCCCTGCTGGGCGATCGCAACCGCCTGGAAAAATGCGAATGTAATTGCAACTGACCCTTGAAAACTAGATTTTGTTGTGGTAAGATACAACTACAAGGTGTATTTCCATCTGTAAGATGTAGAAACGGTCATGAATCCAATTTGACAACCCACCACCATTTATGGTTTAATAAATTTATATGCCAAAATTCAGGCAACACCGCACAATTCAGGGGGAACCGCCGCATGGCAAAAAAACAACAGGAATACGGCAACGACAGCATCCGCCAGCTGAAAGGCGCGGACCGTGTGCGTAAGCGCCCGGCCGTTATTTTTGGCTCGGACGGTGTGGAAGGCTGTGCCCATTCCATCTTTGAGATCATCTCCAACTCCATCGATGAAGCCCGTGACGGCCATGGCAACCGCATCAACGTCACCCTCTACCCCGACCACGTCGTTGAGGTTGAGGACTTCGGCCGCGGCATCCCGGTGGACTACAACAAGGCTGAGGACCGCTGGAACTGGGACCTTGTCTTCTGTGAGCTGTACGCCGGCGGCAAATACGCCGAGGGCAGCGGCAACTACGATTTCAGCCTGGGCCTCAACGGCCTGGGCCTGTGTGCCACCCAGTACGCCAGCGAGTGGATGACCGCCGACATCTACCGCGATGGCTTCCACTACCACCTCGACTTTAAAAAAGGCGAGAACGTGGGCGGCCTGCAAAAGGAGCCGTTCAAGGGCAAGCGCACCGGCTCGGTCATCCGCTGGAAGCCGGACACCGAGGTCTTTACCGACATCGCCGTCCCGGCCGACAGCTTTAAAGATATGCTGCGCCGCCAGGCTGTGGTAAACGACGGTGTGACGCTTGTTTTCGAGGATAAATCCGGCGGTGACACGGAGAAGTACGAGTACCTCTACGAGCACGGTATCACCGATTACGTCAACGAACTGGTTGGCGATAAGGGCCTGACCCCGGTGCACTTCTGCTCCGGTTCCGCCACTGGCCGCGACCGCGCCGACCAGCCCGACTATCAGGTCAAAATGAACGTGGCCTTCGCCTTCTCCAACACCGTGCAGGCGTTGGAATACTACCACAACTCCAGCTGGCTGGAGCACGGCGGCAGCCCCGACCGTGCCGTCCGCCTGGCCTTCGTCAACCAGGTCAACGCCTGGCTGAAATCCAAGGGCCTGTACAAAAAGAACGAAAGTGCGATCACTTTTGCCGATGTGCAGGATTGCTTGGTGTTGGTTTCGTCCAGCTTCTCCACCCGTACCAGCTACGAGAACCAGACCAAAAAGGCCATTACCAACAAATTTGTGGCCCAGGCCATGACCGAGTTCCTCAAACATCAGCTGGAGGTCTACTTCATCGAGCACCCCGACGAGGCGGAGAAAGCCTGCAAGCAGGTGCTGATCAACAAGCAGAGCCGTGAACACGCAGAAAAAGCGCGTATCACCATTAAAAAGACGATGACCCAGCAGATGGATCTGGCCAACCGCGTGCAGAAGTTTGTGGACTGCCGCACCAAGGACCCCACCCGCCGTGAGCTGTATATCGTGGAGGGCGATTCCGCTATGGGCGCCGTCAAGCAGAGCCGCGACTCGGAGTTCCAGGCCATTATGCCCATCCGCGGCAAGATTTTGAACTGCCTGAAAGCCGACTACGCCCGCATTTTTAAGTCGGAAATCATCACCGACCTCATCCGCGTTATGGGCTGCGGTGTCGAGCTGGGCGGCAGCCACAACAAGGATTTAGCCAGCTTCAATCTGGATAACCTGCGGTTCAATAAAGTTGTCATCTGCACGGATGCCGACGTGGACGGTTACCAGATTCGCACCCTGGTGCTGACGATGCTCTACCGCCTGACGCCGACCCTCATCAACAAGGGCTACGTCTACATCGCCGAGTCGCCGCTGTACGAGATCAACACCAAAAACAAAACCTACTTTGCCTACACCGAGCCGGAAAAGGCTGACATCCTGCGCCGCATCGATGGTGAAAAATATACGATTCAACGTTCGAAAGGCTTGGGCGAGAACGATCCGGAAATGATGTGGCTGACGACTATGAGTCCCGAAAGCCGGAGACTTATTAAGGTACTGCCCACCGATGCCGAGCGCACGGCAGAAGTTTTTGACCTGCTGCTGGGCGACAATCTGCAAGGCCGAAAAGACCATATCGCCGAACACGGCGCGGAGTATCTGGATGATTTGGATGTAAGCTGAGTAAGGGAAAACAACGATGGCAAAACGAAAAGAAAAGAAAATCATTGCTGCCCGGCCCCAGCTGGGCGATAACGTCGAGATTCTCTCGGCGGGCGAGGTGCTGGAATCTCCCATCACCGATACGCTGGAAACCAACTATATGCCCTACGCCATGAGCGTCATCGTCTCCCGTGCCCTGCCGGAGATCGACGGCTTCAAACCGGCGCACCGCAAGCTGCTGTATACCATGTACGGCATGGGCCTGCTCAAGGGCAACCGCACCAAAAGTGCCAACATCGTGGGCAGCACCATGCACCTGAACCCCCACGGCGATGCCGCCATCTACGATACGATGGTGCGTATGGGCCGCTCCAACGAGAGCCTGCTGGTGCCGTTTGTCGACTCCAAAGGGAACTTCGGCAAGGCGTACAGCCGCGATATGGCCTACGCCGCCGCCCGTTATACTGAGGCAAAGTTGGAACCCGTCTGTGACGAGCTGTTCCGCGACATCGACAAGGACACCGTCGACTTTGTGCCAAACTATGACGGTACAACGACAGAACCTACCCTGCTGCCTGTCACCTTCCCCGCCATTCTGGCTAACAATACGCTGGGCATCGCGGTCGGTATGGCCTCCAACATCTGCTCCTTCAACCTGGAGGAACTGTGCAACGCCACCATCGCCCTGATGAAAGACCCCCAGGCTGACCTGCGGGAGATCATCCCCGCCCCCGATTTTGTGGGCGGCGGCACCATCCTGTACGACGCGGCCGAGATGCAGAATGTGCTGGAAAAAGGCCGCGGCAGTGTGCGTGTCCGCGCCCAGTGGAGCTACGATAAAGAAAACAATTGCATCGATGTAACGCGAATTCCGCCCACAACTACCGTCGAAGCAATCATGGATAAGATCACTGAACTGGTCAAACTGGGCAAGATCCGTGAAATCAGCGACATGCGCGATGAGACCGACCTGAATGGTCTGAAACTGACCATCGACCTCAAGCGCGGCCAGGACCCGGATAAGCTCATGGCCCGCCTGTTCAAGGTCACACCGCTGGAGGACAGCTTCGCCTGCAACTTTAACGTGTTGATCGGTGGCCAGCCCAAGGTGCTGGGCGTGCGGGACATTCTGTTGGAGTGGATCGCCTTCCGCGCCGAGTGCGTGCGCCGCCGCACCTACTACGATTTGAAAGGCAAGGAAAAGCGCCTGCACTTGCTGCAGGGCCTGAAAGCTATCCTGCTGGACATCGACAAGGCCATCGAAATTGTGCGTAACACTGCTGAGGAATCTGAGGTCGTCCCCAACCTGATGATTGGCTTCGGTATCGATGAGGTTCAGGCTGAGTACGTGGCCGAGATCAAGCTGCGTCACCTGAACCGCGAGTATATTTTGAAGCGCACCGAGGAGATCGAGGAGCTGGAGGATGCCATCGCCGACCTGCAGGACATCCTCAAACGCCCGGCTCGCATCAATCGCATCATCATGCAGGAATTGGGCGATGTGGCGAAGAAATACGGCAAGCCCCGCCGCTGCGAGATCTTGTACGAGATCCCCGCCGACACCGCCGACGAGCCGGACGAGCAGGTGCCGGACTACCCCGTACATCTGTTCTTTACACGGGATGGCTACTTTAAAAAGATCACCCCGCAAAGCCTGCGCATGAGCGGCGAGCAGAAACTGAAAGACGGTGACGAAGTGCTGTTCACCTGCGAAAGCACCAACAGCGCAGAGTTGCTATTCTTTACAAATCACCACCAGGTGTACAAATCCCACGCCTACGACTTCGGCGACAGCAAAGCCAGCGTGCTGGGTGATTACGTCGCATCGTCCCTTGGCATGGAGGAGGGCGAAGTGCCCCTCTACATGGTGGTCACGCCGGACTACAAGGGTTGGATGCTCTTCTTCTTCCAAAACGGCAAGTGCGCCAAGGTGCCGCTGTCCAGCTACGAGACCAAGCAGAACCGCCGCAAGCTGCTGAAAGCCTACAGCGATAAGGAAGAGTTGGCCTGCATGCGCTACCTGCCCGCTGAGACCGAGCTGGCCATCTTCACCACCAACGGCCGCCTACTGCTGGCGGGCAGCGCCCTCATTCCCGAAAAGGCTACTCGCGACAGTGCTGGTGTGAACGTTGTAACGTTGAAAAAGAACGCAAAGATCGCCCGCGTCACTCTGGCCGACGGCCTGGAGTTGGGCGAGGCCCACCGTTACCGCGTGCGCACGCTGCCCGCCGCAGGTGCCATCCTGCGCGCCGACGACAGCGCCGAACAACTGACGCTGTAAGGCCGCACGCCGTAAACCGGCTGGCGCTCCCCTGCCCGTTGGGTGTCCCGCGCCGCCGCGACGCCGCAAAACCAGCATTGACAACGCCGCCCAAGTTTGGTATAATAACAGTCACTGATGCGGGATTAGCTCATCCGGTAGAGTGACTGCTTCCCAAGCAGTAGGTGGCGAGTTCGAGACTCGTATCCCGCTCCAAAACAAGCGCATATTTAACGGCAAAACGTTGAATATGCGCTTTTACTTTTATATAAATATTGACACGCTCACCACCTATAAGCGCTCATAAGCACTCGTAAACCTGTACGTAAACCTGTATGAACTATCCCGAATAACAGGACTATATAGCGATAGAATAATTTTTCAGAGAAATTTTATAAAAAAATAAAGCGGCGGGCCGCCCATTGGGATGCCCGCCGCTTCTCTTATTCCTCGTCGTCCTTAGTCTGCCGTTCCGCGGCCTTCTTCCCTGCGGCAAGCAGCTTTAGCAGGCCATCAGGGACATCGGCACCCATGTGGGCGGCGTTCTCGGCGATGGAGCCGAGCTCGGTAAAAATGTACCACACCAGCACTACCGGCAGGATCAGGCTCTGGTACGTAATGCCCAGGCCGGGCAGGTTGGCGACCGCGATGCTGAGCACAGCATCGGTCAGCGCGGCCACACAAACTACCACAATCATGCCCGCTTTGTGCCAGATGCCATCTCTGGCAACGGAACTGGCCCACTCTCCCCTGCTGGCGGCCGCCGCACTGCCGGAGAGCCAATCCAGCACCATGCAGGCAGCCCAGGCCACCACCAGCCAGCCCAGCCAGCCGAATGCCGCGGTAAAGGCACCGCAGGCGGCTGCGATCACCGCCTTGACCCACAGGAAAATGTTGTCGTCTTTCATGGTTTACTCCTTTCGTTCACGCTGCCTGCGCGGTGCCCTTGGCACCTACGGCGGACAGCTTGTCCAACACGGCCTTGGCATCGCCCTGGGTGATGGGGCCGACCTCGATGTTCTGATGCGCCATCTCGGCATCGCTGAATTCTGCCCAGTACAGCCGCATGGCCACCAGCTGCAGCTGGATCGCAAGGCTGAACACCGCCATGGCCTGGGCGTTGGTCAGGTTGCTGGCACAGATGGTCTGCAGCGTGGAGGCGGCAGGCTTGTCCTCGGCCGGGCGCTCGACCGCATGCTCACCGGGACCGTAGGTGTAGACGCTGCTGCTGGCGGTGGTGAAGTCATCATCCAGCCAGGTCAGCGGGTTGGTGCGCTTGCCGCCCAGCAGCACCTCGAAGTGCAGGTGCGCGCCAAAAACGTTGCCGGTGGCGCCGCTGTAGCCGATCAGCTGGCCCTCTTTGACCTTTTCGCCCTTGGCAACAATAAACTTGAACAGGTGGGCGTAGCGAGTGACAAGGCTCTGCTGCTTGTAGTCGGCGTGGCGGATGTCCACGTAGTTGCCGTAACTCTGCATGCTGCGCTCGTCGGTGGTGTGGCCGTCCCACAGCTGGGTGGCCGACACCGTGCCGTCCTCGGCAGCGTAGACCGGGCGCACGGCGGTGTTGCCGATCTGGGTGCGCAGGTCGATGCCGTTATGGCTGCGGCCGCTGTTGTAGTGCCAGCCCTGGGTCAAAATGTGCTGATCCAGCGGCCAGCGGAGTAAAACTTCCCCGTTGGATAATCTCATTTAAATGTCCTTTCGTGAGTAAAGTATAATTGGTGAAATCTGTGAACAAAGCCTTAACTTTTCAAAAGTGCCTTGACAATGGAGGCTTTGTGCGGTAAGTTGAAGTTAACAAGTATCTGTGAACAGGTACAAGAAGGGAGGAAAATGTATGTAGCTAGTAGATCTGCTTAGCTTATTGGCTGCTATTTTAACGATAGTGGCAAAGGTACTGGTTATATTGTCGCTGATTTTGAAGTGACGGTATGCAGCGCTCAGAATATATATCTGTCGCAGTCTGGTTCGCCAGGCTGCGGCTTTTTTCTTTTCCCCATCACGTTCTCAGCCACCAGTTCATCACAACGTCCGAACTGGGCTTTTCTTCTACCAACGCCGTGATGGTCCCGGCCCCGGTGTAGACCAGGCCCGCGTTGATCTTGTCCATCGAATCGGCGAGGATCACATCGGTAGCGAACACGCCAGTCTTGTTGGTCGAGCCGAGGCTCAAAAACATGCTGTTGGCGGTCAGGTTCGGTGCGACCGAGATCTTCTTCGAGGGGTACACGGTCTGCTTGTAGGCAAAGCCCTGGGCTTGCTCATCCGTGGAGGCGGTCGTCCAGCTGTCCACGTAAAAGGTGGCGTAATACTCCCACGGCAGGGCAACGTAGAGGACTTTGTTCTGCACCGGGTTGGCGCTGCTGCTGGACAGTGCGGCATCGACCGTGGTTTTGTTGGCACCTGATTCAATGCCGCTCAGCTTGGAATACTGGGTCGAGCTCATCAGGCCATTGCTGTAGGCCGAGGCCAGACCGTAGGTCGTGTCGGAATCCGGAATGCCCAGGTTGGTGATGTCGCTTTTCTGCACAGCAGAAACAGCGATGACGTGCCCCAGCTTATCCACGGTGATTTTGTACAGGCCGCTGGCCCGGGCGGTATGCGTGGGGTGAGTGTACTTGTTCGCGCCCTCATCGATGCCTTTCAGCTTTGTCACGGCGCTGGGCGGCATTAGGCCCGCGGTGGTCTCGGTGGCCTCGGCGATGGTGGTCTGCTCGGTCACGGGCGTGACGTAGAGTACGTCCTCGTCCAGGGTGCCGGCGGCCTTCATAGCCTCGTACTCGTCCTCGCTGACGGCAACCACAAGCTGCTTTTCTGGGGTAAGGTACATCTGGTTGGGGTCGATTTCGCCCGCCTTGACCGCTGCTGCAAACTGCTCGGCAGACAGGACGTTCAAGATGAATTCACCTATAGTTACGGTTGTTTTTGCCATTCACTCACCCCTTTACATAGTTAGTCTTTGTATCAAACAAGCCCGCAAGGTCGCTTTGCTCTACCCATAGGCCATTAACCTTTTTATATACTTTTGATACATTCACCCAGCTGCCATTTACCTTAGTGCTCAGCACAGGGCCAGAAGATCCGCCGCCAGTGTAGTCTACAGTCAGATCAGCACCGTAAAAACGCAAAGTATGGCTGTTGTTTGCGGATAGCGAGCCGCGTGTACAGGTAATCAGCAAGATAAGATCGTCCAGGCTCTCACGATCCCACCAGCCGGTATCGTTAAAAGTCTGAGCCACTGGGGATGTTCCCAACTCAATTTCGCCGCTCAACCCGGCCGTGCCGCAATACAACTGCGCAACACCGCTCAAAATATACGGTGACGCATTCGAAATTCTGGCCTTTATCTTACAAGAGATAGAATTGATCTTGGCATCAGACGGAATCTTTGACACATCAAATTTGACTGCCAGTTTAGAAACCGCGCCGCCACCTTTGTTCAGGTTTAGCACCGCAAAGGTGTCGCTGCTTGAACTGGTAAGGCCATTTGAAAGCGGGTAAGACGTATCTACAGAAATATACGATGAGCGCTGACCATCATATCCTGCAGGAACCAATGTTACACTTGCCATGCATTAGCCCCCAGTCTGCAAATACAAATCACCATTGCTGCCGGTCGAAGAACTGGGCTCGGAACTACCGATGTAGTATTTCTGGATGACAACGGTCCCCGCCACCCCAAAGATGGACTTGCCTGCCAGAATATTGCCGCCAACGAGGTTGGCATCGCCTTTAATGGTTTGCGCCCCGGACAAATACTGCCCAGCTGCAATGACCTGGTCGGTGCTTTTCGGGGTATAGGTCGCCGTCGCCTTTTTGGTGACACCGCTGCCAATGTACCCCGCGGGCACGGCATCCACCGTGACCTGGCTCATGCCATCGTAGCCGGTGTCGGGGGTCACGGTTTGCTGGCTCTCGGTCGGCGTGACCGTCTTTTCCTGCAGCTTGGCAGCGCCAGCCCCCGCAAAAATGCTGACTTTCTTGTCGCCTAAGTAAACGGGCATATTCTCACCACCTGCAAATTTTAATTGTCGTCTGCGCTTCTGGCGTGGCCCAGCTGCCATCGCCGCACAGGTACTTCTTTTCGTCCCCGGCAGCGGGTGGCGGTACCAGGCCGGATGTGCCCGCGGCCTCGGTGCTGGCCCCGGTGAACACATCCGGGGGCGTATATTCGCCCTCGATCTGTTCCCCGGCCGCATTGTGGGCGCTCCGCCCGGCCAGCAGGGTGCCCTTGGTCACGGTGTCCCCGGTCAGATCCAGCAGGGTCTCACTGCCCAGCACCACCTTGTTCACCGCCATGGTTAGCCTCCCACCGTCATGGTCTGGCCGCCGGCGGCGTTGTCCACGTAGTTGGTCGGGATGGCCGCCACCGTGACTTGCGACAGGCAGTTGTAGTCGCTGTCCGGCAGCACGGTCTGCTGCTCAAAGGTCGGGGTCACGTTCTTGGCCTGGGGCTTCATGCCCTCGGAGGAGGACATGGAACCCTCCACGCCCAGGATGGTGACACCCTCGCGGATGTTGGCAGGCACCAGCTTGGCCTGCTCGGTCTCATCGATGGCGGCGCTGCCGCTGCCATCGTGGAAGCCCATGGGGATGGTGTACTTGCCGTCCTTTTGGGTGATTTTCCCGGCTACGGCCCCGTTGTTGGGCATCGTGCCGGTCAGCTTGGCACCGCGGGCGTAGGCGGTCTTGCCCTCCAGCATCTCGGCCACAGCAACCGTAGCATCCGTGGAATCCACGTCCTTGGTGTTGGTGCCGGTGATGGGTGCGCCGGTCTTATCGTGGGCGGTAATGCCCTTGGACAGTTTGTCCGGGGTCACGCTGTCGGCGGTCAGGTCGAGTTTGACCTCCTTGCCGATGATGACCTTATTTACATATTGGTTAGCCATTGAAATACTCATCTCCCATAATCAGGGTCACGCCGCCGCAATCGTTGGAGACCTCGTACCGGGGAATCTTTCGCACGGTCACATCGTCCGGCATCAGCTTGTCTTTGGTTTCCAGGCGGGTCTCCTCGTAGGTGCGCGGGGTCACGGTGGTCTCGCCCTTGTACTGCGGCGCGGTGGATAAAATGGTGGTCTGCCCCAGGTCGGCGGCCAGATCGGCATCGGTGCCAAACTCCACCACAAAGGCGGAGGGTGCGGCAAACTGTACGTCTAACGTCATGTAAGCACACCATCTTTCAGAATCTGGCTGACCGACACACGGAACACCTGTGAAGCCATGCGGGCAGATCCAACGCCAACGCGCAGCTGAATTTGCAATTCCGTGTCCCCGCGAAGCTGCAGCGTTTCCTCCTCGGTCAATGTGCAGGAAAGTACATTACCGGACATCGTCACGTCCGGCAGGCCGCGCTCAAACAGCAGTTCGCCGCCCTGTTTGAACGCAACGGACAGCATTGAGATGGTCTCGCACTCGATGGGCAGCGTAAAGGTAAAGGTCGGGGTCGTACCGCGATACATATCACACCACCTCGAACCACTCGGTATCGGTCAGCGCCGGGGCCGCGCCGTCCTGCAGGGCCATGTACAGTTTGTCGCCGTCGGTGTAGTAGTAGCCGGTGCAGACGGTCATGCCGTCCACCCAGTACAGCGGGCGGTCGTGGGTGCCGTAGGCGTTGGGGTCTTCCTGCAGTTCCCACGCAAAACCCGCCGTGCCGCTGTAGGTCGGCACCCACTTGTAGCCCAGCTTCGGGGGCATGGTGGGCTTGGCCTCGGTGGGGATCTCGGCCAACATCAGGGAGAGTTTGGTCGCATCGTCCAGCACAATGGTGCTCGCCTCGATCTCCGCCTGCTGCCGCTCGGCCAGTTCGGCCACGGTGTAGCGGTGGTACAGCTGGCAGTCCTCGTACACATCGTAGCCGGAGATGATGTGTTCAAGGCCTTTGGGGTCGTCCTCGGTGACAGTGCCCTGCATCACTTCCCGGTTTTCCGGCACATGCTCGGCAACCCGCCTGGCGGTGTAGAGATAACCCGCGGACAGGTCGGGAGAGGTCAGCTCCTCGTTGGTGAGTTCATCGTAGATTTTCATGGGTTCAGTTCCTTACTTTAGAAAAGTATGATTTGGTTTACTCCAACAAATTCCGCTTTTCGATACATGGTCAAACGCCATTTGTTAGAACGTACAGATAAAATATCAGAAACATCATAATTTGTTCCAGATGTGCCGGTAATAACCCCGAATTTTTGCGTTTTGTAAGCCCCAGTACTATCATCATAATAAGAAAGCAAATAGTCTCTGAGAGGACCAACGCCAGCTAATTCTGCAGTAGATGCTAAAATCAGTACCCCAGAAACAGAGACACGTTTCGGGAAGGTAATATCAATAATTGGGTCTTTGTTAGATGCTCCAATATATAGTGTGGAACCATTTGTAGTATCGCCAAAACCGCCAAGAATTGTATTGCCATCAAATGCGTGCCACAGTGGAAATCTTGATTCGTCGTAATAGGTATTTGCTGCAATTGTGTAGCCATTTTGGCTGTTTGAACTCATTACAGGAATCAAACTCTTGCGGAATCTTTCCCCTCCGCCCGGAATCCTCGGTGCTACACCCATCAGCAGTACCCCCGCGCAGCACATGCCGCAGATTTCTTACAATGTTTCATGCTAAACCTCCATCAACTTTGAATGACCCACCGTGCCCGGATTTCGGCGGTGGGCTTTTCTTTTACCTTAACCAGCACTGAATTGTACGCCGTGACCGTCACGCCGTCGTTGATGATGTCCTGCACTTCATTCAGCACATCATCGGTAGCTGGCACCCCGGTCTTGTCGTAGCCGATGCCGGACAAAAACTCGCTGGCAGCCGTCACCACCGGCGCATGGCTGTTCGCGCAGGTCAGCGTAGCCGTCTGCTGGTACAGCAGGCCCTTGGCCTGGTCGGCGCTGCTGCAAGCCGTCCACCTGCCCAGCGTAAGCCTGGCATAGTAGATGTTAGAGACCTTGTCGATCGCCTTAAAAATATCGGTCTGCCGCCCCTGCGGGTCATAGGTCGCTCGCATCATGGCCGAGGTTCCGGCATTCAGCTGGTTCAGTTCGGCTTCGATTTTCTGCAAAAACGCTTCAAAGGCGGCTTCCATCACGCTGGTGTCTACCGCGTCGATGGTATCCCGCATCAGGCCGCAGACGCTGCCATCCAGCCGCAGGTCTACCACGTTGTCGGCGCTGATCTTAGTAGCGCCGGTGGGCCGGGTCACCCGGTACAGGAAGATCTCGTCATAGTCGTCACTGCGCCGCAGGCTGGGCAGCGTGGGGCTGGCCGAGGCCGTACCCTTGCGCACTTCCAGACCTGCGGTGTTGGCGTTTTTGTCGTACACCAGGGCAATGGCATCCCAACGGGGATTCACGCCGTCGGCATCCTCAAAGGTCAGGGTTACATCGCCCTGGCTGAACGGGAACGCCGCCCACTGATCACTCACGTGGATGCAGCCCACGCCCTTGCCTACAGTGACCGTATTGTTGCCGTTGGTTTTGGCGGCAAAGCTGTCGGCGTTCAGCACGCCGCGGCTGCGGGCCGCATAGGCTGCGCCCAGCGCCACGCTGGTATACTGCTTATTGTCCAGCGGCCAGCAGATAAGCTCGGTCAAAGCACATCACTCCTTTTTAAAGGTAAAGTTGTCAAACACAGGGCAAAGGCTGCGCCCGGTGCTTTCGTAGATGATCTTGATGCTGGCCACCCGCGCGGTGGCTTCCAGGCCAATCTCCTCCACCCGCACCGGCACAATATCGCCCAGGGCGTAGTCCTGACCGTAGATCATCTGGCTGTCGGCGGCGGTGCATTTCAGCTGCCGGGTCCCCAGGTGATTGGCCAGAGCTGCGCGGGCATAGTTCTGCACGGCGGTCTGGTATTCGGTTTCGGTGTAGGTTTTCTCGGTGGTGCTGCCGTCCGCGTTCTGCACGGTGTATTTGTGCTTTACGCTGCTGCCGTCCACCCACAGCTCGTGCCGGGCATTGCCGATGGCTGTGATGTCCCCTACCTCGCAAAAATACCGGGTAAAGCTGTCCCCCTCGCTGGGTTCCTCGCCGCCGCACAGCACCACATTGGCGTAGTCGCTGGCATCCTCGGTATAGGTTGGGCTGGAAAGGTTCTGCATCCGGGTCGAAAAGTAGCCCATGTACAAATCGCTCCCCGGTGCGCTGCGGTCCTTGCCCTGCAAAAGTTCCAGCGTTTCGCTGCCGGTGGCCGGGTCAAAGGCACAGCGCAGGCCAAACCCGCCGGTCTCGGCCAGCTGGGTCATGGCATCCAGGCAGGTCACCCATTCCAGGTCCACTGCCTCACAGGGGACAGTAAAATCAGCGGCATCCGGCAAGGCCACTTCCAGCTCGCGCAGGTTGGCACGGCACAGGTCCAGCAGCCCTGCGGCTGCATCGGTCACGGTGGTCTTGCCCTTGGCTATCCGCTGGGCGAACCGCTGCAGGGTAAACTTGCCCCGCACGGTCAGCTTGCGGGCATCGCTGTCCAGTTCCGTGGCTACGATCAGCGCGGCCAGGCCGGGGGTGTCCGGGTTGTAAAGCACGGCTCCCTGCACCAGCATGGCGCGGTTGGTGGCGGTAGCGCCGCACACCAGCTTGATCTCGCCTACATCGGCAAAGGCTGGGGCCCACTGCAGGCTGTTGGCACTGTCCACCATGCCCATGCGCTCCCCGTTCTGGTATACATACAGGCGTAAAGCGTCAGACACCGGCCGCCACCCCCTTAGGAGCCGTCACTGTGGCGGTCAGGTTTTCGCGGCCCTCGTCAGCCGTCAGGCGCAGCACATTGTCGCCGGGGTCCAGCGTCATCCACAGGTCGCTGTCGTAGTCCAGCCAGCGGAACCCGTTCACCTCGGTACCATCGCTCTGGCGGTAGGTGCAGCCACGGGAACCATCCACCGTGGAGATGATGGCCGATTCACTGGGCAGCATTTCCTTGTTCAGTTTCAGGTAGCTGCGCTTGCCGTTGTGCCACAGCATCGGGTTCTTCACGCGGGCCGCAGCGGTCAGGGTCAGCACAAACTCGGTCTCGGTGCTGCCGCTGTTCACCACGGTAGTGTACACATCTTTTTTGTATTTGCTGATGTACCAGCTGCCGGCGGTCGAGACAGGGGTCGGGAACCAGCTGCCCTCCAGGCCGCCCAGCATGGTGGCTGCCGTTTCCACGGTGCGCCAGTAGGGGTACGCTGCTTTCAGTTTAAACTGAAAGTTCAAAAGGTGTTCCCCGCCGCTCACATCCGGGGTATGGGCGGGCAGCACATCCAGATACCAGGTGGTATCGCCCACGGTTTTCAGCCAGCGGGCGGCCTCTTTGGGGCGGATGAGCCGCTTCAGCAGCGCCTCGTTGGCATCCAGGTCCCGCAGGATGCTGCCGGTCACTGTCAGGCTGCGGCTGCCTACGGATTGCCCCGTGATGGTCTTGCCGGTCTGCCCGGTGGATTGCTGCTCGGTCATTTCCACGTCCAGGCCGTCATCGCCGGTCAGGTTCGTGATCCAGAGATCGCTGTCCACGGCAAAGCGGATGGTGCTGCCGTCCGCCGCCTGAAAAGCATATACAGGCACGGTCCTTGCCATGCGCACCTCCTTACGGGATAGCCCATTTCAAACGCTGGGCCATGGATTCCGCCTCCCGCGTCAGTTCCGATTCGGACAGGCTGTCGTGTGTGTGGAACTCGTTGTTCAGGTTTACGGTCATACCGCCCGGCTGCCAGGTATCGGCAGTGTTGCCAAAGCGGTTGTTGCTGCGCAGTGTACCGGCCACGGCTACCTGCATCGGCTCGGCCGTCGCGCCAGAAAGCCTCTCCGCCGCATCCTCGACCATCCACAGGTTGTCGGTAATGCCGCGGGAAAGCCCGGCCATAAAATCAGGCATCCACTTCTCATACTGGCGCAGCGGACCCAGGTCGGGGCGGCTGAAGTGCATGTAGGCAGTAATGGTGGAAGCTACATTCTTGACGGCATCTGCAACCTTGTGCATTGAGGAAAAGATCCCCCCCACAAAGCCGTTGATCATGTCAGCGGCCCATCCGGCTGCCTTGCCGGGCAGGCTCTTGATGTAGGCAAGGCCCTGGTCAAAGCAGTTTTTGATGCAGCTGCTTAAAGTCCCGCCCATGTTCCGGATGCCGTTACCCAGGAACTTGATGATATTCCCGCCCAGTTCCAGCCAGTTAAAGGCAGTAATTACGCTGGCAACGGCCATCAGAATCTGCGGCAGATTCGCCAGCAGCGCAGGCACGGCTTGTATCAGTCCCATGCCCAGCATACCGATCAGCTTTACCCCCGCTTCCAGCAGCTTGGGCGCATTGTCGTTGATGATGCCTGCAATATCGGTCACAATGCCCGGTATGTAGGTGATCATGGTCGGCAGGCCGTTGATAAGCCCCTGTGCCATGTTCAAGATAAACTGGATGCCGGTGTCTACCAGTTGGCCTGCATTGGCCCGCAGGTTGTTGGCCAGATCAGCCGCAATGGGCAGCGCCTGTGCCAACAATTGCGGGATGCCCGTAACCATTCCTTGCCCCAGCTGGGTCATCAGGTCGATGCCGCTTTGCAGCAGCTGCGGCCCTACGTTGGTGGTCAGGTCGGTAAAAACGCTGCCCAGCCCCTCGGCCAGACCGGCAAAGCCGCCGCTGGTAAAGCCCTCCTGCAAGGTCTGCAGGTAGCCGCTGGCCAGGTCGACCGCTGCGCCCAGCTTGCCGCTGACCGAATCAAACAGCGCAATGCCCAGGTTGGCAGCGTTGGTTTTCAGGCTCTCCATCCGGTGGGCCATCGTGTCGGTCATCGTGGTGTAAGCCGTCTCGGTCGCACCGCTGCTGTTCTCCATCTGGGCCAGCACATCGTTGAACTTCTCCGCGCCGGAGTTTGCCAGCGAAAGCGCACCCGTACCGGCTTCCACACTGGCCCACAGCGCCG
Source organism: uncultured Oscillospiraceae bacterium (assembly GCA_900539695.1). Lineage (GTDB taxonomy): Bacteria > Bacillota > Clostridia > Oscillospirales > Ruminococcaceae > Gemmiger. The sequence goes on from UQDG01000004.1 coordinate 92,443, forward strand.
CAAACTGGGTGGCATCGCCGCCCACGCTGTCGTACAGCACCTGCAGCACATCACCCAGGCTCTGGCCGCTGTCCATCAGTTCAGCAAAGCTCTGGCCGGTCTCTTTTTGCAGGATCTTGCCCACGGTCGAGCCGGTGTCGCCCAGCTCGTTCAGCATGGACTTGGTATAGGTGGTGGCCTCGGCGGTAGCAATACCGTTGGCCGTCATAATGGCCAGGCCGCTGGACAGGTTTTCCACGTTCACCTTGTAGGCTGCCGCCAGCGGGATGACCCGGCCCATGCTGGCCGAAAGTTCGTCTACGCTGGTTTTGCCCAGGTTCTGGGTGGTCAGCAGCACGTCCGAAACATGGGTCGCTTTGTCGGCACCCAGGCCGTAGGCGTTCAACGCCGTGGTCAGGATGTCGACCGCCGAGGAACTGCTGGTAAAGCCCGCAGCGGCCAGCTTAGCCGCCTGCCCGGCAAAGGCCACGGAATCCCCTGTGTCCTGCCCGGCGCTGATGGCCTGATAGGTCGCCTCGGCCAGATCGCCCGCCGCAATGCCCATCGTGCCGGAAAGGTCAGTGATCTGCTCTTTCAGCTCCCCAATGGGCACTTTGGTGGTATCGGCAATGGTTCCCACCTTGGCAACCTCCGTCTCAAAGGCGCTGCCCTCGGTAAAGGCGGCCTGCAGCATCTTGCCGATGCCCGCCGCCGCAAGGATCTTGCCCACTGCGCCGATCAGGCTCTTGCCCAGGCTCTGCCCGGCAGTAGCACCCGCAGCGGTTACTTCCCCGCCCAGCGCTTCACTGATCTTGCCGCCGATGCCGGTGGCCGAGGGGATGATCTCAACATAGGCTTTCGCCAGTTCGGTTTTGCTTGCCATGGCATCAGCCTCCCTTCAAAATTTCTGCTTTGGCCGCTTCAAACTCGGCAGCCGTGGCAAAGCCGGTCACCTTGCGGCGGCGGGCCGTGCCCAACAGGGTATCCAGCACTGGGGCAGGGCGGTTGCGGCCATGCTGGGCGTCTTTGGTCTTGCTCCACACCAGCAGCTGCAAACTGTCAGCCATCGCGCACAGCAGCAGCGTGTCGGTCGTTATCGGGGCATGGTTCAGCGCCATGCAGGTGCGGCTTGTCTCCCGCAGGCCCCCGGCCAGGGTGGCCGCCAGCGGCAGCCCCAGGGTGCGCCAGTCCAGTACATGGTAGGTTTCCGCCATGTCGCACACCAGCTCGTCCGGGGCCAGCGCTGCCATCCGGGCCAGGGTCAGGAGTTTTTTCCCGCTTTGTAATCCAGCAGGATCTGCACAAAGTCGTTGGAAACAGCCTCGCCATCGACAATGCCGTCCTCATCACGGTGGAGGTCGTACAGCTTTTTCTTCAGGTCTTTGCCCAGCAGCAGGTTCAGCGCATCGCTCAAACCGGCATCGCTGCCACGCTCAACTTCCACCAGCGCGTCCAGCAGTTCCATGTTATGGATGCGCTTTTCCGGGATGGCGTAAACAAAGCCGCTTTTCGTCTTACCGGTGATCATGCCGTTTTCTCCTTGATGTACTCGTAGTGGGTGTTGCCGTCCGTGTCCGGCGTGGCGGTGATGGTAATGTCATACCCCAGCGCTTCCTCATCGGCGTAGACGATGTCGTCCATCTCGGTGATCTTGGCCTTGGGCACGACCACGCGCTTCAGCACGCCGTTCAGGATCAGCTCCACCACCCAGGCCTTGTCCTCGGCAGCGCTGCTGTTGGCCTTAACGGTCAGCCCGTCCTTGAGGGTGCCGGTCACGTTGTCATCGCCGTATACGGTTTTCAGCACGTCAGGGTTCAGCGCTTCCAGCAGCTTGAACTGGAAGGTGTCCGACTTTTCTTTCTGGTAGGTATGCACGGTATCGCCGCCCCAGGCCTTGATCTTGTCACCGTCCGGGCTGTTCGCGTTGGTCAGGCCGTCCTCGCTGATATAGCCCAGGCACACAAATGCTTCATTCAAAGCGGTGGTGGCATCGGTGGGCAGCGTAGTGTCCAAAGGCGCACGGTACACCGCGCCGCCAATCTTGGGCTTACTGGTGGTTACGTTTTTTGCATCAGCCATAACTGGCTCCTTTCCCGTGTCCAGTGTGGACACGCGGTTATTCGTAATAAGTCACCGCAAACACCGCCTGGTAGCGGTATTTTTTGGTTTCGGTATCGGTAAAATTGTAATTGCGCTCCAGGCGGCAGGCGGCCACACGGTCCAGTTTCGGCAGGGCCAGCATGGCCTCGATCACGCGGTCGTCCAATTGTGCCGCCAATAACAACGTTGGCGCATAACTCTGTACGGCCAAAGTGGCGCGGCGGATGTAATTCTGCCTGCTGCTGCCGGTTTTCTCCAATACGACAAAAGTGCCGGAGGCTCCCTCCGGCACTTCCATCGTCACAGGAACACCCAGCCGGTCGCGCAGATAATCCAAAACAGTCGTTTCGATCATCGCAAAGCCTTTTCTATGGTGTTGTTGCGGTAGTTGTCGCGGCGGGCCTCAGCAGTCTGGGGATACACGGTGGCAATGGCGCGGGTCTCTTTCTGCATGCTGTCCACAGCGTAGCCTGCACCGCAGCGGGCGGCGATCTCCTCGGCATGCTCGGTGCAGATGGCCTGCATCTCCTTGCTTTTCAAAAGCCGTCGCACCCCGGCGCTGTTCAGCTTGATTTTTACCTTAGTCATACCGCTCCACCTTTACCTGTTTGTTCCATGCCAGCGGTACCAGGCTTTCCATGCCTTGTACCACATCCCCGTAGGTGCGGAACTTCTGCCCGAAAAACTCTACGGTCACGTTGTGCCAATCATGGCTATCCCCCTTTGGCAGGGCCAGCGTGTAGGCCAGCCGCCTGCCAGTCAGGGTCAGTTCGTTCACGATGGCAGCGGTGTCCGGGGCACCAACCAGCACATTGTGCACGGTCACGGGTGTTTCTTCATACACCGGCGCATGGAAAGCATCCTCGCCGGTCTGGTGCTTCTCGTACAGCACCACATCAATCCCCCGCAGCATCGCAAAGCCCCTCCACCGGGCTGGCCGCGCCGATGCGGTTGCCCGCACCCAGCAGCTTTTTTTCCAGCTTAGAGAGGTACAGCTCCCCGGCGCTGCCGCTGCTGCCCATGGTCCAGCTTTGGGTATAGCCCAGCGCTGTGGCACTGCCTTGGGTAGCGCCCATGGGGTACAGCGGGGTCTCGCCGCCGGTGCCGTCACCCAGCAGGCGGCGCACCATCCGGCAGGATACCAGCCGCTTTACATCAGGGTCAGCATCCTTGCCGTAGGCATCGATCACCAGGGCAGCTTCCTCCAGCAGGGCGGCCGTCCGCTCCCGTTCCTCCTGGGTCAGTGTGCGGAACCCGACCTCAACTTCCTCCACAATGGCGTATCCCATGGGGTGCCCTCCTTATCAGGCCTCGGTGCGCTTGATGTACAGGGTCTGCGGCTTGGAGACCTTGACGCCGTAGACCTTGCGGCCCTGCACGGCGCTTGCACCGATGTACTTGCCGCTGCCGGCCAGATCCTGCAGGTGGACGGGAACCTGCCACTCCATCACGCGGTGGCACCAGTTCGGGTGACCGCAGATGAACTCGGTGGTGGTCTTCTTGCTGGCCACGCGGGTGGTGTTCTCGTAATCCATGTTGTTGGATTCAAACACGTTGAAGCCCGCGATCTTACCGGCCACGCCCGCCTGCACCATCTCCTGAGACAGGTCGCCGCGCTTGATGAAATGCTCATCCAGCATCAGCACTTCCAGGTACTCGGGCGAGACGATCATAAAGCGGCCATCGGCGGGTACGCCCTTGCGGCTCAGCACGCGCTTGGCCTCCAGCGCCAGCTTGTAGGCGTTGGCCTCGGTAGCGGCGGTCTTGGTGGCGCTGATGGTGGCGCCGCTGGCGGCCTGCAAAGCCTCGATGGACTTCTTGTCGATGGACAGGCCCAGGCTGTAACCGGCGCTGTCCAGGCGGTCGGCCACAATGCCATCGGGCACACTGGCGGCATCAAAGCCGTCGATCAGCTCGTTCACGGCCTCGTCCTGGTCGATGTTCAGCTCCAGGTAGGTAGTGGTACCGGCCTCGGGGTCGATGCCGGTGGCCTTGTTGTAGTCCTTGACAGAGACCTCGGTATCACGCACCGGGATCTTGACCTTGCCCGCCTTGGGGTCGCCCTCGTAGCGGTTGTTAAAGATGTAGTTGTCACGGGTCACAAGCTGATTGCGCAGCTTAGCGTCCACCAGCTTGCTCCAGCGTTCCTGATTTGCATGTGCCATAATTGGCTCCTTTCTGTAAAACTTACACTTTCAAGTTCGGATTCATCGACGCGAAAGCAGCCTCCACGCCGTCCACCATGCCGCCCTTGCCGCGGGCGGCGGCCTCGCCGCCGTCTTTCACGTTGGGGTAGCCGCCGGGGGCGGCATCAAAGGCCCAGGCCTTGTCTTTCACCAGGGCATCCAGCGCGGTCTTGATGTCGCTGGTGCGGTCCTTGCTGGCTTTCAGCGCCGCCACATCCAGCATCCCGCGGATGGCCTTTACATCGCGGCCGCGTGCATCGCGGATGGCACCGTCCAGGGCGGCATCAAAGGCAAAGCTGTCGGCCTGGTCGGTCAGCTGGCCCTGCAGCTTGGTGATCTGGCCCTTCAGATCAGCCACGTCCACCCCCTCAAAGGCTTTCAGGCCGTCTTTGGCGGTGTTCAGCTGCTTGGTCAGGTCATCCACCTGGCCTTGCAGGCTGGCGGCCTTGGTCTTTTCGGCGGTGACGTCCCTGCCGTTTTCGCCCATTAGCCAATCCAGCTGTTCATCGGTAATGCCGGGGATCTTGTTCTTGACTTCTTCGCGTTTCATAAGGGTTCCTTTCCGCCTGCGCTTTGTTTACGCGGGTCGCATCCGCCTTGGCTGTGCAGTTTTACGCCATGCCGGGCAATTTTGGGTATAAAAAACGCCCGCCCCGGCCTCATGCGGCCAGGTTAGACATAAATGCAGCGCCGAAGCGCTGCTGTTATATCGTGCCTACCAATAATTACGGATAAAATCTATAAGTAGTAAAATAGATAGGATGGCTGTTACAATCAATATGGTTGCAACAGCCATCACGGCAAGGCAGCCTACAACCATAAAAATCATGCGCACAGAAATTCTCCAGATTACGGCTTGACTTCCACGCTGGGCAGTATGTCCGCGTGGAAATACAGTTTGTAGTGGTATGGGTCGGTATGCGTGCCGGTAATATCTTCTACGACATACATCGTGTACTCATTCAGGTAGATGTAGTTGACTTTGTACTGGTCAGGCCCGATTTTTACGGTACAGACCAGCTCATCGTTGTCATTGTTGCTGATAGACATGTAGCCCTCGGCTTCCATGACAATCGTGTCGGTGCGGGCATTGTAGACGGTGATCTTACGCTCGCTTTCAAAGTAATCGGCCTGCTTAGCAATGTTGTAGTTGGCTTTATCAGCTTCCGAACATCCGCATAGCAGCATTGTGGCAATCAGAACAGAAAAAACTGTGGAAAAGATTTTTTTCATGTTAGACTCCTTACTGATTTTATTGACTTTTCTATGATGTTTGAATATAATATAGGTGAGGCTCCCCTCCGCCCGTTCTGGTGGGGGTGGTAAAGCCTCATTTTTTGTATCGAATCGCTCTGACAATCTTTCCATGATTTAGGATTAAAATATCTGCTGTACATTTTTCTTGCCGTTCCAAACGGCGTATCACAATTTTTCCTATGTCCTGAATAGAGACTTCATTGTCGCCATAGTCCAAAATTACGCCGCCAGGATTTTCAAGTATTTGTTTTAATGCGTTTCGCAGTGCACTATCGGCAGATTTTTCGGTTGTGGTAGTTTTTAATTCCCATCCCTTGCCACGCCACAAAAAATCTGGAGTCTTTTCATAAAGCCCGCCATCTTCAGCCAGTAGCACAATGTCGCCGCCGAGGTTTTCGTGCAGCCATTGTGCTGTTTTTATTTCCTCGGCATGGTGGGAAATACGGTAGCCCTCGCCGTAGGTCAAAGTGCCTGCACCGGGTTTGGCATTGCGCTGGTATTCTTCCAACACATCCAACATTCCGCCGGAAGTGGGGAAAGTTTCGGCTTCAAGGGCTTTCCTCGCCGCATACGCCGCCCGTTTCTGGGCGTTGATGCGCTCGCGGTTCCTGGCGTAGTTCACCCGGCGCAGAGCGTTCACATCGCTGCCAGCGTCCCGGTACTGTTTCAGGTACTTCTCCGGGTCATACCCGGCCACCGTGCTGGCACCGTCAAACCGTATCGCGTACTCGCAGTCGCAGTTGGCGTGGATATGCTCGGCGTGCCCGCCCTTGATGGCTGCCTGGCTGGCTTTCTGCCAGCCGCGGCTTGCCAGCGTCAGGCAAAAGGCGCAGGTGTCACCCTGGGGCACCCAGGCAAACTCGGCCCCGTCCCGCAGGGCGTTTTTTAAGGTCGTGTCGGCTCCGGCGCGTTTGACCAGGCGGCTGACCCCGCGCTGCATCTGGGGCGGGCTGGCCTTGGTGGCCTGCACCATCCTGGCTATCTCGCCGTAGCTGGCCGGTTCGGCAGGCTCGGCGGCAGGCACCCCCGCCCGGGCCGCAGCGGCCAGGGCATCGTACATCTGGCAGGCCAGTTCGGCGCTGCCCTCGCCGTACTTTGTCACCAGCGCGTGGGCGTAGGCGATCAATGTATCAGTGTCCCCGGTGCCGTGGGCGGCTATGTAGTCAGCCATCAGCTGCCCGGCACTCTGGTTCAGCCGGGCCAGGCGGGCCACATACTCACTCCACGTTTGTGCCGTCAGCTTCATCTTCGACCTCTAACAAAACCTGCTGCCCCCGCACCCGCTGCTCCTGGGCCTTGATGCGCAAAATGTCCGCCTGGTCAAAACCGATCATCTCCAAAAAGGTATCGGTGCTGGCAAACTCCTGCCGTGCCGTGGCAATCTTGATGGCAGCGTCCGCGGTCACGGCTACGCTGGGCATGGCGGGGTTCTTGAAGTGGGCCATAACGTCCCGCTCCTCCTCGGTCAGTTCATCCAGCGTCACGCTGCGGGCAATGGCCTGGGCCATTCGGGCAATGGTGCGCAGCGCATCGCCGTTGCCGGTGTTCAACTGCTGGGCCATCAGCACCAGGGTCTGGCTCTGGGCCAGAATCGCATCACTGCTGGTGGGGTTGGCATCATTGATCACGCCCACATCGGTCACGGTCAGGCCGGTGGCGGCGGCAAACTGGGTGGCGGTCATCCGCATTTTTTCCACATGGGGTGCCAGGCTGCCCTGGGCCAGCTGGCCAAACAGCGGGTTTTCTCCGGTCTCTGGGTTGCTGGTAGCGGTCAGCAGGCTGCCCACATAGGTTTTGAACTTGTCGTTCATGATGGTATCGTACTGCTCATCGGTCACGCCCAGCAGATATTTCTGGGGCGTGGTGTCGAACTCCAGCGCCACGGTGGCGTTCGCAACAATGCGGACATAATCATCGATCAGTGCGCGGATGGCCTTTTTCAGCCGGGAGCGGCCAAAGGGTTTGTCGCTGGTGGCGTTCCAGATCAGCGGCTCCATCAGAGGGCGGCCCATACGGTGCCGGTGGCGTGTGGCTCGCCACTGGTTCTGCACCATTTCCAGCACGATGACCGCCTCATCGGTGTAAAAGTTGACAAGGCGGGGCAACCAGCGCCCTTTGAACTGCTCATCCGGCACGGTGTCAATGATGGCAAGCCCGCAGTCGATGCGCCCTTTTTCGCCGCTCCACAAAGCCGCCGCTGTGACGGGGCTGTGGAAACGGACCCGGCAGCCTATGGCATCATCGGCGGAGAGTGAGGCAAACACACAGCCATATTTCAGCTCATCCCGGCAGGCCTTGCTGTACTCGGCAATCAACCGGTTGTTGGCTACCATCTGGGTCAGGGCTTCGGTGTTTTTGCCTACAAAACCGTCAAACATGCTGCGCGCAGCCAGCACATCCACGGTTTTCTGGCCCCAGTTGCAGCCGACCTCCAGCTTTTTGATGCCGCCGGGCAGCGCAATGCCGATGTTTACATCGTTCAGGGTGATGTGCCCCTCGTAGTATTTGTCTTTGGTCTCATTGTAGGGCTGGTGGTAGTTGAACACCTCGGCCAGCGTTGCCAGCTGCCGGTTTTCCTCCAGGGTCAGCCCTGTGATGATGCCAAAATGCAGGTCGGTCATCTTTGCTCCTTTTAGCCGATGCGCATCTTGCGTGTCGGGTCTCGTTTGCAGGTTTTTGCGCCCCAAAGGGCCAGGGCACAGGCTTCCACCGGCAGGCTGTTGTCGCCGCCAAAGCCGTACCCGCCGCCGATGGGCCGCTTGATGGCGGTCACCGCGCTCTCGTTCAGCACCGTCTGGGGGCGATACCAGGTCAGGCTGTGCTCGTTCACGCTGTTGGTAAAACCGCCCACCGCCGCGATCACATCTTTCGTGCCGGGGCGGATGACGGAATTTTTCGCTTTCCAGATGGGGCGGATGCGCTCCACCAGCACGTCCACGCCGTTGCGGCCGTCAATGACCACACAGCTGGCGCGGTCGTAGCGGACATTCAGCCAATCGGCCAGCCAGCCCAGCCCCTGCCCCGCGGGCCGCATCTCAATCAGCGAGACGCGGGCAGGTCCCTCTTTCGGGATGACCGCACCACACAGGCAGACGGCGGAGCCATCCGGCGCAAACTTCACCCCGTAGGCAGTCTTGCCCTCGGGCTTCATCTCGTCGCTGCCGCACTGCTCCCAGGCGGCTTTGTTCAGGGCGTAGTCCAGCTGTTCAGCTGTTACCGGGCTCCACCAGCCCAAGCGCTCCCGGGCGAAGGTGTCGGGGTCCATCTGTTCCACCTCGCCCTCAATGGTGGTCAGCTGGATGCGCCGCCCCAGTGCCGGGTTAGTCGCCGCCCAGCGGCGCTTGTCGTGTACGTCCCCAATTTCGGGTACAGAAAACTCAAACCAGGCGGTCTTGCGGCTCTCGCCTTCCAGCGCCTTGCTGCGGATGCCCCGGAACACCGTACCCACGGCGGTCTCATCGGGCGGGGTGCCCAGGTACAGCGTCTGCGGGTTCAGGCTGGCCGAGATGGCCGGCAGAAAGGATGCCTGCTGGTTCGCGTCCAGTTCCTGGGCCTCGTCAAAGATCAGCAGGTCACCATGCTGGCCGCGGCCGCCGTTGCGGGTACGGGCCAGAAACTTGATGCGCGCGCCGGACTTCAGGATGATCTGCTCGCGCCCGATGGCCGTCTTGATCTCGGCCACATAGCGCCGCAGTTTCGGCCCCTCGAAAAAGTCCCGCATTTCCTCAAAAGTCTCGGTGGCGGTTTTCTGCAGATGGGCGGTGTAGATGACCTGTTCGTTGTACATCAGCATCCCGGCCTCGCTCCGCGCCTGGATCAGCAGGCTTTTGCCGTTCTGGCGCGGTACGCTGCCGCCTGCCGTGGGCGCGGCCCACTTGCCCGCCGGGGTAAACCCCATCCAGTCGTCCAGTACGTCACCCTGCCAGGGGTCCAGCACAGTGCCGCCTACCCGCACCAGCTTGGCAGCGTCCAGCCCGTCCGACCGCTGGTACTCAGGCGCGATCCTTTCGGACGGCTCCTGGCTTCCCATCAGCGGCGCGCTCGCCAAGGATGTCGCTGACTTCGTCGCCATGGTTATTTGCTCCCTCGATTTCTTCAATTTCCCGGATGGTCTCCCGGTACTGTTTGGCCAGCGGCGGCAGCGCCTTGGGGTCGTTGCAGCTGTCGATACTGCCCGCCAGCACTTTTGCGAGTTCCTTCAACTGCAAAAGCCGGTCGTTCCGGGCCGTCACGCTCTTCATCTTCATTCAAAAACTCCCTGTGTGTAAATCGGCGCTGGACGGGGCGAGGTCGCCGCCGCGGGGGCCGGGGGACCCTCCCCACCTACCAATTTCCGTCGCTGATTTTGGGTGATTTCGTGATTTTTTGCCCCGAATCTGCCACGAAAACGCCTGTTTTGTTGCCTTTTTGCGCATTGCAAAAGTAATGTGCAGGCTGCAAGTTGCCCCAATCCTCGGCCGCAGCGCGGGGCGAAGCATACCCGAACTGCCGCCACTTCGACACAGGTTTGATCTCATCAATCACAAAGGACAGCGGATGCGCGGCATCGGACGGTTCATCGTAATGAATCGGCCCCAGCCTGCCATGGCAGATGCCGCACGGTCCGCCCATGGCCCGCAGCCTGGCGCGGTACTTGCGGCGCAGGGCCCCGTTGGCATACCGGGGATTGCCGGTCGGTCGTTTCTCCATAGGCACCCCCGGTGGTTGAAATATTCCGCGTGTCCAATATGGACACATTGCCCCGCCGGGGCAGAATAAAATACAATAGATGCCCAGCGGCGCGAGACGGAGTTTCTTTGTCTCAATGCAGGTGAGCCTCTCCCGCCCGCTGGGCATGATGGTCTATTGCCATCCGTCAGCTGCTTATTTATTACAGCGCCAGCAGCGGCGCAATGGAGCCGTACACAGGCCTTGCACCTGTACCGCGCATTGCTTAGGACGCAGCGCTCATCCCGTTGGGGAATTGCCTAAAGACCAGCGGGAAGCTATACGGCAAAGTGCCGGTCTTTCCCGGCTGTCAATAAGGAGACATAACATGCCCAGTCTGGCGGAATCGAACCGCCGGGCGTGAGGGCGCCCGCAACCCTGCAACCTGGATAAAAAATAGCCGCCCCGATATGGGGCGACTATCGTTCAGGAGGATATCTGAACAAGCAAGCCGTCGAGTATCAAGCCCCAACCTACCCGACACCATCAGCCTACCACACTGGGGCGGAACTAAGCGGAACTAATTTTAAAAAACTCTTGACAATTTCAAAACGGCGCGACGGTGCAGCTTGCGCACATACCGTTCGGTCACACGCATCCTGTCCGCAATCTGGCGGTTGGTCTTGCCGCCCAAGTAGCGCAGCTGTAGCACTTCGCGCTCTAAAGCATCATCAAGATCGCTAATTGCTCCATCAATCTCAACTTTTACGGCCTCGCCATTCATCAACTGTGCGGCCAGGTTTTGCCGACGCGTGTTGATGCTGACCAATACGGCATCAAGGTCATCGGCCCCGCCGGGGCTGGCCTTGCGCAAGATATCAACATAGGCGGCACGGCGTTCATCTTCCCGCAATTGTTCTCTCAAGCGTGGCTCTATCTGCCGGGCGTTGCGGTAGCGGTTCAGCCATGCGGTCATTTCATCATAGGTCAAGGATCCTCGCCTCCATGTCTGTGCTCCATTGACGTGTCATCGTCTTGCAACTTGTTCTGTGATGCCTCTCTGCCCACCGAAACACCCAGGGCATAAAACACCACAAACAGCCCGGCCAGCACTGCACCGCCGATGACCTCAAGGATGAAATTTGCAATTGTAGCCATCATTTACCCCGCGCGGCCCGCTTGATGTCGTCGGCAATGTAGCCCTCAATGCCCGCGCCGGTGCTGTACCAACGCTTATTCCAGTCAAGGGCGATCCGTTCACCGTCACGGCCGACACGCTCACCATCCGGGCCGAGGCGGACAGAAAAGCACTCACGATACGGGAACCCATTCACCGGGCTGTCATAGCGTCCCGTATCATCCACCGCGATAATGAGCCGCCCGCCGTCGAACATTTTGCGCTCACGGATCGTCAGCCCTAGATCCTTGTGGCGGGCCGTCAGCTTCCAGTTGTCGAAGTCGGCCAGCTCTTGCCGGGCAAGTGCAAGCCATTTCTCGGCGGCGTCATGCCGGACCTTTTCGGCGTTCTTTTTCTCTTTCTCCTCGGCTTTATATTTTTCAAGTGCTTTTTTATCAATATAGCGGCTGCGCGCAGTGCGGTACAGTCGGGACGAATAGATGCAGCTCTTGGCGATGACTTCATTCTGATCCGCCGGGTCCAACTGTTCAACGGTGAAAGATGTCCGGCCCGCCGGGGCAATGCGCAGGATAGCATTGGCGACATTATCAGTCATGTCCAGCGTCACGGGCTGCATTTTCTGGGCATCAAGTTTGCCCCCGTCTGCATAATTCCACTCACAACTCTGGACGTAATCCAGCCCCCTCAGCTGATCGGCCACACCCTCATCCACAATGTACAGAATCGCGGCTTTCTGCGCATCGTTGCTTACCTCCGGCAGGGGCGCATAGCTGTTTTTCGCGAATGTCACCTGCTGCACCTTGTACAGCTTGCTGCACTCATAAGCCCGCGTCATGGTAATTTCGCCGCGCTCCACCATGGCAATGACCTCCGGCACACACTTGCTGGCAATCGCATTCAAGCGCCCCAGCGTCCCGGTGCCGTCGCCGGTGATGCGGCTCATCTCATCACGGACGCGGCCATCCAGACCGCCCGCGGCCTTTTTACGTTCAAGGGCCTGCTTAAGGGCAATATACTGCCGGAGGCGTTCGCCATCAGTCAGCTCGCGCGCCGTGGCGTTGGAGGTGATCAGCGCGATCAAGTCGTCATCCGCACCCTGGCTTTGGTGGATAACACAGGGCAAAACCTCAAACCCGGTCACGCCCTCAGCTGTCAAGGCACGGCAGGCAGTCCAGCGCCGGTGCCCGGCCAGCAGCATGTACTTGCCGCCCTGGGCGGGCAGGACTTCCAGCGGGCTGCGCAGGCCACGCTCGGCAATGTCGGCCTTCAGCATCGAAACGTCACCGATCTCGTAGATGCTATTTTCCGGGTTCGGTTCAATGTCTGCCGCCGGCAGCATGACGACCTGCATTTTCTGCCCCGCCGGGGCGGCAGGTTTTGCACCGTTTCCGAGGATGTCGTTGATAGAAAATCCCTTGCTCATGGCTTAGCCCTCCTTTGTGTCCATTCTGGACACGATTTCCTCGACCTCATCGGCCAGGCATCCGTAATCCGTTGCTGCCGAACAATCCGGACGATACGCGCGCAGCGGCTTGTGGGCACTTTTGGCCTCGCTGACCTTGATCGTGTAGCGGATGACGGTGCCCAGCATTTCAACGCCCGCGTCGTTCAACTGGTGGACGACCTCTGCCGCATATCGGGTGCGGCGGTATTTCGTCATCAGTGCGCCCATGATTTTGAGATGCGGGTTGTAGTACATCTGCACCCGCTCGATCTGATCAACGATCTCGCGCATGCCGTCACAGGCCCACTCATCACAGTCGACCGGAATAATGACCCAGTCCGCAGCACACAGTGCGTTGATGCTGCCCATGTCCAGATCAGGCGGGCAGTCCATGATGCAGTAGTCATATAGCCCATCATTCACAGCAACTTCATCCAGCGCATCCCGCAGCCGGAACTGCTGCGGCTCGGTGGTGTCCATCAGAATGCCACGGTTTGCTTTCAGCATCCGCATATCGCATGGCAGCAGATGCACCCCGATCACGCCGGTATCTTCGACAACGGCATCCCAAACCCGGCACTCGCCCATCATGACCTCTGCCACGCTGGGCCGGTCATAATCCAGCACACCGAAAAACTTGCTTGTGTTGCCCTGCTTGTCCAGGTCAACTACCAGCACGGACTTGCTCAGCGCGGCCAGCTCAGCGGCCAGGTTGCAGGTGGTGACGCTTTTCCCGACGCCGCCTTTTAAGTTAATAATTGCAATGCTTATCATAGTGATCCTCCTATCCCGCCGGGGCGGGTTATTTTATTGGGGCCAGGGCATCTGCTCGCCCATCTCTTCAAAATCTTCTTTCGGGGCAGGCTGCCATTGATGGTATTGGGGCTGCCATCTCATAGATACAACGCCGGTCGGACCCTCGCGGTTTTTCGCGTACATGATAGCGGTGTCTTTGTACATATTTTCGCCGCGCAGTTCCTGGCTGTCCTCTGGACGTTTGTTCTCCACAAAAATGGCGCTGTTGGCGTCCTGTTCGATCGTGCCGGATCCGCGCAGATCCTCCAGGTTGCAGAACCGGCCCTCGTTGCCTTTCACACCGGAGCGGTTGATCTGGCATAGCTCCACGATGACAATGCCCATCTTCATGGCAGCCACTTTCAGCCGCCGAGTGATCTCGCTGATGCGCTGATACTCGGTCTGCCGGGGGTCAGTAGGGCTTAGCAGACCGATGTGGTCAATAAAGGCAACATCCGGCTTGTATTGCATCAGTTTGGCTTCCAGGCCGTCGATTGTCAGGTTGCTGTCAGAATCAATCATCATGTTGTGGTGCTGCCGCAGCCGGGCCGCAGCATTGTCGATGATCTCCCATTCGTGCGGGTCCAGTGTTTTGTTGGTCAGTTTGCTGGAATCAATCCGCGCCACTTTGGACAAGATGCGGTCCATCAAGGCTTCGGCGGCTTCTTCCAGGGTCAGGTAGTAGACCCTGTATTTTTTGGACAGCCGTGATGCAAGGTTGAGCGAAAAATCCGTTTTACCGCAGCCGGGCCGCCCGGCTACAACGCACACGCGCTGGCGTCCAAAAACGCCGAAGCGGTCCAGCTCGGGCCAGCCCAGCTTTAGGCTGTCGTCTGGTTCTTTCAGCCGGGCCAGTGTAGCATCAAGCACCGCGTCGAAGTCCCGGGCCGTGCTGTCCGCCTGGGTGCTGCGGATGGCGTCCTGCATCGCCAGGGTGCGGCGCAGCTGGCGGCAGATACTGTCGCTGTCCATCGCATCCTTGGCCAGGCACTTCATCAGGTCGCCGGTCAACAGCCGGTAGCGGTGATCTTCAAGAATCTGCGCCGCATAGCTGCCGATGTTGGAGACGCTGGGGCAGGTCTCGGCCATCTGCATTACGGCAACTTTCACATCATCCGCCGGGTGCCCGTTGGCCGCTGTGTTGATGACCGTGATGACATCCACGGGGCTACCGCTGTAGATCAACTGCTGGATTGCGGTGAAAATGTCGTGACAAACGCCGTCTTCAAACATGGCCGGGACCATCCTGGTGACGTAATCCCGCGCGCCGTCCGGATCCATCAGCGCCGCGCCCAAAAACGCGCGTTGAGTTGTCTGCTGGCGGGTCATGGTTGCTTGTTGCATCGTTCAGCCTCACAAAAATTCGGTGATGTCGGTATCCGGCCCGATTTCCCGCGGCCGGTCTGCCGTGTTGGCGGGGCGCTGGACCGGAGCCTTATCCACAAAATCATCTTTCAAGGGGAAAAGCCCCTCCCATCCGCGCAGGATGCTCTGCTCCAGAACAGCTACCATGTAGCCGCTGCGGTCTCGGACATGGGCCTCATCGGCCAGCTGCTTGAGCTTGTTGCAGGCAAGCTTGGCGGCATTCATGGTCAGGGGATGCTTGCCAGCAGCCCGGGATTCTGCAAAAGCGATCAGGGCCTTGGTCAGCTGTTCATTGCCGGGGAAAGCATCCGCAAAAATGTCCGCAGCACTCTCGCGCGCCCGTATATTGTTATTACTTGTATTGTTATTCTTGTATTGTTCTCCCCGACATTTTTGTCGGGGAGTAGGCGACATTTTTGTCGGGGTGGGTACGACATTTTTGTCGCCTGCCGACACGGTGTGTCGCTCGCCGACATTTTTGTCGGGGCGGTTTTCTGCACACACATCCGGCACACTGCCAGACAGGGGAGAAATGCGGCGCTGGTTTGTGGTGCCCTCTCTGGTGTAGGTCACGGCCACATAGCCAAGTTCTTGCAGGTGTTTGACCCAGCGCTGCACTGTGCGGTCGGTCGTATCGTACAGCTGGCAAAAGTAACTGTTCCCGGCATAACAGTAGCCGCTTTGGTCGGACAAAGCCGTAATTTCGGCATAAAAAATCTTTTCAGCCGCTTTCAGCCGGTTATCGTACCGCACAGATGCGGGCAGAATAGCATAAAATCCGGGGTTTTCCATTAGCACGCTCCTAAAAATGGCCGACCTTAATACAGGGGTGCGCCGCGCTCTTTTTTAGCGCATCCCTGCAAGGTCTTTTTTCAACTTTTAATGGTTAAAACGGCAGGTCGCCCTCATCCTCGATCAGCGCAAAGTCGTCGCCGGGTCCCTGGTTATAGGCCGGTGCCGGTGCGCCGACGTTAGGCTGACCCGCCGGGGCGGTGGAGGTCTGGCCGGGGTTGTCGGCCTTGCTGCCACAGAAATTGATATTGTTGGCAACTACCTCCAGCACCGTGCGGTTTGTGCCGTCTTTGGCCTGGTAGGTGCGGCTCTGGATCCGCCCGTCTACCGTAACCATCTGGCCCTTAGTGAGCCACTTATAGGCAAAATCGGCGCGCTGCTCCCATGCGATGACGGGCACCCAGTCTGTCAGGCTCCTGCCGCTGGCATCCTTACGCCCGCGGTCACAGGCCAGCGTAAAGGTGGCCACGCTCTTGCCGGTGGCCGTCTGGCGCAGCTCCGGGTCACGGGCCAGGCGGCCCTGCAATGCAACAACGTTCAGCATTAGATCATCACCACCACATTACCGCTCTCTACCAGATCGGCCAGCTGCTCACCCAGATAGGCAGCAATGTTGCGCTTGGCTTCCAGCTTCCAGGCACCGCCGTCCGCCTCGTACAGCGCCGGGCGGCCCTCTTTGTCGAGGCGCAGCAGGAAGTCGCTGGCGGGTTGCTCCACCTCCAGGAACGTGCGGTAGGGCTGCAGGCGGACAATCGGCTGCACGGTCTGCTGCTCTTTCAGCACCGCGCCAGTGCGGACGCTGACCTCCTGGCTGATTCCGTTGTCCACACTGGACACGCCCTGGTTGACATCAATGCGGCTCAACAGGCTCAACAGATAGTCGCGGTCAGGGGTGACGGCGTACAGGCTTTGCAGTTCGACAACAGCCCGCTCCTGGCTGATACTCTGGTTGATAGAAATGCTCGGCACATCGGTCACAGCTTCATAGAGCGGCAGACGGCTGTACTCCGCATAATCCCGGTGCGTGTATGTAGTGTCCACCATGACCCGCCGGGCGCTGTCCACGCGCACATACAGCTTAGGCGAGTGTTTGATACCCTCGGTGCGGATCAACTTGACCAGCGCCTCCAGCGTGTCCACCGAGTACCGCTCCGGTGATTCGACATTCGGCTTGACCTCACGCAAAGTAGCGGAGCAGAACTGATGCCCACCGTGCGTCTCCAAAGTAAAGGGCTTTGCTAACTCCACAACGCGGTCAATGGCATCCTTTAAAAAACTAACTTCCATGTCGTTCATCCTTTCTATCAGTACCCGGCACGGCCCACGCGGGCCATGGCGGGCATCGGTGTCTCATCGCCGTCCATGTCCACCTGTCCGGGGACCTGGGGCGTCATTTCGGCCAGCAGCAGGCTGCCATCGCGGCCCTTGGTGATGCACAGACTTGTGCGCACCGGCTGGATCGGGGCCAGCGCGGTCTTGGCCTGGGCATCCATGCCGATCTGCTGCCGGTAGTCGTCCGGGGCAAACGTCAGCGTGATGGTGATCTTGCGCTTGGCCGTGGCGCTGGTGTTGGGGTCCATAATGTTCGCAACGACCCGCTCCACCTCGTAGTCGGTGATTTCGGCAATCGCGCCCATCGCCATGTCCAGCACGCTCTTTTTGTTCACGATCTGGGGCATTGTTTTCATCCTCCTAAATTTCTTCTCCGAAAACCTTGGCAAAGCTGCCGGGGCCGTGGAGATTATCAAAAGCAAATTGTGCCGCCCGTTCCAACACCCGCCGGGAACAAGGATTATAATGCACACCCAGGGGCGGCTCATTGTGGTGGTTGTGGCACAGCCAGACCTTGAGGCCGTACTGCTCGGACAGCTCGCGCCGCCCGCGTCCAAACAGGATGTGATGCTCTTCCAGGCCGCGCGTGGTGCGTAGGTTGTACATCCGGCGGCACAGGTAGCACTCCTTATCGTTTTGCAGTATGCTTTTTGCCATGGCGCTCCTCCAGCCCATTCAAGGCATCCACTGCCCGGCGCAGATCACCGGCGGGCAGCTCTACGGTCGTCCATCGGTAGCCGCAGGCCAGGCAGTCACGGCGGCGGTAGATCCGCCGGGGTCCCTTGGCGCGGGTGTCGATAACATGCACCTGGCTGCTGCCGCATTTAATACAGTTCATCGGTGCGCCTCCAGTCCCGGTACTGCTCGGTGGTTTCGGCATCGTCCACGCCAGCTTCGGCCAGCCGGTCAAAGATGCGGTCAATGAAGTCGTGCATCTGCTGACGGTCAAAATTACTGCTGCCCAGCCCGATGCGGACCATGCAGTAGCCGTTGTCCAGCTGTTCCACCTTTTGCACAACGCGGTAGGCATTGCGTAGGGCGGGCAGAGCCTTGACCGGCACGCGCCAGGTCTCTACCTCTGCGCCGAACTCGGTCAGCAGGTCAAGGTAGCACTGTTCGGCAGTCACCCCGCCGGGCGTGTCGCCGCTCAATGCCAGCGCCAGCCGGTTCAACAGCGCCCACATCAGGCGGTTCTGGTCCAGCGTGCGCTTGTTTTTCACCGGGCGGATATCCACCTCAACGCACAAAGGCTGGCCCCGCGCACGGCGTTCCAGCTCGGCGTGCAGCCGTTGTGCTTCCAGCAGATAGGCGTTGTCTACCGTCAGGTTTTCCAGCCCACCGCCGCCGGGCGACTTGTCCGGCATGTACCACGCAACAAGGTGGGCAATCAGCTTGCCTGCCATGTGATCACGCTCCCATCGCGCTTGCACACCCGCAGGCTGGCGACACTGCCGTCATCGTTGTAGGTGATGTCGTCCAGCGTGAGGGTGTCGTCCATGACGTACCGCTCAATGATGTTGGTGCCGGGCTTGCCCTGGGGGACGATGTGCACCTTGCTGGACGGGATGCGCAGCGGCGGCAGGTCGAACACCCCGGCACCGATGCCCCAGGCAGCCGCAGCGGCCAGGAAGCTGCCGTCCGATTCGTTTGTGGCGCTGTCACTATGTACGCGGTAGGCGGCAGGACAGGGGGCATCGCGGGTGGCATCATCCAGCGCAATGGCACAGTACATATACCGCCCGCAGGTGTAATGCCGGACGCTGTAAGTATCACAGGGCACCAGGCTGACAAGGTCGTTCATGTGGTTGCGCACCGCGCTGACATCCGGCCACAGCTTGATCGTCACGCCGTTTTCATCGGTCTTCTGGACATTGACCACGATCTCACCGGCGGCCATGTCGCGGGGGTTAGGGACTGGCTTTTTGATTTCAACATTCTGTTCCATGGGGGTCCTCCATATTCGGGCCGACATAACTGCCGGTCTCATTGTAGTTGCTGGGGTTCGAGTAGGGCGTACCCCAGCCGCACATTGCGCCGTTGTACATGGCGGCGGCCTGGGCGCGGGTAACACCGGCAGCGGCGTTCAGCTCATCTGCACAGGTCTGGTTGCTTAGGCCAAACAGGGCGCGCTCCCCGCGCACGATGCGCACGATGCCGCCGGTGTAGGGGCTGCGGGCATAGGCGTAGGCGGGCAGGCCTGTTGCATCAATGTTCAATTCCATAGCTTTCTCCTTTATGGGTGTATTGGGCCGCTTGGGCGGCATACCGGCGGCAAGCGCCGGGTGTTTCTTTTTCCAACTGCAAACCCTGTGCCGGATGGCCTCGCGCGTTATCGGCTGGGTGTAGCCCATCAGGCTGCACACGGTGCTTAGGCGTTCCCCGCCGTAGTAGCGCAGGACACTCTCCAGCATCACGTCTGGCGGCACAGGGCGATAGATGCGCTCGACCTGTGGGCCAACGGGGTGCTTGCTTTGGGGATGGGCGGCGCGGAAAGCGGCCATGCTTGTATAGCCCAGGTGCGTCAGCAGTTCATCATCGGTCAGGCATAGGCATTCGGCACAGATTCTCAGCTGACGGCGAGCGTTAGCGCAGTCCCGCAGCCGCACCTGCACCCAGGCAAGGTCTTCACTGGAGATCATTGGGCTTTCCCTCCCTGGGTTTTCAGTGTGTCGCAGCCGGTCTGTTCGTCCAGCCAGCGCTGGGCACCGGCCCGGAAGATCAGCAGCCGCCGCTGCTTGTGCTTGGCATCCGGCGCCAAGCCGTAAGCAAAGGGAAACTTCCCCTGCACGATCATTTCGGACAGGGTCTCCGGCCCGATGTTGATGAAGTTCGCCCGGAAATAATCGTACAGCTCAAGGATGGTCATGGTCGGATACAGCGAGCGGTTGTCCACCCATTCCTCCTGCTTGTTGTCGGTCATGCTTGGTCACCTCTTCTCTCTCCTGCCCGGCCATGCTATAATGGCGGCAGGGAGGAATAAAAATGGAAAAATTACTTATCTGGTTTTGTAACCGTTCAAACATTACGTTCGTCTCTACCTATCAAGGAAGATAGTTAAAATGCCAAGAATAATACTTCCCAACCCAAGAAGCAGGGTCCAATCTTCGATGGTCATGCTTGGTCACCTCTTTTCTGTGGGGGTGCGGGGGATTGCCCGCCGGGCCGTGGGGTGTGGGTGTGTCCAGTGTGGACACTTCCTAAAACTCGCAAAAATGCGAGAACTAATTCAAAAAAATATCTTTGACTTCTTTGCCCGTCAAATTTAGTGCATTAGCCAAACTGCGCATCTCACCAACAGTGAACGCATCAACACCGATTTTTACCTTGCGATAGAAAGTGCTGGGGTTCATCCCAATTTTTGAAGCAAGCGCATCCTGAGTCATATCCGCGCCAGTGATTTTCTGTTTCAGTAGTTGCATTTTATCAGACATTATTTTTCTCACCTCCAAACTCGCATTATTGCGAGCTGTGCCTATATAATAGCACTCGCATTTCTGCGAGTCAAGGGATTTGTTGCAAAAATGCAAGAAAAAGTTCCGGTTTCTCTTGCGTTTTTGCAAGTATTAGTGTATGCTTAACTCATAGGAGGCGAATCATGACTACAGGTGAACGCATTAAGCTCTGTCGTAAGGAGCTGGGAATGTCTGCTGAACAGTTGGCAGAAAAAGTACAACTCTCCCCCGCAACGATTTATCGCTATGAAAAAGGCGATATAGAGAAAGTCCCGTCTGACATCATCAATAAAATTGCACGAGCACTTAATTCATCGCCAGCTTACCTTATGGGATGGGAAACGAAAAAAAAGAAAGTCCCAATCTACGGTGAAGTTCGCGCGGGTCTTCCTACAAGCACGGATGAAAATATAGAAGGATGGGAAGAAATTTATCCCCATTATAAAGATTCTACAGCGTATGCGTTTTTAAAGATAAAAGGTGATAGTATGTTACCAAGGATGCAAGAGGGAGACTTGGCGCTGGTTGATACTGAAGCACAAGTCGAAAATGGAGATCTTGCAGTTGTTCTTGTGAATGGTAACGAAGCAACCATTAAAAAGGTCTATATTGATAGTGAGGGTATTACATTGCACGCATTCAATCCTTATTATCCAGACATTCACTATACACCAAAAGAGGTAGAAGATTTGCCGGTACGTTTCTTTGGAAAGGTGGTAGAAACGAGGGCGAGGTATTAAAGAGCAGGCAGAAAACAAGGCCCTTGCGGCTTCGGTCGAAAAATATCTGCCGGTAGAGGAACTGCGCAGCGCCATGGCCCGCGGCTTTACCGAGCCCTGGCAGTTGGCCGAGTATTTTAACCTTGACGAGGATTATATAAAAGAAGCCCTGCACTACTGGACCGAGTGCAGGGGTGTGGACTTTAACCAATAGGGTTCGTTTCTGAGATTTGTTTGCAATGAAAGGAGGCCGCTATGACCATACAAGAAGTTGTGGCGAGATTTAACACCATTCCGATTTTATTTGCAGGTTCTGGAATTACTCGCCGATACTATGATCTTCCAGATTGGAAAGGACTTCTCACAGAGTTTGCATCCAGGGTCAATCCTGATCGGTTTGCATACCGTTCCTATCAAAGCAAAGCATTGCAGATGGGATTTACACAGGGGCCTATGCCAAAGGTGGCTACTCTGATTCAGCAGGATTTCGATGCCAAATGGTACAGTGACCCACAACTGCGTACAAACGAAACGTTTGTATTGGATGCAGTGGAAAATGGCTGTTCCCCTTTTAAAGCGGAAATTGCATGGTACCTAAGAGAAAAGTCTGTTCCTAAACCAGAGTATAAGGCAGAAATTCAAAAATTGAAAAATATTTCAAAGAAAAATTTGGCGGGTGTCATTACGACCAATTATGATACTTTCTTTGAAAACCTTTTCGATGATTATACGCCCTATATCGGGCAAGATCAGCTCGTGTTTTCCTCTATACAAGGCATAGCTGAAATTTATAAAATCCATGGGTCTGTGAAGGTCCCTGACTCTCTCGTCATCAACGAACAGGACTATGAGACCTTTAATGAAAAAGGAAAATACCTTGCAGCAAAGTTGATGACGATTTTTATGGAGTACCCCATTATTTATATTGGATACTCTTTGAACGATTCAGACATTCAAAATATTCTAAAAGATATTCTTTTGTGTTTGCCGAACGACAAAATAGAAAAGCTACAAGAACGGTTCGTTTTTGTAGATTATAAGCCAGAAACTGTGGGGTATTCTATTACACCCTATACTCTGACGTTCGGTAAGCAAATGCTTTCCATGACGAGGCTTACACTGTCTGATTTCGGCATTCTGTATGATGCATTGGCAGCGAAAAAAGCATCTATCCCCGTGAAGATGCTCCGCCGTTTTAAAGAAGAGATTTATACCTATGCGGTCACAAGTAAGCCCGGGCCGCTGCTCATGGTTGCTGATCTTGATGACAAAAATATTGATGAGAATAAACTGGCGATTTCGATAGGCGTTTCTAATACAGGGGAATTTGGTTTGCAGAGCATTGTTGATGCAAATGGGTGGTACCGTAGCATTGTCATGGGTGATTTGGGGAAGTTTACAGCTGACCAGTTACTGAAATATGCATACCCTGAGGTACGAAAAGGAAATAACGGAGATTTCCCTGTATATAGATATCTTTCACAGGCACAGGAAGATTATCCGCAAATTCAAGCTGAAACAAAGCATAACTTTGATGATTTTGCATCAAAGACAAACAAGAAAAATCGCAATGCGACAAGTGGTTATGAATCTCTTCAAGCGCTGTGGGACACTTTGAAAGGTAATCCGGCAAAAGCGTATCGTGTTATGTGCTCATTGCCAGAAGAAAAGATGGAAGTCGAAACGCTTGAAGCTATTTTGATTGAACTTTTTACACAAGATCCAGAAGCACTTGAACGTCTTAATGGAAACATGCGTGCAGATGTGAAGCGTCTCATACGGATGTATGATTATCTTAAGTGGGGAAAAAAATAAAGACCCACACGATAACAGTGTCCCATAAAGAGAAACCGCTCCGAATAGGTCTTTTCATGGACACCTTCCAGCCAAGTATCTAATGAATAGAGACCGGACTTTCCGATGCCGCATTGGTTGCATTTTACCAGAGTGGGGACGGAAAGTCAACTGGTAAATATTACAAACAAAGCGATAGAAATTGTTTAAAATATGGAAAAACGCCCCACGACGGCAACCGTGAGGCGTGCATGAAATCAGCGTGTCCACAGTGGACACAATACCGACTAGGCATCTGTATTGTACCACCTGCGGCTGCGCTTGTCAAAGTGTAAGCAGTGAGGTATACTATGAAGTGCTTTCGTTGCCAAAGAGACATCCCGGACGATGCCCGCATATGCTGCTATTGCGGCACAAGGCAAGCAAGCGCCCCAGCCCCGCAGCGCAGGCGCCACAGACGGCCTCGCGGCACCGGCACCGTATGGAAAGATGCCCGCAACAAGGGCCTCCCCTACATCGCCGTAGCGGCGGATGGCACGCGGATCGGCTCGTACAAGACCGCATCGGATGCGGTCAAGGCGCTGGATGATGTCAACGCCCGCCGGATCGCGCCGGAACGCCAGGCGTACACCCTGGCCGATGTCTACGAGCGCTGGAAGGTGCTGCACTACCCCAAAATTACCCGCAAGGCGCAGCAGACCTACACCAACGCCTACAACAAGGCCGCGCTGCTGCATGGCCGCCGCATCATGGAGCTGAAAACCGAGGATTACCAGCAGGTTCTCACCCGGATGATGGCCGATGGTGCCAGCCGCAGCCTGTGCGAAAAAGAGCGGCAGCTCTTCTCGCAGCTCTGCCAGTACGCCATCAATCAGGACATCATCCACACGAACTACGCAACAGCTCTGGTGCTGCCGGACCCGTCTGCCCCCAAAACCCGCGTGCTGACATCGCAGGAAGTGCAGAAGATAAAAGGCATGGCAGACGACCCCCGCCTCGGTGAGACGGCAAGGATCGCGCTGGTGCTTATTTATACGGGTATGCGCCTGAACGAACTGCTGCAGGCCCGCCGGGAGAACGTCCACGCCGATGAGCGCTACCTGATCGGCGGCGAAAAGACCGAAGCAGGCCGCGACCGTGTTATCCCGCTGCACCCGGATATTATGCCGTATATAACAACTTGGCTGGCAGGCAACGACACCGAGTATCTGATCCCCTCCAAGTATGGCCTGCCGCGCGACCACAACAACGTGCGCAAGTCGTTCAACAGCTTGATGGCAAGGCTGTCCATTGAGGGCGTCACACCCCACACCTGCCGCCATACAGCAGCAACTAAATTTGCCGCCTCCGGCCTGCCGCCGGAGATCACCAAGCAGATCCTTGGTCATGCAGATATTACCACAACTTTAAATATTTATATACACCCGGATATACAAAGCCTGATCGAAAAATCCAGCCGGATTTCGTGGGCTTAAACCTGTAATAAGCCTGTAAAACAGCCTTTTTTAACGGTACAACGAGCGGTCGTCTCATCTTCCCAAGCAGTAGGTGGCGAGTTCGAGACTCGTATCCCGCTCCAAATTAAGAAAGAGGCTTACCCGGGAGGGAGCCTCTTTTCTTTTTTACAAAGAAGGAAATATTATGTTAGACGCTTTTCCAATTTATCACTGGTTTCACAATGGCAACCCCTACTCGGGGGCGGAGCAAGGGATGCGGTATGTCATTACGCCGGGCAAAAAGGCCGACCCGGCGGACGAGAGCGGCAAGCGAAAGATCGAGTTTTTGACCGTTACGGTCTGGCCCGGGCCGTGGAGCGTTGAGCACACCGCCGAGGAAAAGATACGATCCGCTGAGTTTGAGGGCAGCCAGGCGGGGCTGGATGCTGCCGTGGCCTGGCTGCATGAGTGCTACAAGGGTGATATGCCCCGCTGGACGAACATTCCGTCCATTTTGGACTGCGAGCCGGATCGCTGACGGTCCGGTGCAATAGAAAGAGGAAAAGCTTATGGTACAGGTTGACTTAATAACCGGCTTTTTAGGCGCAGGGAAAACAACGTTTCTGCGCAAATATGTGCACTGGCTCAACGCCCGCGGTCAGCGCGTCTGCGTTTTGGAAAATGACTTCGGCGCGGTGAACGTCGACGTAATGCTGCTGCAGGATCTGCTGGGCGACAATTGCGACATCGAGACCATCAGCGGCGGCTGCGATTGCGACACCCACCAGCGCCGGATGCGCACCAAGCTGATCTCGCTGGCGATGCAGGGCTTTGACCGCGTACTGGTGGAACCCAGCGGCATTTTCGACGTGGACGAGTTCTATGACGTGCTGCGGGACGAGCCGCTGGACCGCTGGTACACGCTTGGCAATGTTATTGCCATTGTGGACGCGCTGCTGGAAACGCAGCTCAGCCCCCAAGGCGAGTATCTGCTGGCCAGCGAAGCCGCCAGCGCGGGCATGGTGCTGATGAGCCGCTGCCAGCTGGCCGCCCCCGGCCAAGCTGAGGCAACACTGGCGCATTTGAACCGTGCGCTGGAAGCCTGCCACTGCGCCCGCCGCTTTGCTGCGGACACCGATGCGTTGTGCAAGCCCTGGGACGCCCTGACCGACGCCGATATGCAGCGGCTGGACAGCTGCGGCCACTGTCAAGCCAGCTACGTCAAGCTGCATTTTGACGAGCACAAGGCGTTCACGTCGCTGTATTTCATGGAGCTGCACCTTACGCTGCCCCAGCTGCAGGATGCCGCCCGGGCACTGTTTGCTGATCCGGCCTGCGGGCATATTTTGCGAATCAAGGGCTTTTTGCAGACCGTTGACGGCTGGTGCGAACTGAATGCCACCCGCGACACGATGCACGTAGAGGCTATTCCCGATGGGCAGGAAGTGCTTATCATTATTGGTGAGGAACTGGACCGCTCGGCCATCGAAGCGCATATTGGACAGAAAACTGCCGACCAGGAGTGATTTTTGTTTGCACCTTATCGGCCCTGCCTACCTTACGGCAGGGCCTTTTGGGGCTCCAAAAGGAACACATAAAAAGCAAAATGCTGTTTGAACGAGAAACCGGCCGCAAGGTGGCCGGTGAGGGAAGTCTCAAGCCGTAAGCGTAGGAAAATCACTTATCAAACGCATTCGTCCCATAATACCAGCGGTCCACAAAAATTTCCACGACCAACGGTAATATAACAGCCATCAACAACACCCATAGGGCCACCAGGGCGCTGGCAAGGTCGTCGGTAATCACGGTCAGGGCGCGGTGCAAAATTTTACCGGCAAACACCGGCATTGGGGTGCCAAACACCTGCAGCAGGTACCCCCAGAATTCCCCCAAACTAAACGCCCCCAAATAATCGCAGGGCAGCGTGGGGTTGCGGGTGTACACACGGCGGCGCTGGTCGGCGTTGCGCCATAGCAGCTCCTTCTGCTTGATGTACCCCAAAACACCCATAATCAGCACGGCCATCCAGTAGGTGCCGCTGGCTTCGGTCCAGGTCATAGGCCGGCCCCCTTTCCGTTTGGCCCCATTCTACCCTGTATGTCGAAATTTGTCAATCTGGCGGCCGGGCTGTTGCAATTTTGCTACAATATGGTATACTGATAAAATATGCAAATTTAACTGCCAACTATGAAAAAAAGGAGTTTTTATGCTGATCCCTGTACTGCTGTTTATTGTCGGGCTGCTGTTTCTCATTAAAGGCGGCGACTGGTTCGTGGACGGCGCATCGGCGCTGGCGCGGCGGTTCCATCTGCCCGAACTGCTGATTGGAGCCACAGTGGTGTCCATCGGCACTACCCTGCCCGAGGTCATGGTCTCCACGATGTCGGCGCTGTCCGGCCACGGCGAGATCGCTTACGGCAACGCCATCGGTTCGGTCATCTGCAATGCGGCGCTGATCGCGGCTATCACCATTGCGGTGCGCCCGGGTAAAGTGGACCCCAAAACGCTGAAAATGCCGGTGCTGTTCTTCTTTGCGGCGGCGGCCATCTACTGCGTGGCGGCTTACGGCTTCGGCAAGTTCACCCGTCCCATGGGCTTTATCATGCTGGCGATGTTCGTGGCCTACATGGCGGCCAACATCCACCAGATGAAGAACGCCCCCGCAGAGGAGCATGAAGAGGAAGAAGAGACCATGCCCCTGCCCCGTATGCTGATGCTGCTGGTGCTGGGCGCGGTGCTGATCGCCATGGGCGCCAACCTGCTGGTGGACAACGGCACCCTGATCGCCCAGGCTTTGGGCGTGCCCGAGAGTGTTATCGCGCTGACCTTTGTGGCACTGGGCACCTCCCTGCCGGAGCTGGTCACAGCCATTACCTCGCTCATCAAGGGCCACAGCGACCTGTCGCTGGGCAATGTGGTCGGCGCCAACGTGTTCAACCTGGTGCTGGTCAGCGGCGTGTCGGTCGCGCTGGCCCCCTTCACGGTGCCACAGAGCGCCACGATCTTCGGCATGAACTCCAGCCTGGTGCTGGAAATCCCCGTTATGATTGCGGTTATGGTACTGTTGACCGCGCCGGCCTTGGTTAAAGGAAAGCTTAGCCGTGTGCAGGGTGTGGCGCTGCTGGTAATTTACGCAGTGTTCTGCGGGATTCAGTTTACGCTTTGATTTTAATATGTTGCTTTGCGGGCGTCACCACCATGCGGTGACGTCCTTTTTTCGTGGCATCTTATCCAAGGCCCACCTTTTTTGTGACCAAAAGAGTACGCATAGCGGCTAGAAGCCGCTAAAAAAGGGGGACACCACATGGTGGTGTCCCCCGCCGGCCGCAAAAAGCCAATCAAAAATTATTTTTTCTTACTCTCCCAGTAAGCCTTCACCGTTTCGCACAGCAGCGCGTGGTCCTTCAAATGCGGCAAACCGGAAATAATCGCCGCACCGCGGAACTCGCCGTTGACGTACAGCGGGAAGCCGCCGCCGCAGAAGGCGTAGTGCTCCTCGTCATGCTGCCAGGGGGCCTTGGCACCGTACAGCTCCCGCTCCACGGCGGCGCGCAGGCTGGTGGTGCCGGTCAGCTGCACAGTGCGCTGCTTCTTGTCCATCCAGTTGTTGTTGGTGGCGTCGGTGCCCGGCAGGAAGGACTGATACAAAATCATGCCATCCAGCACAATGCGCACCGCAATCGGCTTGGGAGCCTTCTCCCCCGCCGCACGCAGGGCACTGCCCAGGGCGTAGGCATCGTTAAAATCAAAGCTGTCAAACCGCACGGTGTTTTCCAGTTCGGTCAGTTCCTTTAAAAGAGCTTCATCATACATACAAAACAACTCCTTTTGCGGCAGCGCAGGCCGCCGTACAAATTTTCTCCGCCATTACTATAGCACAAGCGCCGCCAAAATGCGAGAGCAAAAATATACAAAAAGCCGCCCCAGCCTACTAACTGGGGCGGCAAATTTTTGCTGCTTAAATCAAAGCTGCGTCAGGCCTTAAGAAAGGAACCACTCGGGGCCAAGGCCGGTGACCGTAAAGGCGGTCAGGATGTACAGCAGAATGGAGCAGATGTAAGCAAACGGGATGGACAGCTTCAGGTAGTCGCGAGACTCGACCTTGGTGTAAGCCAAGCCCCAGGCGATCCAGCTCTGGGTGATGCAGGAACCAACGTTGACGGTGGTTGCCGGGATGGTGAACACGCAGAACAGGAACGGCACGCTGAAGTGACCAACGGCGGACAGCACACCCAGGGTGGCAGCGCCGCAGCCGTACAGGGTCAGGGGACCACGGAAGAAGCCCAGGATAGACAGGGCTGCAAACAGGGCGCAGACCACATACTCATTGGTGGGCATGATGCCGCCCAGAACTTCCTTGAAGTACGGGGAAGCGTAAGAAGCGCAGGTGTTGAACATGGGCAGGGTCAGCAGGAAGCCAACCAGCGGAGCGGTGTCGACCACGCCGTCATAGTACAGCTTGTTGACCAGCTGGCAGTTCTCTTTGAAAGATTTGTTCATCTTGCCGCAGAGGAACAGGGCAGCGAAACCAGCGATGACGAAGCCGCCGATAACGGAGAAGTCGAGCCAGATCTTCAGAACGACGGGAACGATGGGCAGGATCAGGGCGATCAGCGGGGCATCGGTCTGGGTGTTCTTCGGGGCAGCCTGGGCAGCCCAGGCGTGGCTCTTCTTGCCGATCTTCAGGTAGATACCGGTCAGCACGGAGACAACCACGACGCTGATGATCAGCGCATAGATGCCCCAGTGGGAGGTGTACCAGCTGAAGGAGAACTCAGGCATCTCATCAGAAGCGCAGATGAAGGCGCGCAGCTGAGAGAACTGCAGAACGGGGTTCAGGTACATACCAGCGGAGACCGAACCCATGAAGGTGAACATGGCGATTGCCTTGGGGATGCCCAGGGACATCAGGATGGGCAGGACGATAACGCCGATGGCGATAACGGGGCCGGCGCCCATCATGGCGGTGAAGATGAAGGCAGTCACAACGTTCAGCAGAACGATGGTGATGATGGGACGGTCGCCGCCCAGCTCAACAGTCTTACGGATCAGGGTGGAGGCGATGCCGGTCTCCATCAGGACGCGGCCAAACCAGGCGCCCCAGCAGACGTTGACCAGCGTGGTGCCCCAGCCTTCAGGGGCGGACTGGTAGATCTTGTTCAGGATCGAAACCAGTGTAGTGCCGGAGTCACCGCCGAACTGCAGGATGGGGTTCTCTGCAATAAACGTGGGAGATGCGACCAGAGTGCCCAGCAGAGAAAGGGCAGTCCAGACGATGGAGATGATCAGGAAGCCGATCATCAGGTTGTGACCTTTTACGCAGTAGTAGGCCAGGCCGAAAAAGGTCAGGACGAGGATAATGCCAATCACAAATTCCATAAAAAAATTCCTCCTTCTCATGGTAGTCGCTTACAAAGGTGCGTAAGCGCAATGTGATTGAAAGATCGTGTTAAGTATAGCAGATTTTGTGCAAAATAGCAATAATATATTTCAAGAAAATAGAAAAAGTTTGAAATAATTGTTAACAAACGATGTATCGCTCATTCTTTGTCCATGGTGAAAAAGTTATGAAGTACGATAGATCACCCTGCAGTTTGTAGGGATTAACCCAACCTTTATGCAATCCGCACAACTTAGCACTGCACGGGTTTTACGCTCGAAAAAGAATTTTGTCGGAATATTTGTTTTTTGGGAAATGGTGTGTTACACTATATTTAATATGGGTAGGGTGGGTTGCTGCTCCGGCCTGCAGGTGCTGGACAGCGTGCTAAAGCAGGCCGACACCGCCATGTACGAGCAGAAAAGCTGCACAAGCGCCTGCGCAGCGAGTGAGGTGCCACCATGACTTACGTAGTAAAACGCATAGACGAACAGATGTACGGCTGCGAGGAACCCGCCCCGGGGGCGGAGGCTTTGGTCGATGTGACCCTGGTTGCGCCCGACGGGGTGAAGCGAGTACTCCCCTACCCCGATGCAGCTTTGGCCGCCGCGGATATTAACGAAGGGGATACGGCGGTTTTAACTGCTGATGGGTTGCTGAAAAAAGTATAATAGCATGCAGTGCGAAAGAGGGACCACCTTGTGGTCCCTCTTTTCTTATAAAAAAGCCCTGCCGCAAAGTAGGCGAGGCCGAAGCACCGAAACAAAAAATCAAGCAAATCTCCTGGTCGGTCTGTACCACACCCCAGTGCAAACAAAATCAACAGCGCGGTAAACGACAAACTGATCGGATACACCAGCATGATAGTTTGGAAGGTGCGGCTGCAGGGGGAGACGAGGTACACCTATGCCCACCACGGCCAGGCCGCCGCGTTGAACAGCTGCTCCAGCACAGCGGTAGCCGCCACAGGCAGTGCAAACAGCGGCAGCTTGTTCCGAATCGACCCGTTTAGCATGTCGATCTTGTTTTCTTAATGCTTTTGAAATAGCTGTGTTGTTTTTGACCCTTCCGTTCCGTTATCCGTGTAATTCCAAAACCGAGATCTCCCCCATTGGTACCTCGGTGCCGTCAGCCATAATCAGCAGTCCCTCAAACTCTGCCATCTTCTTTACCACGCCGGTCACAGTGCAGTAGGCACCGCCTGCCTTGCGGGTGTCGGGCACAAAATAGCATACTTCAACGGTAGGATGCTCTTTTTTGGTCAGTGCATCCCGCACGGTTTGCAGCGTTTCGTCCAGTGCGGCCTGCTCGTACTCGTCCAGGGTGATGCGCTGGTCGGTCAGACGGGCGGTCTCCCGCAGGGCGGCGTCCAGCCCGGTCAGCGCTGCAAAGGGCGAAAACTGCGCCGCGCGGTCGGCCCGAGCCATCGGTGCGTGCTTCTGCGAGACATGATGCGGCAGGTTGATAATGTCGTCATAGCGGTGGGTCATGCCTTGTGCCCTCCGATCTGTGCGTTGCGCTCCATGGCGGTGGCACACTCCTGCAGGTCCATGCCCTTGATGATGGCATTTTTCCCGAACTTCTTTTTAATGGCCAGCATGGCTTGTTGGCGCCGGCGCTCCCGATCCAGCTCCTTTTCCTCGGCGGCGGCCTGCTGCTGGGCGCTTTCGGTGATGGAGAAAAAGTCCAGCTGCTCGCAGCTGTCCTTCTCACGGGCGGCGTCTTCGTCCAGCACGCGGCAGGCCACCAGGTTCACCCGCCGTACCAGCAGGCGCTTGTCTACAATGCGGTCAAAAAGCTCTGTCACAGCGTTCAAAATCGACCGCGTGGAGGACGTGTACTGCCTTAAATTCGTTGTGCCGTGGGCATGCTTGGGGATCTGCCGCCCGTAGCGGTCGGTGGCAACAGGGCCATGGTAGGCCGCATTGCGGGTGGGGTCGGTCAGATTTTCCCGGTCGTAGCCCACGGTCAGCACCAGCTGGTTGGTCATCAGGTGTTTGTCCACCAGGTCCAGCGCCAGCTGGTCAGCCATTTCCCGCACGATGAGCCGTGCCTGGTCGGCGGGCGTAGCGCAGTGCAGTACCTGGCCGCTGCCGCAGCTGTTGGCGGCGGGCTTGTAGGCCTTGATGTCCGCAATGGTGCAGGGTTCCCAGCCCCAGGCGTGGTCGATGAGCAGCTCGGCGTTGACGCCGAATAGCCGGTAAAGCATCTCCTCGTTGTAAAAATCCTGCGGCCCGCCCAGCGAACACCGTGCTACGTCACCCATCGTGAACATATTGTGGGTCTCCAGCTTTTGGGCGATGCCCTTGCCCACCCGCCAAAAATCCGTCAGCGGGGTGTGGTCCCACAGCAGGCGGCGGTAGCGCATCTCGTCCAGCGCGGCGATGCGCACGCCGTTTTCGTCCGGCTGGATGTGTTTGGCGCGGATGTCCATGGCGACCTTGGCCAGGTACAGGTTGGTGCCGATGCCCGCCGTGGCCGTGATGCCGGTGGTGGCTAAAATGTCCAAAATCATCTTGCGGGCAAATTCTTTCGACGTTAAGCCGTATAATTTCAAGTAGGCGGTGGCGTCCAGAAACACCTCGTCGATGGAGTAGCTATGGATGTCCTCCGGCGCGACGTACTTTAAATAAACGTTGTAGATACGTGTGCTTTTCTGGATGTAGTGGGCCATCTGGGGCGGCGCGATGATGTAGTCCAGCGCCCAATCCGGGTGGTCGGCCAGCTCCCGCGCGTCGCAGCTTTTGCCGGTAAAGGTGCGGTTGGGGGTGTTCAGGCGGCGCATAGCATTGACCTGCCCCACCTTTTGGATGACCTCAAACAGCCGGGCACGGCCGGGGATGCCGTAGGCTTTCAGTGCCGGGGACACCGCCAGGCAGATGGTCTTTTCGGTACGGGAGGGGTCCGCCACAACGAGGTTGGTTTGCAGCGGGTCCAGCCCGCGCTCCACACACTCCACCGAAGCGTAGAACGATTTCAAGTCGATGGCCATATAAATTCTCTGCGGCATGCGGCGCGCCCCCTCTCCCCTGGTTTGTATAGGTCTATTATATCGCACATCGCCCCAAAAGGCCAGAAACAAAATCAGGGAGAGAGCCGCCAGGCCCGCTCCCTGATTGGAGAATTGCTATTACACTCTCACCAACTCATACTCGGTGGTGCCAACGCCCAGGGCCTCGGCGGCCTCGATGGTGTGGGCGCCGTGGCGGCTGTTGACGCGCTCCATAAAGTGGTCACGGCCAGGGTCGGCGCTGTGCTCGACCAGGTCCAGGCAGGCGCGGTCCAGCGCGACGGGGTCCAGGCTGGACAGGATGCCGATGTCGCCCATGCAGGGGTTCTCAGCCACGGCGCAGCAGTCACAGTCGACGGACAGGTTCTTCATTACGGCCACATAGGCAATCTTGCCGGCAAAGTGGTCGGCCACGGTGCTGGCGGCGTCGGCCATGGCCTCCAGGAAGGTATCCTGCGGGCAGATGTTCTCCCACAGCACGGCCTGATCCTTGACCTTGCCGCCGGAGTGGATGTAGGCCTTGCCGGCGCTGGAAGCACAGCCGATGGACAGCTGCTTCAGCGCGCCGCCGTAACCGCCCATGGGGTGGCCCTTGAAGTGGATCAAAACCAGCATGCTGTCGTAGTTTTCGATGTCCTTGCCCAGCAGGTTCTCGCTCAGGACCTTGCCATTCTTCACGGGCCAGACGACGTCCGGTCCTTCGGCATCCATGATGTCAACGTCGAACAGGTCGCTCCAGCCGTGTTTTTTCATCAGCTGTACGTGCTTGGGGGTCTCGTTGCGGGCGCCGCCGTAAGCAGTGTTGCACTCGACCACGGTGCCGTGGACGGCGTCGATGACCGGCTTCATGAACTCGGGACGCAGGAAGTTCTGGTTGCCATCCTCGCCGCTGTGGACTTTAACGGCCACCTTGCCGGGCAGTTCTACGCCCAGCTGGCGGTACATCTTCAACACGGCCTCAGGGGTGATCTCCTTGGTGAAATAGACAGTAGACTTTGCCATAAAAGGTTTCCTCCTTTAAACTACATTATATCGATTGAAACCGCAGAGGCAGTTCCAAATCGCAATCAGCCAGCAACGCACCGTCGTGCAAAATTTCCTCGGCCGGGCCGTCGGCGGCAATGCGCCCTTCGTACAGCAGCACCACCCGGTCGCAGGTATCGTAGATAAAATCCAGATCGTGGGAGGCAATCAGCATCGCACAGGGCAGTCCCCGCAAAATTTCTATTAAGTTGCGCCGGTTTTTCGGGTCCAGCGCGGCGGACGGCTCGTCCATCAAGATCAGCTCTGGGTCCAGTGTCAAGATGCCTGCGATAGACGCAAGTTTCTTCTGCCCACCGGACAGCCGGTACACCGGCCGGTCGGCGCAATCCTCGATGTGCACCTGCTGCAAGGCACGGTGGGTGCGGGCGGCCACTTCCTCGGTCGGGTAACCGTAGTTCTGCGCCGCAAAGGCGACGTCCGCCGCCACTGTGGGCATGAACAGCTGGCTGTCCGAATCCTGAAAAATGTACCCCACTTTCCGCCGGATAGATGCCAAATTTTCGCGCTGCATCGCAAGGCCCGCCACTTCCAGCGTGCCCTGCTGCATGGGCAGAATACCCACCAGCAGCTTTAACAGTGTGGATTTGCCCACGCCGTTGCAGCCAACAAGGCCCACCCGCTGGCCGGACGCAATGTTCAGGTTTATATCCTGCAAGACCGGCGCGGCGCTGTGGCCATCATAACAAAAAGTCAAGTCCTGCATCGTCAGGATAGACTCGGAATTTGCCATAATATTGTTCCCTTTTTTACAAAAGTCGTCCGGCCAGCTCAAACACCGGCACGGCGCGGAAAACGGCGCAGTAGAAAACCGTTACTGCCAAAAACAGCCAACCGCCGTGCTTTTTCTGCCCTGGCGGAAAAGCTCCTGCAAAGCCCCGCAGCTGCATGCTCTCGTACACCAGCTGGGCGCGGTCGATGCTGCGCAGTAGCAGCTGCCCCAGCAGTGAGCCCCACGCCCGGAACTGGATGCCCTTTTGCCCGGGTGCGCGCAGCGCATAGGCGGTGGCAATGCGGATACCCTCCTGCAAAAGCAGCACAATGTAACGGTATATCAGTAAAATTGTGGTGGTGAGCACCCGCGGACAGTGCAATTGCTGTAAAGCCGCGCAGACGGATTCCATCCCGGTGGAGGCAATCAGCACCCACACGGCCAGAAAGCAGAACAGCCCCTTGGCCAGCAGCACGCCCAGCGAGAGCATGCCCCCGGTCACGGACAGCGGCCCCGCATGCAGCAGTACGGCGCGGTCGAACGGCAGGTTGCACAGCCCCACCACGGTTAGCAGCACAGCCACGGGTTTAAACGCCCGCAAGGCGTCGCCGGGGGTAAAGTCCGCCAACTCCAGCAAAAGCAGCGGCCAAAGTCCCATACCCAGTACGCCGGTGAGCTGATATCGCCCAAAGGACAGCGTGACGGCCAAATACACTACCGCCGCCAGCAGTTTGGGCAGCGGGGCCAGCCGGTTCAGCCAGGTATCCCGCGCGGCCAGATCGTCCAGCCGGTGAACATCCTTAATGGCCCTGTGCAGACGATCCACGTCGATGCACCGCCTTTTTTACCAGTTTTACGCCCAAAATCACCACGGCCAGCACCACGACCGCGCCGATGATGCCCGCCGCGCTGGTCCCGGCAGCCGCGTCGGAGCCTGCAAAGTTGTAGTCCGGCAGCAGGGCCGTCCATTCTTGAATACGGGCAAAAAACGCCTGCACGGGGCCGGTGGTTTCCAGTTCGGTGCTGCCGGTCAAACGCTGCAGCGACCATTCCAACCCATCGGGGAAGGCAGATGCCAGCAGCGAAAGCCCGCCTGCGACGACCACGGCCGCGCCCGCCAGCACGCCCAGCGTGCCGCGTAAGGTCAGGCGCTGCTTCTCCCCGGCGGCCACGCCGCCCTGCCACAGCAGACTGGGGTGTGCCTCGTACAAAAACGCAAGCACAGCGGCAGTAATGCAGCCTTCCACCGCGCCAATGGCGAAATGAATGGGCTGCATGGCCAGCAAAAACGCACCAAAGGGCAGTGCCGTAATGCCGGAGGCCAGCGTTTCTACGGATACCGAGAACGCCCCCAGCTGCAGCGAAAGGATGCAGCCGATCAGCGATGCGGCGATAATTTTCGCATGGTTCAGCCCCTTGCGGGTAAAGGCGCGCCAGATCAGCCCGCCCACAAAACAACCGTAGAACGCCATATTCCAGATGTTGGCCCCCAACGCCATCAGGCCGCCGTCGGCAAACAGCAGGCATTGGATGAGCAGCACGCCGATCATCGTCAAAAACGCGGCGTAGGGACCCACGATGGCGGCCAGCAGCATGCCGCCGCACAAATGACCGCTGGAACCCGTGCCGGGGATGGTAAAATTGATCATCTGGGCGGCAAAAACAAAGGCACCCATCACGCCCATCACGGGCACGGCCTTGTCATCGGGCTGCTGGTTCAGCTTGCGCACCGAGCGCCCCGCCGCCACCGCCGAACAGGCGTACATGACTCCGGCAACACCCGGCGCCAATAATGCATCTGCCATATGCATGGTTAGTCCTCCTTATTTTCGGCCAGTTCGCGCAGGACCTGGCGTGTTACATCTTGATAGGAGCGGCCCGTGCGCTTGCAGATGGCCTTGATGCTCTCATACTCGGGATAGCAGCGCTCTTCTACATCCTCGAAAACTTCGTTCCCATTGCAATGGGGCACCAGGCACATTTTGACCTCTACATCACCCAGTGAGGTGGGAATGGTGTAAATATGGCGCTTCAAGATGCTGCGCTCCATCCGCACGCGGCGGATGCCGATGGTGGTGGTCTCCGCAAAAATGATTTCTTCCAGTGCGGGAATGTCCTCCTCCAGGCAAAGCACGGTCAAAAGGTACGCAGGACGGTTCTTTTTCATGTAGACCGGGCTGTACTGCACGTCCCGTGCACCCGCGGCCAGCAGCCGCTCCATCACGTAGCCCAGCGCTTCGCCGGTGGTGTCGTCGATGTTGGATTCCAGCTTGTAGATGACGTCCTGCGCGGCATACTCGCTGCCTGCGGGGCGGATGAGCATTGCTCGCACCAGGCCGGGCAGTTCCTGCTCCCGCTTTCCGGCGCCGAGACCAATTTTGGAAACGGTGAATTCAGCGGGCAGCTGGTCGCTGGTACGCACGGCGGCAGCAATGGCCGCGCCGGTGGGGGTGACGTACTCGCCCTTGGCATCGGTGATGTGCAGGTTCAGGTGCTCCGCGGCGGCAATGTTCACCACAGCGGGCACCGGGATGGGCAGCACGCCGTGGGCACAGCGGATGCTGCCGGTGCCCTCGTACAGCACGGGGACGATGACGTCCTCGATGCCCAGATTGTCCAGGCATACGGCCGCAGCGGTGATGTCCACGATGGAATCCACCGCGCCGACTTCGTGAAAGTGCACGGTTTCCAGCGTAGCACCGTGGGCCTTCGCCTCGGCCTGGCCCAAAATGGTAAAGATGCGCACGGCCGTGGCGCGGGCGCGGTCGGTCAGATCGGCTTTGTTCAGGATGTCCAGCACCTCGGCCAGCCCGCGGTGTGCGTGGTTATGTTCATGGTCGTGGCAATGTTCAGCCGCGTGGTCGTGGCAGCAATGCCCATGGCGGTGCTTGTGTCCACCCTCGTCATGATGGTGGTCGTGCTCGTCATGGTTGTGCTCATGCACATCGTGGGTGTGGCCGCACTCCTCCACCCCGCCGTACAGGTAGGCCATATCGTGGTCGTGGTTCTCGTGCTCGGCGTCCAGCACCACGTCAAAATCGCAGGCGTCCAGCCCGGCCTTTTTCACTCGGCTGATGTTGATGCTGAACCCATCCAGCGGCAGGCTGGCCAGCGCTTTGCGCAGCACAACCTCGTCCGCGCCCAGGTCCAGCAACGCCGCCGTGACCATATCGCCGCTGATGCCGGAGTAACATTCCAGATACAGGGCGTCTTTTTTTTCATTCATACGTTAATCCTCTTTCGTGCCCAGGGCTAGGCGGTTGATTTGGGTGGCCAGATACCCGGCGCCGTAGCCATTATCGATGTTGACGGTGGCAATGCCGTTGGCGCAGGAGTTGATCATCGTCAGCAGTGCGGAAAGCCCGCCGAAGCTGGCCCCGTACCCCACCGAGGTGGGCACAGCAATGACCGGGTTCTGCACCAGCCCGCCGATGACGCTGGCCAGTGCCCCCTCCATGCCCGCCACGGCCACTACGCAGTTGGCGCGCTGGATAGGTTCCAGGTTGCCCAGCAGGCGGTGCAGCCCGCTGACGCCCACATCGTAGATGCGCTCCACTTTCGTGCCGAAAAACTCGGCCGTCTGGGCGGCTTCCTCGGCTACGGCGATGTCGGCAGTGCCGGCGGTGCAGACGGCCACGCAGCCGCGCAGCACCTTGCCGGGCTTTTCTACCTTTATAATGCGGGCAATGGAATCGTACACTGCACTGGGGCAGACGGCCTTGACCAGTTCAAACTGGTGGGGTGTGGCACGGGTGCCCAGTACCTCACCGTCTTCGGCGGCCAATTTTTTAAAAATGCTCGACAGAAATTCGTCGGCCTTGCCGCTGCAAAACACCACCTCGCCAAAGCCGGACCGCAGTTTGCGGTGGGTGTCCAGCTTGGCGTAGCCCAATTCCTCGTAGGGTGCGCGGCGGAAAAACTGCTCGGCGTCCTCGACGCTTATCGCACCGCTGCGCACCTGCTCCAACACTTGTTTTGCGTCCATAGCATCAGCCTTTCAGGTTCAGGGTCTCGTTCATGCTGCCCATGCGGTAGCCCTGCAAGTCCATAGTAACATACGTAAAACCGTATTTTTTAAACTCGGCCACGATCTGCTCACGGTTTTGCAGCAGCTTTTCAAACTCGGCGGGCAGCACCTCGATGCGGGCGATCGTACCGTGGATGCGCACCCGCAGCTGGTGAAATCCCAGGTCCAGAAGCAGCTGCTCGGCCTTGTCCACCATGCCCAGCTTTTGCGCGGTGATCTCCTCGCCGTACACAAAGCGGGAGGACAGGCAGGCGAAGGACTGCTTGTCCCAGGTGGGCAGCCCCAGCTGGTGGGAGTAGTCGCGGATCTCCTGCTTGGTCAATCCCACGTGGCGCAGCGGGCTTTTGACCTGCAGCTCGGCCACGGCCTGCAAGCCGGGGCGGTAGTCGCCGTTGTCATCCATGTTGGAGCCTTCGGCTACGTACTGCAAATCGTTTTCTTTCGCAACTGCGATAATTTTCTCGAACAGTTCATGCTTGCACAGGTAGCAGCGGTTCTTGGGGTTATGGGAGAAGCCCTCGATGTTCAGCTCCTCGGACTCAACGATGACTTGCCTGATGCCCTCGGACTTGCAGAAGGCAGTGGCCTCCTCCAGTTCCCGCTTGGGGAACGAGCAGGACTCAGCTGTCACGGCGATGGCCTTGTCGCCCAGCGTATCGTGGGCGACTTTCAGCAAAAAGGTGGAATCCACCCCGCTGGAAAACGCCACCGCCACACTGCCCAGCTCACGCA
This sequence comes from uncultured Oscillospiraceae bacterium, assembly GCA_900539695.1. Taxonomy (GTDB): domain Bacteria; phylum Bacillota; class Clostridia; order Oscillospirales; family Ruminococcaceae; genus Gemmiger. The sequence goes on from UQDG01000004.1 coordinate 131,781, forward strand.
GATAGTCTTGCAATGCTTGTAATTTATCCATAGGTAACAGGTCCTTTCCCTGGGTTTGTTTCCACTACCAGTGTAGCATTAAACGCGGGTTTAATGTCAATAGTCTTTGCTGTTTTTTTATAAAAAAAGAGAGGCCAGAACGTGGCCCCTCTTGAAAGCGAGAAACTATAAACGAACAAATTAACCAAGGCAGATCCCCATAGCCCGGGCAACATTGAGCATATCACAATCTCCCGGCACGCCGCGAGTCTTGCCGGCAATGTCAGCCAGCGGGTTGGCGGTCACGTGGCGGTTCACCATGGCAACGGTCACACCGTAGTGTTCGTCGGCAACCAGCCCGGCGGCGTAGGCGCCAAACTGGGTGGCCAGCACACGGTCATAAGCGCTGGGGCTACCGCCACGCTGCATATGGCCGGGCACGCAGATGCGCGTTTCAGCGCCGGTCAGCTCTTCGACCTGCTTGGCAATGCGGGCGGTGGCGGTGGTATAACCGGCGGCGGCACGCTGAGCGGTCCACTCTTTGCGCTTCATCTTAGCCTCTTCCTGAGAGAACGCGCCCTCGGCCACGGCCAAAATCGAGAAGTTCTTGCCTGCCTTGGCGCGGTTTTCCACTGCGGCAGCAACCTTTTTAATGTCGTAGGGCAGTTCGGGCAGCAGGATGATGTCCGCGCCGCCCGCAATGCCGGAATACAGCGTCAGCCAGCCGGCCTTGTTGCCCATGATCTCAATGCACATCACGCGGCTGTGGCTGCCGGCAGTGGTGTGGATGCGGTCGATGACCTCGGTGGCAATGTCCACGGCGGTGTGGAAGCCAAAGGTCACGTCGGTGCCGTAAATGTCGTTGTCAATGGTCTTGGGCAGGCCAATAACGTTCAGGCCCTCTTGGCTCAGCAGGTTGGCGGTTTTGTGGGTGCCGTTGCCGCCCAGGCAAAGCAGACAATCCAGCTTGGCGGCGCGGTAGTTCTTCTTCATGGCGGCTACCTTGTCCACCTTGTCTTCCTCGACCACACGCATCTTTTTAAAGGGGGTACGCTTGGTGCCCAGGATGGTGCCGCCCACGGTCAAAATGCCGGAAAACTCGTCCGGGCTCATCTCGCGGTAGTTGCCGTTGATCAGGCCGTCGTAGCCGTTCATGATACCTACGATCTCGACCTTGCTGCCCATGCGGTGGTACAGCGCCTTGGCTACACCGCGGATGGTGGCGTTCAGGCCAGGGCAGTCGCCGCCGGAAGTCAGGATGCCAACACGAATCGCCATAAGAAAACCTCCCTGATAGATATTTTATTATAGTATAAATGTACGCCGTTGGGGCGGGCTTGTCAAGTTTCTTCGCGGTATTTCTCCATCATCTCTTTAAACAAAAAGGCGGCAGACGGCGGTGTGTAGGTAATGGCATTGGCCGATGGGAAGCCTATGGCGATTACGGGAATGGCAGCAGCTACGGCAGACGTGGCACGCATTACGTTCGCGGACATTATAGCCGCGACAATGGCAGCCTTGTGCACCGGCTGGAAGACATGATGCAGACTGCAGACGACCGTGATCGTGCTCTTCTTCGCAGATGCATTGACGAGTTGAAACGATAAGAAAAGGAGCGCGGCTATGTATGACAGGCGAGAAATTGACGGCGCGATTGCAGAATTGGAGAATGCCGAGCCGACAATGCAGCGCGTGCTTGATGCGTTTATGGATGCGTTGAAGCGAGAGTCACCGGAGGCATATAAGGAACTGTTGCATGACATTAAAAATATCAGAAGTGTGTACTGATAAAGCAAAAGAGCGTTAAAACTTACGTTTTAACGCTCTTTTACAAGTCGGAGTGACGGGATTTGAACCCACGGCCTCTTGGTCCCGAACCAAGCGCGCTACCAACTGCGCTACACCCCGGAAAGAAAAAACCGCAGCAGCTGCGCTGCTGCGGTGTGGTTGGGGATGAGAGGATCGAACTCCCACGGGCGGAGTCAGAGTCCGCTGCACTACCATTATGCGAATCCCCATCGCAATCATCGTTGTGGGCGTCTGCCCTCAACGCTCATATATTATAGCGTGTGGGAAACCGTTTGTCAACAGCTATTTCAAACTTTTTTGCAAAAATCTGTAAAAATCCGAAAATCCGCGCAGCTGCGCCTTACTTTTTTGCCCTGCCTGCGTGCACCAACTGCTCTTGCTGGCGGAAAAGATGCGCGCGTACACCTGGGGCACGGCCATCGACAGCGACCACACCGACGCGCAGAACACGAACGCGATGATGGTCACGTGCCATATCCCCTTTTTCAGCTGGTCGGCGGTGTAGTTCTTATCACCGCAGGTGACACATGATTCCAAAATAATTATTCCAGATAAAAATCCCGCAGCGCGGCCAGGCGTGCCGTGGTCAGGCCGTATTCAGCCTCAAAATACGCCTCATAGCTGGGGTACTTTTCCAGCAGTACGTCGATGGACCCTGCCCCCATCGATTCGCTTACGCCCTCCACAGGCAGCAGCAGGTCGTACTGGTCGGCGGGTTTATCCTGCATGAATTTATCGATGATGGCTTTGCGGTAAACGTTCGTCAGCATGTAGTCGGCGATGGCATCCTCCCGGCTCACACCCAGCGCCAGCAGTACCAACATAGCGGCAATGCCGGTGCGGTCCTTGCCGCAGGTGCAGTGGAACAGCAGCGGTACGCGATGCTCCTCCAGCAGGCGGAACAGCTCATGGTAGGCCGGGTTGCCGAAAGGCATCTGCTTGTACAGGTCAGTGAACCAGTAAAAATCGTGTACGGGGTGGCCGGCTTTGGCCTCGTAGGCGGCCTTTTCGGCGGCAATGCGCTGGATGCCGGCGGGCGAAAAGTCCATCTCGCTGCCATCGGCGTACCGCATGCCGCAGATACGCTGGTAATGCGCCCCGGACACGGCCGCGTCGGGCTGGCGGGCGGCCTCTCCGGCGCTGCGCAGGTCCAGGATCTCCCGCAGGTGCAGGCTTTCCAGCTTGGTACGGTCAGCGGGGCTTTGCAGCGTATCCAGGCTGCAGCCGCGGTACAGCAGCCCGCGGCGTACATGGCGGCCATCGGCAGCGCGGTAGCCCCCTAGCTCGCGGAAATTGCAGGTGCCCTCAAAAACGATCTCGGCTCCCGGCGTTGTAACAGGCAGCATAGCGATCCTCCATTTTGTGTGTTGCTACTACTATAGCACAGCCGTGGCGGGTTTGCAAACGACCAGACCTGCATGCTGCGGCCGGGGAGACACGTACTGCAAAATCCGGCAAACATATCAACCAAGCCAAAACAGCCCCCACCGGGAGAAAATCTCCGGCGGGGGCCGTCTGTTCTATCATCGTATCAAGCGTCGGTTCGGTCCTTTTTCAGCAGGCTCAAAATTACTGCGCCCACCACGCTGCCAATGGCCAGCGCCACAAAGTACAGCAGCGCGTGGTCCACGACCGGGAAGACGAAGATTCCGCCGTGGGGCGCACGCAAGGCGCAGCCGAAGGTCATCGACAGCGCACCCGACAGTGCCGCGCCGATGACGCAGCTGGGCAGCACGCGCAGCGGATCGGCCGCTGCATACGGAATAGCGCCCTCGGAGACGAAACACAGACCCATTACGTAGTTGACGATGCCGTTGCGGCGCTCGTCCTCGGTCCACTTTTTGGGGCAGAAGGTGGTGGACAGCGCAATAGCGATCGGCGGGACCATGCCGCCTACCATGACGGCGGCCATGACGCCGTAGTTGCCGGAGGCCAGCGCCGCGATGCCGAAGGCGTAGGAGGCTTTGTTGACGGGGCCGCCCATGTCCACCGCCATCATACCAGCCACGATGGCGCCCAGCAGCACCTTGGAGGTGCCGCCCATGGCGTTCAGCCAATCGGTCATGGCGGTGTTGATCACGCCCATGACCGGATTGATGCCGCACATTACGGCACCGATGGCCAGCATGCCGCCCAGCGGGTAGATCAGCATCGGGCGGATGCCGTTCAGGCTGGCGGGCAGCTTTTCGGTGATGCGTTTGAGACCCTCGACGATATAGCCGGAGACGAAACCGGCCAGCAACGCAGCCAAAAAGCCGCCCGAAATGCCGCTGGTGTCGCCCTGGGCCAGCCCGGCAAAGTTGGTGCCGTTCATAGCCAGCACACCACCTGCAAAGCCCACGGCCAGGCCGGGACGGTCAGCAATGGACATGGCAATGTAGGCCGACAGGATGGGCAGCATGTAGCTGAACGCTGCGCTGCCTACAGTTTTAAAGAAGGCCGCCACCGGGGTGTTCATGCCGAAGTTGGAGGGATCGATGGTGTAATCGTCCAGCAAAAACGCCAGCGCGATCATGATGCCGCCGCCTACCACGAAGGGCAGCATGTGAGAGACACCATTCATCAGGTGCTTGTAGAGGGTGTGGCCGACGGAGTCGTTGGCACTGGCCTCGTTGGCCGCCGGTGCGCCGCCCTTGGCGTGGAAGATGGGGGCTTCGCCGTGGGCGATGGTTTTAATAAGTTCCTCTGGTTTGTGGATGCCGTCATCCACACGGGCAAAAATCACCGGTTTACCGTCAAAACGGGTGGTCTCGACGTTTTTGTCCGCTGCAATGATGATGCCGTCACAGGCGGCAATCTCCTCGACGGTCAGCACGTTTTTCGCGCCGTCCGAGCCGTTGGTCTCCACCTTGGTGGGCAGGCCCAGACGGTCACCGGCCTTGGTCAGCGCCTCGGCGGCCATGTAGGTGTGTGCGATGCCGTTGGGGCAGGCAGTCACAGCCAGCACGCGGTAGCCCTGCTGGGGGATCTCCTGCTGGGTGAAGCTCTCCTCGCCGAACTGGGCGTCTTCCTGGACATCGATGGCAGCCAGGAACTCGGCGGGCGTTTTGGCGGCGCGCAGCTTTTCGACAAAATCGTCGTTCATCAGCATCTGCATCATGCGGGCCAGCATGTCAATGTGCAAGCTGCCGTTTTCCGGCGCAGCGATGGCAAACAGCAGGTCGGTCTTACCGTCATCCTCGGCGTTGTACTGCACGGGCGCGGCCAGACGCATGGCGGCCAGGCTGGGGCGGGTCACACAGGCAGTGCGGGCGTGGGGCACCGTGATGCCGTTATCCACGTAGGTGGACGCTTCGGCTTCGCGAGCGTAGAGGGCTTTTTTGTAGGCTTCTCGGTCGGTGATGTTGCCGTGGGTGGCCTGCAATTCCACCAGCCGATCGATGATCTGCGCCTGATCGGCTGCGACCTCATCCAGTGCAATGGACTGCGCAGTAAACAGTTCTGTAATACGCATAGCGGGTCTCCTTCTATTTATCAAATCGTTCTCAGCAGCTTTTCAATATCCGCCTTCGTTGCCAGCCCAACGCTGAACGCCGTTGCACTGCCGCAGGCGGTACCCAGGCGCAGCGCGTAGCGGTAATCGCCGGTACGCAGGTATCCTGCCACAAAACCGGCTACCATGCTGTCGCCCGCGCCAACGCTGTTGACCACCTTGCCCTTGGGGCAGCCGATACGATGCACCGTGCCGTTTTCGTCCAGCAGCAGCGCGCCGTCCCCGGCCATGCTTACCAGCACGTTGTGGGCACCCTGGGCCTGCAGGCTGGCGGCGGCGGTGACGATCTCGTCATCATTGGTCAGCTCGCGGCCCACGATCTCGGCCAGCTCGTGGTTGTTGGGCTTGACGAGGAACGGTTCGTAGGGGAGCACCTTCAGCAGCAGGTCTTGGGTGGCGTCTACCACAGCGCGCACGCCGCGGCCCTGCAGCCGGGCCAGCAGCCGCTCGTAGGTGGTCTGCGGAAGACAGGCCGGGATGCTGCCCGCCAAAATCAGCACGTCGTCTTTTTGCAGCGTGTCCAGCTTGGCTTCCAGCGCCTGCATGGCGGCTTCGGGAATGTTCGGCCCTGCGCCGTTCAGCTCGGTCTCCTGCCCGGCCTTGATCTTGACATTGATGCGTGTCATCCCCTCTTGCAGGTGGATGAAATCGGTGTGCAGGCCCTGGGCGGCCAGGCCGCGCTCCAGCCAGGCGCCGGTCTCGCCCGCGATAAAGCCGAGAGCCACACTTTCGACCCCCAGCTGGGCCAGCACGCCGGATACATTGATGCCCTTGCCGCCCAGCACGCAATCCTCGCCGGTGGCGCGGTTGATGGCCGCGACCTGCAGCGGACTGTCCAGCCGGACGACGTAGTCGATGGCGGGGTTAAATGTAACGGTATAGATCATGCTTCTGCCTCCTTTACCAGCGTTTGCTGGCGGTAGCGGGGATCAGGGCAGCGGTTGGTCAGGATAGAACCATCCTGCAGCCCGGCGATTACGGCCGGGTAGATGCTGCCGAACTTGGTGTCATCGGCCAAAAACCATACCTCGCGGGCGCGGCGGGCGGCACAGGCCTTGACGGCGGCTTCCTCGGGATCCGGGGTGGTGAACCCGGCGACCAGGTCAATGCCGTTGGTCCCCAAAAACGCCTTGGTGAAGTTGTACTGCTGCAGCGCCGCCATGGCTGCCGCGCCGATGATGGCCTCGGTCTGGGGGCGCAGCAGGCCGCCAGGCACAAAGACGCGGCAGCCTTTTTGCGCCAGCAGCCGCGCGTGGGCGATGCCGTTGGTGACGTAGTGGGCGTCCAGCGCCGCGCCGCTGACGGCCCGTGCCACGGCCAGCGTGGTGGACCCGGCGTCCAGGTAGACGAAATCATCGGCCTGGATAAGAGCGGCGGCGGCTTTGGCGATGGTGTTTTTTTGGCTGACGGCCAGTGTTTCCTTGGCTTCCATCGTGGGCTCGTCGGCTCGGAACTGGCTGCTTGGCAGCGTGGCACCGCCGTGGACTTTATTGACCCGACCCTGACGGTCCAGCTCCAGCAGGTCGCGCCGGATGGTGGACTCGCTGACGTTCAGGGCCTCGCAAAGTTCCTGTACGGTGGCGGTGCGTTTTTCCGCCAACAACGCTAGAATCTGGGAAAATCGTTCTTCTGCAAGCATGGAGGGCCTCCTTTTTTATGTTCTTTCTGATTGGACTTGGCAGTTTGTGACTTTACCTGATTGATTCTGATTGCATTATAGCACAACAACCACCAGAATCAACCACAAACAATCATTTTCAAGCGACAAAAATCACGGCGAAAATTTGTGCAAGACGCACAAAATAAAAAATCTCCCTTATGGAAAGGGAGATTTCCGCGCTGCTATTTTCGCCATATGCCTGGCGGCACTGGCGTAGTCGGGACGCTGGGATCCAGTATTGCCGATCGCGTAGCCAGGGCATACTGCGTTACTGGGGAACTGATGTTGTATTGCCGCCCATCGGTGCCGGTGAGGGTTTTCGTCACGGCGGTCTCGCCCTCGATAATCAAATACATTCCTGGCGCAGCCTGGCAGACGATGGGAACATAATTATCCTCGTACTTGAGAGCACAGCGCAGGGGGCTTTCGGCCAGCGTGCCGTCTGCCAGATGATACACATACAGCACTTGCCGCTCATCCTGGCGGGCCAGCAAAAACACATCCTCGTCATACACGCTGTCCAGCGTCATCTCTTGTGGAAGCTCAGCCACCGTCTGCACCTCGTTTGTGCCCAACGGCTGGCGCAGCAGGCGGGTGCCGTCCACCCACCACAGCGCATCCCCGGCTAACTTCCGCAGCGGACCAAAGGTATACACCGCCCCCTCGGCCAGCACGATCTCACTGCCGGTGGCGGGGTCCAGTGCGCAGAGTGTCTCGGTTAAATAGGGCTTCAGATCGTTAAAATTGTCGACACTGTAATAAGCATACACAGGCTCCGGGCAATCAGCGCCGGGCACCCGCCGTGTGAGCAGCAGCTTGCCATCCCAGGTACCCAGCAGCTGGCCGCCGTACTCGTCCCAGGTCGTGACGGTCTCTATCGTGTCGGCGGCTGGGTTCAGCCGAAGCAGGCGGCGCTCGTCCAGGCGGGCGGGATCATCGGAGACCATACCGCCTTTGGCATATAAGTACTGTTCGTCGGCGGCTATGGGTGCCCAACCGGCAAGGTACCATCCCTGCGGGAAGCTGACCGCCCCGGTCTGGTTTCTGTCAAAATCCGTCACCACCAGCGCCGGAGTGTCGGTCAGCATGCCGGACCAGCTCCAGACGATTTGCGCATCGTCAACCTGCAAATTGCCCACCCGGCCGTTCATGGGCAGGCTGTCTGGGGCAGAAATCTCCCGCTCCTCGGCTTCGGCAAAATCGATCACGGTGCCGTACCACACATCCGTTTCATCGTACCCGACCTGATACCAGCCGTATTTGTTCGCCGCACCCAGCATGTGCAGCGTGCTTGCGCCATCTTCCGCAACCACCACCGCGCCGCTTTCCGCTGTCTGAGCAGCATCAGATGCCGAAAAATCAACATCCATACGCGCATTATGACCTGCGCCGCAACCAGATAAAGTACAAACTGTAAAAACCAACAATAAAAATACAAAACGAGATTTCACGCAACATCGCCTCCTTTCCCCTACCCTAACACAGCTATGTTTCCAATTTGTGTCAGGCAAGAACAAAGCGCAGGGCAAAACGCCCCGCGCTGGATGGGTATGTGTAAAAATCAGTTGCCGTCATCGTACTTGGCCATGGGTACGTTGGCGTACTCGTCGGGCAGCTCGGGCGGCAGGGTCTGCATGTACTCGTGCATGGCCTCGGCCACCTTTTTGCTGTAGGCCACGGCCTCGACTACGGTGCGCGCGCCCTTGACGGCATCGCCGCTGGCAAACACGCCGGGCATGCTGGTGTGGCCCAGCTCGTCGGTCACAAACAAGCCGCGCTCGTTAGTTTTCAGGTCGTGTTCGCTCTCGGTGATGGTGGTGCAGGGACCCTGGCTGATGGAGACGATCACGCTATCGGACGGGTATAGTTCCTCGGTGTCCGGGATGTCGGTCAGGGTGCCGTCCTCGGCTTCGTTCAGGTCGCGGAACACCACGCCCTTGTCAGTGATCTCCACCGGTTTTTTGTTAAAGTGGAAGTTGACGCCTTCCAGCTTGGCGTAGCTGGCCTCGTACTCGCTGGCGGTGATCTTTTTGGACAGCGAGAAGCACTCCACATGGCGGGTGCCGTGGCGCAGGGCGGTACGGCAGACATCCATGGCGGCGTTGCCTGCGCCGATGACGATCAGGCGGCGGCCCAGGTGGTAGACGTCAGGGTTTTGCAGGTAGTTGATGGCATAGTGTACGTTGCCCAGGCTCTCGCCCTTGATGTGCAGCGTGTTGGGACGCCATACGCCGGTGCCGATGAAGATCGCCTTGTACCCATCGCGGAAGAGGTCCTCCAGCCGCAGGGCCTTGCCCACGTCGGTGTTGGGGCGGACTTTGATGTCCTTCAGGCGCAGGTGGCGGTACTCGAAGTCGTCCAGCACACTTTTGGGCAGACGGAACTCAGGGATGCCGTAGCGCAGCACGCCGCCGATCTTATCGTGGCTTTCAAAAATGGTCACATCGTAGCCGTAGCGGGCCAGGATGACCGCGATGGTCAAACCAGCCGGGCCGCTGCCGATGATGGCGGCCTTTTTACCGTTGGGGGTGGCGGGACCTTTGGTCATCTGGCTGGCGTAGGTAGAGGAAATGTAGTTCTCGATGACCGAGAAATGCACGGGTGCGCCCTTGATGCCCTGCACGCAGTGGCCCTCGCACTGGTTCTCGTGGTTGCACACCAGCGAGCAGACGGTGGTCAGGGGGTTATTCTCAAATAGCATCTTGCCGGCGTCGTCCAGTTTGTTGTCCTTCAGCAGGCGGATGACCTCGGGGATGTTGGTGTGGATGGGGCAGCCCTGTTGGCAGCGGGGCTTTTTGCATCCAAGGCAATGGTTGGCTTCATCCATTACATGCAATGCCATGGTTTCTTCTCCTTTTACGAACCGATTTTGCCCGTTAAAAATGCAACAATCTTACAGTTTTACGAACATTTATCCATATGTATTTTATATTACCACGGGTTTGGTCGTAAAGGCAAGCCCCATCGGCTGGGTTTTGACCCTGCAAAGTGCCGAAAAATCGACAGCTTTGCTGTGCAATTCGCTGATTTTTGCGGCCTCCGCCCCGCTGCGTGCCAGGTCGGCTAAACTGGTCCCGGCGGGCAGCGCGGCCTGCTTTAAACGGGACAGCGCAGTTTTGCGTGCCCCCAATACCTGGATGTAGGGTGGTGCAGGCAGCTCGGCGGGGATGCCCAGCGCAGCGTCCAGCACCAGCCGCCGCAGCCGCGCATGGGGGTAACGTTTTGTCTTTAGGCGGGTGTACAGGTCGTCCAGGCTGGTGGCCTCCCGCACGGCAGCGGCCAGGCGGTGTTCCAGCCCCTCGCTCACACCGCGCACGGCGGCAAAATCGGCTTCGGGTTTCGCGCGCAGCAGCGCCAGCACGGCAACCTCGAATTTGTTTCCATCCGTCAGCAGTCCCGCCGCCGCAGCTCTGGTGTACAGCGCTGCCGCCCGCAGGGGCACGTAGGGTTCCCAATCCTCCACCGTCAGGCTGCGCAGGTAGCTGGCGCTGGCCATGGGGATGCCATTGTGCTCCCCCGGCCTGCCGCCGCCGTGGGCTGCACCCAGCCGGGGCAGCGCCAGCGGCGTGAGGGCGGCGCCCTGCGCCAAAATGGCTTTGCAGTACTCGATGCCCAAAATGTTGTTGGGCGTGCGCAGCAGTGTCCCCGCCCCTGGCAGCAGCGCGTCGGCGGCTTCGGCCCGTGCGGCGGCGTAGGTCATGCCGGTGGAAAGCCGTTCCCGTAATAGGGCGTCCAGCTCCGGCCTGGCCAGCAGCTCGGCCACTTGCGAGAGCTGGGCGGTGTCGGGGTCCTCGGCTCCGAACACCAGCGTATCGCACCCCAGCGCGGCCAGCAGCCGCACCCCGGCGGAGGCAAACTGCTCGGCTGTGGCACAGGCGTAGGGTGCGGGCAATGTAATGACTAAATCTGCCCCGGCATCCAGCGCCGCGCACACCCGCACACTCTCGGGCAGCACGGGCACGCCGCCCCGCTGGACGGCACCGCTGCTCATGCAGACAGCCACACAGCCCGCGCCCGCCGACTTGGCCGCAGCGATCTGTGCGGCATGGCCGTTGTGAAAAGGGTCATATTCGGTGATGATTCCGGCAAATTCCATGCAAAAAACTCCTGAGCAAGTTGTTAAAAAAAGAACGTGCAAGATTTGTGCGTTCTCGCCTTGCAAAAACACTAACCACATTATATAATAAAAATTGTAATAAGGAAAGGGCGTAATTGTGCCCTTAAAAATAAGGAGGATACCCCATGAAAGTTCTGGTTATCAACTGCGGCTCTTCCAGCCTGAAGTACCAGCTCATCGACATGGACGGAGAAAAGGTTCTTTGCAAAGGTCTGTGCGAGCGCATCGGTATGGAAAGCAGCATGATCACCCACGAGGGCAACGGCAACAAGGCCACCACGCCCGCCATCTTCCCCACCCACACCGAGGCATTTGCCGAGGTCGTGAAGAAGATGACCACCGGCGAGGGCAAAGTTATTGACAGCGTTTCCGAGATCGACGCCATCGGCCACCGTGTTGTTCACGGCGGCGAGAAGTTCAAGGAGAGCTGCCTGATCACCCCCGAGGTCGTCAAGGCTATCCATGACCTGAGTCCCCTGGCTCCCCTGCATAACCCCGCCGCCATCCTGGGTATCGAGGCTTCCTATAAGGTCTTTGGCGAGGATAAGCCCAACATCGCTGTGTTTGATACGGCTTTCCACTCCACCATGCCCCCGAAGGCCTACATGTACGCCATCCCCTACGAGTACTACGAGAAGTACGGCGTGCGCCGCTACGGCTTCCACGGCACCAGCCACAAGTATGTCAGCCACCGCGCCGCCGAGTTTTTGGAGGAGCCCATTGAGCGCCTGAAACTCATCACCTGCCACCTGGGCAACGGTTCCTCCATTGCCGCTGTCGACCAGGGCAAGGTCATCGACACCTCCATGGGCATGACCCCGCTGGCCGGCCTGATGATGGGCACCCGCTGCGGCGACCTGGACCCCAGCGTGGTCAACTACCTGAAATACAACCTGGAGATCACCGGCCACGAGCTGGACGAGATCCTGAACAAGAAGTCCGGCCTGCTGGGTGTTTCCGGCGTTTCCAGCGACAAGCGCGACGTCGAGGAAGCCGCCGAGCATGGCAACGTGCGCGCACAGCTGGCCAGCGATATGCTGAACTACCAGATCAAGAAGACCATCGGCAGCTACATTGCCGCCATGGGCGGCGTGGACGCCATCGTCTTTACGGGCGGCATCGGCGAGCACGATGCTGATTCCCGTGCCAAGATCTGCCACCACATGGATTGGCTGGGCATCCGCATCGACACCGACAAGAACCGCGATGCTCACAAGCAGAAGAAGGACGTTGTCGAAGTTACCGCCTGGGGCGCCCGTGTCCGCACCCTGATCATTGAGACCAACGAGGAGCTGATGATCGCCCGCGACACCAAGGAAGTTGTTGAGAAGCTGTAATTGCTTCTTGCATAAAGAAAAGGCCAGAGCTGTTCGGCTCTGGCCTTTCGTTGTATGTAGCTCCCCTCAAGGGGAACCTATGCTCATTCCGCATCCGGGCAATCGCACAAATGGGCCTTTACGGCCTGCATTTCGGCGGGGATATCCTTGCCGGGCAGGTTTTTTACAGCGTCGATGCTGCCCAGCTTTTGAGCGGTCTCGTAGTACCAGCACTTGTATTCCAGCACCTGCATGGTGTCCTGCAGCTGCTGCATCTGGGTACGCAGGGTGTCCTGCTGGCGGCGGAACATGGCCAGCCGGGCGTCGATGGTGGAATCCCCCTGCACGGCCAGCTCGATGTAGATGCGGATGTCTTTTAACGACATACCGGCTTTTTTCATGCACTCGATGATGCGCAGCCATTCAAAGTCGCTATCTTTGAAAACGCGGATACCGCCCGGCGACCGCTCCACGAAGGGCAGCAGGCCCTGCTTGTCATAGTAGCGCAGCGTCGATGCCGGTACATGCAGCATCCGCGCCATCTCTCCGACTGTGTACATAAACGACACGCTCCTTAAACTATACTCTAACTTTAAGTATACACGCCCGGCGCCCCGCCGTCAAGCGGGGCGCCGGAGATTTTGTTCCTTCTTTGAAAAGAAGGAACCGAAGAAACTTTCAATGAAAAATTGGGGTATCCCATACGGGATACCCCAATTTTTGTTAAGAGTTCTTTCGGTTCCTTTCTTGCAAGAAAGGAACAAAGCCCCCCCCCCGGCATCACTGTTGGGCAGCGGCCTCGGCGCGCTTCTTGGCGATGGCAGCCAGGGCGTCCTTGCGGGACAGATTGATGCGACCCTGCTGGTCGATGTCCGTAACCATGACGAAGATGGGATCGCCGACAGCAACGACATCCTCCACATGCTCGACGCGATGATCGTCCAGCTTGGAGATGTGGACCAGGCCCTCTTTGCCCGGTGCGATCTCAACGAAAGCACCGAAGTTCATCAGGCGGGTCACGCGGCCCTTGTAGATGGCGCCAATCTCCGGGTCCTCCACAATGGTCTTGATGGTAGCAATGGCGCGCTTGGCGTCATCCTGGTCAATGGCAGAGATGAAGACGTGGCCGTCCTCCTCAATGTCGATCTTGCAGTTGAAGTTGGCGCACATCTCCTGGATGACCTTGCCGCCCTTGCCGATGACGTCCTTGATCTTGTCGACCGGGATCATCATGCTGAACATCTTGGGCGCATACTTGCTCAGCTCAGCGCGCGGCTCAGCAATGACCGGCTTGATGATCTGATCCAGGATGTACAGACGGCCCTTGCGGCACTTCTCGAGGGCCTCCTCGACGATTTCGTAGGTCAGGCCATCGACCTTGATGTCCATCTGGATGGCAGTGATGCCGCGGCGGGTGCCGCCGACCTTAAAGTCCATGTCGCCGTGGAAATCCTCGACGCCCTGGATGTCCAGCATGGTCATCCAGCGGCCGCCGTGCAGCGGGTCACCGTCGGTGATCAGGCCGCAGGAGATGCCAGCAACCGGTGCTTTGATGGGCACGCCGGCGTCCATCAGAGCAAGGGTGGAACCGCAGATGGATGCCTGAGAGGTGGAGCCGTTGGAGGACAGGACCTCAGACACGCAGCGGATGGTGTACGGGAACTCAGCCTGGTCAGGCAGCACGGGGATCAGGGCACGCTCTGCCAGGTTGCCGTGGCCGATCTCGCGGCGGCCGGGGCTGCGGGGAGCGCGGGCCTCGCCGACAGAATACGGCGGGAAGTTGTAGTGATGGATGTAACGCTTGTACTGGGTGTCAGACAGGTCGTCCATCAGCTGGGCGTCCTTGGTAGAGCCCAGGGTGCAGATGGTCAGGACCTGGGTCTGGCCGCGGGTGAACATGCCGGAACCATGCACGCGGGGCAGCAGACCGACTTCTGCAGCCAGCGGGCGGATCTCGTTGATGCCGCGGCCGTCAACACGCTTGCCATCTTCCAGCAGCCAGGTGCGCACGACCTTCTTCTGCAGCTTGTAGCTGATGAGATCCAGGTCAGAGGCAGTCAGGTCGGGATGCTCGGCAGCGATGGCATCCATGATGGGCAGCATAGCGGCGTCGCGGACGTTCTTGTCGTCGGTGTCCATGGCGGCCTTGACTTCGTCCAGATGTTTGGCGTACACGTCGGCCAGCAGGGCGTGATCCAGCTCCACGGGGGTAAAGCTCTTTTTCGGCTTGCCGATCTCGGCCACGATGCTGTTGATAAAGGCCAGCATCTTCTTGATCTCTTCGTGACCGGCGCGGATGGCCTTCATCATGGTCTCCTCGTCGACCTCGTTAGCGCCGGCCTCGATCATAACGATCTTCTCCTCGCTGGCAGCCAGGGTCAGGGACAGGTCGCTGTGCTCGCGCTGCTCCTTGGTGGGGTTCAGCACGATCTCGCCGTCCACCAGACCGACAGACACACCGGCGATGGGGCCGCCCCAGGGAATATCAGACATGGCGATGACCAGAGAGGCACCGTTCATGCCGGATATTTCAGCAGAGCAATCGGGGTCCAGGCTCATGACGGTCATGGTCACGCAGACATCGTTGCGCATATCCTTGGGGAACAGCGGGCGGATGGGGCGGTCGACCACGCGGGAGGACAGGATGGCATGCTCGCCAGGGCGGCCCTCACGGCGCATAAAGCTGCCGGGAATACGGCCGGCGGCGTACAGCTTTTCCTCAAACTCCACGCTCAGGGGGAAGAAATCAACGCCGTCACGGGGCTTGTCGCTCATGGTGACGTTGCACAGCACGCAGGTCTCGCCGTAGCGGATCATGGCGCTGCCGTTGGACAGACCGCACATTTTGCCGGTCTCGACCACAAAGGGGCGGCCTGCAAAGGTCGTCTCAAATTTGCGGTACTTGGGGAAGGTTTCCAGCCGGGAAGCAAATTCGTAAGCCATAGGTTTTCTCCTTCGTTTGGGATGATATGTCGTTGCCGGACCGCACCCCGGTTTTGAGCAATAAAGCCAGCAGCCAAGCCAGATGCTTGGGTGCTCGATTTACTGCGCAAAACGGCAGTGGCGGGGCGGCCTTCGTCCATAATAAGAGATGCTAGAACAGGGGTTACTATAAAAAGAACGGGCAAGGTGCGTATGCACCCTGCCCGTTTTTGCGGAAATTACTTGCGCAGACCCAGCTCAGCGATCAGGGCACGGTAACGGTTGATGTCCTTCTTCTGCAGGTAGGCCAGCAGATTACGACGGCGGCCGACCATCTTGAACAGGCCGCGGCGGCTGTGGTTGTCATGCTTGTTGGTCTTCAGATGCTCGGTCAAGTGGTTGATACGAGCGGTCAGCAGAGCAACCTGGACCTCCGGAGAACCGGTGTCACCCTCGTGGATGGCTGCCTTGGCGATGATGGGCTGCTTATCGATAGCAGATTTCTGGCTCATGGTAAATACCTCTTTCAAAAAAATATGGATTTGCCGAAAGCGCAGTAAGGGGTAGTTGGAACCCTAGAGGCATACGCCCCAAACCGAGCCACGGTAACAGTCATAAGTATACCATACCCTCCCCCAAATTACAAGGGGCAGGATGCAGGTATTTTACAATTATTTTGCAGACTTATCCCCTGCCCAGCGCAGCGCGGTGATAAAGCCGACCGCAGCCAGGGGCAGCAGGAAAACAAAGAACGGGAAGCAGTAGCGGCTCTTGGTCTCCCAGACGAGCTGGAAGAGAAAACCTCCGAAAAACGCGATGCCAAGCAGCTGCGCCCAAACAGCACCGCCGGTTTTGCGGCGCAGCGCCAAAGTGCCGCAGCCGGCAAAGAGATACACAAAGGTCAGCAGTGCCCGCAACACGGCCTGTACCGGGGCAAACAGCACACCGCCGCCCAACGCGGTGGCCAGCCAGCCCACACCCCCGGCCACCGTGATGGACGGGCCGTTCATCGTCAGGGCCTCAAACCAGGGGTCCAGCCATTGCCAGGCGGTCTTTTGCAGGAAGAACTTGACCTCCTTGGGGTTGTGCAGGTAGGTGTTCCAGTACTCGCCAATGCCTTTGACCGCCGCCGCATTGGCGGCGGTGGTGTCGGCGTTGTTGTCCCAGAATAGGTTCCAACTGCTTCCATCGAAACCGCCTGGCCCATAATAGGTACCGCTGTGGATACCCATAAGCACCGTGGCGCTGGCAGGCATGCCGGTGGAGTATGGAATCGGCACACGGCTGAAAAATACCGATTGGCCGATATTTTCCACGGCTACCGGCACAGCCAGCAGCAGCGTTGCCAGCACAAGACCGCGCAGCAGCTGCTTGCCACTGTGCCCAAAGCCGGAAAACGCAGCCACGATGCAGACAGCAATGATAAAGATCAGTGCCGACTGATAGGCCAGCACGGCCAGTGGGAACAGCACAAAGGGCAGTGCCAGCCAGCTCGATTTTCCGCCTTTTATAAAACGCAGCAACCCGTAGCCGCCCCATAACACCATGGCCGGGGCCGGTAAAGTGCCGTACACAAAAGAGGCATACATCGGAATGGGAACAAACAGCAGGCAGAGCACTGCGCAAAGCAACTGGGTGCGAGGTTTGGCACCAAACTCCCTGACAATGCAGCAGAGCGCCAGCAGGCAGGTCGGGGCGGAAATGGCACCAAACAGCGACCATGCCCGCAGCGCACCGTTGCCGAACAACCGGATAAACGGCTCCATAAACAGTGCCATAGCACCCTGATAGGGGCAGGTCTGGAAATAAGTCCAGCCGTAACTGTCTGGTGCATAAGCAGAAAAATCCCCGCTCGCCAGCGCCTCAGCCATCTTCCAGACTGTCTCCTGGTCATTCGCCGGGTAGATCTGCTGGGAGAACACCCACCACAACGCCAGCGCAAATTCCAGTACAGCTGCCCCGGCAATCAGCCGGTTGGTTTTTTTCTGGTCATCCAGCCCGCGCAGCAGTCGGCACAGCCCGGCCAACAAAGCGGTCAGCACCACAAACAGCAACAGTTCAGGCAGCGAGATCCCCACCCGCAGAGCCTTGCCCTCGGCCAAGGTGGAAACATCCAGCAAGTCCATCCGCGCGATCAGCGAAGCCGCTGCCAGCCCGAACAGCACCAGCGCTGCCAGCCAGGCGGCTGCACTGCCGCAGAAGGACGCAAACTTTTCCAATGGGGACTTCCGCGTAAGTACGGCGGTTTTTCCATCCGACATCGTGCTTCCCTCCCCTTTCAGTGCTGTGCCGCGAAGTAAGCCTTGCTTTCCTCGGCGGCGTGGTGGATCAGGTCAGCCAGCTCGTCCATGGAGTTAAACTTGCGTACCGGGCACAAATATTTATGGAACTCCAGCAGCGGGGTCTGGCCGTAGACGTTGCCCACGTAGTCCGGCACAAAGGTCTCACAGGTGACGGCGGCATTGGCGCTGCTGTCCACGGTGGGGCGGCGGCCGATGCCGGTGGCGGCGGGCCGCCACTGCCCGTCCAGTAGAATCCGTGTCAGGTACACGCCGGTGCAGGGCTGCAGAGCCTCGGCCGGATAGTTCTGATTGATGGTAGGCGTGCCCAGCTTGCCGCTGCCAATGCCCTTGCCGTGGGTCACAGCCCAATCAATGGCGTAGGGCTTGCCCAGCATGGCGTTGGCGTCGTCCAGGCGGCCCTCCTCCAGCGCGGCGCGGATGCGGGTGGACGACACGGTCTGCCCGCCGTACTGGGCCATGGGCACTACGTCTACGGTGATGCCGTAGGGGGCACAGAGCTGCTCCAGCAGCGCTACATTGCCTGCGGCGTAAGCGCCAAAGGTAAAGTTGTCGCCACAGAAGACCGCCTTTGCATGGAAGCAGTCCACCAGCACGCGGCGGACAAAATCCTCCGGCGAGAGGGCGCGGAACTCCTCAAAGGATGGCTCCCAATACTGGGCGATACCCAGCTGGGCCACGCGGGTGTGCTTTTGCGCCAGTGAGAGGATACGCCCGCCCTTCAGGCTGTTGTTGCCGGGCAGCTCAAAGGTAAAAGCAGCGGCAGTCAGGCCATGTTGCGCCGCATAGGTAACGGCAGCGCCCAGCACAGCGCGGTGCCCGGAGTGTACGCCGTCAAAATACCCCAGCGCAACGGCACTGTCCTGCGGGGCGGGGGCCGGGGTCAAGGTGTGGTAAATTTGCATGGGCGTTCAGTCCCTTTCGCAAAATAGTTTTTCTACATTCAGTACGCCGCCGGTGATGGCCGCCAGCCCTAAGAACGCTCCGTCCGGGCCGTACACGCGGTAACGGCCGTCCTCGGCGGGATAATGGCTGGTAGGGCAGCCGTTCAGCAGGTGCTTTTTCACGGCATTGTCCACATGCAGCTGGGGCAGCGGTGCAAACACGGTCTCGATCGGCAGCATCCAGCCGTTCGATTCCAGCGCACCGCTCTCGGCGGCAGCTAAAATCTCCGGCAATGTATGGCACTGTTCGATGCCAAATTCTCCGGCCTGGGTGCGGCGCAGCGCGGCCAGCGTGGCGGGCACACCCAGGGCTGTGCCGATGTCCTCGGCCAACACGCGGATATAGGTGCCCTTGGAGCAGCTCACCCGCAGGATATAATCGCCGGGGGCGGGGCTGCCCAGATATTCAATGCTGTACACAGTGATGGGCCGGGGCGTGCGCTCGACAGTCTGGCCCTTGCGTGCGGCCTTATACAACGGCTGGCCGTTGATTTTGACCGCTGAGTACATTGGCGGCAGCTGCATCAACTCACCGGTGAACTGGGGCAGCACGGCTTTCAGGTCGCTTTCCCCTACTGTGACGGGGGCTGTTTCCAGCGCCGTGCCGGTGATGTCGCCGGTATCGGTGCGCAGGCCCAAGCGGATCGTAGCTTCGTAGGTTTTATCGTGGTTCAGCTGGCGGTCGGCAGCCGCGGTGGCTTTGCCGATAAACACGGCGAGCACACCGGTCGCCATAGGGTCCAGTGTGCCCGAGTGCCCCAGCTTGCGTGTGCCCAAAGCGCCGCGCAGCTTCGCCAGCACATCAAAGCTGGTCCAGCCTGCGGGCTTATCCACGGGCAAAATGCCGTTTGGCGTTTGCATACGCAGGGTTCCTTTTCTGTTTCGATTATAAAGCAGTCTTGCCTGCCGTGATTCTGTAGGGGCGGACGCGAGCATCGACCCCTACAAACAGATGGCAAAATTTACTGCTCTAAGCTGTTCTTCTCCGCCTCAGCGCGGTCCAGTTCCTTTTTGACTTCTTCCAGGATGGCATGCTTGGCGTTGTCCAGATTGCCGCTGATCTCGCACCCGGCAGCGCGGGGGTGTCCGCCGCCGCCTAGGCGCCGTGCAATGTTGCAGGCGTTGGTGTCGTGGCCGGTGCGCACGCTGATCTTGTAGCTGCCGTCCTTTTGCTGGCGCAGGGTCAGGCCGACCTCCACGCCCTCGATGGAACGCGGAATGCTGGTCAAATCCTCCAACTCAGCCCCGGCCACACCTGCGGCCTGGATTTGATCCCAGGTCAGGCAGATGAGGGCGCAGCGGTCCTCGTAGTAGAATTCCAGACTTTCCAGCGCCATTTTTTCGGCCTGGATGCGTGCATGAGAGCGGCACTCGAACAGGCGTTCATTCAGCTTTTCCACATCGGCCCCGGCCTCGATCAGCTTGGCAGCTGCCAGGTGGGTGTTGGCCGTGGTGTTGGTAAAGCGGAAGCAGCCCGTGTCGGTGGCCACGCCGGTGTACAGGCAGGCCGCAATCTCCGGCGTAAGCTCCACGCCCATCTGGGGGATCAGCTCGGTCAGCAGCTCGGCGGCTGCAGCCGCGTGGTCGTCCACCAGCGTTTCGTAGGCGTAGCCGCTGTTGGAGCCGTGGTGATCGATGCACAGGTCGACATGCTCGGCGTAATCCTGGATATTATTGTGGTCGCCGAACAGCTGGATACCAGCCACGTCCACCGCCACCACAAAGGCGGGGGTGAAGCTGCCGTCGTACACGGTGATCTGCATGTAATCATACATGGCAGGAATGGGATCACTGCACAGCACAGCGGCGGTCTTGCCCAGGTGCTGCAGTGCCTTGCACAGCGCAGCGCCCGAGCCGATGGTATCGCCGTCCGGGTTTTTGTGGCACAGAATCAGGATGTCATCGGTGCCCAGCAGGCGCGAAACAACGGTCTCGCGGTCTACATTCTGAGTCATAGGGTTCCTCTTTTCCAGAAGATATTACAACTGCGTAAGACGCTTACTCCGCGCCGCCGCCCTCCGCGACCGCCAGTTCGTCCAGCAGCTTGTTGATGTGGGCGGCGTAAGCAGCGCCCTCATCGGCTACAAAGACAAAGCGCGGTGCCTTGCGGATGTGCATACGGCGGCTGACCTCGGTGCGGACATGCCCGGAAGCCTTGTTCAGCGCCTTGACGACCGGCGCAGGGCCGCCCTCGCGGCCCATTACGCTGATATAAACTTTCGCCTGGTCAAGATCGGGCGTTACGTCCAGACGGGTCACCGTCAGCAGACCGCCCGTAATGCGGGGGTCCTTCATCTCGCCGATAATGGCGATCAGCTCCCGCTTCATATCCTGGGCCATACGGCCATGGTTTTTGGTAGGCATAGATTTGTTTCCCTCTTAGTCGCGGTACTCTTCCATCTTGAAGCACTCGAAGACGTCGCCTTCCTTGATGTCCTGGAACTTGGCCAGCGTGATGCCGCACTCAAAGCCCTCGGCCACTTCCTTGGCGTCATCCTTAAAACGCTTCAGGCTGGCGATGGAATCCTCACAGATGACGATGCCGTCACGTACCAGGCGCAGCTGGGCATCGCGGGTGATCTTGCCGTCGGTAACACGGCAGCCGGCAACGGTGCCAACGCTGGAGATCTTGTAGACCTGGCGGACCTGAGCCTCGCCCAGGGCAACTTCGCGCACCTTCGGGGCCAGCATGCCCTTCATAGCGTCGGAAACATCGTTGATAGCATCGTAAATGACGCGGTACATACGCATCTCAACGCCGGTCTGCTCGGCTTCAGCCTTGGCAACGGCATCGGGACGGACATTGAAGCCAATGATGATGGCGTTGGAAGCGTCAGCCAGAGAAACGTCGGACTTGGAGATGGCGCCGACGCCAGCATGGATCACGCGGACGCGGACCTCGTCGTTGGAGATCTTCTCGAGGCTTTGCTTCACGGCCTCGGCGGAGCCCTGGACGTCAGCCTTGACGACGATGGGCAGCTCCTTCATATCGTTGGCGGCCATCTGGTCGAACAGGTTATCCAGGGTGACCTTGGTGTAAGCGGCAAACTGCTTTTCCTTGGCCTCGGCGGTACGCTTGTCGGCCAGCTCACGGGCCAGGCGCTCGTCCTCAACAGCCTCGAACAGCTCGCCGGCTTCGGGCACTTCGGTCAGGCCGGTGATCTCGACGGGGGTGGAAGGACCGGCCTCGGTGATCTCGCGGCCCTTGTCGTCGCGCATGGTACGCACGCGGCCAACGGAGGTGCCGGCGATCAGGCAGTCGCCCTTATGCAGGGTACCGTTCTGCACCAGCAGGGTGGCGATGGGGCCCTGGCCTTTGTCCAGGCGGGCTTCGACGACAGCACCCTTGCCGCGGCGGCTGGGGTTGGCCTTCAGTTCCATGACCTCGGCCTCCAGCGCGATGCGCTCCAGCAGGTCGCTGATGCCCATGCCGGTGACGGCAGAGACAGGGATGCAGGCAACATCGCCGCCCCAATCCTCTGGCACGATCTCGTACTTGGTCAGCTGCTCTTTCACGCGCTCCGGGTTAGCGGTGGGCTTATCCATCTTGTTGATGGCAACGATCAGCTTGACATTGGCAGCCTTGGCGTGGTTGATGGATTCGATAGTCTGGGGCATGATGCCGTCATCGGCTGCAACGACCAGAACCGCAATATCGGTCATGTTGGCGCCGCGGGCACGCATGGCGGTGAAAGCCTCGTGGCCGGGGGTGTCCAGGAAGGTGATGAGCTTATCGCCGCTCTTGACCTGGTAAGCACCGATGGCCTGGGTGATGCCGCCGGCCTCGCCCTTGGTGACGTTGGACTTACGGATGGCATCCAGGATGGAGGTCTTGCCGTGGTCAACGTGGCCCATGACCACGACGACCGGCGGACGCTCGACCAGATCAGCTGCGTTGTCCTCTTCCTGTACAAACAGGCGCTCCTCGATGGAGACATGGACCTCGTGCTCGACCTTGGCGTGGAACTCCTCAGCGATCAGGGCGGCGGTGTCGAAATCGACGACATCGGAGATGGCGTGCATCTCGCCCATCTGCATGAACTTGGCAACGACCTTGGCAGCGGTCTGCTTCAGGCGGGCAGCCAGCTCGCCGACGGTGATCTCATCGGGGATGGAGATCTTCAGCTGCGCGTTGCGGGCTTTCTCCAGCTGGATGCGCTGCAGTCGCTCAGCCTCGGTCTCACGGCGGCGGCCAAACTGCTGGCCGCGGCGGTTGTTGCGGTTGTTGAACTTTTCTTTCTTGCCGGTGGGCTGGTTCTTGCGCTTGTTGGGCATGTTGCGGCTGTCGGCTAGGTCGTCGTAGCGGGCGTTGAACTTATCCACGTTCACGTCGACGGTGCGGGTGTCAACAGACACCTGGGCACGGTTGACCTGCACCTGCTCCACAGCCTTGACAGGCTCCTTGATGCCGGTGTCGGCGGCCAGCTCCTGCAGGGTAACGCGCTTTTCGCTGCGCTTCTCGGCAGGCTTGTTCTCGGCCTTGCGGTCCTTCTTGCTCTCCGGCTTTTTCTCTTCCGCATTCTTGGCTTCGGGCTTCTTTTCCTCGGCCTTCGGGGCGGGCTTCTGCTCAGGCTTCTTGGCCTCGGCAGCGGGCTTCTTGTTCTCAACGGGGGCCTTCGGGGCCGGGGCGGGCTCTTCCTTGACGCCGCTGGCCAGGTAGGCATCCAGGCTGCCCTCGGCATTCTCGCGGGTCAGGGTCTCCAGCAGCAGGTTCAGTTCCTTTTCACCAAAGGTGCTGCCGGTCTTGTAGCTCTCGCCGGTAATGGGGGCTACGGTCTCGATCACTTTCTTGGTGGGTACGCCGAACTCCTTGGCAACATCAGCGATCTTGTATTTAAAATCCATAGATTGTGGTCCTCCTTATCAGGTAAGATGTTTTGCGCACAGCTGCGCAAGGTGTTCGTCGGTAATGCCGAACACGGCGGCGGGTTTCGGGGTAAGCATAGCCAGCTGGGCGCTGGTCAGAGGGATCTGCTCACAGGCAACGATACCCTCGCAGGCTTCCTTCATATGCTTGACGGTGCGTTCGCTGGCGTCAGCCGTCAGCAGCACCAGTGCAACCTTGCCGCGCAGGGCGTTTTCCTGTACGCGGTCATACCCGTGCAGCAGCTTGCCGGCCTTGCGGCACAGCCCCAGGGCACCCATCAGCGGGTGCTGTTCATTCGCCATGGTCTGCCGCCTCCTTTGCGCTTTGTTCCGCACACTGGATCTCCTCGGTCAGACGGTCATAGATGCCGTCCGGGATGGGGACCTCAAAGGTGCGTTCCAGCCGTTTGGCCTTGCGCGCTTTGGCAAGGCAGGCGGCCGAGGGGCACAAGTAGGCGCCGCGGCCCGGCGCTTTGCCGCGCAGATCAATGCTGATCTCCCCTTCGGGACTGCGCACTACGCGGACCAGTTCACGCTTGGGGCGCTGGGCATTGCATCCAACGCACCGGCGTACCGGGATTTTCTTTTGCTTTTGCTGCTGCAAGTAGCCGACCTCTTTTCTAAAATATGGTAACCGCTGGGCGGCTAGCTTTTACTCCTCGTCCTCGCCGTAGTAGCCGGATTCGGGGCGGATGTCAATGTTGTAGCCGGTCAGGTGGGCACACAGGCGGACGTTCTGGCCTTTGTTGCCGATGGCCAGGCTCAGCTGGTGGTCGGGCACGGTGACGCGGCAGCTCTTGGTCTCGCCGGGCAGCAGCTCGACCTTGACGACCTTGGCCGGAGACAGGGCGGCAGAGATGAACTCGGTGATGTCCTCGCTCCAGCGGATGACATCGATCTTCTCGCCGTTCAGCTCCTGTACGATCTTCTCCACGCGGGCGCCGCGGGCACCAATGCAGGCGCCGACGGGGTCAACGTCGGGATTCTTGCTCCAGACGGCCAGCTTGGTGCGGGCACCAGCCTCGCGGGCGATGGCCTTGATCTCGACGGTGCCGTCGTAGATCTCGGGAACTTCCAGCTCAAACATGCGCTTGACCAGGCCGGGATGGGTGCGGCTGATGGTCACGCGGGGGCCGCGGTCGGTAGCCAGCACGTCCACGACATAGACCTGCACGGTGTCGCCCTCGTTGAAGCTCTCGCCGGGGACCTGCTCGTTGCGGGGCAGCACGGCAGAGCCGCCCTTGCCCAGATCTAGCACAATGTTGCCGCGCTCGTGGTCGACGGAAACAACGGTGGCGGTGATCAGCTCATGGGCGCGGGACTGCATCTCGCTGCACTGCAGGTTGCGCTCGCCCTCGCGCAGGCCCTGACGGATGACGTGCTTGGCGGTCTGGGCGGCGATGCGGCCAAATTCCTTGGTCTTCAGCGGGGTGACCATGCGCTGGCCGACCTTGTAGCTCTTGCGGACCTTTTGGGCATCCTCCAGGCTGACCTGGGTGTGGGGGTTCTCGACGTCCTCCACGATGTCGCGCAGCAGGCTGGCGCGGAAAGCGCCGATCTCGGGGTCGATGTCGACGACAACGTTGTCGTCCTCGACCTCGTAGTCTTTCTTCACAGCGATGACGATTGCGGCCTTGATCTTTTCGACCAGATAGTCCTCAGGCAGGCCGCGCTCCTTTTCCAGCGCAGCGAGAGCCTCAAAAAATTCGTTGTTTGCAGTAGCCATTTTTTGGTTTCCTCCCAATTATATGTTGCAGTCGATAGGTTTCAGTCGATCGTCAATCGAACAGATTTTCGTCGTCACACAGCTTGACATAGCCCGCCATCTTTACGGGGAAGGTGTAGGTCTCTTCCCCGTTCACCAAAGTGGCGTTGCCGTCGGCATCCAGCCCCTGCAGGATGCCCTCAATGTCGCGGCGGCCGGCCTCGTCCGGGCGGATGAGGTGGGCAGCGCACTTCTGACCCTTGAGTGCCTCGTAATGCTCCGGGCAGGTCAGACGGCGGCCCAATCCCGGGCTGCCGACTTCGAGGTAGTAGCTCTGCTCAATGGGGTCTGCCTCGTCCAGCAGCGGATCGATCGCGCGGGAAACGGCCTCGCAGGTGTCGGTGTCCAGCGGCTCGTCGCGGTCGATCAGGATGCGCAGGAACCAGTCTGGGCCTTCCTTCTCAAAGCGGACATCCCACAGGCGAAGGCCCATGCCTTCGACAACGGGACGTGCCAGGGCTTCGACCGTTTTGACGGCGCCGCCGCTGTTTTGCTGTTTTGCCATGAAATTTGCTCCCATCATAAAAAGAAAGCGGACCTTGCGGCCCACTTTCCAATAAAATCATCATCGAACAATAAGAATATACCACACCCGCGCACAAAATGCAACCCCCACACGGCAAAAAAGCCCATCCTGCGCCCATTAGGCCGCACATATTTTGCGCAGTTTGCGTTTTGACAGGTCCGATCAGCTTAAAATGCCCATTCACCGTTTACAAAGATGGTGACTTCCTGGCCGTCTTTGGTGGTACCGGTGATGTGGGTGTCGGGGGCACCGATCATCACGTCCTCGTGGATGGCGGAGTCGTTCAGGCCCTTTTCCATCAGCTGGGCACGGGTCATGGCGCTTCCGCCCTTGATGTTGGTGGGGTAGCCTGCGCCAAAGGCAATGTGGCAGGCGGCGTTCTCGTCAAACAGCGTGTTGAAGAACAGCACGCCGCTGCGGTTGATGGGGCTGGAGGCGGGCACGAAGGCCACCTCTCCGATGCGGTTGGAGCTCTCATCGGTGGAGAGCAACTCGGCCAGCAGGCTGGCGTTCTTCTCGGCACCATGCTCAACGACCTTGCCGTCCTTAAAGGTGACGTGCCAGCCCTCGATCAGCTGGCCGTTGTACACGTAAGGCTTGGTGCCGTAGACCGTGCCGTTGACCCGCTCGCGGTGGGGTGCGCAGAACACTTCCTCGGTGGGCACATTGGCGATGAACTCAATACCGCCGTCTGTCTTGCTGGAAGCACCCTCCCAGGTGGCGTCGTCGGCCAGGCCGACGGTCAGGTCGGTGCCGTTGGAGCTGACGATGTGCACATGGTCCAGGTTCCAGGCATTCAGCTGGTCGCGGCGGGCTTTGGTCTTGGCAACATGCTCCTGCCAGGCAGTGACGGGGTCGCCGGTGGAAACGCGGCAGACGTCAAAAATGACCTGCCACAGCTTCTCGACGGCTTCCTCCACCGGCAGCTCAGGGAAGACTTTCGCGGCCCAGCTCGGGGCGGGCACGGCGGCCACGCACCACTGCACGCGGTCGTTCATCGTGTACTCCTGCCAGGGCTTGAGGAAGGTGCGGCGGGCCAGGCTGACACGGTTCAGCTTGCCGGCATCCAGCCCGGCCAGGGCCTCGGGATCCTCGGCATGGATGGCCAGCGTGCAGCAGCCGTCCGGGTCCTCGGCATAGTCGAGGTAGCTGCGCAGCTCGTAGGGCTTCATGGCGGTCAGATCTTTTTCGTCGGCCATTTCCATGTTCAGGCGGGTCAGCTTGTCGTCCTCCCAGCGGACAACGACGGTCTTGGCACCCGCCTCATAACCTGCGCGGACGCAGGCATGGGCGAAGTCCGGCATCGTGACCGGGCAGCGCACGATAAAATTTTGCCGCGGGCGCACATTGACGCCCACCTTAACGATAAAGTCGGCATACAGCTGCAGAAAGTGCTGGTTCATGGGAGAGGCTCCTTTACAATAATGAATGATATAGTTGCCGTTGATCTGTAGGGGCAGATGCTTGCATCCGCCCGCGTACTCTACAAAAACAGGCCGCCCGGCTGGGCAGCCTGTGGGGGAAAACTTATTTGCCAACCATCATGTCAGCGGCTTTGTACAGGTCACCGCAGCTCATGCAGACGACCAGGTCGCCCTTATGGGCGTTCTTTTTCACCCACTCGGCGGCGGATTCCAGCCCGTCGACCACGATGCTGCCGGGAATCTTGGCGGCCAGATCCTCGCTCTTCACGCTGCCGTCATCCTTCTCGCGGCTTCCCATGATCGGCAGCAGCACCACTTGATCGGCCACACTCAGAACCTTGGCAAAGTCATCCATCAGCATCTTGGTGCGGCTGTAGGTGAACGGCTGGTGCACGGCGATCACGCGCTCATAGCCCATCTCCTTGGCGGTGGCCAGGGTGGCGGCCAGCTCGGTGGGATGGTGGGCGTAGTCGTCCACGATGACCGCACCGTTGCACTCGCCCTTGATCTCAAAGCGGCGGCCGGTGCCGTGGAACTCAGCAGCAGCGCGCACGGCATCCTCGGGCTTCAGGTGCAGGGGGCGCACACAGGCGCACATGGCCAGCGCATTATAAATATTATGGTAACCGGGCACGCCCAACTGCAGGTGGGCGAACGGCTCACCCAGTTCCAGCACGTCGAACTCAAAGAAACCGGGCTTGTACTCCTTGATATTGATGGCACGGATGCGGGCTTCCTCGTGGATGCCGAAACTGACCACCGGGCGGTCGATGGAGCTGACCACGTCCATCGTGTTGCGGTCGTCCATGTTAAAGACCACCGTGCGGGACAGCAGCGCAAACTTCTGGAAGGCCAGTTTCAGCTGGCCCATGGTGCCGTAATATTCCAGATGGTCGTTGTCAATGTTCAGAATCACGCCGACTGCGCTGGTCAGGTGCAGGAAGGTCTCGTGGTACTCGCAGGCTTCGATAACGACACTTTGGCCGTTGCCGGCCTTGCCGTAACCATCGATAAGGGGCAGCTTGCCGCCGATAACGGCAGCAGGGTCCTTGCCGGCCAGTTCCAGCATGGTGGTGATCATGCCGGTGGTGGTGGTCTTGCCATGGGTGCCGGCTACGCCGACGCTCTGCGGATGGCTGCGGCTGATGTAGCCCAGCAGCACGCTGCGCTCCACCGCTTTGATGCCGCGGGCACGGGCGGCCTGCAGCTCGGGGTTGTCGTCATGGATGGCGGCACTGTAAACGACCAGCTGCGCATTGCCCACGTTAGCGGCATCGTGGCCGATAAACACCCGCACGCCCAGCGCACGTTCGGCTTCGGTGTTCTTGGTCTCCTCTACGTCCGAACCGGTGATCGCATAGCCCTGGCTGTGCAGGATCTGGATCAGCGGATAGGTGCCGGAGCCGCCGCAGCCGATGAAATGCACGGTCTGCACGCCGTCCAGCAGTTTGGGATCAAACATTGTATAAACCATCAGTGGTCACCTCAAAAATCCTCCGTGCCCGGCAGCGGGCGCGGTTCTATTCCAATTAGTTACTTAGATTATAGCTTTTTTCTTTCACAAAAGAAACAGTTTTTTGAAATTTTTGGACAGGGTGAGCGATTTTTTAGTAAAATATACAAAAATGGACATCGTCAATATGACAATCCGTCGAGGTCGCCGCCCCGGCGGGGTGTTTTGCCAGCCAAAAAGGATTTTACAGTACGATAAACTGCCCGCAAAACCCGGTGCTTTTCCTTTGCGCTTTGCTGCCTTTTTTGGTATAATATCGATAAACCTGCACAAATTTTGGATGTTTACCACAAACAGGAGGGCTTACATATGGCAAAAGTGCTGTGGGGCGTGGACCCGCTGGCGGCATCGCGGCTGGGGCAGAAGCAAAACGAGTCGCCCTTTACCCAAAAGGAGCTGGCGCGTATCGGCATCCCTGCGCACAAGATCGACCGCGTGCAGGCCGAGCTGGCCCGCCTGGCCGCCGACAAGACCCTGACCCGCGCCGAACTGACCCAGCTGGCCAAGAAGATTGCGGCGGTGTTGTTATAATTGTACCTCATCGCCCCCCCGGGGAGGGGGGCTCCCGTGAAGCGGGTGGGGGGAGAGAGCTTAAGACAAGGCTCTCTCCCTCCCAGAGGGAGGCATAATAGCGGCTTTTTTTCCTCAAACTGCCTTGTCCCCTGCCCTCTACTATGGTATAATGGCCATATCGTGTCGGAAAACGTCCGGCGCGGTGGGAAAAAATCGCTTTGTGTGGCAGCCAGCCATGCGGAAGGAGTTTATGTATGAAGAACAGTGAAAAGACCCTTGACATGATTGTCAACCTGTGCAAAAACCGCGGTTTCATCTACCCCGGCAGCGAGATCTACGGCGGCCTGGCCAACAGCTGGGACTACGGCCCCCTGGGCGTTGAGTTCAAGAACAACGTCAAAAAGGCCTGGCTGAAGAAATTCGTGCAGGAAAGCCCGTATAACGTCGGCCTGGATGCCGCTATCCTGATGAACCCCCAGACTTGGGTGACGACCGGCCACGTGGCCAGCTTCTCCGATCCCCTGCTGGACTGCCGTGCCTGCAAGAGCCGCCACCGCGCCGATAAGCTGATCGCTGAGTGTGAGCAGGGCAAGAACGTCGACGTCGACGCCATGACCTTTGACGAGATGGACGCATTCATCGCCAGCCATGATGAGGTCGTCTGCCCCGTCTGCGGCAAGCATGACTTTACCCCCATCCGCAAGTTCAACCTGATGTTCAAGACCGCCATCGGCGTTACCGAGGATTCCTCCTCCACCTGCTATCTGCGCCCCGAGACCGCACAGGGCATCTTCGTGAACTTTGCCAACATCCAGCGCACCACCCGCCGCAAGCTGCCCTTCGGCGTCTGCCAGGTGGGCAAGGCTTTCCGTAACGAGATCACCCCGGGCAACTTCACCTTCCGTACCCGCGAGTTCGAGCAGATGGAGTGCGAGTTCTTCTGCAAGCCCGACACTGACCTGGAGTGGTTCGCCTACTGGAAAGATTTCTGCAAGAACTGGCTGCTGTCCCTGGGCATCAAGGAAGAAAACCTGCGCCTGCGTGACCACGAAGCCGCTGAGCTGGCTTTCTACAGCCGCGCCACCACCGATATTGAGTATGCCTTCCCGTTCACTGATTGGGGCGAGCTGTGGGGCATTGCCGACCGTACCAACTACGACCTGAGCCGCCACCAGGAGGCTTCCGGCAAGAGCCTGGAGTACTTCGACCCCGAGACCAACGAGCACTACATCCCCTACGTCATCGAGCCCTCCCTGGGCTGCGACCGTGTGGCCCTGGCCTTCCTGTGCGAAGCCTACGACGAACAGCACCTGACCGACAGCAAGGGCAAGGAGGATGTCCGCACCGTCCTGCATCTGCATCCGTTCCTGGCTCCCTTCAAGTGCGCCGTGCTGCCCCTGTCCAAGAAGCTGGGCGACAAGGCCATGGAGATCCGTAACGAGCTGGCCAAGGACTTTATGGTCGACTACGACGACGCCGGCTCCATCGGCAAGCGTTACCGCCGCCAGGATGAGATCGGCACCCCGCTGTGCATCACCGTGGACTTCCAGACTGTCGGCGACGACAAGGTCGAGGCCGACGGCTGCGTGACCGTCCGCGACCGCGACACCATGGAGCAGGTCCGTATGCCCATCAGTGAGCTGAAGGACTACATCGCCAAGAAAGTGGCGTTCTAATTTGAGAAAGTCTCCCCCCTGCGAGACAGACTCCCCCGGTACGGTGGAGATGACGCGAAGCGCCGGAGGGAGAGTTTAGCAGCTGATAATTTGGTAATGCTCTCTCCCTCCACCGCCTGCGGGCGGAGCCCCCTCCCGGAGGGAGCTGAAGAACGAATCAACCAGGCAGACCCACCGTGAACTGCACCCCATTTGTTAGACAGTATGGTATACTATCTAATAAGTGGGGTGTTTTTCTATGCCAAAAGGAGTACCAAACAAACGATATACGCCGGAATTCAAAAAACTGGTGATTGAAACCATGCAGGAAGAGAAATTAAGTTACAGCGAAACCTGTCGTAGATTTGAGGTAAACAGCAGAGATCGAATCAAATCATGGGAGCGAATCTATCTGGAGGAAGGGCCGGAAGGCTTTGCCGTCGAACGGCGTGGCCGCAGCAGTAAGGGTCGTCCGCCAAAGCAGCTGCCGAAGCAGGTAGAAGAAGATCTGCTGGCCGAAGTGCAGCGACTGCGTGCGGAGAACGATTACCTAAAAAATTTGCAAGCCTTGGTTTTGGAAGACGAGCGACACCAGCACAAAAAACGCTGGTAGTTCAGAAGCTAAGGCAAAAACACGCACTCAGTA
>UQDG01000005.1 GCA_900539695.1 uncultured Oscillospiraceae bacterium
TTTCCGGAAGCGCCGCTGATTTGAAGCTCTATGCCTACGGTGCAGACGGAAAGCTGGCGGAGGTCAGCAAAGAGCTGTGGGCAATCACGGATGAAGCAGGCAGCGCCGGGGATACGCTTTCTGATGGCACACTGTATGAGTTGCGTGTAAGCGTCGCGGACGGCGGCGCGTTCGACCTGAGCGAGGCGGAAAAGGAGATTAAAATTTCCGTTGTACTTGCGAAGTAAGACTCAAGGAAGGCTCCGGTGCCAAAAGCGCCGGAGCCTTCCTCAGCCTGTCAAAAAACCACAAAATCACCCCCGTTTCTGATATAATGAAAGAAACGGGGTGTAAAGCTGGATCTTTTATCCGACGCACATCGGGCTGCTTTATATCCTTGCTGCGCTTGCCGTCTGAAAAATGACATAAAATATGCAGGAAACGCTATCGACGTCGGCTACCGCCGATCGATATTGCCCAGGCCTACGGCAACGGGGAGGGTGTCGGCGTTGCCATGGCCGAATCCGGCCTGCCGATGGGCCGCGACGCCACGCCGTTGTGGCTGACCAAGGTGCAGCAGTATGCCGGCGGCGCAGTCTGGCTGTGCTTACAGCACGGCCCCCCGTAAGGCTGGGCAACAAGCACAAAAGCGGCCCGGGATGACGCACATTTTTGTAACATGTGCGGCTGTTTTGTCAAAAGACTTGCAAAATGCACGATTTTGTGTTATTATTTCAAGCCGAAACGCAAAGCAAGAAATCCTGTACTACGCTGTCCCGCGCGGCAGCAAATAACCAGCATTTCCGGCGTCGGTCCTTTGCGGGGCCGGCGCTTTTTTGTGCAAAAGGAGCCCTTATGCCTTTATCCGTAAAAACAAAAGAGCATTTCCGACGCCGCATGGCACTGGCTGGCCCTAAGTGGGGCGCACTGATGGGCGGCGCGGTGGCACTGGCGGGCGTGATCATGTTCACGACCTCTGCCCTGCATTTTGTCACCGTTACCGACACACACGGCGGCAGCACCCGCATCCTGACGGTCAACCAGACCGAGGCCGCTGTGCTGGCCCAGGCGGGCGTGGCCCCGCTGGGGGAAAACGACCGCATCGTCACCTCGGAGACACCGGACGGTGAGCTGATGCAGGTGCTGCGGGCCTACACTGTGCCGGTCACAGCGGACGGCCAAACCCAAGAGATCATCACTACCGGCGCGACCACCCGCGACCTGCTGACCCAGGCGGGCCTGACCTACACAGAGGAGGACTACCTGACCCCCGCCGCCGATGAGACCGTCCCCGAGGGCAGCAGCGTCACCCTGCAGCGCGTCAGCTATGTGGAGTACACCGAGGACGAGACCGTCCCCAGCGAGGTGGAGGAGATCCCCACCAGCCTGTATTACCGCAAACAGGACAAAGTGCAGGTGGTCCAGCAGGGGACAGATGGCCTGGACACTGTAACCTACCGCGAGACCTGGGTGGACGGCCAGCAGGTCGACACCGAGGAGATCGGCCGCGAGACCCAGATCGGCATGATCCCCACCATCCAGAAAGTCTATGGAGAACAGGCGTCTGTCTCCGGCTTCGTGGGTCCTGAGGTCGAGGATGGCGTGCCCGTGGAAGGTGTCGCTGCCGTCTACACCAGCCAGCGCGCCACGGCCTACTCGGCCAGTGGCAGTGCCAAGGGGGCCAGCGGCCGCCGCCTGACCTACGGCACTGTGGCCATCAACCCCAGCATCATTCCGTATGGTTCCCTGATGTACATCACCAGCGACGACGGAAAATTCGTCTATGGCTATGCCTACGCTGCGGATACCGGCACGGCTATGATGACCGGCCATGCGTTCATCGATCTGTACTATGAGACCTATGATGAGTCGGTGGATAACGCTGTCATCCCGGTGACGGTCTATGTGCTGGACGACGAGACCGCCGCAAAATACAAAGAACAAAATGATGCAATTTTGGAAGCTGATACCACGGTTGGCCGATAAAACACAAAAAAACAGCCTCTGCCTTTTCGGGCAGAGGCTGTTGCTGTTTAGGGGGCGGGTATCAATACTCCATGGGCTTCTCTTCGCCGGTCATCACGCGCAGGGCGCCCTGGCACAGGGCCAGCAGCTCATCCTCGCCGGGATAAACGGTGATGGGAGCGATGAAGCCGAGGTACTCTTTCAGGTACTTCTCGGTGTTGGGGTTGTAAGCAATGCCGCCGGTCAGGATGATCTGATCGACCTGGCCGTGCAGGACAGCGGCCATAGCGCCGGCGTCCTTGGCGATCTGGTAGAAGAAGGCATCCCAGACCAGCTTGGCCTCGGCGTTGCCTTCGTCGGCCATCTTGCCCACGGTGCGGGCATCGTTGGTGTGCAGGTAGCCGTTGAAACCGCCGTTGCCACAGATCTTCTTGTAAACTTCCTGCTGGGTGTACTTGCCGCTGAAGCACATCTTGACCAGGTCGCCAACGGGTACGGTGCCGCTGCGCTCGGGGCTGAAGCAGCCTTCGCCGTCCAGAATGTTGTTGACATCGACGACCTTGCCGTGGTTGTGGGCACCGACAGAAACGCCGCCGCCCATGTGGATGACGATAAGGTTCAGATCCTCGTAGCGCTTGCCGTTCTCCTTGGCAAAGCGGCGGGCCACGGCCTTCTGGTTCAGGGCGTGGAAGATGGAGCGGCGGGGCAGTTCCGGCATGCCGGAGATGCGGGCCTTGTTGGTCAGCTCGTCGACAACGACGGGGTCAACGATGTAGCTGGGGATGCCCAGGCTGTCGCCGATCTCGCGGGCCAGGATGCCGCCCAGGTTGGAAGCGTGCTGGCCCTGGACACCGGCCTTCAGGTCAGCCAGCAGAGCGTCGCTGACAGGGTAGGTGCCGCCGGGGATGGGCTTGAGCAGGCCGCCGCGGCCGACGATGACGTTCAGGCTCTCGGGGGCGCAGTTCTTCTCTTTCAAAAAGTCCAGGATGATGGCCTTGCGGAAATCCTTCTGGTCGATGACACTGGCGTACTTGGCGATCTCCTCCGTGGGATGGCGCAGGGTTTCCTCAAACAGCAGGGTCTCGTCCTCAAAAACACCAACCTTGGTCGAGGTAGAACCCGGGTTGATGACCAGCGTTTTAATAGACATTTGAAACGTCTCCTTTT
Source organism: uncultured Oscillospiraceae bacterium (assembly GCA_900539695.1). Classification (GTDB taxonomy): domain Bacteria; phylum Bacillota; class Clostridia; order Oscillospirales; family Ruminococcaceae; genus Gemmiger. Next base: position 3,112 of record UQDG01000005.1, read on the forward strand.
ATTTTATTCAGCCAAGCCGGCGGCCACAACGGCGGCCAAGGCGATGGAGTTGACCTTCGTCTGGAAGGAGTCAGAGCGGCTGGTCAGGATGGCGGGCACCTTGGTGCCGGTCAGGATGCAGCCGTTCTTGCAATCGGCGGTGTGGACCAGCGTCTTGTAGACGAGGTTGCCGGCCTGGATGTCGGGGAACAGCAGGATGTCGGCATGGCCGGCAGCCGGGCGGTCCTGGGCACCCTTGTGGTGGGCGGCTTCGGGATCGATGGCGATGTCCATGGACAGGGGGCCGTCGACGACGCAGCCGGTGATCTTGCCCTCGGCGTTCATCTTGCGCAGCTCGTCGGCATCCACGGTGCAGGGCATCTTGGGGTTGACGACCTCAACGGCGGCCAGGGGAGCGACCTTCGGGCACTCGACGCCGCAGGCATGGGCTACGGCGACGGTGTTCTCGATGATATGTACTTTATCTTCCAGGGTGGGATAGGTCATAAAGGCAACGTCGGTCAGGAACAGAAGCTGCTCAATGCCCTTGACCTCGAACACGGCGACATGGGACAGGGTGTGGCCGGTGCGCAGGCCGACTTCCTTATCCAGCACGCTCTTCAGGAAGGTCTTGGTGTCCAGCAGGCCCTTCATGTACATGTTGGCCACACCGTCGTGGGCCAGCTTGACGGCCTTCAGCGAAGCCTGAACCTTGTCGGGCTCGTTGATGATTTCGTAGTCGGACAGGTCGATGTTCAGCTCACCGGCGATCTTGCGGATGGCGGCTTCATCGCCCACCAGGATGGCATCGGCAATGCCCTGTTTATGGGCAGCGTCTACGGCCTCCAGAACGGCATCGTCCTCGGCGGCGGCAACGGCCAGCTTCTGCTTGCCGCAGGTCTTTACTTTAGCGATCAGGTCCTCAAAATTCATTTTACAGCACCTCATTTACTCTACATCACAAAATGTGTGGGAGGGCACAAACCCTCGCATGTTAAAATAATAACATATAGTTGCCCCAGGGTCAAGGGGATAATGTGAAAGATTTGACGCTCGTTTGCCTTAAGGGACTGCTTCGGCGGCCCTGCCTACCTCGCGGCAGCGCCTTTTATAGCGGCAGGCAGCCATTAAGCCTTCCTTTTGGGTCTCCAAAAGGAGCACCCGACGCCAGGAAGCCGTTAAAACGAGTAAAGCGCTGCAAGGTGGCGCGGAAACGGAAGCAACAGACCCATCTACCTATTTAAATATAACAACCACCTCATCTGCCTTTAGCGCACCTACCAAAAGAAAAGGACAAAATATGTCTGAAAATTAACGAATAAAGCATTGACAAAACCTTAACAAGATGGTAAAACTATAGTAGTGAATTTGGCGAGACCCGCCACGCCACTGCTGCGGCACCGGCCGCCGCCCACCTGAGCAGGCAACATCTGCAACCAGACACGGCGCAGGTGCCTAAATTTCCGCCTGAAGATGTTTAATTTTTAACAATCGAACGGCGGCTTCCGAAAGGTTCAAACCAATATGCCCATTGCCATGTATCCCGGCAGTTTCGATCCCGTCACCCGCGGGCATCTGGATATTATCAAGCGCTCCAGCCGTATGTTCGACAAGGTCATCGTTGCGGTGCTGGTCAACAGTGCCAAACAGCCTTTGTTTACGGTCGAGGAGCGCGTTGCCATGCTACGGGAATGCTGCAAGGACATCCCCAACGTAGAAGTGGATTCCTTCAACGGCCTGACCGTCAGCTTCGCCAAACAGAAACACGCCACCGTCATGGTGCGCGGCCTGCGCGCGGTGACCGACTTTGAAAACGAGATCCAGCTGGCCCACACCAACTTCGCCATGGCGCCCGGCATCGAAACGGTCTTCCTGGCAACGGCCATCAAGTGGAGCTACCTTTCCTCCACCATCGTGCGGGAGGCAGCCCACTACGGCCAGGATGTTTCCAAGTTCGTGCCGCCCAACGTCGAGACCGCCCTCATCGCCAGGCGCGAAGCAGGGGAGCTTTAAATCCAAATCGCATTCACAGCCGGACATCGGCTTTGAAGATAAACAAGTTACTCAATAGTCTATCCGATTACTTTGAAAAGAACATTTTTGGAGGCTACTTATGAAAAAAATCGTCATCGCCAGCGCATGCCGTACTGCCATTGGCAAGTTCGGCGGCACCCTCGCCAATGTCCCCGCTGCTGAGCTGGGCTCCATCGTCATCAAAGAGGCTCTGAACCGCGCCAATGTCAAGCCGGAGCAGGTCGACCATGTTTACATGGGCTGCGTCATCCAGGCTGGCCTGGGCCAGAACGTCGCTCGTCAGGCTTCTCTGAAGGCCGGCCTGCCTATCGAGACCCCCGCCGTCACCGTCAACGTCGTCTGCGGCTCTGGTCTGAACTGCGTCAACATGGCTGCCCAGATGATCGAGGCCGGCGATGCCGACATCGTCGTTGCAGGCGGTATGGAGAACATGGACATGGCTCCCTTCGCTATGATGAAGGGCCGCTACGGCTACCGCATGGGTTCCCCCATGGGCAAGAGCGAGTTGGTTGACACCATGGTCAACGATGCTCTGTGGGATGCTACCGGTTACAACATGCACATGGGCATGACCGCCGAGAACGTCTGCACCAACGAGACCTACCAGAAGAAGTACGGCTACAACCCCATCACCCGTGAGGAGCTGGATGCCTTCTCCTATCGTTCTCAGGAAAAGGCAGCTAAGGCTATTGCCGACGGTGCTTTCAAGGATGAGATCGTCCCCGTTGTCATCAAGGGTAAGAAGGGCGACACCGTGTTTGATACCGATGAAGGTCCTCGCCTGAGCTCCATGGAAGTTCTGGCTAAGCTGAAGCCCTGCTTCAAGAAGGACGGCATCGTCACCGCTGCTAACTCCTCCGCCATCAACGACGGCGCTGCTGCTCTGGTCATCATGAGCGAGGAGAAGGCCAAGGAGCTGGGCGTTGAGCCTCTGGCCACTTGGGTCGCCGGTGCTCTGGCTGGTGTTGAGCCCGAGGTCATGGGTCTGGGCCCCATCGCCGCCACCAAGAAGGTCATGGCCAAGACCGGCCTGACCGTCGACGACATGGATCTGATCGAGGCCAACGAGGCTTTCGCTGCTCAGTCTGTGGCTGTTGGCCAGGCTCTGCACTTCGACCAGGAGAAGCTGAACGTCAACGGCGGCGCTATCGCTCTGGGCCATCCCGTTGGTGCTTCCGGTGCCCGTATCCTCGTCACCCTGCTGTACGCCATGAAGCATCGCGGCGCTCATAAGGGCCTGGCTACCCTGTGCATCGGCGGCGGCATGGGCTGCGCCACCATCGTTGAAATGTAATCATCGGAGGAGTTTACCATGTCCTTTGTTACTACCGAGATCCAGGACGCCGTTGCCGTCCTGACGATCGACCGCCCGAAAGCCCTCAACGCTCTGAACCCCGAGGTTCTTGCTGACCTGAAGGCTGCTTTCGAGGCCATCGATCAGAACACCGTCCGCTGTGTCGTCCTGACCGGCGCCGGTGACAAGAGCTTCGTTGCTGGCGCTGACATCGGCTCGATGTCCACCATGACCAAGGCCGAGGGCGAGGCTTTCGGCAAGCTGGGCAACGATGTCTTCCTGATGATCGAGCACTTCCCGCTGCCGGTCATCGCTGCCGTCAACGGCTTTGCCCTGGGCGGCGGTAATGAGCTGGCCATGAGCTGCGACATCCGTCTCTGCTCCGACAATGCCGTCTTCGGTCAGCCCGAAGTAGGCCTGGGCATCACGCCGGGCTTCGGCGGTACCCAGCGCCTGGCCCGTCTGGTCGGCATGGGCATGGCCAAGCAGCTGGTCTACTCTGCCCTGAACATCAAGGCAGACGAGGCCCTGCGCATCGGCCTGGTCAACGCTGTGTACACCCAGGAAGAGCTGATGCCCGCCGCCCTCAAGCTGGCTGGCAAGATCGCTAAAAATGCCCCCATCGCCGTGCGCAACTGCAAGAAGGCTATCAACGACGGCATCAGCCTGCCCATCGAGAAGGCTGTTGAGGTCGAGGAGAAGCTCTTCGGCGATTGCTTCGAGACCCACGATCAGGTCGAGGGTATGGGCTGCTTCCTGAGCCGCGAGAAGCCGAAGCCGAAACCGGTCTTCACCAACAACTGATTTCCGCCAGCAGGGGAGGGGCGCTTAGTGCCCCGCACCCCGCCGTTTTAAAAAGAACATTTTAGAACAAATTGGGAGGTTACTACTATGAAGGTAGGCGTTATTGGCGCTGGCACTATGGGCCAGGGCATTGCAAAGGCTTTTGCACAGGTCGAGGGCTACACCGTGGCTCTGTGCGACATCAAGCAGGAGTGGGCTGACAACGGCAAGGCTAAGATCGCCGCCGGCTACGCCAAGCTGGTTGCCAAAGGCAAGCTGGACCAGGCTGAAGTTGACCGCCGCATGGCTGCCATCACTGCTGGCCTGAAAGAGGATCTGTGCGCTGACTGCGACCTGATCGTCGAAGCTGCTTTCGAGGATATGAAGGTCAAGCAGACCACCTTCGGCGAGCTGGATAAGATCTGCAAGCCCGAGTGCGTTTTCGCTTCCAACACCTCTTCTCTGTCCATCACCGAGATCGGCAAGGGCCTGAGCCGTCCCCTGGTCGGCATGCACTTCTTCAACCCCGCTGACCGCATGAAGCTCATCGAGGTCATCGCTGGTGTGAACACTCCCGCCGAGACCGTGGAGACCATCAAGAAGATCAGCACCGAGATCGGCAAGAGCCCGGTCCAGGTCAACGAGGCTGCCGGCTTCGTCGTAAACCGCATCCTGATCCCCATGATCAACGAAGCTGCCTTCATTAAGATGGAGGGCGTTTCTGACATCGCCGGTATCGACACCGCTATGAAGCTGGGCGCCAACCATCCCATGGGCCCCCTGGAGCTGGGCGACTTCGTCGGCCTGGACATCTGCCTGGCCATCATGGACGTCCTGTACAAGGAGACCGGCGACAGCAAGTATCGCGCTTGCCCGCTGATCCGCAAGATGGTTCGCGGCGGCAACCTGGGCTGCAAGACCGGCAAGGGCTTCTATGTCTACAATGCCGACCGCACCAAGACCGCTGTTGACGCCCTGTAATTGAACCAACCTACGCGCCTGGCGCAGTGCAGAACCGCGCCGGGCTGCGTTTGTTTGAGTATATGGAGGTTTATCAAATGGATTTTACTCTGTCTAAGCAGCAGCAAATGGTCCAGAAGATGTACAAGGAGTTTGCTGAAAACGAAGTCAAGCCCCTCGCCAAAAAGGTCGACGCTGAGGAATATTTCCCCAAGGAAACCGTCGAAAAAATGGCAAAGCTGGGCATGATGGGCATCTACTTCCCCAAAGAGGTCGGCGGTGCAGGCGGCGATGTGCTGTCCTACGTTATGGCCGTTGAGGAAATGTCCAAGGTCTGCGGCACCACCGGTGTTATCCTGTCTGCCCATACCTCTCTGTGCGCCGCTCCCATTTACGAGAACGGCACTCCCGCCCAGAAGGAAAAGTATCTGCCCAAGCTGTGCAGCGGCGAGTGGATCGGCGCTTTCGGTCTGACCGAGCCCGGCGCCGGCACCGACGCCCAGGGTCAGCAGACCTTCGCCGTTGACGAGGGCGACCACTGGAAGCTGAACGGCTCCAAGATCTTCATCACCAACGCCGGCTTTGCTGATGTGTTCATCATCATTGCTGTTACCGGTTTTGTCACCGACAAGCGCGGCCGCAAGCAGAAGGAGATTAGCGCCTTCATCGTAGAGCGCACCGATCCCGGCTTCAAGGTCGGCAAGCCCGAGGACAAGATGGGCATCCGTGGTTCCTCCACCTGCGAGCTGATCATGGAAGACTGCATCATCCCGAAGGATCGTCTGCTCGGCGTCAAGGGCAAGGGCTTCCAGCTGGCCATGGCTACGCTGGACGGCGGCCGTATCGGCATCGCTGCCCAGGCTCTGGGTATTGCCGAGGGCGCCATCGACGAGACCGTTGCCTACGTCAAAGAGCGTAAGCAGTTCGGCCGCTCCATCGCCCAGTTCCAGAACACCCAGTTCGAGCTGGCCGAGATGAAGGCCCGCGTTGATGCTGCCAAGTATCTGGTTTATAAGGCTGGCCTGAAAAAGCAGCAGGCCATGAACGGCGCCAAGGTCCGCTACAGTGTCGAGGCTGCCGAGGCGAAGCTGATCGCCGCCCGTACCGCCAGCGACGTGACCCGCCGCTGCCTGCAGCTGTTCGGCGGTTACGGCTACACCCGTGATTACCCCATCGAGCGTATGATGCGTGATGCCAAGATCACTGAGATCTATGAGGGCACCAGCGAAGTTCAGATGATGGTCATTTCCGGCGCGCTGCTGAAGTAAGGAGGCAAGACGTAATGAAAGCAATCGTTTGTGTCAAACAGGTTCCCGATACGCAGGGCAAGGTTGCCGTCAAGGCTGACGGCACGATGGACCGTGCCGCTATGGCCACCATCACCAACCCTGATGACCTCAACGCTGTTGAGGCTGCCCTGCAGCTGAAAGATGAGACCGGCTGCGAAGTCGTCGTCGTTACCATGGGTCCGCCGCCGGCAGAAGGCATGCTGCGCGAGCTGATGGCCCGCGGCGCTGACCGCGGCGTCCTGGTTTCTGGCCGCGAGTTCGGCGGCTCCGATACCTTCGCTACCTCCCAGATCCTGGCTGCTGCCGTCAATAAGATCGGCGTCGGCCCTGAGGACATCGTTTTCTGCGGCCGTCAGGCCATCGACGGTGACACTGCCCAGGTTGGCCCCCAGATCGCTGAGAAGCTGCACCTGCCCCAGGTCACCTATGTCACCGACATCCGGAAGGACGGCAACTCCCTGACCGTGAAACGTCAGCTGGAGGATGGCTACATGGAGCTGAAGGTTCAGACTCCCTGCCTGCTGACCTGCATCAAAGAGCTGAACACCCCCCGCTATATGAGCGTGCCCGGCATCTTCGAGTGCTACGACAAGCCGCTGGAAGTGTTCGATTACAACGCACTGAAAGATGATCCGCTCATCGAGACCGATACCATCGGCCTGAAGGGCTCTCCGACGAACGTTTACAAGTCCTTTGCTCCTCCGGTCAAGGGCGCCGGCATGAAGGTCGAGGACGCTGCCCAGCTGGTTGGCATCCTGAACGACAAGCACCTGATTTGAGGAAGGAGAAACAAACAATGGCTGAATTCAATGCAATGGACACCGCCGCATTCAAAGGCGTGTGGGTATTCTGCGAGCAGCGTGAAGGTCAGATCCAGACCATCAGCTACCAGCTGCTGAGCGAAGGCCGCAAGCTGGCCAACGACCTGGGCGTGGAGCTGTGCGGCGTTGTGATGGGCAGCGAGCTGAACGAGGACTATGTCAAGGCGCTGGGCGGCTACGGTGCTGACCGCGTTTACAACATCGACAGCCCCCTGCTGAAGGACTACACCACCGATGGCTATGCCAAGGCTCTGTGCGATCTCATCATGGAGAAGAAGCCCGAGATCATGCTGATCGGCGCTACCAACCTGGGCCGTGACCTCGGCCCCCGCTGCGCAGCCCGCCTGCACACCGGCCTGACTGCTGACTGCACCCATCTGGATGTCGACGTTGAGAAGTACAAGAACTTCCTGCGCACTACCTCCAATATCGATGTGGACAACACCAAGTTTGAGGAAAACACCAACCTGAAGATGACCCGCCCCGCTTTCGGCGGTCACCTGATGGCCACCATCATCTGCTCCCGCTTCCGCCCGCAGATGTCCACCGTGCGCCCCGGCGTTATGCAGACCCAGCCGTTTGACGAGGCCGGCGCTGCCAAGGTCGTGATCGAGAAGGTCACCCCCGCCCTGACCGCCGAGGACATCCATGTCGAGGTCCTGGACATCAAGAAGAGCGCCGAGAAACTGGTTGACCTGATCGGTGCTGACGTGGTCGTTTCTGTCGGCCGCGGCATCTCTGCTGACCCCGAGAAGGGCATCAAGCTGGCCGAGGAGCTGGCCGGTGTTCTGGGCGGCGTCGTGGGTGCCTCCCGCGCCGTCACCGATGAAGGCTGGCTGTCTGCTGACCATCAGGTCGGCCAGACCGGCAAGACCGTGCATCCCCGCATCTACGTTGCCCTGGGCATCTCCGGTGCTATCCAGCACGTGGCCGGCATGCAGGACTCCGAGACCATCATCGCCATCAACAAGAACGAGAACGCCCCCATCTTCGATGTCGCCTCCTACGGCATCGTCGGTGATCTGTACAAGGTCGTTCCCGAGCTGATCAAGGAGATCAAAGCTGCCAAGGCTTGATTGAATCGTAAAGCGTAATAAGGGCCGCACCCCGCATAAGGGTGCGGCCCTTTTTGCATGCAAAATGCTTTTGCAACATACTTTTGTTAAAAAAATGTTTACAAATGCGCCATAAAGAGGTACAATAAAAGCGTTGCGTTTTGCGGAAAATATCGGCGCAGCAAGGATATATGATTTATAAATCGGAGGTACATCATGGAAAAACTCTTCCACCTGAAAGAGAACCACACGGATGTCAAAACCGAAGTCATGGCCGGTATCACGACCTTTATGACGATGGCCTACATCCTGGCGGTCAACCCTAACATTCTGTCTGCGGCCGGTATGGATGCCGAAGCCGTGCTGATTGCCACCTCGTTGGCAGCGTTTGTCGGCACCATGTGCATGGCGCTGATGGCCAACTACCCGTTCGCGCTGGCCCCCGGCATGGGCCTGAACGCCTACTTTGCCTACACCGTTGTGCTGACGATGGGCTACAGCTGGCAGATGGCCCTGCTGGCCGTCTTTGTGGAGGGCATCGTCTTTATCATCCTCTCCCTGACCAATGTGCGTGAGGCCATCTTCAACGCCATCCCCATGACGCTGAAATCCGCCGTCAGTGTCGGCATCGGCCTGTTTATCGCGTTCGTCGGCTTGCAGAACGCCAAGCTCATCGTCAACAGCGATTCCACCCTGCTGACCTACCAGCACTTCAAGGGCGAGACCTTCCACAGCGTCGGCGTTGGTGCACTGCTGGCCCTGATCGGTGTGCTGATCATCGCCGTCATGCTCATCAAGCAGGTCAAGGGCGCCATCCTGTACGGCATCCTGATCACCTGGGTGCTGGGCATCGTCTGCGAGCTGGCCGGTATCTACATCCCTGATCCCGACGCCGGTATGTATTCGGTCATCCCCACCGCTTTTGTCAGCTTTGATTTCTCCTCTCTGGGCAAAACTTTCGGCCAGGTGTTCAATCTGGACTTCTCTAATTTCAACATCGTCAACTTCATCGTTGTCATGTTCGCATTCCTCTTTGTTGACCTGTTCGACACGCTGGGCACCCTGATCGGTGTTGCCTCCAAGGCTGACATGCTGGACGAGGACGGCAAGCTGCCCCGCATCAAGGGTGCGCTGCTGGCCGATGCCGTCGCCACCAGCGTAGGCGCTGTGCTGGGCACTTCCACCACCACCACCTACGTCGAAAGCTCTTCCGGCGTTACCGTGGGCGGCCGCACCGGTCTGACCGCCACCACCACCGCGGTGCTGTTCCTGCTGGCCAGCATCTTCAGCCCGCTGTTCCTCACCATTCCGTCCTTCGCCACCGCCCCGGCGCTGATCGTCGTCGGCTTCTACATGATGGGCGCTGTCGCCAAGATCAACTTTGACGACATGACCGATGCCATCCCGGCGTTCCTGACCATCCTGGTCATGCCGCTGGCCTACAGTATTTCTGAGGGTATTGCCATCGGCATTATCTCCTGGACGCTGATCAACGTCCTGACCGGCAAAGCCAAGGAAAAGAAGATCACCCCGCTGATGTATGTGCTGACGGTGCTGTTTATCCTGAAGTATATTTTCCTGTAAGCTAATAAAGCAAAAATCCGCAGCCCGTAAAAAGGCTGCGGATTTTTTGCATTATACTAAAGGGGCGCCCTGCGTTTGGCAGCGCCTTATCTATTTATAAGATGCCGCGTCCCAGCGTGAAGGTCAATCCGCCACCGCCGGGGCGGACAGCAGCTCCGGTGGTAACTCGCTCTCGTCCTCATTGACGAGGGAATCATCGACATCGAATGTCGCATTAAAGGCCTTTGCGGCAGCATCCGCCAACAGATCGACATCGACCAGTTCACTGTCTGCCATGACATACAGCAGCTTATCATCAAAGCTGACCACGCGGGCCTTATCTGCCTCCACGCAGACCCACTTGCGCATGCTGATGTTTTCCTCCATCGAATCGGCAATCTCGCGAGCATCGGCCTTGTCCCTGAGACGCAGCAGCACCAGGCTGTACGCCTGGCTGCCGGTCATCGGCTCGCTGATGACCGCCGCGTCCACCTTGCCCACATTGTTGGCGGTCAGCCCGGCCAGGTAGCCGTACCAGGTCTCGTCGGTCAGGTCGATGCCCGTTGTCTCCATGCCCATCAGCTCCACCGGCTGGATCTTATAGATCGCGTCCACCATATCGCTCAGCTCGGCGTCCGGTGCAGGCTGGGCATTTTCATCGATTTCGGGCTCGGGGTCAACACTAAACTCCGGGTCAATCTCCATGCCTTCCTCCGGGGTGGTGGCAGGTGCGTCCAGGTCCGGGGTGGGGGTGGGCGTTGCTTCGGTGGTCTTGTTGCCGCAGGCCGTCAGGGCCAGGGCGGCCAGCAGGGCCGCGGTCAGGGTCAGTTTTTTCATAGAAGTATTCCTTTCTCGGTCAGTATTTCATGGGGAGAAAATCGGACGTCCCAGCCCTCGCAAGGCAGGTCGCCCAGCAGGGCGGCTGTGGGGCAAACCAGCAGCCGCTTGCCTTTATAATGTGCAAGGAAGCGGTCATAATACCCGCCGCCGCGCCCCAGCCGCACACCGTCCGGGCTGGTAGCCAGGCAGGGGATCAGCGCCAGCACGCCATCCCCCAAATGGGCGGTATCAAAGGCAGGCAGGGAAGCGGGCGCTTCCCAAATGCCATAGGCCCCCGGCTGCAACTGCGAAAGCGCTGTGATCTCCACCCAATCCATCTCGGTGCGGCTCAGCACCCGGGGCAGCAGCAGACGCTTGCTCTCGGCCAGCGCCTGCCGCAGGATGTCGGCGGTGTCCGGCTCGTCCGGCATGCTGGCAAAGGCCAGCACCGTGTCGGCGTGCTGCCAGGCGGGCAGGGCAAACAGCACCCCGGCCATTGCGTGCCCTACGGTATGCAGGTCCACGGCGGCGCGGCAGGCTTTGGCAAGCTTGCGGGCTTCGGTTTTGGTCATGGCTGTGGCCTCCTTTTTTCCATCATTGTACCATATCCGCCCCTTACCCTACAAGACGGCAAAACGCGCCCGATGTTACACCCTGCGCAAAATTTGTTTAAAATATGTCCGCCATCTTGCCCAGTGGGCCAAACAGGAGTATAATATATACTGTATCGCTATGTGTATACTATACTGTAATTAAATAAAGTCAATTGTCGAAAAGGAGAATAAAGAACATGAGTAAGTTCAATTTTGTCAAGACTGATATCCCCGAGGTGCAGATCATCGAGCCGACCGTTTTTGGTGACGACCGCGGCTATTTTATGGAGACCTACCAGATCGACGATTTCGCCGCCGCGGGCATCGATAAGCCCTTCGTGCAGGACAACCAGAGCCGCTCCACCAAGGGCGTGCTGCGCGGCCTGCATTTCCAGACCAAGCACACCCAGGGCAAGCTGGTGCGCGTGACCATGGGCGAGGTGTTCGACGTTGCCGTCGACTGCCGTCCCAACAGCAAGACCTTCGGCAAGTGGGTGGGCGTGACCCTTTCCGCCGAGAACAAGAAGATGCTCTGGATCCCTGAGGGCTTTGCCCACGGCTTCCTGGTGCTGTCTGATGTGGCCGAGTTCTGCTACAAGTGCACTGACGTCTACGATCCCACCGCCGAGGGCGGCATCCCCTACGACGACGCCACTGTCAACGTCCAGTGGCCGGACTGCGGCTGCGAGCACAAGACCAGCGCTAAGGACAAGGAGCACACACCCTTTGCTGACCAGAAGTTCGAGTATTTTGAGAAGTATTGAGGATAAGCCGTGCAGAACCTGAAAAATAGCTTTGCGGGCTTTTGGAAGTACCGCTACCTGCTGCAAAACCTGATCACCCGCGACTTTAAGCTGAAATATCGCCGCAGTGTGCTGGGCGTGGCCTGGAGTGTGCTGAACCCCCTGCTGACCTGCCTGGTCATGTGGGCCGTGTTCGGTGCGCTGTTCAACCAGCGCGGCCAGGGCATCGAGGATTTCCCGCTGTTCCTTATCATCGGCCAGCTGATGTTCAACTTCTTCCGCGAGAGCACCGCCATGGCCATGGAAAGCGTACTGAAAAACGGCCCGCTGCTGCGCAAAGTGTACATTCCTAAGTATATTTTCCCCTTGGAAAAGTGTTGCTTTGCGCTGGTCAACTTCTTCTTCAGCCTGGTGGCGCTGTTCATCGTGGCACTGCTGACCTGGTCCCACATTTCCGTCAATACCGTGCTGCTGGCAATCTATCCCATCGTCATGCTGTTTGCGTTCAGCCTGGGCGTGGGGCTGATCTTGTCCACCATGTACGTTTTTGTACGTGACATCATGCATATTTGGGAAGTCTTCTGCACCCTGCTGGTCTACGGCAGCGCCATCTTCTACGACCCGCGCCAGATGGAAAGCTGGATGCAGTACGTTATCAACCTCAACCCCATTTATTGGTACATCACCTCGGTGCGTTCCTGCGTGATGTGGGGCGAGGGGCTGACCCCCAACATGGTGCTGATCCCGTTCCTCTGCGCCGCCCTCAGCCTGGGCCTGGGCGTTTACGTCTTTAAAAAGAATCAGGACAAATTTGTCCTGTACATGTAAGGGGGGCAGCGCTATGGCAGAACAGAAACCCATTATTTCTATCGACCATGTGTCGATGCGCTTCAACCTTGCCAAGGAAAAGCACGAGAGCCTGAAAGAATATTTTGTGGCGCTGCTGCACGGCGGCATCCGCTTTGATGAGTTCTTCGCCCTGGATGATGTCAGCTTTGACATCATGCCCGGCGACTTTTACGGCCTGATCGGCCTGAACGGCAGCGGCAAATCCACCTTGCTCAAGGTCATTTCCGGCGTGTACAAACCCAGCGCGGGCAAGGTCACCGTCAACGGCACCATTGCCCCCCTGATCGAACTGGGCGCGGGCTTTGATATGGACCTGACCGCGCGGGAAAACATCTATCTCAACGGTACGGTGCTGGGCTACACACCGAAGTATATCGATTCCAAGTTTAATGACATTGTAGAGTTCAGCGAACTGGAAGAATTTCTGGATGTTCCGCTGAAAAACTACTCCTCCGGCATGGTGGCCCGCCTGGCTTTTGCCGTGGCGACGATGACCAAACCGGACATTCTGATTGCGGACGAAATTCTGTCGGTCGGCGACTTCCTTTTCCAGGAAAAGTGCGAGAAGCGCATGGCCGAGCTGCTTTCCGGTGGTACGACTGTGATTCTGGTCAGCCATTCCATCGATCAGATCGAACGCATGTGCAACAAGGTGGCCTGGTTGGACCATGGCCACCTGCGCCGCCTCGGCCCCACCGCCGAGATCACGGCAGAGTACCGCAAATTCGAGAAAAAAGACGCCATGCCGGCAAAAATCACCGAGGAATAACGATGAGCGAGAAACCGAACAACGAACGCCCCGCCGACCTGGCCGTACAGGACAGCGTGGGCGGCATGGCCAAGCGCCTGCTGAACCCCGCCCACCTGCGTGATCTGGCCAAACGCGGCGCCGCCACCCTGCACGAGCAGGGGGCCGAGCAGCTTTGGCGCGACGTGAAGTTCCGCGTCGGGCTGGCGCTGCACCATGACGATTGGCGCCACCGGGCGGATATTCCGCTGAAACGGGAGCTGAAAGCCCAGCGTGCGGCGAACCTGCAGGGACCGAAAATCAGCATCATCGTGCCGCTGTATAACACACCTGCGAAGTTTTTTGACGAAATGCTGCGCAGCGTGACACGCCAGACCTACCAAAACTGGGAGCTGGTGCTGGTGGATGCCAGTGACCCGGACAAGCGTTTGGAAAGCCGCCTGCCCAAGGCTGTGCCCGGCACCATCGTGTACGAGCCGGTGGAAAACGGCGGTATTGCGGCCAACACCACCCGCGGCTTTGAGATGGCCCACGGCGACTACATTGCCCTGCTGGACCACGACGATGTGCTGTACTTAAACGCCCTTTTCGAGGTTGTGCAGACCATCCAAAACACGGGTGCGGACTTTGTCTATAGTGACGAGATCGTACTCTCGGCGGATTTGAAAGAGCTGGGCGGTTACCACTTCAAGCCGGATTTTGCGCCCGACTACCTGCGCGGGGTGAACTTTATCACCCATCTGGCGGTGTTCAGCCGACCGCTGCTGGATGCTGCCGGTGCCTACGAGTCCAAGGAGTTTGACGGTGCTCAGGACCACGACCTGATCTTGCGCCTGACTGAGAAGGCACAGCGCATCGAGCATATCAAAAAGGTGCTGTATATCTGGCGCGGCCACGCAGGGTCCACCGCCGCAGGCATGGAGGCCAAGCCCTATGCCATCGCGGCGGGGGAGCGGGCTATCGACGCCCAGCTGCAGCGCCTCGGCCTGCCCGGCTGCGCCATGGCAGTGCCCGACGCGCCGGGGGCGTTCCAGGTGCGGTATGAGCTGACAGGCAGCCCGCTTATCAGTGTGCTGATTCCCAACAAGGACCACACCGACGACCTGGACCGCTGCCTGACCAGCCTGTACCAAAACGCCGGGTACGATAACTTTGAGGTCATTGTCATCGAGAATAACTCCACCGACCCCGCCACCGAGGCCTACTACCAGACCATCCCCAGCCGGTTTGCCCGCTGCAAGGTGGTGCGGTATCAGGGGACGTTCAACTTCTCGGCCATCAACAATTTTGGCGCGCAGTTCGCTGACGGCGAGCACCTGCTGCTGTTGAACAACGACATTGAGGTGCTTTCCCACGACTTTTTACGGGAACTGCTCAGTTACAGCCAGCGGCCCGACGTGGGCGCGGTGGGCGCAAAGCTCTACTACCCGGACGACACCATCCAGCACGCCGGTGTGCTGATGGGCATCAACGGCAGCGCGGGCCACAGCCACAAGAGCTATCCCCGCACCGCCGTGGGCGACATGTACCGCCTGGTCACCACCCAGGACTACATGGCCGTTACCGGCGCCTGCCTGATGACGAAAACCGCGCTGTACCGTGCCAACGGCGGCCTGGACGAGGAAAAGTTTGCCGTCGCCTACAATGATGTGGACTACTGTTTAAAGCTGTGGCAGCGCGGCCTGCTGAATGTCTATACCCCCCGCGCCGAGGCTTACCACTACGAAAGCAAGAGCCGAGGTCTTGACACGTTAAGTGAGAACGCCAAGCGCTATGAGCGGGAAAAGGCCAACTTCTACGCCAAATATAAACAGTATATCGACAATTACGACCCCTACTACAACCCGCATTTCAATAACCTGTTTGAGAATTTCGGCTTGAAATGATGTGAGCCCCATGGCAATACATCGACACCAACCCGCAAAACCGGCACAAAGACTGTTTTTATAAGGAGCCACCACCATGAGCCTGGAAACGAAACGCATCAAGGAACTGTTCGGCTATGCGCGCACCCTGACGAAGGAACAGGGCGTCGGTGTGATGGCGGCCCGGGCGGCAGGGTTCTTTAAGCGGCGGTTCTTCGGCAAAAAGGCCCGCTACCTGCCCGCCAAGCAAACGCTGGACACCCAGCGTGCGGACGCCGGGCAAAACGCCAAAAACTGGCCGGTTATCAGCATTTTGACGCCGCTGTACAACACACCGCCGCAATTCCTGCAGCAATTTCTGGACAGCGTGCAGGGCCAGACGTCCCCCAACTGGCAGTTGGTGCTGGTCGATGCCAGCGATGCGGCTTACACCGACGTGGAGCGCACCGTGCAGGCCCGCGCGGCATCCGACCCGCGCATTGTCTACCGCAGGATTGAAAATAAGGGCATCGCCGCCAACACCAATGAGGCCGCCAAGCTGGCCACCGGCACCTACCTGGCGCTGGCCGACCATGATGACATGCTGGCTCCTCACGCCGTCTACTGCATGGGCAAGCTGCTGGCTGAGACCGGCGCGGACTTCGCCTACAGCGACGAGGCCTTGTTTGAGAAGACCCCCGAACACCCCCGCGTGGGCCACTTCAAGCCCGACTACGCGCCGGAATACCTGATGGCCGTCAACTACATCTGCCATTTGGCGGTGTTCAAAAAAGAATTGTTCGAAGCCGTGGGCGGCGAGCGCCCGGAGTGTGACGGCGCCCAGGATCATGACCTTTTCCTGCGGCTTATCGATGAAATGCAGCGCCGCGACCCTGCCGCCAAGCCGGTGCATGTCCCGCAGGTGTTGTACTACTGGCGGGTGCATGCGGCCTCCACCAGCGGCGGCACCGGGGCTAAGCCCTACGTGGAAGCGGCCGCCCGTAAGGCGGTGGCCGACCATCTGGCCGCTACCGGCCGCCACGGCACTGTGGAGCCGGGCAAATTCCCCGGCACCTGCCATGTGGTGTGGGACCTGCCAGACCCGGAGCCGCTGGTTTCGATCTTGATTCCCAACAAGGACCACACCGATGATTTGGAGAAGTGCCTGCACAGCATCTACGCCAAAACGACCTACGAAAACTTCGAGGTCATCGTCATCGAGAACAACTCCACCGACCCCGCCACCTTCGACTACTACAAGCGCATCCCCGAACGGTACGACAACGCCCGGGTGGTCATGTACAGGGGCGGGTTCAACTTCAGCCGCATCAACAACTTTGGCCGCAAATATGCGGCAGGCAAGTACCTGCTGCTGCTCAATAACGACATCGAGGTTATTGGCGGCGACTGGCTGACCCAGATGGCAGGGGAGTGCGCCCAGCCCGGCGTGGGCATCTGCGGCGCGATGCTTTACTACCCCGACGACACCATCCAGCACGCGGGCATCATCACCGGGCTGGGCGGCTACGCGGGCCACAGCCACAAATACCACAAGCGCGGCGGCAGCGGGTATATGTTCCGCCTGGCCACTGTGCAGGATTTCTCCGCCGTGACCGCCGCCTGCCTACTGGTGCGCACCGCTGTGTACGACAGCGTCCACGGTTTGGACGAGGAGTTTACCGTCGCCTACAACGATGTGGACTTCTGCCTGCGGGTGCGGGATGCGGGCTGGCGCATCGTCTGGACGCCCTACGCCGAGCTGTACCACCACGAGAGCAAGTCCCGCGGCTCGGACGAGAACGACCCGGCAAAAAAGGCGCGCTTTGACGCCGAGCATGACCGTCTGTACGCGGTGCATGGCAAGGAGAACATCCTCCATGACCCCTACTACAGCCCGTCCCTCTCGCTGGATTACGAGGACTTCCGCGAGAGCGGCGACCTGCGCCACCTGAAATAACAGTTGAAGATCCAATAAAAAATCCCCTGCAGCGTAAAACTGCGGGGGATTTACTGTTGCCTGTTAAAAATTACTTGGTGCCGAAGATACGGTCGCCGGCGTCGCCCAGGCCGGGCACGATATAGCCGTTCTCGTTCAGCTTCTCATCCAGGGCGCCGACGTAGATGTCGACGTCGGGGTGAGCCTCATGCAGAGCCTTCAAACCCTGGGGAGCGGCCACCAGGCCGATGAACTTGATGTGCTTGGCACCACGCTTCTTGATCTGGGCGATGGCATCGCAGGAGCTGCCGCCGGTTGCCAGCATCGGATCCAGAACAAAGACCTCGCGCTCGTTGATGTCGCTGGGCAGCTTGCAGTAATACTCGACGGGCTCCAGGGTTTCCTCGTTGCGGTACATGCCAATGTGGCCGACCTTGGCGGCGGGGATCAGGTTCAGCATACCGTCGACCATGCCCAGGCCGGCGCGCAGAATGGGCACCAGGGCCAGCTTACGGCCAGCCAGTACCTTGGTGCGGGCCAGGGCCACGGGGGTCTCGACCTCGACTTCCTCAGTAGGCAGGTCGCGGGTGGCCTCGTAGCACAGCAGCATGGCGATCTCGCTTACCAGATCGCGGAACTCCTTGGTGCCGGTGTTGCGGTCACGCAGCAGGCTGATTTTGTGCTGGATCAGGGGATGGTCAACAATTTCTACAACGCTCATGGTGGTATCTCCTTGTACAAATATTTATTCCAGCCTGCCCGTGCAGGCAAAGTCAACAGGGGTAATGGGTTACAGGTTCTCCAGCGCCATCATCTTGTCGATGCGCTTCTGGTGGCGGCCGCCCTCGAACTCGGCGTTCAGGAAAGCGTCCACGATCTGGCAGGCCAGGCCAGCGCCCACCACGCGGCCGCCCAGGCACAGGGCATTGGCGTTGTTGTGGCGGCGGGTGAACTCTGCACTGAAGGTATCACTGCAGCAGCAGGCGCGGATGCCCTTGATCTTGTTGGCGCACATCGACATGCCCACGCCGGTGCCGCAGCACAGGATGACCAGTGCGCAGCTGCCGTCCAGCACGGCCTTGCAGCCCTTGGCGGCATAGTCCGGGTAGTCCACGCTGGCGGTGGAGTCGGTGCCAAAGTCGGTACAGGCAACGCCCAGCTCATCCAGATGTGCTTTGATAGCTTCTTTCAGCTCGTAGCCGCCGTGGTCGGCAGCCAGTGCGATCGGTTTGTCAAACTTCATTGGTTATTTAGTCCCCTCTGTTTGTTGTTTTTCGCGTTCAGCGCGTTCACGCTCCGCCTGGCTCAACCGGTGGTAGTCCGGCAGCAGGGCAGCAGGCGGCACGCAGGCCCCGGCTTCCCACATGGCTTTGGCGGCCAGCGCCACCCCGGCACCCCGCAGCACCTGCAGGGCGGGCGGACAGGCTGCGACCCCGCAGACCTGCTTATAACTATTGTAGCACAAAGTTGCGCCATCGCCAACAAAAAACAGTGGCTTTTTGCAGTCTTGTACAAATTTTTCCAAACTTGTTACGGGGGCGGCGGCGTCCTCGGTCAGGCGGGTGTGGGTGGCCAGGTCAAAAGCGCCCCAGTACACCTGCCCGCGGCGGGCGTCCTGCGCACCGATGACAGTGCCCTCGCTCGCCAGGCCATAGGCCAGCGCTGCCATGGTGGAAACGCCCGCGCAGGGGATCTGCCGCGGCAGGGCCAGCCCCTTGACCACCGAAAGCCCGATGCGCAGCCCGGTAAAGCTGCCGGGGCCGCTGGTCACGCCCAGCAGGTCGATGTCCTCCATCGTAAGCCCGCAGGCACGCAGCGCGGTGTCGATCATGGGCAGCAGGGTCTCGCTGTGGGTCATGCCGTTGTTGCACTGGGTCTCGTACAGCAGGGTGTCGTCCCGCAAAATGGCTACGGCGGCGGACTTGCCTGCGGTATCTACAGCCAGGATATTCATACAATCACCTATACGTTATGTAATAAAATCTATAAAATCAACCAATCGTAATCTTGCGTGTCGTCTCGTCCACCCGGTCGATGTGGATATGGATGGGCTGCTCCTGCTCCAGCAGGTCGGCGCAGTTCTCGCTCCACTCGCAGGCAACCACCGCGCCCATGTCCAGATAGTCGTAGAACCCGGCGGCGGCAAGGTCGTTCTCTGTGTGGATGCGGTATAAATCAAAGTGGGCCAGCGGGCGCGGGCCGCGGTAGTAGTTGACGATGGCGAACGTCGGGCTGGAAACTGGGTCGGTGCAGCCCAGCCCCTCGGCCAGGCCCTGGCAGAACGCTGTTTTGCCTGCGCCCAGCCCGCCGGTGAACGCGATGAGCGCCCCGCCCGGCAGCGTTTTGGCAAACTCCCGCCCGGCGGCAACGGTCTCCTCGCGGGAATGAGTGATGATTTCCATAGGAAAACTCCTTTTAAGGGCCCACGGTATTGCATAAACCCCGCGCCCTGATTCGTACTATATTATAATACGAAAAGCGCGATTTGTAAAATTTAATTGCAAAGTTGGCATATTGCCGCGGGATGCGGTATAATATGCGGTAGAAAATATATTGTACGCAAAAATTTTGGAGAGGAGGCCAGCCCATGTTTGCCCTGTTACGCCGCTACCTGCGCCGGGTGGATGCGCTGTATCTGGCGCTGTGCGCGGCGTGTTCGGCGGTCAGCGTGGTGGTGCTGGTCTCCATCGGGCAGACGCAGCTCGGCTCCAACAACAAGGCGTCGGTGCAGCTCATTGCAAGTTTTCTGGGCATTATGCTGGCGGTCATTTTCTCCACGGTGGATTATCGTGCCCTGGCCCGCGCCTGGCCGCTGCATGCCACGGTGGCGTGGGGACTGGTGCTGCCCACCCTGTTTTTGCACAACTTCCGGGCGGGGGTCGTCACCATCGGGTACGATGCGGGCGGGACCTCCAATTACAGCTGGTATCGGGTGGGCGGCATGACCTTCCAGCCTGCCGAGCTGGCAAAGATCAGCTTTATCTTAACGCTGGCGCTGCATTTAAGCCGGGTGCGGGGCCGGGTGAATCAGCCCAAAAACCTGCTGCTTTTGCTTTTGCACATCGGCGTGCCTACGGCGCTCATCCATATCCAGGGCGATGACGGTACAGCGCTTGTTTTTCTCGGCATTGGCGTATTTATGCTGTACGCGGGCGGGCTGTCCAACTGGGTTGCGGGCAGTGCGCTGGCGGCGGGCGTTGTGGGCGGCGGCATGCTGCTAAAGCTGCGCCCCGGCATCTTAAAAGGCTACCAGTTCAAGCGCATTTTGGCGGTCATCACGCCCGATGACCCGAACCTGGCAGATATTACCTACCAGCAGAACAAGGGTGCCATGGCCATTGGCACCGGCGGGCTGACCGGTACGGGGCTGTTCACGCCGGAGCATATCTTTGTACCCAACGCATGGAACGATTTTATCTTTGCGTATCTCGCCAATGTGCTGGGCTTTGTGGGCGCGGCGGCGGTGCTGGCGCTGCTGCTGGGGGTGTGCCTGCGCACGCTGACGGCAGCGCTGCAAAGCCGGGACGCTTTAGGCCGCAATATCTGCGTTGGCATTTTTGCCGCGCTGTTTTTGCAGACGGTCATCAACCTGGGCATGAACCTGCAGGTGCTGCCCGTGATTGGTGTGACCTTGCCGTTTTTCTCGGCGGGCGGGTCGAGCGTGGTGATGATGTACTTCTGCGTCGGCCTGGTGCTGAGTGTGGGTTTGCAGGCGCGGCGCAGCCGTGTGGATGCAGTGGCAATTTTGTGAGGTCAGTCCTCTTTGCCTTTGCAGGAATCGCCCATGCACAGGCTGGGGATCAGGCAGAGCGAGGCCAGTCCAACCAGGATGAACACGGTACGGGACAGCCAGGACAGCGAGCCGCCCAGCAGCCAGCCCACGGCGTTAAAGCCCCAGATGCCGTAGATGCCCCAGTTGATGCCGCCGATAATGGCCAGCAGCAGCAAAATCTTTTTGAATACGGACATAAAAATCCCTCCCTGTACGCCAGTATGGCGTGTTGGGGAGGGATTTATACATAGTGCGGTCAAAGACTCCTTTGCACAAGGGAACCGCTTAGGCTGCAATATCTTTATTGTTTAGAGTTTCTTCGATCCCTTCTTTGCAAAGAAGGAACAAAACCCCGCAAAATCAGTTCTTCAACGCCTGCATGGGGGCGGGGATGCGGCCGCCGCGGTGGATCATGACGGCGGGGCTGAACTTGCTGATGGGCATGATGGGGGCGTGGCCCAGCAGGCCGCCGAAATCCAGCACGTCGCCTGCCTTGTGGCCGATGGCCGGGATGACGCGCACAGCGGTGGTCTTGCTGTTCACCATACCAATGGCGGCTTCGTCAGCGATCAGGCCGCTGATGACCTCGGCGGTGGTGTCGCCGGGGATGACCACCATGTCGATGCCCACAGAGCAAACGGCGGTCATGGCTTCCAGCTTTTCCAGCGTCAGGCTGCCGCAGTTGGCCGCGTTGATCATGCCGTCATCCTCCGACACCGGGATGAATGCGCCGGACAGGCCGCCGACATGGTTGCTGGCCATCACGCCGCCCTTTTTGACGGCATCGTTCAGCAGGGCCAGGCAGGCGGTGGTGCCGCAGCAGCCGCAGCTTTCCAGACCCATTTCTTCCAAAATATTCGCAACGCTGTCACCGATGGCCGGGGTGGGGGCCAGGGACAGGTCGATAATGCCCGCCGGCACACCCAGACGCTCGCTGGCCAGGTTGGCCACCAGCTGGCCCAGACGGGTGATCTTGAACGCCGTGCGTTTGACCAGCTCGGCAACTTCGTCCATCGGGGCATCCTTGGGCAGCTTGGCCAGGGCAGCACGCACCGCACCGGGACCGGAAACGCCCACGTGGATCTCGCAATCCGGCTCGCCTGCGCCGTGGAAGGCACCCGCCATAAAGGGGTTATCCTCGGGGGCATTGCAGAAAACGACCAGCTTGGCGTCGCCCATACACATGTTGTCCTTGGTCAGCTCGGCGGTCTCGCGCACGACTTCGCCTATCAGCTTGACGGCATCCATGTTGATACCCGACTTGGTGGAGCCGATATTGACGCTGGAACATACAATATCGGTCTCGGCCAAAGCGCGGGGGATGGCCTGGATCAGGCGGCGGTCACCGGCAGAAAAGCCTTTGTGCACCAGCGCACCGAAGCCGCCGATGAAGTTGACGCCCACGGCCTTGGCCGCGCGGTCCAGGGCTTTGGCGTACATGACCGGGTCCGCATCGGGGGCGGCACCCAGCAGCATGGCAATGGGCGTAACGCTGATGCGCTTGTTCACGATGGGAATACCGTACTCGCTGCTGATGCTGTCCACGGTGGAGACAAGGCTGCCCGCCAGGCGGGTGATCTTGTTGTAGATCTTCTCGCAGGCTTTCTCGCCGTCCGGGTCGATGCAGTCCAGCAGGCTGATGCCCATAGTCACGGTGCGGACGTCGAGGTTTTCATCGGTCAGCATGCCGATGGTTTCCATAATGTCGTTGCGGTTCAGAATTCGCATCTCCCAATTCCTCCCCGTCAGATGGTGTGCATGGCGTCAAAGACTTCCTGACGGGTCACGGTGACCTGCATCTTCATCTCAGCGCCCAGGGCGGTAAAGCGGTCCCGCATGGCAACGTGGTCTACGTTGCAGTGGGCCATGTCCACCAGCATGATCATGCAGAACATATCCTGCATGATGGACTGGGTGATGTCCTCGATGTTGATATTCAGCTCGGCGCAGACGGCGCTGACCTTGGCGACAACACCCACGGTGTCGCGGCCGATGACGGTGATAACTGCTTTCATACGATATACCCCCTCATAAAACACCGGCCCAATTGCCGGATTACCAGTATTATAACAGAATGGCGGGAAAGAGTAAAGAAAGTAGGACTTTTAGAACGAGTGGAGGCTTTATGCTCTACTGCATCAAAACTCCGCGCTGTGTTCCTCCGCCCGAATATCATCCCGTTCCAGCTCGGCGAGAATTTCGTCATCGCCCTGGTGCAGCAACAGCTTTTGGCTGTACTGCTCAAAGCGCTCGCACTCGTTCTCGGCCAGATAGGGGGCAGAGTCGGGGCCAAGAGCCAGCTCGTTGACGAAAACGACCATCTCCTGCCCGGTCTCACCGAAATTATAGATCCGCTCCATAAAGTCAAAGGCAAACTCCAGCGCGTCCCCGGCGGCAGTCACGGCGTCCTCCCGGCGGCGCACCTGGGCATTGAACTCGGCCCGCACGGCGTCAAAGGCATCCTCGGCGTCCAGGGCTTCGTCCAGCTTTTTGCCCCAGGCGTCCAGCAGGGCGGCGGTGCGGATACGGGCGGCCAGTTCCTCGGGCAGCAGGCTGGCGGCGGCTTTGGCTTCCTCCAACCGCTGGCGGTAGCTCTCGCACTGCTCCGTAAACAAGGCGGCAGGCCCGGCCTCGGGCTGCTGGTTCAGCGCCCGCTTAAAACTGCGTAATTGCTGGTAGCAGGCATCGGTCACAGCACCAATGCTCCGCGCGGCGGCAAAGCGGGTGTTCAGGCCCGCCAGCAGCAGGCTGACCAGACTGATGCGCTCGTCAAAGCCAGCCTTGACGGCACGCTCCACCACCGCATCAAAGGGCTTGCCCTGCAAAATGTCCTCGACGCCGTAGTCCTGATGGTACTTGCGGTACAGCACCCAGTAGGCGGCGAAGTCCCGGGCAACCTCGGGATGGCGCAGGTATTGGCCGATGACGCCCTCGTCCACCGGCAGATCCAGCTTGTCAGCGGCCTGCAAAAAGGCAGAAAGGTCCTCCCACCCGCGGGCGGTGACGAACTGCACGCCGTCCACATCGTTCTCGATTTTATAAAAATGCTGGGGCCGCAGTTCCAGATAGGCCGTCACGGCGGGGTGCAGGCGGTGGGCGCGGGCGTACTCCTGCCAGACGCTCAGCTTCGGCTCAATGTCGATGCGCCGCACGCGGTCCAGCGTGACCAGGTCAAACTCCCGCACGCTTTTGTTGTACTCCGGCGGGTTGCCGGCGGCCACGATGATCCACCCGGCGGGCACGGCCTGGTTGCCGAAGGTTTTGCACTGCAAAAACTGCAGCATCGTGGGGGCCAGCGTCTCACTGACGCAGTTGATCTCATCAATAAACAAAATGCCGTTCTGTTTGCCGGTGCGCTCCATAGCGGCGTACACGCTGGCGATGATCTCGCTCATCGTGTACTCGGTCACGCTGCGGGTCTTGCCCGCGTAGCTGCGTTCCCGGATAAAAGGCAGGCCGACGGCGCTTTGGCGGGTGTGGTGGGTGATGGTGTAGGCCACCAGCGCAATGCCGCACTCCTGGGCGATCTGCTCCATGATCTGGGTCTTGCCGACACCCGGCGGGCCCATCAGCAGGATGGGGCGCTGGCGTACCGGCGGGATCAGCGGCGCACCGGTGTCATCGCAGGCAAGGTAAGCCCGCACGGTTTGTTTGATTTCCTCTTTCGCACGTTGAATATCCATAACGCATCATCCTTTCGGCGGGGCTTTGCGGTCGTGTTGCTCAATCGATTCAAATTCCTCAGGCTGCAAAATCAGGCGCATGGCCCAGGGGGGCACTTCCGGCGGCGGGGTGCCGTCCTCCAAAAACAAAAAGGCGGTCTCAAAGGGCGGCCGGTGGGCGGGGTAGATGCCCTTGCCGTCGGTAAAATACAAGACGCCCTGCAGGTCACGAAGCTCGCCCTGCTCCCGCAGTTCGGCAATGCGGGCAAACGCGGGGCGGAAGTCGGTGCCGCCGCCCCCGTGCAGCGTAAAACGGGCGGTGTAGCGGTCCAGCGCGTCCAGATCGGTCAGCCAGGTCTCGTCTTGGATGGCATTGTCCGCCTGCAGCACCAAAATACGGCACTGGCGGAAAAAGCTGTCCTGGCTTTTTAATAAGGTGAAGGTTTCCTTTAAAAAGGCTTTCACCAGCTCCCCGGCGGTGGATTCGCTGGTGTCCAGCACAATGACAAAGTCGCGGATCTTTTTTACCTCGCGGCTTTCCAGCGGTTCGATCAGCGGCAGATTGCCGTACACCCGCAGGCCGTAGCTGTAAAAGCCCAGGTCGAATTCTTCGGGGTCGAGATGGGGTTCCTCATGCCAGACAGCGAACCTGCGCAGAAAATCCCGGTAGCTGCGGCGGCTTCGGCTGGCCTGTACTTGCGCTTGCAGGGCGCGGGCACCGGCGTTTTCGCCGGCGTGCCGGCCAGATTCCTCCATGCTCAGCTGCGTCTGGCGGCCCAGCTGCTCCCACTGTTTGCCCTGCATCTGGGCCTGCGGGCTGTCCGGGTCGGCAGGCCAGAAGCGGTGGTCGTCGCAGGTGAACTCCCGCAGCCACCTGGTCAGCGTTTCCTCGTCGCACTCCCGCAGTACGCGGTAAACAGGCCCGGCGGCCAGCAAGCCGCATTGGTTCTGCAATTGCTGGTAGGCCTGCTGCCGCAGCCAGCCCACCGGGCGGGTGGTGGCCGGGGTGTTCAGGCTGTCCAGCGTGTTTTCTACGGCGATGTCGCAGGCCAGCCCCCACAGGATGCGGTCGCGGCCGCCCCGCAGCCACAGGTGGCGGAAGATGCAGTGCAGCACGCTGTGCAGGTAAGCCCGGGGCAGGTAGCGCCGGTTTTTGCGGTAGGTGGCCAGCACCCAGGCAGGCGGATAGCACAGGCGGGCACCATCGGCGGCAAAGGCCGCGCCGGTGGTACCGGGAGGCAGCGGGGCAGGGGGCAGGGCACCCAGGGCGGCGTTCAGGTAGCGCTGGTCGAGATACAACTCGCCCCGCAGCTGATCCATAATGCGCTGTGCCATCGTGGATTCCCACTCGGTTTGGGTTTGGATGTGCTTAGCCATGGTGCCCTCCTTTCTGCAATACGCAACGTTATATTTGCTAATATTCTACAAATCGTCAAAATCGTACGTTTTTTTCGCGGCACGCTTGGGGCGGCCTAATAACAGCGCGGCTCCCGCGCTCCACCCCTGCCGGGCGCAAAAAGCGGCAGCGTTAGCGGTGGGCAGGCCCAGGCCAACCAGCAGTTTCACCGCCGCTTCATCCCGGGCGGTGATGGCCAACGTAAACGCCGCGTCCGGGTGGGCAGTCAAATAAAACTCGTAGTCGGCGCGGGCATCATCGCCCAAACCGTAGGGCAGGCAAAGCCGCCCCAGCGCAAGGCGGCAGAGCTTCTCCTCACTTTCGCCCACGCAGGCCTGGGCAAAGCTGGCGTCGTAGGTGGCAAAGTCCAGGCTGCCGTCCGCCGCAAAGCATTGCCGCATGCGGTAGCCTTCGCCCTCGATGCTGTGGTTGAAAATGTGTGCGGGGGTGTTTTCGTCCAGCAGCTCAAAATATTCGGGGTAGAACAACCGCGCCCCGCCGGTGAACTCCACCGTCACGTCCGCGCTGATGGCCACCAGCAGCCGGCGCAACCCCGTTGCCTCGCCGGGACCGGCGTGCAGCTCCAGCACTTCCAGACTGCGGCAGTTGGTAAACAGGTCACTGCCAAAGCTGTCGGCCGCTTTGCCCAGCCGTACCCGGCGCAGCTTACGGCAGTTATAAAAGGCCGCGCTGTCAATGACCCGCACTGTGTCGGGCAGGGTGACTTCCTGTACAAAATTGCCGGTGACCTCATGGGTGTCGGTGCTGTCCGCAGGCCACAGGGCACCGCCGGTCACGGCCCTGTCGGCAAAACAATAGGGGCCGATCTCCACCACGGGCAGGCCATCCACGGTATCCGGCACCACCGGGCAGGGCGTATCGCCCAGCACCCGCAGCACCCGCGCACCACGCGCGCAGTTTTCCCCCCGTGCGCAGTTTTCCCAAAGTACGGCCACAAAAATCACCCCTTTACATTGCCCACATTATAGCATAAAATAGTGTGGCAAGAAATATGAAATGGAAGAAAAGACAAGAAAAACGGAGCAAAAACATGGCAAATGTCAAACAGACGGATATTCTGACCGGCAGCATCCCCAGGCAGCTGCTGGCCTTTTTCCTGCCGATCTGGTTCGGCACGCTGTTCCAGCAGCTGTACAACACCGCCGATACCCTCATCGTGGGCAACTTTGTGGGCACCCGGGCGCTGGCAGCGGTGGGCGCAACGGGGGCGTTCGTCAACCTGCTGGTAGGCCTGTTCGTTGGGCTTTGCAGCGGCGTAGGTGTCGTGGTATCGCAAAGTTTCGGTGCGCGGGATTATGACGGCGTCGACCGCCAGGTACACACGGCGCTGGTGTTCAGCGTGGTCATCGGTGCGGTTCTTACGCTGGCAGGCCTTGTGACGGCCCAGCCCATGATGCGCCTGATGGGCACGCCGGACGAAATTCTGGACGCATCCACGCTGTATCTGCGCATCTACTTTTTGGGCATGATACCCCAGATCTTGTACAACACCGGCACCTATATTCTGCGTGCCATCGGTGATTCCAAGCGGCCGCTTTACTTCCTCATCGCCGCGTCGCTGGTCAACATCGTGCTGGACGTGGTGTTCATCGCGGTGCTGGGCTGGGGCGTGGCCGGTGCGGCCATCGCCACGGTGGTCAGCCAGGTGGCCAGCGCCCTGCTCACCCTGCGCTGCGTCATCGGCTCTGAGGGCATGCCCTGGCATGTCTCGCTGGACAAAATGCGGATGGAGCCGGGCATCCTGGGGGCCATCTGCACCATCGGCATCCCGGCGGCGGCCCAAAGCGCCATGTACAACCTCAGCAACATGGTCATCCAAAGCTGCATGAACAGCTTTGGCACCGACACCATCGCCGCCTGGGGCGTCTACGGCAAAATTGATTTCGTATTCTGGATGACCATTAACTCGCTGGGCATTGCCATCACCACCTTTGTGGGGCAGAACTTCGGCGCCCGCCAGTACGACCGCGTGCGCAGCGGCGTGCGGGTGTGTATGGCCATGGCCGCCGGGCTGACGCTGCTGGTCAGTGTCAGCTTCTACTTTGGGGCCGAGCCGCTTTTCCGCGTGTTTACGCAGGATAACAACGTGGTGGCGGTGGGCGTGCAGATGATGCATGTGCTGACGCCGGTGTACATCACCTATATCAGCATCGAGGTGCTGTCCGGTGCACTGCGCGGCTGCGGCGACGTCCGCGTGCCGACGCTGATCACGGTGTTTTTCGTCTGCGGCCTGCGGATGCTGTGGCTGACCACGATGGTCCCGCTCTATCACACGATCGCCACGGTCGAGTTCAGCTACCCCCTGACCTGGACGCTGGCGTCGCTGCTGTTCATCCTCTACTACCTGCGCGGCGGTTGGCTGAAACGCTGCATTGCGAAGCGGGACGCACAAACCTGATCGTAGGGGCGACCACTGGTCGCCCGCGGCCGTTTGCCGCATGAGCAACTTTCCCGGCAAGGCGCTGCCACGCCAAGTTGACGGGCGAACAGTGTTCGCCCCTACATGCTCTATCATTACAGGGAAGTAGTATTGCAGTTTCCAGGTATTACTCTATACCTGGAAACTGCAATACTACTTCCTGTGCTATTTTCTCATAGAAAATTTCATGAGCTGGATAGTGAAATAATGAAATTTTGAGAATACGGTTAGTACAAACTACCCGTTATTTCACTTCTCTTTACACCATCGTTCCATAACATAAAAAATCAACGATGGTATGACGTTGTCTCAAAATCTCAAAATTTCAATATCCCACCACCCAGGGATTTGAAATTTTGTGAGATTTTGCCTATAAACCAAACAGCCAGCCCCCAAAACCGGGGCTGGCTGTTGTGTTCAGGTGCTGCGGTTGGTTTCCAGCGTCTCGACAAAATGTACCGGGTCGATAATGGAGTTGCCATCCGTGCCGGTGGCGGCGGTGGAAAGCAAATACCGCATGATCTCATCCCCGGTCAGGGTGGGGTCCACCTGCCAGCCCAGGGCCATCACCCCGGCGCAGTAGGGGATGCCCCAGCTCAGGCCGCCTTGTCCGTAGTGGGTGTAGCCGAACTGCCCGGCGGTGTATTCCTCGGCTGTTGTGCGGTAAGAGCAGGGGAGAGCAAGTGCATTTTTTGCAAGCACCGAGGAACCGTCCTCGCCAGGAAAGCCGACCCGACAGGCGGCTGGGTCATTCCGGGCGTTTGGGTCAAGGACAGCAGGATAGGGCATAAGGCGGTCCGGTTTTGTGCCTGCGCCCTCTACGGTCAAAACCAGAACCCCGGCTTCTTCGGCACGGGCGGCTGCGGCGTTCCAGAGGTCGGTGTTCTGGAACAGATCGGCGGAACCGGGCGCAGCCGAAACGGAAACGACCCGAATCTTCTTACCTTCGGGCAGCGCCTCGTTCTGCTCCAGCACCCAATCCAGTGCATCCGCGGCATAGCGGCTGTCTTTCAGCCAGGAAGGCCAGGCTGCATAGTAAATGTGGGCATCCGGCGCCACGCCGATGGTTTTGCCCGCCAGCAGGCTGGCTACCGCCGGACCGTGCATGGAACCGGTCTCCCCCTCGCAGCCGGTATCGTAGTAAGCGGCGATGCGGTCGGAAAATTCGGGGTGGTCGGTCAGCAGCGGCTGGTCCAGGATGGCGACGTTCACGCCCCTGCCGGTGATGCCGCGCGCCTGCAAGCTGCGCACACCCAGGCCGGGGTCTTTGCACGCCTCCAGCAATGCGGCGGCTTCGTCCTCGGCCCCGGCAAACGCAGTGCCGGTGTTGTAGGTATAGGTGTACAGGTCAGAGGCGTTGTATTCGTCGGGCTGATAGGTCTGCTTGGCATAGTCATCCAGCCAGGGCAGATAGCGCAGGTCGCTGTAAGGCTCAACGGAAACGGCAGGCTCAGCAATTTCAGGTGCGTTTTCGTCAGGCAGCGCAGTGGGCGCCGGTGCGGCAGGGGATGCGGCGGGATTCATCGCCCCGGCAGCCCCGCAGGCCGTAAGGCCCAGCGCCAGCAGCCCGGCAGACAAAAGCATGATGCGTCTCATCGGAACTCCTCCTTTTTCCGGCCTGTCAAAAAAAGCCCGGCCGCTCTGATTTTTCAGGGCAGACCGGGTGTTGCCTTAAACTTTAAAGCTGTCCTTCAACGTCACGATGCGGTTGTAGGTGCCCGCGTGCTTGCTGTCGGGGGTGAAGTAGCCGTTGCGCACGAACTGGAAGCGGTCACCAGGCTTGGCATCCTTCAGGCTTTCTTCCAGCTTGGCGTGGGGCACGGTGGTCACGCTGTCGGGGTTCAGGTAATCCTTGAAGTCAGCATCGTCGGGGATGCTGTTCATGTTGGATTCGGTGAACAGCTTGTCGTACAGGCTGACCTCGGCGTCGATGCAATGCTCGCAGCTGACCCAATGGATGGTGCCGCGCACCTTGCGGCCGTCGGCGGGGTTGCCGTTGCGGGTCTCCAGGTCGGCGTTGGCATGTACGGCCACCACGTTGCCGGCCTCGTCCTTGTCCACGCCGGTGCAGCGCACCAGGTAAGCGCCCATCAGGCGCACTTCGCTGCCCAGGGTCAGGCGCTTGAACTTCGGCGGCGGTACCTCAAAGAAGTCGCTGCGCTCGATCCACAGCTCCTTGGTAAAGGCCACGGGACGGGTGGTGGTGTCGTTGACCTCGCGGTTCGGGTTGTTGGGCAGGTCGAACATCTCGCACCGGTCGGCGGGATAGTTGTCAATGATGAGCTTGATGGGGTCCAGCACAGCCACACGGCGCTGGGCGTTCAGCTCCAGCTCGGCGCGCAGCACGGCCTCCAGCTGGCGCATGTCCACCAGGTTGTCGGCCTTGGAGATACCGGCCTCCTTAACAAAGGTGAAGATGCTGGAGGGGGTGTAGCCGCGGCGGCGCAGGCCGGACAGGGTGGGCATGCGGGGGTCGTCCCAGCCGTCCACGATGTGCTTCTCCACCAGTTCGCGCAGGTAGCGCTTGCTCATGACGGTGTTGGTCACGTTCAGGCGGGCAAACTCGCGCTGCTTCGGGAATTCCTTACCGAACAGGTTCCGGATGACCCAATCGTACAGCGGGCGGTGGTTCTCAAACTCCAGGCTGCACAGGCTGAAGGTGATGCCCTCGATGGCGTCCTGGATGGGATGGGCGAAGTCGTACATCGGGTAGATGCACCACTTGTCGCCCTGGCGGTGATGGGTCACATGCTTGATGCGGTAGATGGTCGGGTCGCGCATGTTCATGTTCGGGCTGGCCAGGTCGATCTTGGCACGCAGGGTCTTTTCGCCGTCGGCAAACTCACCGGCGCGCATGCGGCGGAACAGGTCAAGGTTTTCCTCAGGCGTGCGGTCACGGTACGGGCTGGGACGGCTGGGTTTGCCGGCGTCGTTGCCGCGGTACTCCTGCATCTGCTCGCGGGTCAGGTCGTCCACGTAGGCCTTGCCCTCGCGGATGAGCTGCTCGGCATATTCATAGCAGCGCTCAAAATAATCGCTGCCGTAGTAGATGCCGCCGTTGGGGTCGGCACCCAGCCAGTGCAGGTCCTGCAGGATGCTCTGCACGTACTCGTCACCCTCGCGGGCGGGGTTGGTATCGTCAAAGCGCAGGTTGAACAAACCGCCGTAATGCTTGGCGATGGTGTAGTTGATGAAAATTGCCTTGGCCGAACCAATGTGCAGGTAGCCGTTCGGTTCCGGCGGGAAACGGGTATGCACCACGTCGACCTTGCCCTCGGCCAGGTCGGCATCGATAATATCCGTCAAAAAGTTGGAAAATTTCTCTTCTGCCATAATTGCACCCCAAATTTCTAGTATTTACTTATTTTACACCAGTTATAGGTATTTCGCAAGTGGTGGGCGGCATTTTGCGCAGTTTCCCCGGCATAAGATGGCCGGGAGAGCGTTTCGCCCGCGCTTTGCGGGAGGTCCGTTTGCTTAATTAAAGCAAGTTCCGCCGCTTTTATCTTGCACCGATTGCAAAATTGTGGTAAAGTTATCCTAATTAGAGGAATACCGAACATCCATAGAGGGGGACTACCATGCAGCTCAATCCGCATTATGCCGAGCTGAACGAGAGCTATCTCTTCAGCACCATCGCCCATAAAGTCGCTGATTACCAGAAAGCCCACCCGGAGGCCGATGTCATCCGCCTGGGGATCGGTGACGTCACCCTGCCGCTGGCCGCTTCGGTCACCGAGGCCATGCACAAGGCCGTCGAGGAGCAGGGCCGCAAGGAGACCTTCCACGGCTACATCCCCAGCGAGCAGGGCTATGCGTTCCTGCGCGAGGCCATCCGGAAGTACTACGCCAAGAGCGGTGTATCGCTGGATATGGCGGAGATCTTCATCTCTGACGGCGCCAAGAGCGACCTGGGCAACCTGCTGGACCTGTTCAGCCGGGATAACACCATCCTCGTGCCCGACCCCGTCTACCCAGTCTACGTGGACGATAATGTGATGGCTGGCCGTAAAATCCTGTACCTGCCCGCCACCGCCGGGAACAACTTCCTGCCCATGCCGGACGAAGCCCCCCACGCTGACATCGTCTACATCTGCAGCCCCAACAACCCTACCGGTGCCACCTACTCGGTGGAGCAGCTGAAAGCCTGGGTGGACTGGGCCAAGCAGAACGATGCCGTCATCCTGTTTGACGCCGCCTACGAGTGTTTCGTCACTGAGCCGGGCCTGGCCCGCAGCATCTACCAGGTCGAGGGCGCCAAGGAGGTGGCTATCGAGGTCTGCAGCTTCTCCAAGATCGCAGGCTTCACCGGCACCCGCTGCGGCTATACCGTGGTGCCCACTGCCTTGGCCGGCGGTAAGCTGAATAAGATGTGGCTGCGCCGCCAGACTACGAAATTCAACGGTGTTGCGTATGTTGTCCAGCGCGGTGCCGCCGCCGTCTTTACCGAGGAAGGCATGCGCGAGATCCAGCAGAACCTGGACTACTACCGCGCCAACGCTGCCGTCATCGCCGCCGCCCTGGACGAGGCCGGTGTGTGGTACTGCGGCGGTAAAAACAGCCCCTACATCTGGCTGCGCTGCCCCAACAATATGGGCAGCTGGGAGTTCTTCGACTGGCTGTTGGAAACGGCCAACGTGGTCGGCACCCCCGGCGAGGGCTTTGGCCCCTGCGGCAAAGGGTATTTCCGCCTGACGGCTTTCGGTGACGCAGCCCGCACCAAAGAGGCTGCTGCCCGCATCAAGGCCGCCCTGGCTGCACTTTAATTCATCGGAGGAACGTACAATGAAACCGAATGAAGAAATTATGGAATTCCTGAAGGAAAACCCCACTTTCTACCTGGCCACCGTAGATGGTTACCTGCCCCGCGTGCGCCCCATCGGCTTTGCCATGTGGTATAAGGACCACCTGTGCATTGCCCTGGGCAAGCACAAGGCCGCCTACAAGCAGCTGCTGGACAACACCAACCTGGAGATCTGCGCAGCCAACGACCGCGGCGAGTGGCTGCGCGTGCAGGGCACTGCCAACTTTGACAACACCCCCGAAGCCCAGGCCGCCGCTTTCCAGGTCATGCCCCAGCTGGCCGACCTGTACAACGAGGAGACCGGCCACAAGCTGGGCATCATCTACCTCGACCACCTCTCCGCCAAACTCTTCTCCATGTCCGGCGTGGTGAAGGATATTATGAACTACTAAGCAAACCGCAATAAACAAAGCGCCCCCGCAGACCAACCAAATCTGCGGGGGTGTTTTTGTGCAATTTTTTGACTTTTACGCATGCGACGGGTGCAGGATGGTGCGCCAGTCGAGGTCGCCGTGCTCCAGGCCGTGGATGAGGACCTCGGCGGTGGCGATGTTGGTGGCCACGGGGATGTTGTGCACATCGCAGATGCGCAACAGGTTCATCTCGTTGGGTTCACTGGGCTTGGCAGCGATGGGGTCGCGGAAGAACAGCAGCATGTCCACTTCCTCGCAGGCGATACGAGCCATGACCTGCTGGCCGCCGCCATGGCCGCCGGGCAGGAACTTCTGCACGGGCAGGCCGACGTTTTCCTCCACCAGGCGGCCGGTCGTGCCGGTGGCAATCAGGTGATGCTGTGCCAATATGTGGCGATAAGCCGTGCAGAACTGCACCATCAGCTCCTTTTTGGAGTCATGTGCAACCAGAGCGATCGTCATGAGTGATCCACCATCCTTTTGTGGTAATTCGTACAAATATGTACCTTAGAAAGTAAGCGGGACCCTTTGCCCGCATAAGCGTTTTGCCAAAGCCTGCCCGGCCACAACAGCGGCATCGTGCGCAGGGGGTACAGTACCGGTGGCACCGGCCTGCTGTAAAGCGACACTTTCGGGGATGACTGCGATCAGCTGCGCACCCACGGTGTCGATACATTCATCCAGATCTTCCACGCTGGCGCGCTTGCCGAAGCTGTCCCGCGTGACGCGGTTCATCACCAGGCGCACGGCGTTTTGGGGACGCCCCCCCGCCAGCAGCCGGTCGGCCACAATTTTGCCGTCCCGCAGGGCCACGGGGTCGGGGGTCAGCACCAGCAGGGCACGGTCTGCCACTGTGGCGGCCGCTGTAAACGGCGCACCCATCCCGGCGGCGGTGTCCAGCAGGATAAAATCAAAGTACGGCCGCACGGCCTGCAGCAGCCGTCCCAACGGCACCGCCGCGACCTCGCCGCCCTCATACGGGGCGCTGATGACCGAAAGCCCGGCGAACAACGGGCTGGGCACGATGGCCTTGGCCGGTTCACACCGGCCGCAAAGGACATCCTCGATGTCGTACACCGTGCGCCCATAGACGCCTGCAATAATGTCGACGCTGCGCAGACCGGAATCCAGCTCCACCAGCAGGACCTTGCGGCCCAGCCGGGCCAGGCCCGCACCCAGCAGCACCGAAACGGTGCTTTTGCCGGTGCCGCCTTTACCGGAACAGATCATAACACATTGTGCGCTCATGGAAGCTCCCTCTGCCGCACAATACCGCGACACTATTCTGTCTACATTATAGCATACTGTCTGCGCTTCGGCAACAGATTTTTTGGTAAAAAATCACAAAATATTTTTGCGCAATATCACAAGAAAATTGTAAAAGCGGTTGCGCAAAGCGGAAACGAAGTTTGCAAAAGTCATACAATCATGCAAGCTTTATTCAAACCACGCGTCCAGCACAGCGCGCATGACAGGCGCGGCGTTGGCACCGCCGCCGCCATACTCCAGCACCACAGCCATGGCGATCTGCGGGTCGTCTGCCGGGGCGTAGCCGATCAACACCGAGTTGACGTAGTGGCTCCCGTCGGGCAGGGTGTCGGCCAGCTGGGGGCTGCCGGTCTTGGCCGCAACGGTAACAGGGGCCTCCCGCAAGGCGCGGGCGGTCTGGGCCATCCGCTTCATGCCATCCCGGATGGGGCCGAACACAGCTTCGCCGCCGGGGATCTCGGTAAAAGCCGGCTCGTACTGCCACACGGCTGCGCCGGTGGCAGGCTGCACGGCGCGGTCGGCAAAATGCAGGGTTGGCTTGCGGCCGTAGTTGGCCAGCGTGGCCGCGTATTGGGCCAGCTGCAGCGGCGTGACGGCGGTGTTGCCCTGCCCGATGGCCGCCATCAGGGTCAGGCCGTCCTGGTAGTTGGTGTCGGTGGACCAGGTCAGCCGCCCCTGCGCCGCCGTAATTTCCACGCCGGTGTCGTTGGCAAGGCCCAGCTGCCGGGCCATGGCGCTGAAAGTATCCACGCCCAGCCGCCGCCCGGTATCGTAAAAGAAAATGTTGCAGCTGTACTCCAGCGCGGTGCGCAGGTCCACCGGCCCGCGGTGGCCGTACTGCAAACAGCCGGGGTGGTAGTTGCTGTAATAAAAGTACTTACCTGTGCAGTTTACGGTAGCGGCAGGGTCGATGCCCGCTGTCAAAGCTGCGGCCGCCACAGCGGGCTTGAAAGCCGAACCCGGCGCATACAGCCCCTGGCAGACCCGGTCCAGCAGGGGAGCGGTGCTGTCCGCCGAAAGCGCGGCATAGTCGCTGCGATAGCGGCTCAGGTCAAAATCCGGCAGGCTGGCTGCGGCCAAAATGCCGCCGGTGCGCACATCCACCACTACGGCGGCCCCGGCCCTGACCTCTCGTCCGGCTCCGATGCCCTTGGTGGTGCGCAGGGTGTCCATCTGGTTTTGCAGGGCAGTCTGCAGGGTCTTTTGCAGGTCGGCGTCCAGCGTCAGCACCAGCGTACAGCCGGGTACAGGGGTGGATGTCTGCATGGCTTCCCGCGTTACACCGTCCAAACCGACGTTGATCTGCAGCTGGCCGTCCCGCCCGCGCAGCAGGGTGTCGTAGGCGGCTTCCAAACCGTTTTGGCCTATTGTCGCGTCCATCGCCAGCCCCTGGGCCCTGGCAGCGGGCCACTGTTCGGCGGTGACCGGCCCCGTAAAACCCAGCGTGTGGGGCAAAATTGTGCCATCCGGCCAGCGGCGTACGCCCCGCGCGGCCAGCCGCACCGCGCCGCTTTGCACCAGCCCGGCGCGGTAGTAAGCGGCGGCCCCGATGCTGTCCAACCCCTGGGTCACCGGCAGCTCCCCGGCCGAAACGGCAGAACAAAAGGCGGCAAGCTGTGTTTCCACATCCTTGCCGCCTGTCAGCGCCGCTATTGTGTTTACCGTCTCCCGCAGGTTCGTGCCCGGCGGGGCGGGAACCCGCAGGTATACGTCGTAGACTGTCTCATCCTGGGCCAGCACCGTGCCGCTGCGGTCGGTGATGGCACCCCGCGCCGCATGCTGGGGCAGGGTGTAGCTGGCCGAACTGGCCTCGGCCATTTTCTGGGCGTAGTGGTCGGCCATGGCAAACTGCAGCCAGGCCAGCCGCGCCAAAAACAGCGCAAACACGGCGCAGCACAGCACCAGCAGCACCATCACTCGCCGCCGCGCCTTGCGTCGCCGGGTGCTTTGCGGCTTATCCATGGCTGAGACCTCCTTTGCCTCTATGCTGAGCGCACACGCAAACGGCCCCCTCTGGGGGGGCTCCGCCGTAGGCGATGGGGGAGGGAGCTTACCGATTGCCCGAAACTTTGGGCATAGATAGGGGCTCTCTCCCTCCGTCGCGGCTTACGCTGCGCCACCTCCCTCCCAGAGGGAGGCTTTTGATGTGTCTACATCCAGTATAGGCAATCCCTGCCGAAATAGCAACATTTCCGCGGCAAAAAAGATGTTACATTTTTATAAAAAACACCTGGCTCCCCAAATCTGCCGTGTCCGTCAGCGTGGCTTCGGCGCTCAATCCGTCGGCGGCGGGGGCAGGTATCCCCGCCAGCGTGCCCAGCCACAGGCCGTCGGTGGTGGTCACGACTGTGCCTGCGGCCAACGTGGTGGGCAGGGGCAGCCCGGTCAGCCGCCAGCTCTTTTGCAGCAGCCCGGCCTGCTCCCCGGCAAAGCCGGCGGCAGCAGGGGAGAGATACCCCGCAAAGGTCAGCGTGCAGCGGTCGGCCCCGGCTTCGGTGATGCGCCCGGCGAACCGTCCCTGCTCATCGCATACGGCAGCCCCTACGGGGTACACGCCTGCCAGTTCTGCGTGGTCGTGCCAGCGGAACACCACCCGCGCGGCCTGCCAACGCCCCGCCGGGCGTTCGATGCCTGCCCACTGCCGCAAGGCATCATTCTCAGCCAAGGCAGCCTGCGCCCCGGCCAGATGCTTGTGCAAAGCGGTATTTTCTGCCTGCAAACTCGCCAGCCGGGCCTCGTACCGGGGCACAAAGCGGGCCGCCAGCGCGGCATCCACCCGCTGCACCCCGGCGGGCAAAAGTACTGCCAGCCGGGGCAGCGCAGCAATAAGCAGCACAAGCCCCGCCGCCAGCACAAAAAGCGGCCAACGCCGCCTGCGGGGCTGCTCCGCAAAGATCAATCCGCTGTCCCGTGCCATCCGCACCACCTCCACCCCAGAATATGCCTTGCGGTTGCCCCGCATACTCTGCTATAATGTAAGGGCAACACCGCACAATTCCCGCCTGACGGCTTAAGCACCGCTCCGGCGGCTGCGGCACGGCATCTGCGTTGCCAAAATGCTCGATAATACACAAAGTATTATCTGCGCTTTTGGCTTAGCAGCTGCCGTACCTCGCTCGCCGTATCGGCACTTAGAATTATGCGGTATTGCCTAAGGAATCAAACCAGGAGGAAACAAACCATGAGATACAAGCTGTTGCTTTTAGATATTGACGGCACGCTGCGCCCCGGCAGCTGCGAGCAGATCCCCAAGGAGAACGCCGCCGCCGTGCGCGCCGTGCAGAAAGCGGGCGTCAAAATCGCCATCGCCACCGGCCGCGGCCGCACCGGCGTGGGCAAGGGCCTGCTGCGGGACCTCAAGCCCGATTACTGGGTCTGTGCGGGCGGCGCCCAGCTGGTGGACGCCAAAGGCAATGACCTGGCCCTCCACCGCCTGACTGCTGAAGAAATGTACGCTCTCGTGGACTTTTTCGAGGATTACGAGCTGCCCCTGCGGTTCACCTTCCACGACGCCAACTACGCCTACATCGATTTCGCCGAGTTCGACCGCCGGGAAAAGGCCAAGAACCTGTACAACAACATCGTGGACGGCGAGGACCAGGATCACCATCTGGTGGAGATGCCTTTCGGCTGCTTCGGCTTCCTGCCCCGGGAACAAGCCGCGCAGTTCCAGGAAAAGTACGGCTATCTCGGCCTGCAGTTTCTCTACTCCTACCCCGGCAGCGATGGCTGCGATATTATGCAAAAGGGCGTCAATAAAGGCGCCGGCCTGTGCGAGCTGGCCGGGCTGGCAGGTCTGACGCCGGAGGAGTGCGTGGCCATCGGAGACGGCGACAACGATACCGCCATGCTGGCTGCCGCAGGCATGGGCATCGCCATGGCCAACGGCAGCGCCAACGCCAAAGCCGCCGCCGACCGCACCGGCCCCGACGCCGAACCCCACGGCGTGGCTGACCTCTGCCGGGAACTTTGGCCGGAGGCATTCTAACATGGCCGAGAGCAAAGCTGCCTACACCCATGTGGGCCCCGGCCTGCCGCCGCTGTATGGGGCGCGGGCCAAAGCGCTGATTTTGGGAAGCTTTCCCAGCCCCAAAAGCCGGGAGCAGGGCTTTTTCTACGGCCACCCGCAAAACCGCTTTTGGCCGCTGATGGCCAGCCTGACCGGCGAGCCGGTGCCCGATTGGCAGGACATCGAGGCGAAAAAGGCTGTCATCCTGAAGCACGGCCTGGCGGTGTGGGATACCATCGGTGCCTGCGACATCCGCGGCGCGTCCGATGCCTCCATCCGCAATGTGGAACCGAACGACGTCGCCGCCCTCATCCGCAAACTGGGGGTGCAGGCGGTGTTCTGCAACGGCGCGGCTTCGGGGCGTGTCTATGCAAAATATGCCCAGGCAAGCACGGGTATGCCCGCCGTGGTGCTGCCCAGCACCAGCCCCGCCAACGCGGCGTGGTCGATGGACCGTCTGCGCACCGCCTGGGGCCGGGAACTGCTGCCTTTTTTGCAGGAAAACGGTTGCGAACGTACCGATTTTGTTCTATAATAAGGACATATCGCTACAATTTTAACGTAAGCAGCGCAAAGGAGAACTTTGCAGATGAATAAATGGGAAGAAAAACGCACCCGCCCGGTGCTGCCGATCTATCTGGCGGCGCTGGTGTGGCCGGTGGGCGCACTGCTGCTGCCGGCTTACCGTCTGTCCAACCTGCTCATCATCGCAGGGCTTAGTCTGGCGGCCTACGGGCTGGGCACCAAATTCTGCCCCACCCGCGTCATCCGTAAGCAGGTGCCCTACGCCACGGGCAGTGAAGATGTGGACACCATGCTTTCGGGTATCTCGGCCAACCTGGATAAGCTCCATGCCTTGAACGACGCCATCCCCGACCCCGAACTTTCCGCCGCCATGACGCGGATGGAAAAGGCCGGGCGCAGCATTGCCGCTGCGGTGGAGCAGACCCCCGATAAGGCCCGCAGCATCGACCGTTTTGCCCGCTACTATCTGCCCGAGGTCATCAAGCTGATGACGACCTACGCCAACATGGAAAAGAACGGCGTCAAAGGCGGGAACGCCGACCAGATCTTGACCGAGCTGCGCCGCAACGCCGCCACCACGGCCAAAGCCTTTGAAAACCAGCTGGACGCCCTGTACAGTGCCGAGGCGATGGACATCTCCACCGATATTGAGGTGCTGGACGGCATCCTGAAGAGCCAGAACCTGACCTGAGCCGCAACCTGATTGGATCATATTCATATATTTTGAAATGGAAAGGAAGATTTCCCATGGCTGAACTGAACAATGAACTGGACCTGACCGCCCCCGCTGCCCCCACCCTGACACTGGACCCTATCGCGGACGAAGCCGCCGAGGCTGCCAAGCTGGAAACCCCCAAGGCCGAGCCTGTCAAGGTCGAGGATACCCCGCTTAGCCCCGAAGAGCAGAAGATGGTCAATGACTTTGCCGAGAAGATCGACATCACCAACTCCCAGATGGTGCTGCAGTACGGCGCCGCCAGCCAGAAGAAGCTGAGCGACTTCTCCGAGACCGCCCTCTCCCGCGTCAAGACCAAGGACATGGGCGAGACCGGCGAACTCATCACCAGCCTGATCTCTGAGCTGCAGGGCTTTGACGCCACCGCCGAGCAGCCCAAGGGCTTTCTGGGTCTGTTCAAAAAGGCAGGCAATAACCTGGAACAGCTCAAGACCCGCTACGAAAGTGCTGACAAAAACGTGGAGCGCATCAAGGCCCAGCTGGAGGACCACCAGGTCACCCTGATGAAGGACATCACCATGCTGGACAAGATGTATGAGCTGAACCTTGTCTACTTTAAAGAACTGACGATGTACATCCTGGCTGGCAAAAAGAAGCTGGAGCAGGTGCGCAATACCGACCTGAAGGCTGCGCAGGAAAAAGCCCAGCGCACCCAGCTGCCCGAGGATGCTCAGGCTGCCCGCGACCTGGCCGACCTGTG
The DNA here is from genome assembly GCA_900539695.1 of uncultured Oscillospiraceae bacterium. Lineage (GTDB taxonomy): Bacteria > Bacillota > Clostridia > Oscillospirales > Ruminococcaceae > Gemmiger. Next base: position 44,148 of record UQDG01000005.1, read on the forward strand.
TGACCGCTTTGAGAAGAAGCTGTACGACCTGGAGCTGACCCGCAACGTCTCCATCCAGATGGGCCCGCAGATCCGCCTGATCCAGAGCAATGACACGATGATGGCCGAGAAGATCCAGACCACCATCGTCAACACCATCCCCTTGTGGAAAAACCAGATGGTCCTGGCCCTGGGCATCGCCCACAGCCAGCAGGCCATGCAGGCCGAGCGCGCCGTCACCGACGCCACCAACGAGCTGCTGCGCAAGAACGCCGCTACCCTCAAGCAGGGCACCATCGATATTGCCAAGGAGTCCGAGCGCGGCATCGTGGACATCGAGACCCTGCGGCAGACCAACAAGCAGCTCATCGAGACGCTGGACGAGCTGAACAAGATCCGCGCCGAGGGCAAGGTCAAGCGCGCCAACGCCGAGCAGGAGCTGGGCCGCATTGAAGGCGAGCTCCGCAGCAAACTGCTGGAGATCAACGCGTAAAAGGGTCCCACTCGAAAGGCCCCCTCTCAAGGGGAGCCCCTAACGAACGGCATTTTATAACAAGGATAAAACTATGCAACTGGAACAACAGGAGAGCTTCGAAATCAAAGGCCCCCAGCTGGAGGTCTTTGGCGAGGCGGAGACCAGGCTGCCCGCCGCGGCCAAAAAGCGCCCCGCCGCCCTGGCCGTGCTGGCCGTGGCGATCGTGGCGTCGGTGCTGGGCATCGGCGGCGCACAGTTAAAAGGCCAGTGGCGCGAGACCAGCGAGATCTACACCAGTCAGATCGATGACTACGGCAACGGCATCCAGCAGGATTTTTCGAATCAGGCCGATGCCGCCGCCAGCCTCATCCGCATTGCATCTGCCGTAGTGGGTACCGACGATGCGGACCTGCAGGCCGCCCAGACTGCGCTGGATAACTGGAACGAAGCCGCCGACCGCAAAGATGCCAACGAGCAGTACACGCTGAACCGGCAGCTGTACACCGCCGTCGACACCCTGTACACGGCCGCCGCCGACGAAGCGGACAGCAAGGCCAAAGGGCAGCTGACTGATTTGTATGACAGCTTTGCTTCCAGCCAGATGATCCTGGACCGAGAGACCGCTGCCTATAATCAAGAAGCCGACAGCTACCTGAAGCTGGCCTCCGGCTTCCCCGGCGGGGTGCAGGCTGCGCTGTGGGGCGTAAAGGACATTCCGACCTTTGAACCGTGACACGATAAGGAAAATGAAAATGAACGTATCTGCAAATAAACTGGCGCGCCGCCTGGCGGCAGTGCTGGTCAGCTTGTTTGCGGTGGTGGTCCTGGCGCTGCCGGCTGCGGCAGCACCCCAGGTGGATAAAACCACCCCCGTAAACGACTATGCCGGCATCCTTTCCCGGGATACCATTGCCTATGTTACGGAGATCTCGTCCGCCCTGCAAAGCACCTGCGGCGCAGAGATCGGCGTCTATACGACCGAGTACATCGGCAACTCCACCATGGAAGGCTACGCCTACAGCGTGCTGAACGAATGGGGCCTGGGCTCCAGTGATAGGGACAACGGTGTGCTGCTCCTGCTGGCCCCCGGCGAGGATGACTACTACATCACCCGCGGTACCGGCCTGGAATCGGCCCTGTCCATCAGCACCCTGGGCACGATCCTGGACGACAAGATGGAACCCAACTGGGTCAGCGGCGATTACGATGCCGGCGTGTGCGCTACCGTGGCCGCGATTGCGGATAAGCTGTGCGGCATCTATGGTGTGACCCTGGATACTTCGTCCGTAGCCAACAACACATCTGGCAGAAACGGAGAAAGCAACATCATGGGCTTTATCATGGTTATCATTGCGGTCATCCTGATCATCTGGGTCATCTCCACGCTGACCCGACCGCCCCGTCCGCCCCGCGGCGGAGGGCCCCGTGGTGGCGTTGGCCGTGATATGTTCTGGTACAGCATGGGCCGTGCTTCCCGTCGGCCGCGGCGTCCGCCGCCCCCGCCGCCCCCGCCGCCGGGCGGCCCTGGTTTTGGCGGTGGTCCCCGCCCCGGCGGTGGGCCGCGACCCGGTGGTTATCGCACCGGCGGTTATCGCACCGGCGGTGGCATGGGCGGCTTTGGCGGCGCAGGCCGTTCGGGCGGCTCTCGTCCATCGCGCCCATCTGGCGGTTCCCGTCCATCCGGCGGCTATCACACCGGCGGCGGTTCCAGCCGTGGCGGCGGTGTAGGCCGTCACCATTAAGCAGTTTTACAGTGCCTCGGCTTCGCGCCGGGGCATTTTTAGAAAAGGAGGCAACATCCCTATGCCTAAATTTGCTGTTGTCACTGGTGCCAGCTCCGGCATCGGGGCCGAGTTCGCGCGTCAGCTTTCTGCCCGCGGTTATAACCTGATGCTGGTGGCCCGCCGGGCCGACCGTTTGCAGGCGCTTTCCAACAGCTTGACCACCGAGTGTGAAATTTTCACCGCCGACCTGGCCCGCAAAAGCGAGTGCCTGCGTCTGGCGGATGCTTTGGCCGACCGCCGCATCGATCTGTTCATCAACAACGCCGGTTTTGGTGATTGCGGGCCGTTTCTGCAGACCGATTTGGAAAAAGAACTGCAGATGATCGAGACCAACGTCCGGGCGCTGCACATCCTGACCAAGCGCATCGTCCAGCAGATGGAAGAGCAGGGGGGCGGTGCGCTGCTCAACGTCGGCTCCTGCGCGGGGTTGATGCCTGCCGGGCCGTACATGGCTGCCTACTACGCCACCAAGGCCTATGTTGTCAGCCTGACCAGCGCCGTGGCCGAGGAACTTCGGGAGATGCACAGCCCGGTCTATGTAGGCTGCCTCTGCCCCGGGCCGGTGAATACGGAGTTCAACGCCGTGGCCAACGTGCAGTTTGCCTTAAAGGGTATCACGCCGGAATTCTGCGTGCGATGCGCACTGCACGGCATCCACCGCCGCAAGACCATCATCGTGCCCGGCCCGCTGGTGGCCGCTGGCATGACCCTGGGCCGCTATCTGCCGCGTTCCGCCTATATCAAGATCGCAGCCCATCAGCAGCAGAAAAAGTTGTATCGGTAACAAAAAGGCTCTCCTCAAGGGGAGCCTTTTTGTTGCATCCCAAGGCCACACAAAAAACTTTCCTCTTCCTACTGTTTTTCTTACAGGGGTTGTGCTATAATCAATAATGCATAGCTATCTGTAAACAAAGGAGGGCACGCCTATGCCAGCGCCGCAGGAACCGCGCAGCCCGCGCCCCGAAACTGAATATACCTGGCAGGGGGATTGGGCACGCCCCACTCCGCCGCCTGAGCAGCCTCCCCGCCCGGCCCCGACCGACCGCCAGCGGAGGCAAGCTGCTCGCCGCCGCCGGGAAATGCGCCGTCGCCGCCGCCGTGCCGCCTTTTTGGGCACGGCAGCGGGTATCCTGGTGCTGTCCGGCATCATCACGCTGATCCTGCCCAAAAGTGTGAAAGGCGAGACCGAACCCGAAGCCCCGGCAGTAACGGGCACCACCCAGCTGGTGGCCCCGCTGCCCTACGCGGGCACCAACAGCAGCGATACCAGCGGCACCGTGCAGACTCTCAACTGGGGCACCGTCGGCCCGCAGCAGCAAAGCGTCGATACCGGCTACACCTACACCGCCACACCGCAAAAATCTGTGCAGTTGGGCGAGTTTGGCCGCGTGAGCACCAGCTGGTTTGCCGATGCCGCTTTCCTGGGTGACTCCCTCACCGCAGGCTTCTGCGCCAACGAGTACAACATCGATGTGGGCGGTGCGCTCATCTGCGGCTACCGCAGCATCAGCCCCAACACCATCGTCAACCGCACCACTGTCACCAACCCTGACCGCGGCGAGGAAGTAGCCCTCGACGTGCTGGCCGCCAACCAGCCCGCCAAGCTCTACATCCTGCTGGGCACCAACGCCCTGGTGCAGACCGGCAACGAGGACAGCTTCATCAATTACTACGCCCGCATGCTGGACGAGCTGCGCGCTGCGCTGCCCAACACCACCTTTTACGTGCAATCCATTCTGTGCGCCACGCAGGAGACCGTCGAGGACGACGCCCCCGGCCTTTCGCCGGACCACATCGGCCCCATCAACCAGCAGATCAAGGCCCTGTGCGAGGAGCGCGGCTTGTACTACCTGGACCTGAACGCAGAGTTCAGCGACGAAAACGGCTACCTGCTCACCGATTACGCACAGCCGGACGGCATCCATCTGACGGTTTCGGGCTACAACAAGTGGGTCAGCTACCTGTGTACCCACACGCCTTACAGCAAAAACAATCCCTATCAGCCCGGCAGCACCTACTACCTCAGCGAGGAGATGCAGAGCCAGCTGGCCGACCTGCCGTAAAAGGTAATGCCGCACAATTCCAGCCTGACGGCCTAAGCACCGCTCCGGCGGCTGTGGCATGCCATATCGGCACTTAGAATTGTGCGGTATTGCCTAAAAGGAAAGTATTGCAGAAGGAGCATCGTATGCAGAATCAGGATGAGGGGCCGCGCTACACAGACCCCGGCCACCCCTACAGCGGCAGTGACGGCCGCTACCAAAACCAATATTCCAACCGGTCCCGCCCGGCAGACAAGCCGTTCCAGTTCCCCTGGTGGGCCATCGTCATCCCGTTTTGCATCGGGATGTGGCCTGTCGGCATCGCCTTTATCATCATGAACAAGCTGATGAAAGAGGGCAAGATGGCCGACTTGGAGGAGCGTGCCCGACAGCGGACGTCCCAGTTTACCCATACCTCCCGCACCACGACCGGATCGGATGGCCGGACCGTTTACGAGGCCCAGTTCCGCCGCGTGGACGAGAGCGGAACGTCCACCAGCCGGAACGCGGACGCCAACACCCCCATTTATGGCCGCAGCGTCCCGCCGCAATCGACTGTGGAGGCCGCCGAAAAGCAGGGCAAAAAGACCGGTGCCGCTACGGCGCTGACCGTGGCGGGCGTTGCGCTGCTGATCTGCGCGCTGATCGCCCTGCCGGATGGCATCTTCTGGCTGCCTGATGCGCTGGCCGAGGGCGGCTACTACTGGCGCTGGCTCATCGAGGACAGCATGCCGATGCTGATTGCGGCGGCGGGCGGCATCGGCTGCCTGTTCGGCGCCCACAAGCTGCGCACCGGCAACCGCCTGCGCAAAAAGATCGCCAATATCGTCGGTGATTCGCAGTATATGTACATCGAGGACATTGCCGCTGCCATCCCCTGCGGCTATGACAAGTGCCGCAAGCACCTGGAAAACTGCATCGATGCCGGTGTCTTTGGCCCGGACGCCTACCTGGATATGAAGCGCCGCTGCCTGGTGGTCAAGGGCAAAGCCCCCGAAACGACTGCCCCCAAGGCCCCCGCCAAAACGCAGGAGACCCAGGCCCAAACGGCCAAAGAGGCCGCGCAGACCAAGGACCGGTACCAGAAGATCCTGGACGAACTGCGCCGCGTCAACGATGCCATCCCCGACGAGGAGATGAGCGACAAGATCAGCCGTCTGGAGGCTGTCTCGGCCAAAATTTTTGAGCAGGCCAAAACCGACCCTGACAAGCTGCCCCGCATGCGCAAGTTCATGGACTACTACCTGCCCACCTCGCTGAAGCTGCTGCAAACCTACGCTGAGCTGGATTCCCAGGGCGTCGAGGGCGAGAACATCACCGAGTCCAAACACCGCATTGAGCAGACGATGGACACGCTGGTGCATGCCTTTGAGACCCAGCTGGACCAGCTGTTTGCCGCCGATGCCATGGACATCAGCGCCGACATCGACGTGATGCAGAACATGCTGCGCGCAGACGGCCTGACCGGGGATACCCCCTTTAAACAGTAACGGCAGCCCTGCGCCCGACGCCCTATGGGCGCAAAGCGGCGCGGCCCGCCCCCAAAAAATCAAAACTTTACTAGGAGCCATTTTCCAATGCAAGGTAAAACCACCGCCCAGCTGCGCGGCAGCTGGCACAACTTTTCCAAGTACCGGCCGCTGATCCGCGAGCTGGTCACCCGCGACCTCAAGGTAAAATACCGCCGCAGCTTCCTCGGCTATGTGTGGAGCATCCTGAACCCCCTGCTGATGATGCTGCTGCAAACGCTGGTGTTTTCCTATATGTTCCGCTTCCAGATCGACAACTTCCCGCTCTACCTCATCTGCGGCAACACGTTGTTCAACTTCTTTAACGAGAGCACCAATATGGGCATGGGCAGCGTGCTGGGCAACTCGTCCCTTATCAAGAAGGTGTACGTGCCCAAGTTTATTTTCCCCATCAGCCGTGTGGTGTCCAGCTTTGTTAACCTGCTGTTCAGTCTGGCGGCCATCATTCTGGTCATGCTCATCACCCGCTCGCCCTTCCACCTGACCATTCTGCTGGTATGGGCGCCGCTGGTGCTGCTGTTTCTGTTCACCTGCGGCATGGCGCTGCTGCTGTCGGCGCTGGCGGTCTACTTCCGCGACCTGCAATACCTGTACGGCATCGTTACCATGGCCTGGATGTACGCCACACCGTTGTTTTACCCCATCTCGGCTTTGCCGCCTTTTATGGTAGCGATCGTTAAGCTGAATCCGCTGTACCACTATATCAACTGCATGCGGTGCCTGGTCATGTATGGCACGGTGCCCGGCCCCAACACCTGGTTTGCCTGCATCGTCTGTGCTGTGGGCATGATGGTGGTGGGCCTGGCGGCTTTCCGCAAACTGCAGCGCAACTTTATTCTGTATCTGTAAGGAGTTCCCCCTATGCCCATCATTCAGGTGGATAACGTCTCGATGCGGTTCAACCTGGCACAGGAAAAGACCGAGACGCTGAAAGAATACACCGTAAAACTGCTGAAACATCAGCTTTTCTTTAACGAGTTCTACGCTTTGCAGGACGTGTCCTTCTCCATCGAGCCCGGCGAATCTGTCGCGCTCATCGGCCGCAACGGCAGCGGCAAAAGCACGATGCTCAAACTTATCGCCGGTGTGATGTATCCGTCCAAAGGTTCGGTGCGGGTCAATGGTGAGATCGCCCCGCTGATTGAGCTGGGCGCCGGGTTCGATATGGAGCTGACCGCCCGCGAGAACGTTTACCTCAACGGTGCCGTCCTGGGGCACGACCGTGCCTATATGGACGAGCACTTCAAGAACATCATCGACTTTGCCGAACTGTGGGATTTTGTCGATGTGCCGGTGAAAAACTACTCTTCCGGCATGATCGCCCGCTTGGGCTTCTCCATCGCCACCGAGGTGCGGGCCGACATCCTGGCCTGCGACGAAATTTTGTCGGTGGGCGACTTTATGTTCCAGCAGAAATGCCACGACCGCATGGAACAGATGCTTTCCGGCGGTACGACGCTGCTTTTCGTCAGCCACGACATCAACCAGGTCAAGCAGCTCTGCAAGCGCGCTATCTGGATCGATCATGGCCACCTGCGGGGGGACGGCCCCTCGGCTGAAGTGTGCGATGCTTACGTGGCCGCCATGCAGCGCGGGGAATGAAAGGAACGCTATGCTGAATAAAAAGCAGAATATTCTGCGCGAAGCTTTGACAGTGGTGCTGCTGCTGGCAAGCGTTGCGCTGGCGGAATACTGGTTTTTCCAGCTCTGGCGGCTGGATTGGAAGGTGCCCATGCTCTACGGCGGCGACGGCATCTACTGGGTGGGCCAGATCCAGCGCAGCTTTGGCGAGCTGACCGGCTCCCTGGGGTGGCCGTTCTACCAGGCCCCCAGCCCCTACGAGCCGAATTATGACCTTGTCTACGACATTTTTGTGGCCTTTGTGGGCCTGTTTACCAAGGATACCGGCACGGTGTTCAACCTGTACATCCTGGTCATCCCCTTTGCCAATGCGCTGGCCGGGTACACGGTATTCCGCATGGTGGGCATGCGCCGGTGGCTGTCCTACGGCTTCGGCATGACCTTCGGCCTGTGTGCCTATGTGCAGCAGCGCCTGGGCGGCCACATGATGCTGGCCGCCGTGGAGTTTGTGCCGTTCTCAGTCCTGCTCTGCCTCTGGTGCGCAGAGGACCCCAATTTTAACAAGCCCGGCAAAGGCTTCTTCAAAAATAAGCGCAACTGGCTGGCTCTGGCTATGGCCTGGGGCATCGCCAACAACGGCGCGGCCTACTACCCGTACTTTACCTGCTTTTTCCTCTGCGTCACGGCCCTCTGCCTGATGCTGCGTGACCACGCCTGGAAGCCCGCCGTGCCCTGCCTGGTCACCATCGGCGAGATCGTCGCCTGGATGGTGCCGGATTTCTTCCCCATGGTGCTGGGCAAGCTGGTGGGGGTTGGCAGCACCATCACCAACGGCGTCTACCGCAGCCCAGTGGGTGCGGACATCTACAGCCTGCGCATCAGCAGTTTGCTGCTTTCGCCCAACGGCTTTGGCATCGGCAAGCTGGCGCGGTGGATCCAGCGCTACTTCCAGATCCTCTCCACCGACGAAGGCCCCATGTACAACGAGAACAGCTACGGCTATCTCGGCATCATGGGCATCATCGGATTTTTGTTTCTGATCCTGATGCTGCTGCGTAACTGGGATTGGAAGGCCGGCCGCACCGAGCGCCCAGAACTGGGCGACCGTGTCTGGCTGCTCAGCCGGCTGAACGTTATGGCGCTGCTGCTGACCACCCTGGCCGGCTTTGGCAGCATCATCGGCATTTTTATCCGCTTCATCCGCGGGTACAACCGCATCAGCCCGTACATTATCTTCTTCGCGCTGCTCACCATGGGCCTTACAGCAGAAAAGCGGCTGACCCAGCGCACCGGCAAATCCAGGGCGGCCTTTGCCGCGGTGCTGGCGGTGCTGCTGGTCTTCGGCTTCTGGGAGCAGCAGGGGCTTTACAATCCTAAGTACGAATCCGTACAGGAGACCTGGCAGCAGGACGAGGACTTTATGGCCGAGGTCGAGTCGGCGGCAGGGGAGGGCGCTATGATCTTCCAGCTGCCCTACATGAAGAACTTCGAGAACGGCCCCCAGAATAAAATGTGGGACTACACGCTGCTGCGCGGCCCGCTGCACAGCAAAACGCTGAAATTCAGCTACGGCGCAGGCTACGGCACCGAGAACGACAACTGGTACAAGGCGACCAGCGAGCTGGAGCCGGAGGCCATGGTGGCCGAACTGCGTGCCCAAGGCATGGCGGGCATCTACCTGGACCTGGACGGCTACACCGAGGAAGAACAGCAGCCCACCCTGCAGGCGCTGATCAACGCCGCGGGCTGTGACGAAAGCGATGTCATCATCAGCGAGGGCGGCACCCTGTGCTACATCCCGCTGGGGAAAGGATGACCGATGGAGCGTAACAACCTCAAAAAAATTACCGGGAGCCGCTGTTTTTTGCCTGTGGTCTGCGCGGTGTCCTTCGTGTTCGGGTGGTGGTATCTCAGCATCACCACCTGCGCGCCCTTGGGCGGCGATGACGAGATCATCAATCTGCAAAACTACTACTACATCACCCACACTCCCTGGTGGCAGGTGGTGCTGACTCACGCCAAGGAAATTTTGAACCAGCTGGCCCTGCAAAGCCCCCGCTTCCGGCCGTTTTCCTCGCCGCCGGTCCGCTCTCTCAACAGCTGGTTCCTGGGCGATCTGGTGGTGTACCGGCTGTACATCCTGGCCTGGACCTATGCGGACATCACCCTGACGGCCTGGCTGACCGCCAAGGCCACCCACAGTAAAAAGCTGGGTGCGCTGGCGTTCTGCCTGCTGCCCATGATGTTCTCCCTCTGGCAGGACGCCACGGGCAACAGCATGTACTCCTACGGCGCGCTGGCCCAAAGTACGCTGCTGCCGGTGCTGCTGGCGGGCCTGTGCATGCTGCGCTGGCAGGATACGAACCATCTGCGCTGGGCTGTGTTTTCGGCTTTCTTCATGTTCATGGCCTGCGGCACCTTTGAAATCGGCTTTACCTACATTGCGGCGCTGTTCGGCTTCGCATGGCTCTACACCGGCTCCGGCAAGATGCGCCCTGCCCTGCGCCTTTGTCTGGCACCGCTGGCGGGCGAAATCATCAGCTTCGGCTTCAATATGGGCTCGCGGGCGGTCAATGCCATGCGCGATACCGGCGCAACGGACATTGGCGGCATTTCCCCCAACTTTGATCTGCCGCTGGTGCTGCGCACCTGGGCGATGCAGATGTCGGCGGGGTTCCCCCTCAACGCCATGATCTTTGGCAAAATCAAACCCAGCAACGTGCAGCCCTCAGATGTTATCTGCGGCATTGTGCTGGCAATTTGCGTGGTGGCGGCACTGGCTGTGCTGGACCGTCTGCCCACCCGCAAGGAAAACCTGCTGCTGTTTTTGACGGGGCTGGCACTGCTGTCTGCGCCGTCCTTACTGATTGGCCTTTCGCCCAAATATCAGGACGGCATCAACGTGGATTGGCGCCACGGTTACATCCCCCAGACCGTCGAGTCCTTCGGCGTGGGCCTGATGGCTGTCGCCGTGTTTGTGGTGCTGCTGCGCTTTGTGCGCGGCAAAAACTGGTGGGCAAAGCTGCGCCCGGTCTGCAGTGTACTGCTGGCGGCGGGCATGGCCTTCTCGGTGGTATGGCAGCGCTCGGCGGCTCGCTCCTATGAGAAAGGCGGCCGCGCTTATACGGTATTTGCCGAGGGCGTAGAGGCCGGTCTGGCCGATGCTGTCGGCACCGAAACGCCTGTCGTGACCGATTACCCCGTCTGGGGTGGCGACCTGGAGGCAGAAAACGCCTTCTTCCTGCGCTATGCCGATACCGACACCAACGCCTACAGCCTGGCTGTTTGGCGCACCGAAAGCCATGATGAGGCAACCGTCTGCCGCTTAGGCTTTGCCCTGGGCAGCGATAAGCACACCGATATTTCCTGGCTGGGCACGGCAGCGGATGATAACCTCGACACCGTCACCGGCGTGACCGTCTACCTGCCCAAACAGGCAGACCCGGCGGGCACCCTTGCCTACACCACCCGCGCCGCCGACGGTACCGAGACCGAGCACACCCAGCCCCTGGCAGTACTGGCGCAAACCAAGGCCGAAAACGGCGGCACGCTGGTCACCCTGCCGGAGACCGCCCCCATCGTGGGCGATACGCTGCGGCTGCAAAGCTGAATCAAGGAGTACAAACTTATATGACGCAAACCCGTAAAAAGCGGCTGCTGTGGGCCCTTTGCCTTGTAGCGCTGGCCCTGTTTGCTGCGGCCATGGTGTGGCTGCATTACCAGCAGCTTTGTGCCACCGGCCGGGGTGAGGACCCCTATACCTCCGACCTGGGGCAGCATCTGCACTTTGCCCAAAGCGGGGTGATCTACTCGGCCACTTCGCTGCTTATCGGCCCGGCCTATGCTGCGGGCGGCAAGCTGGGCATTGCGCTGCTGCTGGCCGTGTTTCATCTGGCCGCTGTGGTTGTGTTTGCCTGGGGGTTAAAGGCCGCCCTGCCCGAATGGAGCCTGCCCGCCCGGCTGCTGGCCAGCTTTGTGGTCAACCTGGCCCAGGCGGTCTATATCCCCCGCGGCGGCTACTGGTATCAGGGCACCATCACCGGCACAATTTACCACAACACAACGTACATTATGCTGGCTCCCTTTGCGCTGCTGGCCGTGCTGTGGTTCTACCGCGCCTGGCAGGGGATCGACGGCAGGGTCGATCTGCGCACCTGGCTGATTTACACGGCATTTTTAACGGCAGCCACCGCCTTTAAGGCAAACCTGATCTTCGCTTTCGCCCCGGCGCTGCTGATGCTGCTGATTGCTGATTTCATACGCACCCGTGCAAAAAATATTGGCAATGAGGTGCTGATGGGCTGCAGCGTTTTCCCCGGTGTGGGGCTTTGCATCCTCGAGGCCAACGTCCTGTTTAACGAGGAAGGCAGCGGCCTGCGGCTGATCTTCACCACCGAGTTCGACCGCCACGCTTTGCTGTGGGGTGTCTTTAACGAGGCCGCGCTGCTGGGCCTGCTCCGCTCCCTGCCCTTTGTGGCGGCGGTGGCGCTGCTGCTGCGCTGGCCGGCTTTTGGCAGCTTCCGTTATAAATTCAGCCTGTTTCTGTTTGCTGTCGCCATGGCCGAAGCCCTGCTGCTGGTGGAGGGCGGCGACCGGCTGTACCACGCCAACCTCTGGTGGGGGCCGTTCATCTGCTTCTGGGTGCTCTGGCTGGAATCGGTGGGCATCTTCCTCAAGCAGGCACTCGCCAAGCCCAAAAGCGCCAGCACCGTCCTGTGCGGCATGGCCCTGGGCTGGCACATCATCAGCGGCGTGTGCTATCTGGTGCGGCTGATGCAGGGAGTCTCTTACAACGTGCCGATTATGACTTACCATATCGGCTTTTAAAATCAAACATTTTACAGGCGGTTTGTGCGAGGCAAGCCGCCTGTTTTTCGTTTGCTACTTGTCGTACACAGCCAAATGCGGTATAATAAAATAGAATGTTTTTGTAACTATGCCACGCGGCAGGCTCCATCGCCCCGCGTGTTTGGGAGGCAGTATCATGTCTGAATTTATTCCGCTTTCTGTCCCGAATTTCGGCCCCCGCGAAGCAGAGCTTGCCAGCGAGGCTATCACCTCCGGCTGGGTCTCCACCAGCGGCGGCAAAGTTACCGAGTTTGAGGAAGCGCTGGCCAACTACGTGGGCATGCCCCGCGCCGTGGCCTGCAACGCCGGTTCCAGCGCCCTGCACCTGGCCGCTATGGCTGCCGGCATTACCCGCGGGGATGAAGTCATCGTCCCGACCCTGACCTTCATCGCCGCTGTCAACCCGCTGACCCGCTACGTCGGCGCAGAACCCATCTTCATCGGCTGCGACGACAGCCTTTGCATCGACCCCGACGCTGTTGAGGACTTCTGCGCCAACCACTGCGAACTGCGCGACGGCAAACTGTATAACAAGACCACCGGTGCCCATGTCAAGGCGCTGGAAGCTGTGCATGTCTTCGGCAACATGGCCGATATGCCCCGCCTGATGGCCATCGCCCGCCGCTACGGCCTGATTTTGATCGAGGACGCTACCGAGGCCCTGGGTACCCAGTGCATCGACGGCCCCTTCAAGGGCAAGTTTGCCGGTACCATCGGAGATATCGGCTGCTACAGCTTCAACGGCAACAAGATCATCACCACCGGCGCAGGCGGCGCGGTTGTCTCCAATCATCCCGATTGGGCCGAGCACGCCAAGCACCTTTCCACCCAGGCCAAGGCCGACATGCTGCAATTCTTGCATGACGAGGTGGGCTACAACTACCGCATGACCAACGTACAGGCCTGCCTGGGCCTGGCCCAGCTGGAACGGCTGGAGGGCTTTATCGCCCACAAAAAGGAACTGTACGACCACTATGTCGCCGCCCTGGACGGCGTCAAGGGTCTGCGCATCCTGCCCTTCCGCGAAGAAGAGTGCCGTTCCAACCACTGGTTCTTCAGCCTGTACCTGAAGGATTCCGGCCTGGATCGTGACACCGTCATTGAAAAGTTGCAGGCCCAGCATATCCAGACCCGCCCGGTCTGGGCGCTCATCCATGAGCAGGCCGACTACCCCCGCAACGAGGCCTACGCCCTGGACAAGGCCGAGGATTACCGCAAGTACATCGTCAACCTGCCCTGCTCCACCAACCTGAGCATGGAGGACTGCGAGCGCGTCTGCCAGGCCGTGCTGGCACTGTAAAAATAACCGCCCGAAAGGGGGCTGACCCTTGATCAAAGTAGAAGAGTTGTTTATCGAGCCTACCGCCACGGTACTGGAGACCCTGCGCAAGCTGGACGAGACCGGCCAGCGCATCCTGTTCATCGCGCCGGAAGGCCAGCTGAAAGCCGTTATCACCGATGGCGACATCCGCAAATTCTTCCTGCGCGGCGGCACGCCGGACCAGACAGTGGATAACGCCGCCAACTACCATCCCCTCAGCCTGCCGGTGTCGGAGCGCGGTAAAGCCCGCAAAATGCTGCAAAAGCATTGCATCGACGCGCTGCCCATCCTCAACAAGCGCGGCGTCATCACCGACATCGTCTTTGCCCGGGGCGAGGATGTGGACAACCGCAAACGCGCCGACATCCCCGTCGTTATGATGGCAGGCGGTCTTGGCACCCGGTTGTACCCCTACACCAAAATTTTGCCCAAACCGCTGATCCCAGTAGGGGAGCAGCCCATCGCTGAGTTGATTATGGACCGCTTCCGCGATTTTGGCTGCCACGATTTCACCATGATCGTCAACTATAAGCGCGGCATGATCAAAAGCTATTTTGGCGAACTGGAAAAGGATTACACCGTCAATTTCGCCGACGAGGATGTATTTATGGGCACCGGCGGCGGCCTTTGCCTGCTGAAAGGCAAGATGAAGTCCCCCTTCTTCTTCACCAACTGCGACACGCTGCTGGATGTGGACTTCGGCGATATTTACGAGTATCACAAGGCCCACGGTAACCTGGTCACGATGGTTTGTGCCTTCAAGCACTACACCGTGCCCTACGGCGTGGTGGAACTGGGCGAGGACGGCGGCATTGCCGCCATGCGCGAGAAGCCGGAGCTGGACTTCTTGACCAACACCGGCGTCTACGTGGTGGAGCCCCGCGTGGTGGAGGAGATGCGCGATGGAGAGAAGATCGGCTTCCCCGATGTCATCGAGCGTTACCGCGCCGCTGGCGAGAAGGTGGGCGTGTATCCCATCAGTGAGAGCAGCTGGATGGATATGGGCCAGCTGGAAGAACTGGAAAAAATGAGACGCAAGCTGGAGAGCCAGCAGTAAAGGAGGCACCCTGATGCCCGTAACCATCATTGCCGAGGCCGGTGTCAACCACAACGGCGACCTGGAAATGGCCAAAAAACTGGCCCTGACCGCCAAAGAGTGCGGCGCGGACATTGTAAAGTACCAGACCGCTGTGCCTGAACTGGTCGTGAGCAAATTCGCCGAGAAGGCTGAGTACCAGAAGCAGACCACCGATGCGGCCGAAAGCCAGCTGGAGATGATCCGCAAGCTGCACTTCTCCTTCGAGGGGCATAAGGAGCTGAAAGAATACTGCGATTCCATCGGCATCCAGTACCTTTCTGCGCCGTTTGACATCCCCAGTGTGCAGTTTCTGGGCACTCTGGGCCTGCCGCTTATTAAAGTGCCCTCCGGAGAGATCACCAACCTGCCGTATCTCGAGGAAGTGGCCAAGCTGCACACCCCTGTGCTGCTTTCCACCGGCATGAGCAACTTGAATGAGATTACCGACGCCCTGGGCATCCTGGACGATGGCGGCTGCCCCGAGGTCACGGTGCTGCACTGCAACACCCAGTACCCCACCCCCTACGAGGACGCCAACCTCACCGCCATGCAGGAATTGTTCGACCAGTTCGGTCTGCCGGTGGGCCTGTCCGACCACACCCCCGGCTGGGAGTGTGACGTCGCCGCTGCCGTGCTGGGCGCGCAGGTGATCGAAAAGCACTTCACGCTGGATAAATCCCTGCCCGGCCCCGACCAGAAAGCCAGCCTCGACCCTGCCGAGTTCAAGGCTATGGTGGACGCGGTGCGCCATGTGGAAGCCGCCCTGGGCGACGGTCACAAGCACCTGACCGAGAGCGAAGCCCCCAACAAAACGGTGGCCCGCAAAAGCATCGTGGCTGCCCGCGCCATCAAGGCAGGGGAGATCTTTACCACCGAGAACCTGACCACCAAGCGCCCCGGGGACGGCATTTCCCCCATGCGCTGGTACGAAGTGCTGGGCCAAGCCGCCAAGCGCGACTTTGCCGAGGATGAAAAAATCGAGCTGTAACGAGGTTTTATGCGCACGATTTGTGTAGTGACCGCCACGCGGGCGGAATACGGTCTGCTGCGCCCTGTGGTGCAAAAGCTGGCGGCGTCCAGCACGCTGCAATTGCAGCTGGTGGCCACCGGCGCGCACCTCTGCCCGCGTTTGGGCGAGACAGTGCGGGAGATCGAAGCCGACGGCGTACCCGTCGCGGCCCGCCTGCCGATTTTTGTGGGCGATGAGAACGAGCCGGTGGCCGTGACCATTGCCCGCACCATTACCGTGTTTGACGCATACTTTTCCGCCCACCGTCCCGATGCCGTGCTGCTGCTGGGCGACCGGTTTGAAATTTTCGCGGCAGCCACCGCTGCGGCGGCCCGGCATATCCCCATCGCCCACATTTCAGGCGGGGACGTGACCCTTGGCGCGGCGGATGAATACTACCGCCACTGCATCACCAAAATGGCAGCGGTGCATTTCCCGTCCTGCGCTGATAGCGCCGCCCGGTTGGTCCGTATGGGCGAAGCTCCCGAAACGGTGTTTTGCGTGGGCGGCCTGGGCGACGAGAACATCCGCACTCTGCCCAAAATGAGCCGGGAAGAATTGTGCAATTCCACAGGCTTCCCGCTGCAGCAGCCCTTTGCGCTGGTGACTTACCACCCCGAGACTTCTGCCGATGCCGGCTCGCCCGCCGCCCAGAGTGAAGCCCTTTGCGCCGCTATGGAAGCCGTGCCCGGCGTCTACTGGCTCATCACCGGCTCTAACGCCGACGCAGGCGGACAGATCTGCACGGCCCGCATGCAGCGCTTTGCCGCCGAACACCCCGACCGCGCCGGGTTCATCCAAAGCCTGGGATTGCGGCGGTACCTTTCGGCCATGCAGTACGCCGCGCTGGTGGCGGGTAATTCCTCCTCCGGCGTGGTGGAAACGCCGACCTTTAAGGTGCCCACCGTCAATATCGGCCAGCGCCAGGCGGGGCGCGCTATCTGCGCCAACGTTTTGTGCTGTGATGCCGAGGAACCGGTCATTGAAGCCGCCCTGCGCCGCGCGTTAAGTCCGGAGTTTGCCGCCACCGCCGCCACGGCCCAAAGCCCCTACGGCGGCGGGAACACCAGCGGCAAGATCTGCACCGTGCTGCAAAACTTTGATTTCTCAAAGCCTAAAATATTTTATGACGGCCCTGTGCCGGAATTTGACCCCCAAAGGAGCGTTTTGGTATGAAACTTCTGATCGTTGGTCTGGGCAGTATGGGCAAGCGCCGCGCGCGCCTATCCAAAGGCATTGACGCCGCCCTCCACATTGTGGGCGTGGATACCGCCGAGGCCCGCCGTGCCGAGGCCTGCACCTTGGGCCTGGCAGATGCCGCCTATCCCACCATTGCCGAGGCCGTGGCCGCCGAGCACCCGGACGCCGCTCTGGTTTGCACCGCGCCGCTCTCCCACGCTGCGGTCATCGGCGAACTGCTGGATAACGACCTGCCTGTTTTTACCGAGCTGAACCTGGTAGGGGACGGCTACGCCGAGAACATGGCCAAGGCGGCCGCCAAAAACCTGCCGCTGTTCCTCTCCTCCACCATGCTGTACCGCCGCGAAACGCAGTACATCAAACAGCAGGTGCAGGCTTTTGGCAAGCCGGTGCATTATATCTACCACATCGGTCAGTATCTGCCGGATTGGCACCCCTGGGAAAACTACAAAAACTTCTTTGTGGGCAATGCCCGTACCGGCGGTGTGCGTGAGATATTCGGCATCGACCTGCCCTGGCTGTTGGATGCCTTCGGGGATGTCGAGTCTGTCACTGTGCAGAAGGATACCATCAGCGACCTGGGCCTGCCGTACCCAGACTGCGTGACCCTGCTGCTGCGCCACAAGGGCGGCGTGCAGGGTGTGCTGGCGGCGGATGTGGTCAGCCGCAAGGCTGTGCGCAGCTTTGAGTGCTTCGGCGACGGCATCCACCTCTTCTGGGAGGGGAACCCCAAGGCCCTGTACGAGTTCAAGGACGGCGACAAGCAGCCTGTGAACACCTACGCCAGCTTTGAGCATGACAGCCGCTACAGCGACAACATCGTCGAGAACGCCTATGTGGACGAACTGACGAACTTTTTTGGCGTGCTGAAGGGCACTGAGACGCCACGCTGGAGCTTTACCAAGGATTTGGCGGCCATCCAGCTGATGGACAAAATCGAGGAGGCCTGATCCATGCGCACCATCACCGCGCTGTTTGTGGGGTTGGGTTCCATCGGCACCCGCCACTTAAAAAACCTGCATATCCTTTGCACCGATCGCGGCTGGACCTTGCAGGCCGATGCCCTGCGCAGTGACCTGCACCGCCCCCTGCGGGACGGCGTGGCTGAGCTGCTGCACGCCCAGTACACCGATTTGGCCGCCGCGCCTGCCCGGTATGATATGGTGTTTATCACCAACCCCACCAGTTTGCATGTCGAGGCATTGCAGCAGGTGAAGGGCCGCGGCGAAGCACTTTTTATCGAAAAACCGATCTTTTCTGCCGAGCAGACCGGCTTGAACCTGGCCGACTGCCTGCCGGAAAACCAGAAAGCCTACGTGGCCGCGCCCATGCGCTGGTGCGGTGTGATGCTGGCCCTCAAAGATCTGCTGCCCACGCTGCACCCCTATTGCGCCCGGGTCATCTGCTCCAGCTACCTGCCGGATTGGCGGCCGGGTGTCGACTACCGCACGGTCTACAGCGCCCACAAGGCGCTGGGCGGCGGCGTCACCATCGACCTCATCCACGAGTGGGATTACCTTGTGGACCTGTTCGGCGTGCCGCAGCAGCTGTACAATTTTAAGGGCACCTACTCGGATCTGGAGATCGACTCCGACGATCTGTCGGTCTATATCGCCAAGTATCCCACCTTGCTGGCCGAGGTGCATCTTGACTATTTCGGCCGCGGCTATCGGCGCAGCATCGAACTTTTCTGCCGCGACGGCAGCTATCTGGCCGACTTTGGCGCCGGTACGCTGACCCTGCCCGACGGCACCGTGCAGCATTATGAAGAGGACGTCAACCGCCGCTACGAGCGGGAGATCGAATATTTTACTGACTACGCCCTGGGCGACGAACAGCAAAGCTGCAACCCGCCCGCGCTGGCGCTGGATGTCCTGAAACTGACTTTGGGGGAACACTGATATGAAACGTCTGCTTATCACCATCTGCGGCCGTGCAGGCAGCAAAGGCTTTAAAAACAAAAATCTCAAAAATTTCTGCGGTAAACCGCTGGTTTATTACTCCTTGAGCGCCGCCGAACTGTTCATCAAAAACCACCCCGAACTGGAAGTGGACGTTGCCCTGAACACCGACAGCGAGGACCTGGCCAAGCTGGTGGCTGCCGAATACCCCGAGGTCATCTACCTGCCCCGCGGGGCTGAGCTGGGCGGCGACCGTGTGCCCAAGGTGGAGGTCTACAAGGACAGCTTTGCCCGTATGGAGGCCCGCACCGGCAAGCCCTACGACGCAATGATCGACCTGGACATCACCAGCCCCCTGCGCACTGAGCAGGACATCGAGAACGCCTTTGCCAAAGCGCAGGAGCGCGAGGATCTGCAGATCATCTTCAGCGTCTGCGAAGCCCGCCGCAACCCCTGGTTCAACATGTTCAAAATTGTGGGCGACCACGCCGAGATGGTCATCGAGAGCCAGTTCACCGGCCGCCAGCAGGCCCCTGAGGTCTACGATGTCAACGCCTCCATCTACGTCATCCGCCGCGCCTTTCTGGTGGACAACCCGGACCCCATCCTGTGGCACTCCAAGTTCGGCGTCAGCGTTATGATGGACACCGGCATCATTGATATTGACTCGGAGCATGACTACCTGCTGATGGAAGCCATCGCCAAGCACCTGTACGCCCATTACCCGGAATTTAACGCTGTACGGGAGAATATCCGTGGAGAATGACCTGCTGGAACGGGCGGCTGACCTGGTGATGGACGCCGGGCAGACCCTGCTGGAAAACGGCGGCGAGGTCTTTCGCGTCCAGCAGACGATGGAGATCATGGCCCACAGCCTGGGTGTGCGGGACTTTCATGTCTACGTGCTGACAAACGGCATCTTCGCGTCAGCATCCATGGGCAGCACCCACAACGTCAGTCTCATCCGCCATGTGCCGTCAGTGTCCATCCACCTGGGCCGGGTCGAAGCCATCAACGAGCTTTCCCGTGAGCTGGCCGCCGGTCGGCTGGGGGTCGAGGAAGCCGAAGCCCGCCTGCAGCAGGCACAGTCTGTGCCCCGCACTTCGCCGGCGGGCGAGCGGCTGGCCTGCATCGTCGGCGCGGCTGGGTTCGCCTACCTTTTTGGCGGTACACCGTTGGACGCCGCCGTGGCTACCGTGGCGGGCCTGCTGGAAATTTTGATCTGCCAGTGGTTCGGCCAGCATAAGATCAACCGCATCTTTACCGATATTGTGGCGGCCTTTGCCTGCACGGTGTGGTCGGTCGGGGTGCAGGCGGCACTGCCCGCCGTCAGTGCCAATGCGGCGATCATCGGTGCGCTGATGGTGCTGACCCCCGGCGTCGCTCTGACCATGGGCGTGCGCGACATCCTGAACGGCGACTACCTCTCTGGTTCCATTCGCCTGCTGGATGCGGTGCTGATTGCGGGCAGCATTGCCTGCGGCGTGGTGCTGGGCTGGCTGGTTATGCACGGATTGGGGGTGGCCGTATGAGTACGCCCCTCTGGACCAACTACCTTACACAGTTTGTGGTGGCGGTGGTGGCCACCATCAGCTTTGGCATCACCTTCCACGTGCCCAAGCGGCACTATCTGGCGGGCGGCTTGACCGGCGCGGTGGGCTGGATGGCCTACATCCTCTGCTACGACCTGCTGGGCGTTAGCGCGCCCGTTGCGGTGCTCATCGCCACGCTGCCGCTGACGCTCTGCGCACGGTTCTTCTCGGTCTACCACAAGGCCCCGGTCACGGTGTTTCTGCTGCCTGGCATCTTCCCGCTGGTGCCGGGGGCGGGCATCTATTACACCGCCTATTACTTCCTGCGGGATGACCGCACGCTGTTTTTGAACAAAGGTGTGGAAACCTTAAAAATCGCCCTGGCTTTGGCCCTGGGCATTGCGCTGGTGTGCAGTTTGCCGCTGCCCGGCCGCGAACATAAAAAATAAAAGCATCCGCTTATCGTGCGCTTTGTCACGCGGTAAGCGGATGTTTTTTGCTTATAAATCGTCAAAAATCAGTAAATGGAGAAATACCCCACATGTTCGGGGTGGTTTTCCTCCACCAGCACGGTAAAGCCGCCGGGGTTCACCTCGGCGTACTTGCCAAAGGCCAGCTCGGCGATCAGGTGGGGGCCGCGGTTCAGGATGATCTCGGCGGTCTGGGTCTTGCCGATGCGGCGGTAGTGCAGCACATCGGTGTCCGCCCGCACGATCTCCAGCCGCCCGCCGTCGAAGGCGTCGCAGCCTTTGCGCAGGTGGGCCAGCGTTTTCAGCGGGCCGCGCAGCCGCTGCTCGGTGCTGTTCCAATCAAAGAACGCACGGTTGAACGGGTCGCGGTAGCCCTGCATGGCGATCTCGTCGCCGTAGTAGATGCAGGGCACACCGGGCAGTGTAAAGATCATGGCGTAGCCCAGCAGCAGTTTGCGCATGGCATCGTCCATTTTCTCGGCAGGGATGCACCGTCCGCTCTGCCAGTAGCGGTCACGGCCGTTGGCGGGTTCACCCGCAATGGCGGTGATGGCGCGCTCGGTATCGTGGGTGGATAGGAAATTCATCGCGCAGTTCAGCGCCGGGGCAGGGTAGTTCTCGCAGATGCTCAAAATCTGCTCGGCCACCGCGTGCACGTCGCCGCCGGTGACATAGCTTAGCGCCGCATTGCGGAAGGGGTAGTTCATCACGGCGTCCAGCCCCTTGCCGCGCAGGTAGGTGCGCCGCCGGCCGAATGCCTCCTTGGTGGTGGCATCCTCCCACACTTCACCAATCAGCAGCTTGTCCTCACCGTGAGCCTTGACGGCCTGGCGGATGCGCTCAATAAAGGCGTCGGGCAGTTCGTCGGCCACATCCAGCCGGAAGCCCGAAGCCCCCAGCCCCAGCCAGGTATCGATGACGCCGCCCTTGCCGCAGACAAAATCGATGTAGGAGGGCGAGTCCTCCTGCACCTCGGGCAGCGTCTCAAAGCCCCACCAGCAGCGGTAGCCGCTGGGATAGCCGGAGTCGAAGTCGTACCAGCTGCGATAGGGTGAATTGCGATCGCGATAAGCACCGCCCGGGCCATAGCGGCCCTCCCGGTTGAAGTAGACCGAGTCCGACCCCGTGTGGCTGAATACACCGTCCAGAATGATGCGGATGCCTTCTTTGGCAGCGGCAGCGCACAGGGCGGCAAACTCCTCGTTCGTGCCAAGCAGCGGGTCGGCTTTCAGGTAGTTGGCGGTGTTGTAGCGGTGGTTGGCGTGGGCCTCAAAGATGGGGTTCAGGTAAATGCAGCTGACGCCTAAATCGCACAGGTACGGCAGCTTTTGCTGGATGCCCGCAAAGTCGCCGCCGTAATAGTCCATGTTCAGGTAGCCTTCCTGCTGCTCGGTGGGCCAAAAGTAGGGCTCGCCGGTCTTGTCCTCGCGGTAGATGCGGTCGGCAAAAGGCATCGGCTTGCCGGGCTTGCCCTCGCAAAAGCGGTCGGGGAAGATCTGGTACATCGTGCCGTTCTTGATCCAGTCCGGTGTCTTGAAATCCGGCTCGTAAACGGTCAGCTGCCAGTCGGTGCCATCGGTCCAGCTCAGCACGCCCTCGCCGCCGGCATCGCGGTAGATGCGGCGGAAATCGGTGTACAGGTCAAAGTGGTAAAAGTACAGACCCGGCGTGGTGGGGGCGATGGTAAAGGTAAAGTGGTTCTGCTGGGGTGTCTGGCCCGCGAACTCCATGCGGTAATGCACGGGAGCCTCGCGGTCCTTGGTCAGCACCAGGTGGGGGTCCACATAGCCCAGGGATTCCGGGACCGTCAGGCGAAAAGTGACCTCTTGCCCGGCAGGCACCGCGCCAAAAGGCGTTTTGCAGGCGGTATCCAGGCTGTTGTAATAGGTGTGAGACATAGTTGTCCTCGCTTTGGATAATAAAAAACCGTACCCCTCACGGGGCACGGCAAAAATCAAAAGATATGATTATTTGACGGGAGCAGCACCCCAGATGTCGCGCGCATAATCCATGATGGAACGGTCGGCGCTGAAGATACCGGCGTTGGCAATGTTCTTCAGGCTCATGTGATTCCACTTCTGCTTGTCGCGGTACAGCTGCTGCAGGTCGTGCTGGGCACGGCGGTAATCCTTGAAGTCCGCCATGACCATGTACGGGTCAGCATTGCGCAGGTTGCTGGTGACCTCGCTGAAGTTTTCGCCGTTCCAGCCCTTCTCCAGGAAGTCCAGCACGGCCATCGCGGTGTTGTCGCCGTTGATAAAGGCGCCGGGGTGGTAGCCCATGCCCTTCAGTGCGTTGACCTCGGGGGTCAGCATACCAAAGATGATCTCGTTCTCGTGGCCAGCGGCATCGGCAATCTCCACATTGGCGCCGTCCAGGGTGCCCAGGGTGATGGCACCGTTCAGCATGAACTTCATGTTGCCGGTACCGGAAGCCTCGGTGCCAGCCAGAGAGATCTGCTCGGAAACTTCGGAGGCGGGCATCAGGCGCTCAGACAGGCTGACGCAGTAGTCCTCCAGATAGACGATGCGCAGCTTGCCGCGCACAGCGGGATCTTCGTCAATCAGCTTGCCCAGCTTGCAGATCATGCGGATCATCTGCTTGGCCATGTAGTAGCCGGGGGCAGCCTTGGCACCGAAGATGTAGGTCTTGGGGGTGAACTCAGCGTTCGGGTTGCTCTTCAGGTACAGGTACTCGGCCGCAATGTTCAGGGCGTTCAGGTGCTGGCGCTTGTACTCGTGCATACGCTTGACCTGGCAGTCAAAGATAGAATCGGGGTCGATGACCTGGCCGGTAGACTTCTGCAGGTAGTTGGCGAAGATGACCTTGTTCTCGCGTTTGACCTTGGCGGCAGCCTCCTGCACGCTCTTGTCATCCACAAATTTCTCCAGCTTCTTCAGCTCAGAGGCATCGGTCTTGAAGCCGTCGCCGATGGTCTCTTCCAGCAGGTGGGTCAGGCCGGGGTTGGAGCAGAGCAGCCAGCGGCGGTAAGCGATGCCGTTGGTAACGTTTTTGAAAGCGTTGGGCTTGAACAAGAAGTAATCGTGGAAAACGCTGTCCTTGATGATCTCACTGTGCAGCTTGGAAACGCCGTTGATAGCGTGGCAGGTGTAAGCGCAGATGTTGGCGGTGCGCACCTGGTTGTCGCCGATGATGGCCATGTAGTCGATCTTGCCCTGGTCACCGGGGAATGCCTGGGCCAGCTCGGCGCGGCAGCGGCGGTCCATTTCGCAGACGATCTGCCAGATACGGGGCAGGGTGGAGCGGAAGATGTCGGCGTTCCACTTCTCGAGAGCCTCACTCATGACAGTGTGGTTGGTGTAAGCGAAGACCTTGCGGCAGATGTCGAAGGCAGCATCCCACTCATAGCTGCACTCATCCAGCAGAATGCGCATCATTTCGGGGATGGCCACGGTGGGATGGGTATCGTTCAGCTGGATGGAGACCTTGTCAGGCAGGTTGTCCAGCGTGCCGTACTGGTTCAGGTGGTTCTGCAGGATGTCGGCGATGGACGCGGCAGAGAAGAAGTACTGCTGGCGCAGACGCAGGATCTTACCCTCGGTGTGGTTATCGTTGGGGTACAGGATCTTGGAGATCAGCTCGGCAGAAGCAGACTGGCTGATGGCGGTGTTGTAGTTGCCGGCGTTAAAGCTGCTCATATCAAAGCTGGGGGCCTTAGCCTGCCACAGACGCAGTTTGGAAACGCCGTTGCTGCCGTAACCGGCCACATACATATCGTTGGGCACGGCGATGACAGAGTTATAATTCTCGTACTTGACGTGGTGGAAGCCGCCCTCCCAGGTCTCGATAGCCTGGCCGTCAAAACGGATCTCCTGGGCCTGGTCGGGATGGCTCTTGATCCAGACCTGACCGCCGGGCAGCCAGTTGTCGGCAGTTTCCTGCTGCCAGCCGTCCACGATCTTCTGCTTGAAAATGCCGTACTCATACAGGATGGAGTAGCCGGTGCCGGGGATGCAGTCAGTAGCCATGCCGTCCAGATAGCAGGCGGCCAGGCGGCCCAGACCGCCGTTGCCCAGGCCGGCATCGGGTTCCTGATCGTAAATGGTATCGATCTTGATGTCGGCATCCGCCAGCACGCTCTCGGCCACTTCGTTCAGCCCCAGGTTGAACAGGCTGGAACGCAGGCTGCGGCCCATCAAGAATTCCATGCAGAGGTAGTAGACCTGCTTTTTGCCCTGGCCCAGCACTTTGGACTGGAACTGCTTCTGGCGGTCAGACATGATCTGGCGGGTGACAGAAGCCAGGCAGCGATAGATCTGGTCGGCGGAAGCAGTATCCAGGGTGACATTGCACTCGCTGGTCAACTTATCTTTCAGGAGCTTCTCAAACTCACGCTTTGTGTATTTCAAATCGTTCTCTCCTAACTTTCTTCGGTCGTTCTTTCCATCATTTTCCGCCGTATGTTTCAGGGATACGGCGTACTTTGCGGTTGCTTTAACACACCACTTTATTGATTATAGCTAAAAAGTATAAATTACGCAAGTCAAAATTGCCTGCTTGGCGGCTTTTTTTAGACTTTTATGAAAAAAGCCCTTTTGCTGCGCCCGGTTTTGTATTATAATAAAGCTAACATAAAATTTCAGCCGCGGTTGGAGCAGGGCTGAATTTAGACACAATTTGGGAAGGAGTACAAATCATGGGCATGGCCACTTCAAAAGTGCGGCTGAACATCTGCGGGTCCAGCTACGTTGTCAATACAAGCGAGAGCGAGGACTACATGCAGAACCTTGCCGACCGCCTGAACCTGGATATGAATGAACTGATGGCTTCCTCAAACTCGGTTTCGATCACTACCGCCGCTGTGATGACGGCGCTGAACTACCGTGATGAGCTGGAAAAGGCCAGCGGCAGCGCTGACAACATGCGCCGTCAGATCAAGGATTACCTCGAGGATGCCGCCAGCGCCAAGATGGCAGCCGAGGAGACCCGCCGCGAGAATGCCTCGCTGAAGCGCCGCATTGATGAACTGGAGCGCCGCCTGCGCCGCGCCCAGACCCCCCTGGAGGATGCATGAGCAACAAGCTGGAGATCTTAGCCCCGGCAGGTAACCGTGAAATGCTTGGCGCCGCTGTTTTCAGCGGCGCTGATGCTGTTTATCTGGGCCTTACGGGATTCAACGCCCGCCGCACCGCGGGCAACTTTACCCCGGACGAGCTGAAAGAGGCTGTCAGTTTCTGCCACGCCCGCGGCGTAAAGGTACACGTTACCCTGAATACGCTGGTCTATGACCGCGAACTGCCCGGTCTGGCCGATGCCGTGCGCGCCGTGGCCGAAGCCGGGGCCGATGCCGTCATTTCGGATGACCTGGCTGCGGCCCGGATGGTAAAGACCATCGCCCCCACGCTGCACCTGCATGGCTCTACCCAGATGAGTATCCACACGCCCGAGGGTGCGCGGGAACTGGCCGCCTTGGGCTACGACCGCGTGATCTTGGCCCGCGAGCTCTCGCTGGAAGAGATCCGCGCTGTCTGCGCCGCCAGCCCTATTGAGGTAGAAGTGTTTGTCCACGGCGCCCTTTGCATGAGCGTATCCGGCCAGTGCATGATGAGCGCCTTTTTAGGCGGACGCAGCGGCAACCGCGGCGCCTGCGCAGGCCCCTGCCGCCTGCCCTTTGATGCCAGCGCGGGCCTGCGCCCCGGCCAGCCCGGCAAAGCCTGCCACCTGAGCCTGAAAGATATGGATTATATTCCCCACATCCGGGAACTGATGGACGCCGGTGTGGTCAGCGCCAAGATCGAGGGCCGTCTGCGCACGCCCGAATACGCCGCCGCCGCGGTGGCCGCCTGCCGTGCCGTGCGGGAGGGCCAGCCCTATGATGAAAAGCTGGTGCGGGACATCTTCTCCCGGTCCGGCTTCACCGACGGCTACCTGACCAACCATAACGACGGCAGGATGTTCGGCGTCCGCACCGAGGCTGACGCTGCGGCCACCCGCGCCGCCACGCCCAAAGCCCGCGAGCTGTTCCGCCGAGAACTGCAGCGGGTGCCGATACAGTACACCGTCAGCGGAGGCGTCGAGGATGGCGGCATCAAGCTGACCGCCGCCGATGATGCGGGCAACAGGGTCAACGTTTACAGCGCTGACGAGCCGCAGCCCGCCCAGAAGGACCCGCTGCCCGGAATTGAGCGTGCGCTGAACAAGACCGGCGGCACCCCCTTTGCGGCCGCCGGTATCACGGTGGACGCAGGGGAGGGAAGCCTGGGCTTCCTGCCCGGCTCTGCCTGGAACGAGATGCGCCGCGAGGCGCTGGACAAGCTGCTGGAAAAGCGCAGTGTTGTACAGCCCCACGCTATCCATCCCTTTGAGATGCCCGTCTATCCAGCCCACAGCGTAGGTCACATCCCGGAGTTGGTGGCCCGCTTTGCCCGCACGGCCCAGTGCCCGGCGGACTCTGTAGAAAAGCTGCAGTGGCTGGTATTCCCCATCGCTGAAGCCGACAGCATCCCTGCCGAATGGCGCGGCAAGACCCTGCTGGAACTGCCCCGCGTCATGTTTGGCAAGCTGGAGGCAAAGACCGCCGCCTGTCTGGCCGCGTTGAAAGACGCCGGTTTCGCCGGGGCGGTGGTCAACAACCCCGCCCAGCTGCGCTATACCGACGGCTGGACCCTCTATGGCGGCCTGGGCCTGAACATCACCAACCCGATGAGCGCCGCCCGCTATACGTCCCTGGGCCTGCAAGGCATGCTTCTGCAGCCGGAAACGGCCTTGACCGCCATGCAGGCGGTGGCCCCCGGTGTACCTACTGCGGCCCTCTGCTACGGCCACCTTCCGCTGATGCTGACCCGCGCCTGTCCGCTGCGCAATGTGCATGACTGCGCTTCCTGCCGCAGCGGCGGCACCCTGCGGGACCGCAAGGGCCGTGACTTTACCGTGACCTGCTCGGCCCCCGGCGGGGCGGGCATCCGCACAGTATACAACCCGGTGCCGCTCTACATGGGCGACCGCCTGCGAGAGATGCCGGTGGATACGGCCGTTGCCGCCTTTACCACCGAGACCCCGCAGCGCACGGCCCAGATTTTGGCAGAGCTTTTTGCCGCCCAACCCTTTGACAGCGAGTTCACCCGTGGACTATACTATACCAATAACTGATGTTTAGGAGACAACCATGAATCCTACCGTAAAATATAAAAAGCTAGACCCCCGCGCCCAGGTGCCCGCCTACGCTACCCCCGGCGCGGCGGCGGCTGACCTGTGCGCTGTGCTGGATGAGCCGCTGACCCTGGCCCCCATGCAGCGCACGCTGGTGCCCACGGGCCTTGCCATTGAGCTGCCCGATGCCTCCTGCGTGGCGCTGGTGTATGCCCGCAGCGGCCTGTCCATCAAGCACGGCCTGTGCATGGCCAACGGCGTCGGCGTCATCGACAGTGACTACCGCGGCGAACTCCGTGTGCCGATGGTCAACCTGTCGGACACCGCCTACACCATCCAGCCCGGCGAGCGCGTGGCCCAGCTGTGCATCGCCCCCGTCTGGCAGGCCGGGTTTGCGGCGGCCGAGGAACTCTCCGATACTGACCGCGGCACCGGTGGCTTTGGCTCCACCGGCAAGTAAACCCGGCGGAACATAACCCGCAGACACCCACAAAAACGAAATTTCCAAAATTTTCCAGCCTCGAGCGGAACGAACAGACTTCGACACCCCGCCCCGGCTATAATCAAACACGAAAGGACACCCTGCTATGGCATTGATCCTGGCATCCGGCAGCCCGCGCCGCCGCGAACTGATGGCACTCATCACACCGGACTATACCGTTATCACCAGCGATGTGGACGAGGGTAAGATCGCCGCCGATACTCCGGCTCACCTGGCGCAGAGCCTGGCTTCGGCCAAGGCCCGCGCTGTGGCCAAACTGCACCCGGCGGATACCGTCCTCGGCTTTGATACCGTGGTGGACTGCGGCGGTGAGGTGTTCGGGAAACCCCAGGATGAAGCCGACGCCCTGCGCATGCTGCGGGCACTCTCCGGCCGCACCCACAAGGTACACACCGGCGTCTGCATCTGCAAGGGCGGCCGCGCGGCTGCTACCGTGGAGACGACGCTGGTGCATTTCTCGCCCATCGCAGAGGACGACCTGCGCGCCTACGTCCGCACGCCGGAGCCGTATGACAAGGCTGGGGCCTATGCCATCCAGGGGCATGCTGCCCTCTGGTGCGCGGGCATCGAGGGGTGCTATTACAACATTATGGGGCTGCCGGTCCACCGCGCGGCACAGCTTTTGCGCGAATTTGCGTAACATTTGCCAACAGCCCCGACAAAGAAAGTGGGAGCTGCATGGGCAAATTCAAAGACACTCTGACTGCATTTTTCAGGAGAATACAGGCTATGTTTACCAAGGATATCGGCATTGATCTGGGTACCGCCAACACGCTGGTGTATATGAAAGGCCGCGGCATCATCATGCGGGAACCCAGCGTGGTGGCCGTGGACCCGCGCAGTGATGAACTGCGGGTCCGCAGCGTCGGGCACGAGGCAAAGGCCGTCATCGGCCGCGCACCGGGGTCCATCGTGGCAGTCCGCCCGTTAAAGGACGGCGTCATCGCGGACTTTGATATTACCGCCGCCATGCTGCAAAGTTTCATCCGCCAGGCCTGCGGCAACAGTATTCTGGCCCACCCGCGGGTGGTCATCTGCGTGCCCTCCGGCGTTACCGAGGTCGAGCGCCGCGCTGTGCGCCAGGCTGCCGCCAAGGCGGGCGCACGCCAAGTCACGGTGATCGAGGAGCCTATGGCTGCCGCCATCGGTGCGGGCCTGCCCACCACCGATGCCATCGGCAGCATGATCGTGGACATCGGCGGCGGCACGGCCGAGGTGGCTGTCATCAGCCTGTCGGGCATCGTGTCCAGCCGCAGCGTCCGCTGTGCGGGCGACACGCTGGACCAGAGCATCATCGCCTTCATCAAGCGCAAGTACAACCTGCTGGTGGGCGAGCGCACCGCCGAGCAGATCAAGATCGAGATCGGCTCTGCCTGCCCCCAGGACCCCGAGACCAGCATGGAGATCAAGGGCCGCAACCTGGTGGACGGCCTGCCCAAGGATATCCTCATCCGGTCTGAGGAAGTGCGTGAGGCCATGAGCGAAAGCCTGCTGCGCATCGTGGACGCCATCAAGGATACGCTGGAGTGCACCCCGCCGGAACTTTCCAGCGACATCATCGACCGCGGCATTATGCTTTCGGGCGGTGGCGCGCTGCTGCGCGGGCTGGATACCCTCATCCAGAACGAGACCGGCATCGATGTGCACATCGCCGAAGCCCCGCTGGACTGCGTAGCCCTTGGTGCCGGAGCCGTCCTCGACAATCCTGACCTGGCTGGCAAACGCCGCGAGGAAATGAGCTATTTATAACGCGCCCCGTTGTAGAGGTGCGTGCAAAAGGCCCCCTCTGAGAGGGAGCCTTTTTTGTTTCTGCTTCGTCTTTTTTCGTCCCAAGACTTGACAGCAGCGCTTTACTATGTTAAAGTGTTCACAAATGATTCTGCCGGAAAGGAGGTAGCCTGTATGTGGTTTGATACGATCCTTTGGCTGGTGGCCATCGTGGCGTTTATCGCCGTGGAAACAGCTACCACCGCGCTGGTGTCGGTGTGGTTCGCCATCGGTGCTGCGGCGGCTATGTTTGCCAGTTTCTTTACATCTTCGCTGGGCATCCAGGCGGCGGTGTTCGCGGTGGTATCGGCGGTTGCGCTGGCCATTATGGTGCCTACGCTGACCCGCCGCCGGAAAGAGCATAAGCCGCCGGTCACCAACGGCTCGCCGCTGACCATCGGCAAACAGGGCATCGTGCTGGTGGCCATTGAGCCGGGCATGCCGGGCCGTGTCCGCGTCGATGGTCTGGATTGGCAGGCCCGTGCCGAAGTTGCCATCCCGCAGGGCGCGCGTATCTGCGTAGCCGATGTGGACGGCGCCGTTCTGCTGGTCACCCCGGTGACAGAAGCAACGTCCGTAGAATAAACAAAAGAAAAGCCAAAAAGAAAGGGGAACCCTGCCATGATCTGGATCCTTGCCATTCTTCTTATCATCATTCTGGTGGTGCTGGTGCGCTGCATCGTCATCGTGCCCCAATCCAACGCCTACGTAACCGAGTGGCTCGGTGTCTACAAAGACACCTGGGGTGCGGGCCTGCACATCCGCACGCCCTTCGTCGAGCGCATCTCCCGCAAAGTTTCGCTGAAAGAGGAAGCCGCAGACTTCCCCCCGCAGCCCGTTATCACCCGCGATAACGTTACCATGATGATCGACACCGTCGTCTTCTTCCAGGTGTTCGATGCCAAGATGTACGCCTACGGCGTCAACCGTCCCATCCAGGCCATCGAGAACCTGTCTGCCACGACCCTGCGTGACATCATCGGCTCCATGACGCTGGACGAGACCCTGACCAGCCGCGACGCCATCAACACCAAGATCACCGCCAGCCTGGACGAAGCCACCGACCGCTGGGGCATCAAGGTCAACCGCGTGGAGCTGAAGAATATTGAGCCGCCCGTGGAGATCCGCCAGGCCATGGAGAAGCAGATGAAGGCCGACCGTGAGAAGCGCGCCTCCATCCTGCTGGCCGAGGGCGAAAAGCAGGCTGCCATTACCCGCGCCGAGGGCGAAAAGGAATCCGCCATCCTGCGCGCCGAGGCTGTCAAGCAGCAGCGTATCCGTGAGGCTGAAGGTGAAGCCGAGGCCCTGCTGACTGTGCAGAAAGCCCAGGCCGACGCCATCCGCATGATCAATGAAGCTAACCCCAACCACAACTTCCTGGCCCTGCGCAGCATGGAAGCTATGGAGAAGGTCGCTGACGGCAAAGCTACCAAGCTCATCGTCCCCAGCGATATGCAGAACCTCGCCGCCACCGTGGCCGCTATCAAAGAGGCTGCTGCGGACAAATAACGAGGGCTTGTCCCTTTTCTTGAAGGAAAAGGAACCAAAAGAACTTTTAATCAAAGAGGGTACACGAAAAAATCGTGTACCCTCCTTGTAATTTTAATGTTTTAAAGTTTCTTTGCCTACTTTCTTTTCAAAGAAAGCAGGTTCAAAGAAAGGAACACCATGCTCCCGCTAAAGCTGCCGCTACGGCGGGAATGTCGTCCTCTTTCAGAGCTGAGTAACCGGCCACTACCGTGTTGGGTCGGCACAACTCCGGCCGGGCCATGTAATATTCACTCAGGCCCCGCAGCCGCACACCGTGCTGGGCGGCGGCCTGTACCATGGCGGCTTCACTCTCGGCTTGGGGCAGCGTTAGCAGAAAATGCAGCCCGCTGTGTACACCGTCCAGTTCCACGCCCGGCAGGGCCGCCCGCAGCGCCGCGGCAAAAGTTTCCATGCGGCGCTTGTAGGCAAGGCGCATCCGGGCCAGGTGGCGGGTAAAATACCCGCCCGCCATAAACTCGCAAAGTGTCTGCTGCTCAAACCGGCTCACCGTGTTGGCGTAGGCCGCAAAATCCCGGCGATACCGCCTCAGCAGACTTTGCGGCAGCACCATGCAGGCAATGCGGATGCCGGGGGCAAGGCTTTTGGAGAAGGTGGTCAGGTATACCACCGGCCCGTCCGCCCCCGCCATGCCCTGCAGACAGGGGAGGGGACGCGTGTCAAAGCGGAACTCTGAATCGTAATCATCCTCCAAAATATACCGCCCCGGTTTTTCGGCCGCCCAGGCCAGCAGTTGTGCCCGGCGGGTGGCGGGCATCGTTACACCGGTGGGAAAATGATGGCTCGGCGTCAGATAGCACAGGCTTGCCCCGCTGGCCTCGAGCGCCGAAACCGACAAACCGTCCCGGTCAATGTCCACCAACGTACAGGGCAAGCCACTGTTGCCCAAAACCGCCCGCGTGCGGGAGTAGCCCGGGTTCTCGATGGCCGCCGTGGAATTACCGAACAGGTGCGCCACGCAGCCCAGCAGATACTCAATGCCCGCACCCACCACGATTTGCTCCGGCGTACACTCCACACCGCGATAATCCGAGAGGTAGTGCGCGATCTCGCCCCGCAGGTCAGCGTCACCCTGCATCTCGCCGCGCTGCAAAAGCTCCGGCCGCTGGTAGAGCAGCTCCTTTTGGATGCGCCCCCAGCTGCGCGCCGGGAACAGCGCCGTGTCCACACTGCCAGTGGAAAGGTCAAACAGCGTGGCGGGTTCGCCCACAGGCTCCGGGGCGGCAGGTACAACAGCCTTCGGGGCCGAGCGCGGCGTGCGGGTATGCAGCATGCCGTAGGTTTTCTGCACGTAAAAACCGCTGCGGGGGCGCGGTTCGGCCAGGCCCTCGGCTGCCAGCATCTGGTAGGCTGTGTCCACGGTGTTTACGCTCACGCCCTGCTGGGCGGCCATGGTGCGCCGCCCCGGCAAAGGCGTGCCGGGGGCGCGGTCGCCGCGGCGTATCTCGTCCGCCAGGGCGGCGTACAGCTGCTCATACAATGGTGTTTTTAAGCGGGGGTCCAGTTCGATCATGGCAAATCTCTCCTTAACTGGCACTATAAAAAAATCAAAAACTGGGCATTTTATTGATGCCAGAAAGCGCTATAATAGGAGCATACCTTGCAAGGAAGTATTTGTCAACCGCTTTGTGGTAAAAAAGTAAAAAAGATAGGGGAGCAGAAAATTATGTCTACATCCACCATGTGGCTGCTGCTGTTTGTGGTAGTGGCGCTGGCCCTGCTGGTAGCAGCTTTGACCAAAACGAAATTTACTGTGCAAAAAATCAGCATCATCGGCGTGATGGCTGCCCTCAGCCTGGTTGCGTATGAGTTCTTCCGCATCCCGAACGTCTTCGGCAGCGGCTCGTCCTTCCACCTGGGCAACACCTTTACGGCGCTGACTGCTATGCTGCTGGACGGCGTCTCCGGCGGCTTGGCCGGTGCTATCGGCCTGGCTTTGGCCGATATTCTCGCTGGCGACCCCGGTTATGCCATCACCACCTTCATCCTTAAGTTTATCATCGGCCTGGTCTGCGGCTTTGTGGCGCATAAGATCATCCACCTGAAAGACTACCCCGCCGCCAACAGAGGCAAGTATCTGCTGGTCGTCACCGCCAGCGCGTTCAGCGGTCTGCTGGTCAACGTGTTTACTGACCCGTTCATCGGCTACTTCCGCAACCGCTTCATCTTCGGCCAGCCTGCCGAGATTGCCTCGGTCTTTACCAAAATCGCCAGCGGCGTTACGCTTATCAACTCGCTGCTGTCCACCGTCTGCGCGGTCATCCTGTACCTGGCCCTGCGCCCGGCGCTGGAAAAAGCCCACCTGCTGCCCAAGGACTAAGCAAGCATTGCACAGCCTCATTTCGTAGGCCCCGCTTCGGCGGGGCTTTTTGCTGCCTGCAAACAAAAACCCGTGTGCCATTCATCAGCACACGGGTTTTGCGTTTTATAAGACAAGGGCAATACCGCATAATTCTAAGTGCCGATACGGCGAGCGAGGTGCGGCAGATGCTAAGCCAAAAGCGCAGATAATACTTTGTGCTGCAAAGGTGAGCGCCGCCGGTGGCGGATACAGCGAACCGAAGCAGGGGCAGCGGTCGCAGAGTGCGAGGGGCTTTTGTCCCCGAAGCACGATGCGGGTACCGCAACCCGACATTATCGAGCATTTTGGCAACGCAGATGCCGTGCCGCAGCTGCCGGAGCGGTGCTTAAGCCGTTAGGCGGGAATTGTGCGGTGTTGCCCAAGGTTACTTTTTGTCAAAGGCCGAGCGCCGCTCGGTGGACAGGCGGAACATCTCCTCCAGTCCTTCGCGGTCGTCCTGCACCAGCTTTTCCCGCATCGATTGCAGCGCATCGTTGAACATGTCAATCTCGGAGATCAGGTTGTCCTTGTTCCACAAGAACAGTTCTGCCCACATTTTATCGTTGATATGGGCAATTCGCGTCAAATCGCGGAAGGAGTCGCCGGTGTACTTGGCCAGCTCGGTGTTGTCCGATGCGCACATCAGGCTCACCGCAATGGCATGGCACAGCTGGCTGACGTAGCCGATCATGTAGTCGTGCTCGGCAGGCGTCAGGATGGTGATGCGCTTAAAGCCCAGCTCCTCGGCCAAAGTATGGCACCAGTCGATGCCTGCCTGGGTGTTCTTGTCGGTGGGGGTGATGATGAAATTGGCCGGGGCAAAGTTGACCTCGGCGCTGTGGGTGATGCCGCTGGTTTCGCGGCCCGCCATCGGGTGGCTGGCGATAAACTCCGCCCCCTCGGGCAAAGCGGCCTGCACCGGTTCCACCACGCCACGCTTCACGCCGGAAACATCCGTCACCATCGTGCCGGGCTGGATCAGATGCCCGTACTGCTTGACCCACTCCAGCAAAACAGTAGGGTACAAACCAAAGATGATGCAATCCGCGCCGGTAACCAGCGCGTCAAAATTCTCGGTCGCACCCTCGGCAATATATTCATGCTGCAGGGCGTAGTCGATGGTCTCGCGGCTGCGGGCGATGCCTGTTACATGGTAGCCGTGGCTGCTGAGCACCTGGGCGTATCTGCCGCCCAGCAGGCCCAGGCCCACGATCAGATAGGTTTTCGATTTATCCAACATCCAGCTTCACCCCTACTCGGTATCGATTTTTGCACCCAGCCCGCGCAGGGTATCCCAAAATGCGGGCCAGCTTTTATTCACGGCCTCGGCCCCGCGCAGCAGGGCGGGCAGCCCGGCGGCGTACACTGCCACGGCCAGCGCCATCACGATGCGGTGATCGTTGTGGCCGTACAGCGGCTCGGCAGGGGCATGCAGTGCCACGCCGGTGATGGTCACGGTATCGCCGTCCACCTCAATGCGGGCACCCATTTTTTTCAGTTCCTCCTGCATGGCGCTGATGCGGTCTGATTCTTTCAGCCGCAGCCGCCCCGCATTGCGGATGACGGTACTGCCGTTGCAGAAACAGCCTAGCGTAAACAGGATCGGCCCCAG
Organism: uncultured Oscillospiraceae bacterium; assembly: GCA_900539695.1. Classification (GTDB taxonomy): domain Bacteria; phylum Bacillota; class Clostridia; order Oscillospirales; family Ruminococcaceae; genus Gemmiger. The sequence continues at coordinate 79,777 of UQDG01000005.1, forward strand.
GTCGGGGCAATCGGCCAAATCAATTTCAGTGGCCTTCAGCAGGCTGCGCTCAAAGCGGTAGCCACCCTCAATGGGCTTAAACTTTCCGCCGCAGCGCTTTAAAATATCCAGAATGACCTTGTCGCCCTGCTGGCTGTCGGGGTTCAGCCCCACCACGTTGATGCCGCCGACCGCGCAGCCCAGCACGGCCAGAAAAGCCGCCTGGCTGTAGTCGCCCTCGACGGCAAAGTCGCTGGCAGTGTAGCGCTGGGGCGCGGCCACACGGTACATCACGCTGCCGTTTTTCCGCGCCCGGGCGGCCACTTTTACGCCAAACTGCTGCATGGCATCGATGGTCAGGTCCACATAGGAACGGCTTTCATAGGGGGGCAGCACCTCGATGGAACTTTCCGATTCCATCAACGGCGCAGCAAACAGCAGCCCGCTGATGAACTGGCTGGACACATCCCCCGGCAGGGTGAACCCGCCCGGACGCAGCCGCCCAAACACAGTAACGCCCTCGGGGGTCTGCTCAAAGCGCAGGCCCTGGCGATCAAACAACATCTGGTACACGGCCTGGGGGCGGTCAAACAACCGCCCCGCACCGGTGAAGCGCACCTTCTGCGCCGTCAGGCTGAACAGCGGGATCATAAAACGCAGGGTCGAGCCGCTCTCGTTGCAAAAAACCGGCCGCGTTACGGTCACGAATCCGCCGGAACTGCCCCGGCCGGTGATGGTCACGGCAGCAGGCTCCTCCGCCACCTTGGCACCCAGCTGGGTCACAGCGCCCAAGGTGGCGCGGATGTCCTGGCTGTACTCAATATTGGTAATGTGGCTGACCCCATCGGCCAGCGCTGCGCACAAAACAGCGCGGTGTGCCGCACTTTTGCTGGGCGGCACGGTGGCCTGGCCGCTTAAGCGGCTGACATGCAGGCGAGCATCCATGGATTACATCTCCCGGCCGATAGCGGCAGCAACCTTGCGGCAGTTGGCGATGGTCTCGGCAAACTTTTCAGGCTTCAGGCACTGGGCACCGTCGCTCCAGGCGCACTGCGGGTTGTCGTGCACCTCGATCTCCAGGCCGTCGGCACCGGCAGCCACAGCGGCCAGGGCCATGCTCTCGATGTACTTGTAGTCGCCGGTGGCGTGGCTGGGGTCAACGATGATGGGCAGGTGGGTCTTTTCCTTGATGACCGGCACGGCGGACAGGTCCAGCGTGTTACGGGTGGCGCGCTCAAAGGTGCGGATGCCGCGTTCGCAGAGAATGACGTTCTCATTGCCGCCGGCCATGATGTATTCGGCGGACATGATCCACTCCTCGATGGTGTTGGCCAGACCGCGCTTGAGCAGGATGGGCTTGTGCATCTTGCCAACGGCTTTCAGCAGCTGGAAGTTCTGCATGTTGCGGGCGCCGATCTGCACGATGTCGACGTATTCTTCAAACTCGTCGATGTGGGCCTCATCCATCAGCTCGCTTACGATGGGCAGGCCGGTGGCCTCACGGGCCTTCACCAGGTCGAGGATGCCCTCGGTGCCCAGGCCCTGGAAGGAATAGGGGCTGGTGCGGGGCTTGTAAGCGCCGCCGCGCAGGAAGTTAGCACCGCCGGCCTTGACCAGCTTGGCCATTTTGAGGGTGTGCTCCTCGCCCTCCACGCTGCAGGGGCCGGCCATCACGGCGATGGGGGACTTGCCGCCAATCTTGATGCCGTTCACGTCCACCACGGTATCATCGGGGTGGAACAGGCGGTTGGCGCGCTTGTAGGGGGCGGACACACGGGTCACATTCTCGACCCAGGGGTTGGCCAGCACGTCCTTCTCGGCAATCTTGGTGGTATCGCCCACCAGGCCAAAGACGTTGTAGTCGGTACCGCGGATCAGCGTGACCGACAGGCCCTGATGCTCGAAGTTATCGATAATGCGGTCCAGTTCAGCCTGGGGGGCACCTTTTTTGGTGGAAATGATCATTTGGGAACCTCTTTCTAAATACTTTACACTCTATGCACTCTGCCGCAATGCGGCAGGAAATAACAAATTATAGGGTTTCGTCCGCTTCAAACAGCGCAGCGGCTTTGTCGGCGGCTTCACGCAGGGTGCCGGTGTTGTCCAGCACCACGCTGGCGGCGGCCTCGTACAAAGGAGTGCGCTCCTCTTCCAGCTGCTTCAGCGCCGCACCGCCCTTGGAGAGGGGACGCCCGCCGGTGGCCAGCTTTTCAGTGGGGCGGCGCACCCACAGCACGGGGCCGTTCTGCCGCAGGGCGCGCACGTTGGCCGGGGTCTTGATGATCCCGCCGCCGCAGGCGATGATCTGGCGGTTCTGCTTGGCCACATCGGCCAGCGTTTCGGCTTCGTACCGGCGGAAAGCAGCTTCGCCCTCCTGGGCAAAGATGTCAGGAATATTATGCCCGGTGCGGCGTTCAATTTCCGCATCCAGGTCGATGAAGGTCTTGCCTAATTTTTTGGCCAGCGCCGCGCCGATGGTGGATTTGCCGCACCCCGGCATGCCGATGATGGAGATGTTGGCCAGTTCATGCCGCAGCTGGCGGCTTACGGCCGGGATCAGCGTGTCGGCGTCCAGCGCTTTGCCGGTAAAGTGTTCGGCCGCAAACACGGCCTGGGCCACCAGCATCTCAAAGCCGCTGGCGGCGGGGATGTGGTGCCCCTCAGCCCGTAGCAGCAGCTCGGTGCGGAAGGGGTTGTACACCACATCCAGCACGGCCTCCAGTGCCGGGAAAGCCGCCGGGTCGATGAGGCACTGCCCCACATTGGGGTACATGCCGCAGGGGGTCGTGTTCACGATGACCTGCACATCCTTGCGGCGCATGGCTTCCTCGTAGGTCAGGGCATCGCCCTTGCCGGTGCGGCTGGCGGTCAGAATCTCCGCCGCGCCGCCGTCTTTGCAAACGGCTGTCACGGTAGAATGGGTGCCGCCGGTGCCGAGAATCAGCACGGTCTTGCCCGCAAAGTCCACGCCGTGGGCGCGGGCCAGGTAGGCAAACCCGGCATAGTCGGTGTTATAACCGTACAGCCTGCCATCCCGGTTGACGATGGTATTCACCGCGCCGATGGCCGCCGCTTTGGGGTCGACCACATCGCAGTAGGGGATGACCAGCTGCTTGTAGGGAATCGTCACGTTGATGGCCGCAAAGTCCCGCCGCTCCATAAAAGCGCGGGCCTCGTCCTCGGTGGGCAGCGGCATCAGCTCGTAGGTATAATCAGCGATCTGCTCGTGGATGATCTTGGAATAGCTGTGCCCAAGCTTCGAGCCGATCAGGCCGTATCTTGTCTGTTCCATACCAAAATGCTCCTTGTGTTTCGGGCGTTTACTCCTGGGGCAGGCCGTGCTTTTGGGCCAGCGTGCCGTAGCGCACGGTCAGCAGGTCCAGCAGGCCAAAGGCAGCCAGGGTGTTTTGCACCACCGCGGCGCGGGGCACGATGCAGGGGTCGTGGCGGCCCTTGATCTGCAGATCGGCGTCCTGCCTGGCAATATAATCCACGGTATGCTGCTGTTTATAAATGCTGGGCGTGGGCTTTAACACGGTGCGGAACACCAGCGGCATGCCGTTGGTAATGCCGCCGTTGATGCCGCCGTTTTTGTTGGTGGCAGTGGCAACCTGGCCGTTACGCATCGCAAAGGGGTCGTTGGCCTCGCTGCCACGCATGGCGGCAAAGGCAAAGCCTGCGCCGAATTCCAGGCCCTTGCAGGCCGGGACGGCAAACATCAGGTGAGCCAATTCGCTTTCCACACTGTCAAACCACGGCTCGCCGACGCCTGCGGGCAGGCCGGTGACGATGGTCTCCAGCACGCCGCCCACGCTGTCGCCTTCACTGCCGGCGGCGCGGATGGCCTCCTGCATGGGGGCCTCCTTGCTCGAATCCAACAGGGCAAAATGGCCGGGCTCCGGTTCGGGCAGTAACAGCCCGGCGGAGCTGGACAGCGGTGCGTCCTTTACGCCTGCGCACTCGGCAATATGGGTGTAGACACGGATGCCCAGGCTGTTCAGCACGCTTTCGCACAGCGCACCCGCCGCCACGCTGGCAGCGGTGATGCGGCCGGAGAAATGTCCGCCGCCCCGGGCGTCCTGATAGCCCTCGTACTTGGCATAGGCCGTGTAGTCGGCGTGGCCGGGGCGCAGCAGGTCTGCAGTTTTGGCATAGTCGCCGCTGCGGGTGTTCTGGTTGCGGATAACCATCGTCACGGCGGTACCGGTGGTGTGGCCCTGGTACACGCCGGAGAGAAACTCCACAACGTCGGCCTCGGTGCGGGCGGTGGAAAGCCCATCGCCCCGGGCGCGGCGGCGGTCCATTGCGGCGGCGATGGCGGCCTCGTCCACGGGCAGGCCTGCGGCCAGACCGTCCAGTACCGCGCCGATGGCAGGGCCGTGGCTCTCTCCGAAAATGGTCATCGAAATAGCATTGCCAAAGGTGTTTTTCATCGTTACTCCTCGATGCCCAGCAGGGCCGGCAGTTCGGTCATGGGCAGCTTGTCAGCCCGCCAGCAGCCCAGGCCCGGGCATTTGATGACAGTAATGCTGCTGCCGCTGGCTTTTTTATCGTGCTGCATGTAAGCCAGCACCTTTTCCTTGTTGGCGCCGGCGCGGGTAGGCAGGCCCAGCGTGCGGTAGACAGCACGCACCCGCTTGACCAGCGCCGGGTCCTCGATCATCGGCAGCATGCCCAGGGCGACACATTCGCCGTGGTACAGGCCGGTGGTGCGGCGGCCGCGCACACCACGCACAGCCTCAATGCCGTGGCCGATGGTGTGGCCGAAGTTCAGGCAGGCACGCACGCTGCCCTCGCGCTCGTCCTGCTCGACAATCTTTTTCTTGAATTTCAGGCTGCGGTAGACGATCTGTTCAATATAGGCTTCCGGGTCCTCGGTCTCAAACAGTGCAAACAGCTGCGGGTCGCCGATCAAGCCGGTCTTCAGCGCCTCGGCCAGGCCGTTCACCACCTGGCGGCGGGGCAGGGTAGCCAGCGTGTCAAAGTCCACCAGCACCACCTTGGGCTGCCAGAAAGCGCCCACGATGTTCTTCGTCTCGCCCAGATCAATGGCGGTCTTGCCGCCGATGGAAGAATCCACCTGGGCCAGCGTGGTGGTGGGACAGTTGACGAAATCAATGCCGCGCATATAGCTGGCGGCGCAGAACCCGCCCAGATCGCCCACAACACCGCCGCCCACGGCCACCAGCAGATCCTTGCGGTCCATGCCGAATTCCAGCATGGCCTGTAATACCTGGCCGTAGACTTTCAGGCACTTGCTGCCCTCGCCCTGGGGGATGGTGTAAATGGTGGCCCTGGGGCACTGGGCGGCTACGGTCTCGGCATACTGTTTGGGCACGCCGGAGTCCGTCAGCACAAAGACGCGGCGGTTCTCCACATTGGTAAACTGATGCAGGTTGGCAAGGCAGCCGGCTTTCAGGATAATATCATAGCTGCGGCTTTTCAGTTGCATGGTCAGCTTCATACTTCGCACGTCCTTACTTTGTTATATTATTGTTGGTCGATGCCGTCCAGCGTAAAGGCACCCAGCAGGCGCAGGGTGCTGCACGCCCCGGTCAGGGTTTCCAGCAGCCTGTTGCAGGCGGCGGCATCGCAGCCTGCGGGACAGACAAGCTGTACATAAAAATAATACTCAAAAGGTACATGGGGCAGGGGGCGGCTTTTGATGCACTCCATGTTAAAGCCGCGGGCACCGATCTGGTCCAGCACCACGGCCAGCTGGCCGGGCTTGTGGCGGGCGGTAAACAGCAGGGAAAGCCGCTGCCCCTCGCCGGTCATCACCGGCGGCTGGGCGGCCCGCTCGATCACAATGAACCGCGTGGTGTTGTCGCCGTCAGCGTTCACGCCCTCGGCCAGAATATCCAGCCCATACAGTTCGGCAGTCTCGGCACTGGCAATGGCGGCCACGGTGGGGTCGTTCAGCTCGGCAATGTGCTTGGCGGCATCGGCAGTGTTGATCCAGCTTTGGGTGGTAAAGCCAAGCTGCTGCAAAAATACGCTGCTTTGGGCCAACGCCTGCGGATGACTGATGACGGTGCGTACATTGCTGAGTTTCGCACCCTTCACGCCCAGCAGGTCCTGCTGGATGGGCATGTCCTGCATGTGGGTCACAATGATGTCCGGGTGGGTGTACAGCAGGTCCAGCACGGCAGAAACATCCCCCGCGTTGGAGTTTTCAAAGGGCAGCACACCAAACTGGGCGTCGCCGTTCTGCACAGCGTCAAACACCTCGGGCCAGGTGGAAAAGGCAGTGGCCCGGGCAAAAGGAAACATCCGCCGCAGGGCAATGTGGCTCCATGCGCCCTCCACGCCCTGATAAGCGGCGGTGTCGCGGCCCAGAGTGGCCCGCTGGTAGGCGCGGGAGACGGCCATGGCCTCCTGCAAAAACGCCTTGTAATAGGGGCGCAGTTCCTCGTTTTGCAGCCGGGCCGTGTTGCGGGTGATCACATCCGCCTCCCGCGCGGCATCAAATACCGGCTTGCCGGTCTCGGCTTTGTAACGTACTACGTCGGCAACAGCCTGCATGCGCCGCTCAAACAAAGCGGCCATTTCGGCGTCGACGGCATCGATCTCGGCACGGGCTTGCTGTAAAAGATCCATACCCGATGCTCCTTTTCCTGAATTTTTCGGGACATCCTGCCGCAAAAGGGCAGAAATGCAAATATATACAGTTAGTATAGCATAAAAAAAACGCCGTCACAAGGGTGACGGCGTGAAAAAGTAGTATAAGTAAAAATTACCCGTGCAGGGCACTGCGCAGGGCGGCCAGCAGTTCGGCCTGGTATTCCGGGCTGAAGGTGCCGTGCAGCAGCTTCGGCAGGGCTTCCTCCTGCAAGCGGCGCCAGCTGTCGGCCTCGCGGCCGGGCAGGATCGGCACAAAGGCGACGCCATTCGCGGCGGCGGCCTGGGCATCGCCCATCGAATCGCCCACCATCAGCACCTTGCGGCTCTCGTACCCGCAGGCCAGCATGGTGGCGATGGAGTTGGCCTTACTGCCCACCTCTTGGCCGAAGATGACATCGGCATGGCGGGCCAGCCCGTAGTGCTTCCACTCGCTGGCAATGGCGCTCTCATTGGCGGCGCTCACCACAGCCAGGTCAGCCACGGCGTGCAGCTGGCGCAAGCTTTCCTCCACACCGGGGAAAGGCTCAAAGGTCGGCTCCAAGGCCTGGATGCGGCGGTTGCAGGCATTGTTCCACTCCTGTAGTTTGCGCAGGGCCAGGCTGCCGGTGCGCAGCAGTTCGTGCTGTAAGCTGGCGGTGGAAAGTTCGGCCGAGGTGTTGACCCAGGCGGAAATGTCCTCGCTGCCCGGCACCTCGATGCCGCGGTTTTTCAGCCGGTCAAACACCAGCACCACGCTCTCAAAGCGGGAAAGGCCCCGTGTGATGTTGCGCAGGTTGATCTCCTCCCACGCCGAGGCGACAAAGTCTGCATGATCGTCCAGCGCAAAAACGCGGATCAGCTCCGGGCACATTACAATGGTGTGCTTGATGCTGACCGTGTCCATAACGCAGCCGTCCGAATCCATACAAACCAGAAATTCACGCTTCTTGGTAAAATCAGTTAAAACGCTTGCCATGATTCCCGTCCCCCTTCCAGTACTCATAAGCCGTAAATATACCTATCTATCATAGCAAAACAGCAGGGCGTTTGGCAATGCTTTTTTAGTAAAAAAGCAACTTTTGTCAAAAATTTTACAACGATACCGGGGTGTTTTCATCCAATGCCTGGCCGATTGGCATGTTTAAAATCAAATTGGCCATGCCGTCCGCCGGGGTGGGCTGCTTGTTGATGACCACCAGCGTTTCCCCGCGGAAGTACCGCAGCAGCCCCGCCGCCGGGTACACCGCCAAACTGGTGCCGCCCACGATCAACGTATCTGCCACGGAAATTGCCTTGATAGCGTTCTCCATCGTGGCCTCGTCCAGCCCTTCCTCGTACAGCACCACGTCCGGCTTTACGATGCCGCCGCACTCGGTGCAGCGGGGCACGCCGTCGCCCTGCCCGGCGGCTTCCTCAATAAAGCTGACGGGGTAAAACTTACCGCAGCGCGTACAATAATTGCGCAGGGTAGAGCCGTGCAGCTCGTACACCACCTTGCTGCCCGCCGCCTGGTGCAGACCGTCGATGTTCTGGGTCACCACGGCCTTGCACTTGCCCTCGCGCTCCAATTTGGCCAACCGCAGGTGGGCGGCATTAGGCTTGGCCCCGTGGACGATGAGCTTCTGGCGGTAAAAATCGTAAAATTCGGCCGTGTGGGTCTTGTAAAACGTATGGGAGAGCATCGTCTCGGGCGGATACTTGAATTTCTGGTGGTACAGCCCATCCACCGAGCGAAAATCCGGGATGCCGCTCTCGGTCGAAACGCCCGCCCCGCCGAAAAATACAAGGCTGCGGGTATCCCGCAAAATTTCTTCCAATGCCGGTACCATACAAAGTTCCCCTTTCGCTTTTTGCTGAAGTGTTTTATAATGTACCTATTATTATAGCTTTTTTCAGGGAGGATGCAAGATGCAGCGCGAGATCACACAGGAAATGGCAAAGGACCGCCTGCCCCGGCGGGAGGCAGATGCCAACAAGGGCAGCTTTGGCAGTGTGCTGGCGGCGGCTGGCAGTATGGCCTACCGGGGCGCGGCGGCTCTCTGCACCGAGGGCGCTCTCCGCGCCGGGGCGGGCCTTGTCTACCTGGCCAGCGTGGAGCCGGTGGTGCAGATGGTGCTGACCCGTACGCCGGAATGCTGCGCCTGCGGCTGCCGCACGGCAGCTAACGGCGGCATCCACCCTCAGGACGCCGGGGCGCTGCGCAGCTGGTTCGACGGCAAAAACACCGTTCTGCTGGCAGGGCCCGGCCTGGGTGAAAGCGCTGCCCCGGTCTGCAACGCTCTGCTGGGCAAAAAAGCCCCCTGGTCCGCCGCTGTGCTGGACGCCGATGCCCTCAACGCGCTGGCTGCGGGCAAAATCAAAGGCCCCTTGCCGGACCAGACGGTCATCACGCCCCACCCCGGCGAAGCCGCCCGCCTGCTGGATTGTACAGTGGGGGAGGTGCAGGCTGACCGCGAAGCCGCCGCCCGCCGCCTGGCCGGGATGTATCACTGCATCGCGGTGCTGAAAGGCAGAGGCACCCTCATCGCCACCCCCGGCGGCGAAGTCTACCACAATCCCACCGGCAGCGCGGGCCTGGCCAAGGGCGGCAGCGGGGACATCCTCGCAGGCTTGCTGTCGGGTCTGCTGGCCGCCGGGCTGAAACAGGGCCGCACCGCGGAGGACGCCGCCATCGCTGCCGTCTGGCTGCACGGCGCGGCAGGGGACCGCTGCGCCAAACGCTTAGGCATGGCCGCCATGCTGCCCCATGATATTTTTGCAGACCTGGGTGCGATCTTTGCGGAGCTGGAGCGATAAACTACTGCAAAACGACTCTTTTTCGCCCTTTCCTATTGCCTGCACGGCCTATAGGGTGTATAATAGGACTGTATGTTCTGGATATTCTGGGGCTATACCGCATGATCTGAGCAGCCTGCGCCGATAAGGCCGGGCATCGTGCGGGTCCCCTTTTGTAAAAGGAGCAAGTGCTATGCCGCGTAAAGAAGGCCAGAAACGGAAACTGCTGGTACTGCTGCAGATTTTGGCGCGGGAGACCGACGAACGTCACCCGTTAAGTGTACCGCAGATCGTGGAAAAATTGAAAGAAAAGGGCATCGAAGCCGAACGCAAGAGCGTCTATGACGACCTGAACACCCTGAACGAGATGCCGGACTTCCCCTATGAGATCATGCAAAAACGGGGCCGGGGCGGCGGCTATTACATGACCGACGCCCCCTTTGAGCTGGCTGAGCTGAAACTGCTGGTGGACGCTGTGTACGCCAGCAAGTTCATTACCGCCCGCAAATCCAAGGTGCTGATCGATAAGCTGGGCCAGTTCACTTCCTGCTACCGGCAGGAGGAGCTGAACCGTAAAGTCTTAGTCAGCGGCCGCCTGAAAAGCACCGACGAGAAGATTTTGTATACCGTCGATGCCCTGCATGCCGCTATCACGGCAGGGGAGCAGGTGCAGTTCAAATACTGCGACTGGAACCTGCAAAAAAAGATGACCCCCCGTCACGATGGCCAGCTGTACCGCGTCAGCCCCTGGGTGCTGGTGTGGGAGAATGCGAACTATTACCTTATCGCCTACACCGAGGGCCGCCTGAAGCACTACCGTGTGGATAAGATGCAGGCTGTGCACCAGCTGCCCGGTACCACCCGCGAAGGCGCCGGCGAGTACGCCAACTTTGACGTGAACGCCTACATGCAGCAGATGTTCGGCATGTTCAACGGCCCGCTGAAAAAGGTGACGCTCCAGTGTGAGAACCGCTTTGCCGGGGCCATGATCGACCGTTTCGGCACCGGGCCGACTTTAGTCCCCTGCGATGACGGTGAGCATTTTACCATGATGGCCGAGGTGCAGGTCAGCCCCCAGTTCTTTGGCTGGGTGGCTGGTTTTGGCACCGGCGTGGTGGTGGCAGGCCCGCCCGAGGTGCGCGCCGAGATGAAAAAGACGCTGGACCGCCTGCAGGATCTTTACCGCTGATTGCAAAAAGCACGAAAATGTGCTATGCTAACTAGATATGAATTTCTGTCCAAGGGAGGACACCCTCGTTGCTGGAAAAAAATCAACGTACCAAAAGTATGCTCAGCGGTCTGCTGGATGTGGTGCTGCTGTTCGTCAGCTTTCTGCTGGCCAACTATGTGCGTTTTAATTATGTAGTCTTTTTTGAGCCCGGCGGCGCCGGCCCTGCGCTGCAGGTGGCCGGTGACCCGCGCAACTTTATTGCCGGGGTAGGCACCTCTGTCTTGCTGGTGCTGGCCTACTGGGTAGCCGGTGTGTACAGCTCCTCGCGTTTGCGGGGGCTGGCCCGGCGCTGCACCATCATGGCCATGATCAACGCCGCGGGCATCATGGTGTTCGTATTCTTCCTCTACCTGATGCACCTGGACGACTATTCCCGCGTAGTGCTGGGCCTGTTCTACGGCTTTGCCACTGTGACTATGGTCGCCAAGCGGATGATCCGCCGCTGGGTGGACCGTGCCCGCCGCCGCAAAGGCCTGGGCCTGCGGCACATCCTGCTGGTGGGCGGCGGCAAATCGGCGGCCCTCTACCTGCGCGCGCTGGAGCATAACCCCTACTACGGTTTTGTGGTGGACGGCTACCTGGCTGCCACCGAGGAGCCGGGTCTGGGCGTGCCCTATCTGGGCGGCTACGATAAGCTGGACGAAGCCCTGGAAAGCGCCGCCCTGGATGAGGTCGTGGTCGCGCTGGAAGCTAACGAGATCGATCAGCTGCCCCACACCTTTGCCATCTGCGATAAGCACGGCACCCGCATCACGATGGTGCCGTTTTACAGTGACTACCTGCCTGCCCGGCCTACCATCGATGTGCTGGACGAGTGCAAGCTCATCAATGTGCGCCAGACGCCCTTTGACAACATCCTCAACGCCGCCATCAAGCGCGGGCTGGATATTATCGGCAGCCTGGTGCTGATCGTACTCACCAGCCCGGTCATGCTGGTCACGGCCATTGGTGTGAAACTGTCCAGCCCCGGGCCGATCATCTTCAAGCAGGAGCGCATCGGCCTCAACAAAAAGCCCTTCATGATGTACAAGTTCCGCTCCATGCGGGTCAATGTACAGCAGGAGACCGGCTGGTCCAAGGACTACGACCCCCGCAAGACCCACTTCGGCAGCTTTATCCGCAAGTTCAGCCTGGACGAACTGCCCCAGTTCTTTAACGTGCTTAAAGGGGATATGTCCCTTGTAGGCCCCCGGCCTGAGGTGCCTTTCCATGTAGAGCATTTTAAAGAGGAAATTCCCCGCTATCTGGTCCGCCAGCAGGTGCGCCCCGGCTGTACCGGCTGGGCGCAGATCCACGGCTTGCGCGGCGATACAGACATTGCCGAGCGCATCCGCTATGACATCTGGTACATCGAAAACTGGACCGTGGCGCTGGACATCAAGATTATCTTCCGCACGGTATTCGGCGGTAAGATGGTCAACGACGAAAAATTGCAGTAAGCCTGCCCCGGCGGGCTTGATGGGAGACGGAAAATGAGGAAAAAGGAACCCAAAGTAGCCATCGTACATGACTGGCTGGTGACCTATGCAGGGGCGGACCGCGTGGTCGACTGCATGCACCATGCGTTCCCCAACGCCGTCATCTACACGCTGGTGTATGATAAAGATAACATGCCTGCGTGGTTTAAAGACTACGACATCCGCACCACCTGGGTGCAGAAGATCCCGTTTGCTACCAAGCTGTACAAAGGGCTCTTGCCCCTGATGCCCCGTGCCTTTGAGGAATTGGACCTCTCCGAGTACGACCTCGTGCTGTCATCTTCCTCCTCCTGCTCCAAGGGGGTTATCACCCGCCCGGATGCTGTGCACATCTGCTATTGCCATACGCCCATCCGCTATGTGTGGGACTTTTACTACACCTACCGCGACAACGCCAACTGGCTGGTGCGTAAGGTCATGCAGCGCCAGATGCACAAAATTCGCGTGTGGGATAAGTGCGCTGCGGACCGCGTAGATTACTTCATCGCCAACTCCCACTACATCGCCCAGCGCATCAAAAAATATTACCGCCGCGACAGCGACGTCATCTACCCCTGCTGCCATATCAACGAAAGTCCTTTTGTGGAAAAGGAGGACTTCTACCTCACCGTCGGCCGCCTGACCTGGTACAAGCGGGTCGACCTGGCCGTGCAGGCCTGCACCAAACTGGGCAAGCGGCTGGTGGTCATCGGCAGCGGGGGAGAGATGGACAAGCTCAAGGCCATGGCTGGCCCCACCATTGAGTTCAAGGGCGGCGGCCTGACCGACGAGGAAGTGCGCGGTTACTACCTGCGCGCCAAGGCGTTTTTGTTCCCCGGCGAGGAGGACTTCGGCATCACCCCCGTGGAAGCCCAGAGCGCCGGTACGCCGGTGCTGGCCTACGGCCGCGGCGGCGCCTGCGAGACCGTGCTGCCCGGCAAGACTGGTTACTGGTTCGAGGAGCAGACCGCCGACAGCCTGGCCGCCTGCATCCAGCGCTTTGAAAAAGATGGCGTCGCCTATAGGAAAGAGGAAATCCGCGAACACAGCCGCGCTTTCAGCGAGGAACGGTTTGAGCGGGAGATCAAAGAATACTGTACCCGCCGCATGGCGGATTGGCAGCAGGAACTGCTGGACTGCTCCCACTGGGAGAAGGAGGAACAGATTTGAACCCCATTGTCATCAACGGCACTGTCCTGTGCGATAATATCACCGGCATCCCCCGCTATGTCTACGAGACAGTAGTGCGGCTGGACAAGCTCATCGAGGGCACCGGCCTGGACGTGCGCATCGCCTACCGCGACGATGGCCGCGAGATTCATCTGCCGGAACTGAAAAATATCAAGCTGGTACCGCTCAAGGCGGTCAAATATTTTTATAACATGGCGGTGCTGCCTGCCTATCTGCGGCGCGAGCATGCGTTTTTTGTCGGCCTTGCCAGTGATATGCTCATGACCCGCCGCAGCGTTGTTGTGCTGCACGACATCCGCCCCCTGGTCATGGATACCGACCGCGGCTTTTTCCGCTTCAAGTTCTGGGTGCACTGCCTGTCCACCAAATGGTTTGCACAGCGGGTGTTCACCGTCAGCTATGACCAGCGCCAGCTTATCCATGATAAGCTGGGCATCCCGCTGGATAAGATTGGCGTGACCTACAACGGCTGGGAGCATATGGCGAAAGTCCAGCCGGACGAAAGCATCTTTGAGAGGATGCCCGCCGTCAAAAAGGGTGAGTATTTCTACGCTCTGGGCAGCCTGGCCGGCCACAAGAACTTTAAGTGGATACGCGAGGTCGCCCGCCGCAACCCGGATAAGACCTTCGTGGTGGCAGGCGGCAAGGACCTGCGCGCCTTTGGCGATGACACCGAGGCCAAGGACACCCACAATGTGTTCTACCCCGGCTATGTCTCCGACGCCGAAAACGCTGCCCTGATGAAGCACTGCCGTCTCTTCCTGCATCCGGCGGTGTTCGAGGGCTTCGGCATCCCGCCGCTGGAGGCTCTGGCCCTCGGCGCGCCCATCGCCCTGGCCAAAGCCAGTTGCCTGCCGGAACTTTACGGCGATACAGCCCGCTACTTCGACCCCTACGACTACGAGGTCGACCTGGACGCTTTAGCCGCCCGGCCCGTCGCCCCGCCGGACAAAGTCCTGGCCAAATACAGCTGGGACAAAACCGCTGCCTTCTGGCTGGAAGAGATCAAAAAGTACGCACAGCAGTAAAAACTGCAACCTGATTCCCACTCTGGAAAGGAACCCTTGCGAATGCTTGTTCTAACCGTTGCCCTTACGGCTGTTGTCGCGCTGGCACTTGGGCTGGCCCCGGCAAAGCTGGCTCGCCGCCGTATACGGCAGTGTGATCTTGGCTGGGCGGCTGGCCTGTGGCTGGCCACCTGGGTGTTTGCCCTGTGTGCCTACCATCGCCCGGGGCTGACTGTCGGGTTTGATGCTTTCCGCCTGGCGGCCATCACGGCACTGTGCGGCTGGGCGTCCTTCTGCGTGGCCGGGCTGCGCAGCTTTGGCGGCAGGGGACTGCGGTTCGTGGTGCCGCTGCTGCTGGCGGCGGCCCTGGGCAGCGAGGTGTTCGTAGGCAACGTGACCTACTTCAACACCCACAGCTACCAGCCGTTCCAGCTGCTGGACTACCTGGACCCCAACGTCAACGTCATCCGGGGACAGGGGAGTATCTCGCTGGACGAGGACCACACCTACATGCGGTTCCTTGACATCGACCAGCCTATCTATAACCTGAGCATGGACGGCCTGACCAACGATGATACCGATCCGCTGCATTGGGACAGCTTCTTCAACTTCCGCATCAATGCCACCGATGAAGCCAACTCCCGGCTGAACTACTTCGGCACCTGGCAGATCGCGCCTGAGTCGACCCGCAGCCAGGTTATCAGCCTGGATCTGACGGGCAATGTCGGCACAATGGAGCTGACCGCCTCCGGCTACAGCACAGCCTTTGCAACCTTCCCGGTGGCCGTCACCTTTACCGGAATTACCGCCAACGCGCCGCGCCCGCTGCAGTTCTCGCTGCTGCGGTGCATCGCTGTTTTCCTGGCGCTGCTGGCCATCTACGCTCTGCGCCCGCAGAGCGGCTTGTGGCACCGCCGCTGGCTGGCAGGCAATGTCTGCGACCGCGCCGCCGGTGCGGTGCTGGCCGCGATCCTCGCCGCCTTTGTGGTGGTCGTGCCTTTCTGGGAGCCGGGCAACACCGGCCTTGCCACTGAAAATTATAATGTCGCCTTCTGGGATCACGAGAGCAAGATCAGCTTTGTCTACGAGCAGTACGGCGCGCTGGCCCACAGTCTGCTGAACGGCCGCCTGGACCTGATGCAGGACCCGCCGGAAGAGCTGCTGGCGCTGGATAACCCCTACGATTCCACCGCCCGCGAAGCGGCCCAGGTCAACAGCCTGTGGGACCATGCCTATTATAACGGACGCTATTATGTCTATTTCGGCATCGTGCCCTGTCTTTTGTTTCAGCTTCCATTCGAGGCTGTCACCGGCATCCAAAACCTGGCCTATCCGCCCTGCATGATCGTGATGGGGCTGCTGTTCCTGCTGGCAAGTTTCGGCGCGGTGCATCAGGTGGTGCGCCGCTGGTTCAGCCAGGCATCCTCAGCCGCGTATCTGCTCAGCGTGACGTCCATCGTGCTGGGCAGCCAGCTCTATTACCTGTTTGTGCGCCCCTACATTTATGAATACGCCATCGTCTGCGGCACCTCGCTGCTGATGCTGGCCCTCTGGTTCTGGCTTTCTGCCGCCAACACGGCGGTGGAGCGCCGCGGTGCGCTGCTGGCCAAACTGGCGCTGGGCAGCCTTTGTATGGCGCTGGTCGCCGGCTGCCGCCCCCAGATGGAATTGTTTGCCGTGCTGGCCCTGCCCATCTTCTGGCAGCGATACATCGCCCAAAAGCGGCTGCGCAGCCGCGCCGGGGCAGGGGAAGCGGTTGCCTTCCTGCTGCCTGTGGTGCTGGTGGCCGCAGGTCTGATGTGGTACAACTACGCCCGGTTCGGTTCGCCCTTTGACTTTGGCGCCAACTACAACCTGACCGGCAACGATATGACCAAGCGCGGCTTCAATGTGGTGCGCATCGGTCCGGCCGTGTTCACCAGCCTGTTCGACCTGCCGCGGCTCAAGAGCGTCTTTCCGTTTTTGCAGGAGACCGAAGTCACCACCAACGCCGTCATCCGCACCATCAGCGAGCCGTTCGTCGGCGGTATGCTGGCGGCTACACCCTTCACCTGGGTGTTGGGGCTGCTGGCGCTGCCCCAGACCCGCCAAAGTCTGCGCCGCCGCCCCGGTGCGGCCGGTTTCGTCTGGCTGGCGGTGGCCGGTATGGTCATCATCACGGTGGTGGATTGCGAGATGGCCGGTGTACTGTACCGCTATTTGATGGACTACAGCCCCGTGCTGTTGCTGGGCGCTGTGCTGTGCTGGCTGCTGCTGGAAAGCGTGCTGGCCCGCCGCGCCGCCGCAGGTGAAACGCTGGCCGTCACCCTGCTGCCGGTGCTGCGCGTGGCCATGGCCGCCGCTGTGGCGTGGGGCGCCGTCTATCGCTTATTCACCCTTTTTGCCACCCAGCCGTGGCTGCAGGGACTGAACCCATCGCTGTACTTTAATGTTGCCCGTCTGGTGCAATTCTGGATGTAAAGATTGGAGAATCTCAAAATGGATAAGATCGCTGTTCTGATCCCTTGCTACAACGAATCCAAAACTGTGGAAAAGGTGGTGACGGATTTCCGCCGCGTGCTGCCCGATGCCACCGTCTATGTCTACGATAACAATTCTACCGACGGCACCGCCGAGCTGGCCGCCAAGGCTGGTGCTGTCGTCCGGCACGAGTATCAGCAGGGTAAAGGCAATGTCATGCGCCGCATGTTCCGCGAGATCGATGCCGAAGCCTACGTGCTGGTGGATGGCGACGACACCTACCCCGCTGAGGCTGCCCCCGAGATGGTAGCTGCCGTTACAAACCGGCAGGCCGATATGGTGGTGGGAGACCGCCTGTCCAGCACCTACTACACCCAGAATAAGCGTCCCTTCCACAACTTTGGCAACGATCTGGTGCGCTTTTGCACCAACCACCTTTTCGGCGGCAAGATCAAGGACATTATGACTGGCTACCGCGCGTTCAGCTACCAGTTCGTCAAGACCTACCCGGTGCTGTCCCGCGGGTTCGAGATCGAGACCGAGATGACCATCCACGCCCTGCAGCGCAACATGCAGGTGGAGAATGTCGTCATCGACTACCGCGACCGCCCCGAAGGCTCCGAGAGCAAGCTGAACACCTACTCCGACGGCTTCAAGGTGCTGGGCACTATCGCGCGGCTGTTCAAAAACTATCGCCCGTTTCTATTCTTCGGCATCCTGGCGGCAGTGCTGGCCGTGTTCGGCATCGGCTTTATGATCCCTGTGCTGAACGAGTACTTCCACACCGGCCTTGTGCCCCGCTTCCCGACTTTGATCGTCTGCTGCTTTGTGCTGGTGGCGGCGCTGCTGCTGTTCATCTCCGGCATTATCCTGTCCAGCCAGCTTGCCAAGGATGCCCGCGATTTTGAGTTCCAGCTGCAAACTGTGCAGCATTGGCGTAACAGCGCAGAAAAGGAGAACTGAAATGCAGTATGATTATCTGATCGTCGGTGCCGGTCTGTTCGGCGCCGTCTTTGCCCACGAGGCCACCGCCGCCGGCAAAAAGTGCCTGGTCATCGATAAGCGCAGCCACATCGCCGGCAACATCTACACAGAGGATGTGGAGGGCATCGCCGTCCACCGCTACGGTGCGCACATCTTCCATACCAACAATAAAGAGGTGTGGGACTACGTCAACCGCTTTGCCACCTTCAACCGCTACACCAACTCCCCGGTGGCCAACTATAAGGGCGAACTGTACAACCTGCCCTTTAATATGAACACCTTCACCAAGATGTGGGGCGTCATCACCCCGGCCGAGGCTGAGGCTAAGATCGCCGAGCAGCGCGCCGCCCACTACACCGCCGAGCCGAAAAACCTGGAAGAGCAGGCCATCAATCTCGTGGGCACCGACATCTACGAGAAGCTCATCAAAGGCTACACCGAGAAGCAGTGGGGCCGCCCCTGCACCGAGCTGCCTGCCTTCATCATCAAGCGCCTGCCCGTGCGCCTGACCTTCGATAACAACTACTTCAACGCCCTGTATCAGGGCATCCCCAACGAGGGTTACACCGCGCTGGTGGCCAACCTGCTGCAGGGTATCGAGGTCCGCCTGGACACCGACTACCTGGCTGACAAGGCTGCGCTGGATGCCTTAGCCGACAAAGTCGTTTACACCGGCCCCATTGATGCCTACTTTGACTATAAGCTGGGCGCTTTGCAGTACCGCAGTGTCCGCTTTGAGACCGAGACCTTGGACATCCCCAACTACCAGGGCAACGCTGTCATCAACTACACCGACGCCGAAACCCCCTACACCCGCATCATTGAGCACAAGCACTTTGTCTTTGGCTCCACCGAGCCGGGCACCAAGACGGTCATCAGCCGCGAGTACTCTGCCGAGTGGAAACCCGGCGATGAGCCGTACTATCCCGTCAACGATGCCCAGAACGGCGCCCTGTACGAGCAGTACAAGGCCCTGGCCGATGCCGAGGGCAAGGTCCTTTTCGGCGGCCGTTTGGGTGAGTACAAGTACTACGATATGGACCGCGTGATTGAATCTGCCCTGGCCCGCGTGCGTGCCGAGCTGGCAAAATAATCCCTGCAAGAAAAAGTTACAAACTGCGCCGCGCTGCCTTTTTACAGCATGGCGCAGTTTTTTCTGTTGCCCGTCAAGCGGCTCGCCTTGCTTTTTACCCCGTAATGGGATATAATAAACTCGACTATCTGCGCAGAAGCCTGCGCGAATAGATACAGTGGGAAAAGCGCACACGCGCACAAACAGGGAGTATATTATGACGAAGATTGCCGCTTCGATTTTGTCCGCTGACTTTGCGGACCTTGCCGCCGACTGCCAACGGCTGTTAAACCAGGGCACCGACCTTTTGCATTTTGACGTGATGGACGGCCACTTTGTGCCCAACATCAGCTTTGGTGCCCCCGTGCTGGAGTGCCTGCACAAGGCCCTGCCGGAGGTGTTCTACGATGTCCACCTGATGATCAGCGACCCGGTTAAGTACGCGCCGGATTTCGCCAAGGCGGGCGCTAACCTCATCACCTTCCATCTGGAGGCTGTGCCCGATGCTGTCCCCGAGACCATCGCCGCCATCCGTGCCGTCGGCTGCCAGGTGGGCATCAGCATCAAGCCGGGCACCCCGGCAGAGGCTGTCTACCCCTACCTCGACGACCTGGACCTCGTCCTGGTCATGAGCGTGGAGCCGGGCTTCGGTGGGCAGAAGTTCATGCCCTCGGCGCTGGATAAGCTCAGCGCCCTCCGTGCCGAGCGTGACCGCCGCGGCCTGCACACCCTGTTGGAAGTGGATGGCGGCGTCAACACCGAGACCGGCCCACAGTGCGCCGCCGCGGGGGCCGACTGGCTGGTGACCGGTAGTGCCCTGTTCAAAGCCAAAGATCCCGCCGCCGTCATCGATACGCTGCACGGCAGCCATTAACCCAAAGGAGAACCCAAGCCCCATGGCAAAACAACCTACGATCGAACGCAGCGAGAACTATGGTTACTATAGTGATCTGCTGTGGTGTGCCGTGCCCCTTACGGGCATGGCCTGGTACTATTACGGCCTGCGCCCGGTGCTGCTGATGCTGGCAGCCCTGGTGACGGCCTATCTGTGTGATTGCGCCCTGGCCCCGCTGCATGGCGAGGGCTACCGCGCCCACGAGCCGTCCAGCGAGTGCTTTGCAGCGCTGATCGTGCTGCTGATGCCCGCCAGCGTTTCCTACGGCATCGTCATTGCTGCTGTCATCGCGGCCGTGCTGGTCAAGGAGGCCTTCGGCGGAGAGGGGCACTATCCCTTCCACCCGGCGGCGGTGGGCGCCGCTATCGCCGGTGTTTCCTGGCCGGAGCATGTCTACTACTACCCGGCCCCCGGCACTCAGCTGCCCATTTGGGGCGAGATCAATGATAACCTTGTCCAGGGCATGAATGAGTCCCTGCGCAGCGGCGGCCTGCCCAGCGCCAGCACGATGAATCTGCTTACCGGCAACGTGTCCGCGGGTATCGGTACGGGCGCGGCGCTGGTCATTCTGGCCTGCGGTCTGTTTTTGCTGGTGCGCGGCCGGGTCCGCCTCTCGGTGCTCATCCCGTTTATGATTGCCGTTATCGGCATTCCCTGGCTGTTCCCGCACCTGAACGAACTGCCTGCCTTCAGCTGGCCGTGGGAGTTCATCCGCCAGCGCATCTATCTTGAAAAGTACACGCTGCTGTCTGGCACGGCATTGTTCGGTGCCTTTTTCCTGATCTGTGAGCCGGTCACCATGCCCAACCGCACCAGCAGCTGTCTGATCTACGGCGCGGCGCTGGGCATTGCCACCTATGCGTTCCGCATATTCAGCCCGTATCAGAGCGCCATCTGCTTTGCGCTGCTGATCGTCGGTGCCATCCCCGAATGGCTGGACCTCATCAGCCACCGCACCGAGCGTATCCGCTTTATGAAGAAGGAGGAACAGCGTCTTGCCAAATCCACAAAACCGGAATGACCGCCGCAAGGGCGAGGAACGCTCCGAAACGCTGATCATTCCCCATATTACCAAAGAAATGCTGGAAACGGCCCGCCGCATGGCGGAGGAGGGGGCCTCCCGCGCGGAGATCGAAAAGGCCATCTCGGCCATGCAAAGCCCGGCCCAGCCCGCTTCTTCACCGGCATCCCGCCCGGCCCAACATGCCGCCCCGGCCCCGCAGCCGATGGCCGCCCCGCCGGAGCGTAAACACCGCATCATCCCCACCAGCCGCCCCCGTCTCTCGGCCGAAGAACGCGCCGCCCTGCGTCAGCAGATGCAGATGGGGGAGACACAGGCAGAAACGCCCCAGCCCGAACCCGAACAGGAGGCCCTGCGGCAGGAAGCCGCCCGGCGCACGGCCAACCGCCCTGCCTGGTTTGGCCGCCGCCAGACGGCGCAAAACGACTCGCAGGAAGCAGCCCGCCGCGCCGCCCAGGCTCTGGCCGCTGCCCCGCGCGCCCCGGAGGCCCCGGCCGCTCCAAAAGTGGACGAGCCTACCGGTACCCGCACCATTGCCATCCCAAAACAGCGTACTGTATCCCGCCCGGCGGAACCGGCCCCCGAAGCCACCCGCGTGATGTCTGCGGCCCCGCCGCAGCCCACTTCGGCAGAACCTGCCCCGCAGCCTGCCGCCCGCACTGAGGGCCCGGCAGGGGAACCTGCCCCGAGCCCGGCTGCCCCGGCCCCGGAGCCGCGCAAAAACGCCGTGCCCCGCAGCCGCACCGAGGCCGAAAACGACCTGAACGAAAAGATCCGCCGCGACCACATCTGGCTGTCCAACCCGGTCATGGTGCGCGGCTTAGGCATGGCTCCCATCGTGGGCGCTGCGCTGGATGGTCGCCACGCGCTCATGCTCTGTGTGGCCAGCCTGCTGCTCATCACCTTTACCCGTGTGTTGGCTGTGGCAGTCTGCCACCTTACCAAAAACCGCTTCCGTCCGGTCATCTACAGCTATGCGGCGGCGCTGCTGTACATCCCCGTTTACGTGCTGATGTACCAGCTGTTTGGTGCTGACCTGTCACTGCTGGGCATTTATCTGCCGCTGTTGGTGGTGGAACCTGCCATTGTCAAGCGCATGGAATTTGCTGAGCTGGAGCCTGTCAGCGCGGCCTTCCGCCACGGTTTCAACAACAGTCTGGGTATGTGCGCGGCTCTGCTCATCGTGGGCTGCCTGCGGGAACTGCTGGCCACCGGTGCCGTCTTTGGCAACCAGGTGATCTACGCCGCGCCGCTGCCGCTGGCGGCACAGCCCTCCGGTGGTTTCGTGCTGGTGGGTGCCATCGCCGCCGTCTGGTGCGCCATCGCCAACCTGTACACCAATTATAAACATGAGGAGGTGCGCCGCCTGTATGCTAAACATTGAGTTCGCATCCTCCCTGGGCCAAGGCCTGTGGCAGTTCGTCAGTTATATGGGTCTGGCCATCTTTGCCGAGAACGTCATTCTGGCCCGCGCTTTGGGTGTGACCCGCCTGATGAAACTGGTGCCGGACCACAAGGCCCAGGTGTGGGATTTGTGTCTGCCGCTGATCTGGGTCATGACGCTGTCCGCCCCGCTGGGTTGGGCTGCCCATAACCTGCTCTTCCCGTGGCTGCGCCCGCGTCTGCCTGCGTGGCTGCCCATCTCGGCCCTGCGCCCGGTAGTCTACCTGACCTGCGGTGTCGCTGCCATGGCCGTCACCTGGCTGGTGCTGGGCCTGCTGCCCCGCAAAATGCGCCAAAGCTGCCGCAGCCAGCTCAGCCTGGCCACCTGCAGCACTGTCATGCTGGGCACGCTGCTCATCAGTTCCAACCAGAATTACACGCTGGAGCAATCCATCGCGTTTGGTCTGGGCAGCGGCCTGGGCTACACCTTCATCGTCTTCATCGTGCGTGAAGGCCGCCGCCGCTTGCGCAGTAAGGCGGTGCCGGCGATCTTTCAGGGCCTGCCCAGTTCCATGATCTACATTGGCGTCCTCTCACTGGCCATCTATGCGCTGGTGGGTCATTCTGTGGTTTTGTGACAATAAAAGGAAGAGGTGCATTGTATGTCTGTTCCGTGCTTTGTTCCCGCTGATATTCTGCTGCCCGCCGCCAACATTTCGCTGGACCCGTGGGCCTGCATTGCGGTAGACCAGTTTACTTCCCAGCCGGAGTACTGGCAGCGCGCCGAAGAGCTGGCCGCCGGTAAGCCCAGCACGCTGCATATCGTCCTGCCCGAAGCCTACCTGGGCACCCCCCAGGAGGAAGAGCGGATGCAGACCATCCGCCGCACGATGCAGGAGTACCGCAAGTCGGTGCTGACCCGCCGCGTCCACGGCTTTGTCTATGTGGAGCGCACCCAGATGGACGGCACCATCCGCCAGGGGTTGGTAGGTGCCGTGGACCTGGAAGCCTACGACTATAACCCCGGCAGCAAACCGGCCATCCGCCCCAGCGAAAAGACGGTGGTGGAGCGCATCCCGCCGCGCCTGAAAGTACGCCGTGGTGCTATTTTGGAAACGCCCCACGTGATGATGCTGGCCGACGATGAGAAAAAGACGCTGATCGAACCCATCGGTGACCATAAAGATAGCCTGCCTCTGCTGTATGACGGCGAGTTGATGCTGGGCGGCGGCCATCTGCGCGGCTGGGCGGTGGAAGACCCCGCCCTGATCGACCAGATTAACGCCGCACTGGCCGACTTGGCCGACGAGAAAAAATTTGCCGCTCGCTGGCCCCGTGCCGCCGGTGAGCCACCCATGGTGCTGGCTGTCGGCGACGGCAACCACTCTCTGGCCACGGCCAAAGCCTACTGGGAGGAACTGAAGAAGGGCCTGACCCCCGAACAGCAGCAAGATCACCCCGCCCGCTGGTGCCTGGCCGAGGTCTGCAATGTACATAGCCCGGCCATCGAGATCGAGCCGATCCACCGTGTGGTGTTCGGTATAACGGCCCATGAGCTGTACAAGGCCATCGATGAGTGGGACAAGACCCAGGGCGACGAGACCGCCCCGTCTCAGCAGCGCTTTGCCATTGCCGACCAGAACGGTGAGCTGCTGGTGGCCCTGCAGAATCCCCCGGCTCCCCTGACGGTGGGCAGTGTTGAAGCCTTTCTGAACGACTTCCTGCACAGCCACCCCGAGGCCAGCGTGGATTACATCCACGGCTCCTCCACGGCCATGGCGCTTGCCTCCCGCCCCGGGCAGAAAGCCGCCGCCATCCTGTTGCCGGACCTTGCCAAGGCAGACCTGTTTAAAGGTGTGGTGCTGGGCGGTGTGCTGCCCCGCAAGACCTTTAGCATGGGTCACGCCGAAGAAAAACGCTACTACAACGAATGTCGTGCAATCGACTGATGATAAGAATGGAAAAGACTATGGAAAAACCTACCCAGAATCCCGCCGCCCCGCACCGCCGCCGTCGCCGCCGCGGTTCCGGCAACGGTGGGGTTGCTGCTGCAGCCCAGCAGCCTGCGGCTGAAAAGGCTGCCCGCCAGCCCGGCTCGCGCCAGGCAGCCCCGGCCCAGCCGCGGACCCCCCGCCCCCAGCAGGGGCAGCCCCGTCCGCAGGCCCCGGCACCCGCCAAGGGCGGCCAGCCCAAACCGGCGCCCCGCGGCAATGCACCGCGCCCCCGCGGCCGTGGCCCGGCCCAGTCCCAGAATCCGCCAGCGGCCCAGATGCCGCAGCCGCCCCGTCAGAACGGCGGACGCACGCTGAACCAGCCGCCCCCACGCCCGCCGCGGGAGACTGCCAAGCCCCGCCAGCCCCAGCGCCCCAGCCGCCCGCCGCGCCGCACGCCGGAGGAAGAGCCGGGCCTGGAGCTCATCACTCGCCGCCCGCCGAAGCAGAAGTTCTCCAACTTCGAGGAGTACCTCGCGGCCCACGGCGGCATGACGCTGCCGCTGCCCCCGGACCCTAACGAGCCCAAGGACCCGAAAGAAGCACCCGCCCCGCAGCCGACGGCAGGGGAGAGAGCCGAATGACCCCGGCCACTGCCGCAGCCCTGCGCTGCCCGGTCTGCCAGGGGCCGCTGCTGCAGGTGGGCCGCACCCTGCGCTGCCCCAAGGCTCACAGCTTTGATCTGGCCAAAGAGGGCTACGCCAACCTGTTGCCCATCCAGAAAAAGCATGCCGCCGACCCCGGCGACGGCAAGGAGATGGTGCGAGCCCGCCGCGCATTCCTTTCGGCCGGGCACTACGCCCCGCTGATGCAGGCATTGGCGGATCTCTGTGCTGACCTGCCTCACGACCACATCGTGGATGCTGGCTGCGGCGAGGGCAGCTATGACGCCTACCTGTACAAAGCACTGGGGGACGAACCTGCCATCGTGGGCTTCGACCTCTCCAAAGAGACCGTGCGCTTGGCGGCCAGGCTGCTGCCGGAGGCCGCTTTCTGTGTGGGCGGCAGCTTTTGTGCCCCCGTGCGGGATGGCTGGGCCGACCTGCTGCTGAACATCTTTTCCCCGTTTGCCGGGGCAGAGTTCCGCCGCATGCTGCGCCCGGGCGGACATCTGGTCTACGCCGTGCCCACCGCCCGCCACCTCTACGGGCTGAAAGAGGTCCTCTACGACCACCCCTACGAGAACGAGGTGAAGGACACTGCCTACGAGGGGTTCACCTTTGTGCGCAGTGTGGAGGCCGTCGCCCAGCTGACCCTGACCGGCGATGCCGTGCAGCAGTTGTTTGCCATGACCCCCTACTACTGGAACACCCCCGCCGACGGCGCCGCGCACCTGCAGGCCTGCAAAAGCCTGACCACCGAGATCGGCTTCCGCTACCTGGTTTACCAGAAACAATAATCCAAAAGCCAGCCCAATGCGGGCTGGCTTTTTCTGTGCGTATTGGCAGTAGGACGTTACGGCGCGTAAAACGCATCCAATACCTGCTTCAGGTAGGGCCGCAGCCGTGCATCCCCGATACCGGGTTGCGGTACCCTGATACAAACTGTATAAATCATGCCGCTATTTACAAAATAAGCGGTATTCCCGCTGGCTTTGCTCTCGTCTCCGCCGCCGTACAGCGGAATAACGGCAATGTCTCCGGTAGGCAGCGTGTATTCCTCGCAGGTCCAGCCATCCTTTAAATCGTAGATGCCGTCGGTCAACACCTGCTCCACGGTAGCGGTGCGGCTACCGCTGGGTGTCACGGCGGCGTGGGCGTTGAACGAAATATACATGTCATAACTTTCGCCGCTCACTTCCTTTTCCAGCAAGCCGCCATCCAGCACGTTCAGCCCAAACGGCTCGCCGTCCGCGCAGGTGCCGTACAGCAGCACCTTGCGCTTGACGGGATTGTGGTAATCGTTGGGGTCGGCAGGGCAGTACAGCGCCGCGCCGTCCGGCAGGTCATCCACAAAATCGTTGCGCAGCAGCGGCAGCTTGGTCAGTTCAGCGGCATCCTGCAAGCTGTCCGCCGCATCGGTAAATACTTCGGCTTTTTCAATATCGTTTGGGTAGTGAATTAACAAATCCGAGTTTCCCAGCGTCATGACCATCTGGCTGAAACTATAGTGGTCAGGCGTCCGCATCCGTTGGAACGCTGGCTGCCGTTCCTCGGCGGCCAGTGTCTGCACCGCTTCGCCCAGCGTATCCAGCGGATGGGTGGTCAGCGTATAGTGCAGGGCATAACCGCCCACGGCATCGGGGGCATAGCTGGGGTGGGGCGTGTTGTGCAAATTGGTGAACTCCACCCGCGCCAGCACACCGGCGGCCAGCAGCAGCGGCGCGGCGAAACAAATCACCCACCCAAACCGCCGCCGCGGGGCAGGCTGGGCCGCCGCCACCGCCACGCGGGCCGGGCAGTGCACCTGGGCAAAGGTCTGTTTATACAAAGTCTCAAACTCCATCGTTCAATCCTCCTGATACGCCCGGCGCAGGGCCTCCCGCGCACGGGTCAGCCGGGTGGTCACGGCGTTCTGGCTGATGTGCAGCACCGCCGCGATCTCCCTGGTTGGCATGTCTTCGTAATAAAATAAGTACAGCACGATACGGTACGCCTGTGGCAGGGCCAGTACGGCGTCGTACAATTCCAGCTGGGCGGGGTCGTCGAACACCGGTGTGTCGGGCAGTTCCTCCAGCGGCAGGCGGCGGGTATGCCAGGGCGCACGCAGACGGCTTTTGCAGTGGTTGATGGTCACCCGGATCAGCCAGCTTTTCAAATGCTCCTCGTCTGCAAAAGTGCGGTGGGTCGCACAAAGCTTTAAAAGCGTGTCCTGGGTAGCATCCTCAGCCTCCTGTGGGTGGCCGCACCAGTGCAGGGCCACGCGGTAGATCATGTCGCGGTAGCGTCCTGTGACCGCGGCCAGTTCGCTCGGCTCCATCGCGGCACCTCCTTTGTTTTGGATTTCATCAGGCCTGTTTCACTTTTAACACGCGCGGGGCAGGCGGTTTGTTACAGACAAGTTTATTTTTTTCAGTATACCAGCTTCTGTGCGGTTCATACAGCGGAATTTTGAGCATAATCCCAAAAAAAGATTGACAAAATGCGTGATTACGGCTATTATAAAGGTGTTCGCATCTGCCTGCCGGAGGAAGCCCCATGCAAAAAATCACCAATGACCTGTTGGCTTTGGCCCAGAACGGCGATGAAACGGCTGTGGCCGCCCTCATTGCACGCATGATGCCCGCCATCCGCAAAGGTGCCGCCGCCGCGACCGCGCCGGGCCTGGATTTCGAGGATGCCGTGCAGGAAGGTCTGATCGGTCTGTTTGAGGCAATGCACCGGTACGATACCGCCGCGGGAATGGCCTTCGCGTCTTTTGCCGCCGCCTGCATCACCCACGCCCAGCAGGATGCCCGCCGCGCCGCTCTGCGCAAAAAGCACGCGCCGCTGAACTTCAGTGTGCCCTTGCCCGATGCCAAGGAGCTGCCCCAGCCAGGCCCTGACCCCGAGGAACAGGCCATCGCCAGCGAGCAGTACGCCGCGACGATCGAACGGATGCAGACCGAACTTTCCCCGCTGGAACGCAGCGTGCTGTTGGCCACCCTAAACGGCCAGACCGCCGCCCAAATCGCCCAGGAAAAGCAGCTGGCACCCAAAGCCGTTGCCAACGCCCTGGCCCGTGCCCGCCGCAAACTGCGGGGAGCGTAATACCCTAGGATTCAGGCGTTTGCCTGTATCATATATTTCAACCTGCCCCCAGTAGCGCCTAAAATCAGTTCGTTGGTCCATTCCTAATGCGTTGGTTTAGATTCTTCCGCGGGCAAATACAAATCAGAGGAGATACCCACTATGTTCGAAGACAAGACTTTGGTATGCAAGGATTGCGGCAAGGAGTTCGTTTGGACCGCCGGTGAGCAGGAGTTCTACGCCAGCCGTGGTTTCGAGAACCAGCCCCAGCGCTGCAAGGCCTGCCGTGATGCCCGCAAGAACGCTACCCGCGGTGAGCGCCAGATGTTTGACGCTGTCTGCGCCAGCTGCGGCAAGGCTTGCAAGGTTCCCTTCCAGCCTCGCGAGGACCGTCCGGTCTACTGCAGCGAGTGCTTCGCTAAGATGAAGGAGAACGGCTGATTTACACGCTGACTGTGTAACAGTAGTCTGATTTCCACTCCGCGCCCCGGTCGCACCTGACCGGGGCGCGGTTTGTTACGGGGGAAACTGTATGACCACGCGCATGGCGCAGTTAAAACGTAGTATATGGTGCCTGGGCGCGGCCGCCCTGGTGCTGGCCCTGTGCAGCAAAACTTCACCGCTGTATGCCTTCAACGATTGGATGGACGCCAACATTTTTTTTACAATGGGAAAATCCATGCTGTCCGGCAAGGTACTCTACCGTGATGTGTTCGACCACAAAGGCCCGGTGCTGTATCTCCTCTACGGGCTGGGGTGGCTGCTGAACCACACGGGCTTTATCGGCATATTTGTGCTGGAAATTTGCGGCTTCGCGGTGTTTTTAGGCCTTGGCCTGTGCACGGCGGAGCTATTGCGCGGCAAACCCCTGCACCCGGTCTGGTGCCTGGTGCCTGCGGCAGCCGTGGCGGCCTGCCGGGCCTTCTCCCACGGCGGCAGTGCCGAGGAACTGCTGCTGCCCTTTTTGGCCGCTGCCCTGTACGGGCTGGTCAAGTGCCTGACAGCCAACAGACAAATGCCGCTGCGCACCGTAGCCCTGCAAGGCTTTCTGTGCGGCTGTGCGCTGCTGCTGAAATACACGGTGCTGGGTTTTTACCTGGCCTGGGTGGCCGTGCTGGCGGTGCTGTACCTGCGCCGGGGCTGGCTGCGGCAGCTGGGCCGAAGCTGTGTCGCCTACCTGGGCGGCCTGGCGCTGGCAGCCCTGCCCTGGTTTGCCTACTTTGGGGCCCACCATGCGCTGGACGCCTGGTGGGAGTGTTACTTCTATGACAACCTCTTCCTTTATAAGGGGGACGGCCGCAGCGCCCTGACCCTGGCCCAGCACCTGTGGTGGGCTGTGCGGGACGATCTGCCCGCCGTCTGCCTGCTGGCGGCGTTCCTGCTTTGGACGGTGCTTTCTAAGCGACGCGGTGCGGCGTTGGCAACCTTGGCAATGGCCGCAGGACTGGCTTTTACCAGCCTGATGGGTGGCTACCTCGTCTACTACGGGCTGGTGCTGGCCGTGTTTGCCCCGCTGGGGCTGGCGGCCTTGCCGCAAAAACTGCCTGCCAAGCGCGGCGTGTGTGCGGCCTTATCCGTGGCAGGCATTGCCGCCGCGGCTGCATGGTGCCTGCTGCTAAGCCCCAACCGCGCTTTGCGGGGCCGCACGGCGGAAAGCCTGCCCCAGCTCCAGTTTGCCGAAATCATCCGCCAGACGCCCAACGCTACTTTACTCAACTACGGCACGTTGGACGGCGGCTTTTACACCGCCGCCGGGGTACTGCCGCCCTGCCGTTACTTCTGCGTGACCAACATGCCGCTGCAGGACCAGTGGCAGCAGCAATGGGACCTGCTGGATGCCGCCGCTGTGGACTATGTGGTGGCCCTGACCGGCGATCTGCAGAACGATTACCCCATCTACCACTGCGTCGCCAGCCAGACCTACAACGGCGGTGAGGGCGAAGTGACCTGGTATCTCTACGCAAAAACCAAATGATTTGCGCTTTTTCCGCATATGCGGTATAATAGCCTTTGCAAGAACCATACTCACAGAAAGGCAGGCACCCCATGCAACAAAATAAAAAGTTCCTGCGGGTGCTGTGCAGCCTGTTGGCTGCCGCGCTGGCGGCGTGGTGCACGGTACTGCTGTGCCGCTGGGTAGGGTATGACCTGCAGGAACGGCTGGGCAACACCCCCAGCTATGAGATTATCAACGATGACTACAGCCAGATCATCGACATCCCCGCCGAGGGCTTGACCCAGGCCATGCCGCTGAAGGCCGGCCAGCCGTTTTACGGTGTGCGGTTCAAGTTCAGCACTCACGGGCAGCTGTACAAATCTGGCATGACCATGGTGGAAGCCTACAACGAGGCGGGGGAGCAGATCCTCTTTGCAGCGGGTAACTTCCTGAATATCTGGGACGATACCTTTACTGAGTTCACCTGCAACGAGGCCTATATCCCTGACCATGACGAAACGCTGACCATCCGCCTGTACAACGAATCCGCCTGGGACGGCCCGCTGGGCGTCTGGGCCAGCGAGGGCGAAGTATCCGGTATGCCGCTTTCGGTAACGGACGGCGACACCCTCAACGCCACCATGGCAATGCAGCGCGTCAGCGATTTTACCGGCAGCTGGCCCGCCGCGCTGGCTGCCCGGCTGCAAAAGCCGCTGGCCGCTGCCGTCTTTATCGCGGTGCTGTTGGCCATGCTGCACGCGCCACTCTACCTGTTTGTGCCTGCGGTGGGCCTGGCCCTGGGCGTGACGTTCACCTATGTTACCCCGGCGCTAGTCGCCCCCGATGAATACACCCACCTGGCTGCCGCCTACGAGCTGGCCAGTACCTGGAGCGGCCAGACCGCTGCCGATGAGGACGGCAACCTGCTGCTGCGGGAATGTGACGCCGCCCACTTCGGCACAAAGACCGGAGACATCGGCGTCCTGGCCTACAAGAATGAGGCCATCGCCGAGACCTCCGAACCCGGCAGCCCCGATGTGCTGACCACCCACAGCGAGGTGAAAGCAGGGCAGGGCAGCGGCAGCTATCTGGCCCAGGCTCTGGGCATCCGCCTGGCGCGGGCGCAGGGCAAGAACTTTTACACGATGCTGCTCTACGGGCGGCTGGCCAACCTGATTTTGTATTTACTGCTGGCGGCGCTGGCCGTTTGGCTGGCCCCGACCAGCCTGCGCGGGCTGCTTGCCTGCGTGGCGCTGCTGCCTATGCCGCTGCAATTGGCGGCCAGCCTTTCCCCGGATGCCGCCGTGCTGGGGCTGGTGTTCAGCTTTACGGCGCTTTGCCTGCGCCTGCGGGGCGAGAAAGCTGTCTGGTGGCAGAAGATCCTGCTCATCGTGCTGGGCGGTCTGACCGCCCCCGGCAAGGCCATCTACCTGCCGGTCATCTTGCTCTGCCTGTTGATCCCGGCGGAAAATCTGACCTACGACGGGAACCCGACCGTCAAATTTCTGGGCGAAGAACTTCCCGGCGGCTGCTGCATCCATGCGGCTACGCTGGTGCTGGCGTTCTGCTTCTGGCTGGCCGCCAATCTGAATGCCGTGGCTTACGCGGCCCGCGATATGAACACCACCGTCCTGGTAACCGCTGCCGCTGCCGCTGCGGTGCTGCTGGTGCTGGCACTGGCGGCGTACCTCAAGCTGCACAAGCGCCCAAAGGTATTCTTCTGGTGCAAAGTGGCTTTTGCCGCCGTACTGGTGGTGGGCGCTGTGGGCGGCGTATACGCTGTCTCCCACATGGGCGGCGGGCTGGACCCTGACCAACTGACCATGACCTACCCCAACGGGGACTCCATCTGGACCTTCTCGTTCGGCTATATCTGTCGCAACATTCCGGCCACCGTCAAGCTGCTGCTGCGCACCCTGCCGGAACAGGGCGCTCTCTGGCTGCAAGGTCTGCTGGGCACTACCCTGGGGGAGCCCATCGTCTACCGCATCGATGTCAGCTGGCTGCTGGGCGTAGGCCTGCTGCTGGCTGTGCTGGCCGCCGCCCTGCCCCGGCAGGACGAACCGGCCCTGCTGGGCCGCCGCAGCAAAGCGGGCACGGCGGGCATCTGTCTCTGCGTTGTGCTGGCTGTGCTGGCTGCCGCGCTGAACTGGACCCCCATCAACTACCAGACGCTCTTCGGCTTGCAGGGGCGCTACCTGCTGCCGATTTTGCCGCTGGCCCTGCTGCTGGTAAAAAGCAGCAAAAAGCTGGTCCTGCGCGGGGATGTCTCCCACGCCGCGGCGCTCTGCACCAGCACTTTAACCATGTTGACCCTGCTGCAAGGCTTTGGCCTGTACGCCGCCTGGCAGCCGGCATCATAAAATAAGCAATATTTATATAAAGGAGAAATTTCCATGACTATCACCAAGAATACCATCATCGCCGAGATTCTGAACAACGACCCCACCCAGGGCTGCGTGCCCATCTTCCTGTCCACCGGTATGCACTGCCTGGGCTGCATGGCTTCCCATGGCGAGACCGTTGAGGAGGCCTGCGCCGTCCACGGTGTTGACCCCGACGCTCTGGTCGCTGAGCTGAACGACTACTTTGCACACCTGTAATGCACCGCGGCTGGATGCCCGCCTGGCTGCTGCCTTTGCCTATGTACGGCCGGGGCATGTGGCGGCGGACATCGGCTGCGACCACGGCAAATTAAGCGCCGCACTGGCGGGCAGCGGTCGCTGCCCGCTTGTTTTGGCTTGTGACCTTCGCCCCGGCCCGCTGGAGAAAGCCCGTGTGACCTGCGCCCCCTGCGGGGACAAGGTGCAGTGCCGCCTGGGCAGCGGGCTGGAGGTGCTGGCCCCCGGCGAGGCGGACGATATCATCATCGCAGGCATGGGTGCGGAAACAATCATTGAAATTCTGGAGGCCGCCCCCTGGGTGTTTGACGCCCGGTACAATCTGGTGCTGGTGCCCGCCACCAAGCACAGTGTGCTGCGCCGCTGGCTGGCCCGCCGCGGCTTTGCACTAGCGGGGGAGACCCTTTGCCAGGCGGCAGGCCGCTGGTATGCCGTGATGAACGCCCGCTACACCGGCACGTGCCGTGAACCGGACGGCTTAGAGTGCCTTTGCGGCCTGACGAACGGCCAGCCCGGCTGCGAGGATTACTACGCCCAGCAGAACGCTAAACTAAAAAAATACCGCCTCGGCCTGCCTGCTGGGCAGGAAGCCGAAGCGGTGGATGTGCTCATCAAACAAATGGAGGAGTTGTCATGTCGGTAACGGTGCAGCAAATTCTCGGGCTGCTGCAAACGCTGGCCCCGTCGGAGCTGGCTTGCAGCTGGGACAATGTGGGCCTGCTGGTGGATGTCGGTGTGCCGGTCAGCCACGTGCTGACCACACTGGACATCACGGCGGCGGTGGTGCAGGAGGCAGTGGAGAACGACTGCCAGCTGATCGTCAGCCACCACCCGGTGATCTTTGACCCGCTCAAGCATATCAGCGCAGGGGATGTGCCGGCGCTGCTCATCAAAAACAACATCTCGGCCATCTGCATGCACACCAATCTGGATGCAGCCCCCGGCGGCGTCAATGATACGCTGGCGGATCTTTTGGGTATGCAGCGGGAGGGCCGCCGCAATTTCGCCGAGGATTGCGGCCGTATCGGCCCTGTGGAACCCACTACGGTGCAGCAGCTGGCCCGCTTCTGCGCGGACACGCTGCACAGCGGCGTGCGGTACGTGGATTGCGGCCGCCCCATCACCTGCCTGGCCGAAGTCAGCGGCGCGGGCGGCAGCTACCTGCAGGAAGCTATTGATGCGGGCGCGGATTGCCTTGTCACCGGCGAGGCCGCCCACCACATCGCTCTGCTGGCTAAACAGAAAGGCGTTGGCCTGGTGGTCTCCGGTCATTGGGGCACCGAGCACGGCATCGCCGATGTGTTGGCTGCCCATATCGCCAGCAACTTCCCGGCCCTTACCGTCCGCCACGCTGCCGCGGACCGCGACCCCTATTCCTACTTATTATAAAAGGAGAACCCATGTCTCTTGATGCTGCGACCCTGGCGCTGGTAGCCGGGGAACTGAAAACCACCCTGCTGGATGCCAAGATCGATAAGATCTTTGAGCCTACCCGAGACGAAGTACTGATGACGCTGCGCACCCGCACAGAGACCCATCGGCTGCTGCTGTCGGCCCGCAGCGGGTCGGCCCGCGTCTGCCTGACCAAGGAGAACTTTGAAAACCCGCTTACGCCCCCGGGCTTCTGCATGCTGCTGCGCAAGCATCTGACCGGCGGCCGCCTGATCGATCTGCGCCGGGAGCTGGGCGACCGCATCATCTACTTTGACTTCCGCTGCACCAACGAGATGGGCGACCTGGTCGTGAACACCGTGGCGGCGGAGCTGATGGGACGCTACTCCAACCTGGTGCTGGTGCAGGACGGCCGCATCATCGATGCCCTCAAGCGTGTGGATTTTGAGGACAGCGAGGTCCGCCAGCTGCTGCCCGGTTTGCCCTACACGCTGCCGCCCAAGCCCGCCCGGCCGGACTTCCTCGTTACCAGTGCCGCCGCCATGGTGGCCGCTGCCTGCGAGAAGGACCTGCCCGTCGCCCAGGCCTTGGGCAAGACCGTGGCGGGTGTCGGCCCTGTTGTCGTGCGGGAGGCCGTCTGCCGCGCTCTGGGCGAGACCCCGGCGCTGGCCTGCGACCTGACTGTTGGCGAAAAAGCCAAGATTGCCGCCGCCATCGATGAGCTGAAGGCCGAACATGCCAACGGTGGCACCCCCACGGCGGTGCGCCTGCCCCAGCCGGACGGCGTGGCCAAGCCGGTGGAGTTCAGCTTCTTTGTGCCGCAGCAGTACGGCAGCGCCGCGCTGCTGACCCAGTACCCCAGCTACAGCGAACTGCTGGAGGACTACTACGCCACCAAGGACCGCGCCGAGCGCCTGCGGCAGAAGAGCCGCGAACTGTACAAGGCTGTGCACAACATGCACGACCGTGCCGTCCGCAAGCAGGCCGCCCGCCGCGAGGAACTGGCCCAATCCTCCAAGGCCGATACGCTGCGCCTGCACGGTGAGCTGCTGCAGGCCAACCTCTGGGCTGTACACAAGGGCGACCGCCAGGTGACCGTGCAGAACTACTACACCGGCGAGGATGTCACCATCAAGCTGGACCCACGCTTCGGTCCCAATGAGAATGCGCAGAAATATTTCCGCGACTATAAAAAGAAGCAGACCGCCCACGCCATGCTGCAGAAGCTGCTGGTGGAGGGCGAAGCCGAGATCGAGTACCTGGCCACCGTTATGTACGAGGTGGAGTCCGCCCCCGGTGAGGCTGCGCTCAACGAGATCCGCGCCGAGCTGAAGAGCCAGGGCTATCTGAAATACTACAAGCAGCGGGACCGCAAGCAGAAACCGGCGGACTTCCTGCGGTACATGTCCGGCGACGGCTTTGAAATTTTGGTGGGCCGCAACAACCTGCAAAACGATAAGCTCACCCTGCACACCGCCCGCGGTAAAGATCTGTGGTTCCACGTGCAGAAAGCCCCCGGCAGCCACTGCGTGGTCATGAGCAGGGGAGAGAACATCCCCGATACGACCAGGCAGGAGGCCGCCGAGCTGGCCGTGCTGCACTCCAGCCAGAACGGCGGTGCTAAGGTGGCCGTGGACACCACCGAGGTAAAGAACATCTGGAAAGCCAACGGCACTAAACCCGGCATGGTTTTGTATGAGGTTTACACCACCGTTTACGTCACCCCGCGTGAAGGGCTGGAGGAGCAGCTGAAGAAAAAGTAAAGCTGCAGCCTCTTTCAAAAGCGCTTCCCGCATTCGGGAGGCGCTTTTTCTGGCTGTACAGGGATTTTCCGTGAACAGGTGTAGCTGTAAAATCTTTCGGGCGGCATTGTACCGCACAGGAAATTCTGCTATAATCAGGGAAAACATGATTCTGTACGCGGGAGGGATACGTTGTGAAGCAAAAGGAGATTGCTGCTGTTTTGGCTGGTGCCATGCTGCTCGCCGGATGCGGTGGGATGCAGATGGGCACGATGCCGGAAGAAACGCCTGCGTCCGGCGCGTCCCCGGCAGTAGAACCGCGAGATGATGCCGCGTCGGACAGTGCTGCAGAAACCGGCGAGGCAGCTGCACCGGAACAGCATACGATAAGTCTGGAGCAGTGGCGTGCACAGATGTCCGGACAGGTGGCGGACTACACGATAGAGGGCCCTCACGCAGCGACATCCCGGCTGGAGGATCTGGTCGTTCTGCCGGAGGACGGTGTCACCCTGCAGGTAATGTGGTGGGGCGGTAACGGGACGCTGGCAGATGCAGCGGAAACCTACGGCATGACACTGGAAGAACTGCAGCGGCTGAACCCGGATGTCTCGGACGCAGATTTGATGGATGAAGGCAAAGGGATTTATTATTATGTGACACTCCTTCTCAAGGATGGCCTGTACCAGCTGCCTGAAACGCAGACCCAGACAGTCACCATCACCGTGCCGTGGGTGCAGAACCGCGACGATAACGTGTCCAGCTATGAGATCCCGGCGGCACTTGATGAGCAGGCGGCGGCAGCTATGGCAGAGGCCTACAGCTTCCTTGCCCATATGAATATCTGCTGCGGCTATGGCCCCAGCGAGCCGGTGGGTGAAAAGGAAAACCTGTACCGCGCGGTGGAAGGCGCACGCTTTACAAACTATACGGATTTTACTTCGTATCTGAATGCGGTGTTCAGCCCGGAACTGGCAGAAAGCTACGCAAACAGTGCCCGCTATGATGAAAAGATGAACATTTATGCGGGCGGCTATATGCAGGGGGAGAATGACGAACTGTGGTTCACCGGCGGTGAGCGCGGCACCAACATTCTATACTGCGGAACAACCTTTACGGAGCCGGAACTGCAGTCTGACGGCAGCCTGACTTTCTGGCAGCTGAGCCTGCAGGCCGATTACGATAGTTTTGAAGGATGGACACAGCCGGTTAAGGTTGCACAGGCGGAGGTGACGCCTGTCCGTCTGGTTCCCACCGAAAACGGCTGGCGGGTAGATAAGCTTGAACTGCCGCTCTGAGCACGGCGGCTCTTTTGTGGAAAAACACCGGCGACGCTCTTGAATATTTCCCCCGAAAGCACACACTGTTGAAAACCTGCACGCTTTCCCATTCCTTTCGGCATAACGTAAAAATCTCAAAAATTTTATAAAAGTGCTGAAAAGGGATTGCGACGCCGGAAAACGCGGTGTACACTACAGTCCACGTTACCTCGTGTGAGGGGCTGGAAGAGCAGCTGAAGAAATAAAAATCCGGAATCGGTATACAGGGAAGAATTCCGCATCTGTCAGGAGGATTCTATGAAAAAGAAGCTGCTTGCCTTATCTCTTGTTCTCGCTGCGCTTTCTGCCTGTGCATCTGCGCCATCGGATACTGCCGTGCCAACGTCGGCACCGATACCGACGCCCACTGCAACGCCCACCCCTGCGGCAACGCCTGTGCTCACACCAAGTCCGCAGCCCTCAGAAGAACCAACTCCTGTGCCGACTATGGTATCCTATGAACCTGTCTCGGTTGATAGCTGGCTCGCAAATGCAAACTGCCGTATGCCGGACTGTTCCATCAGCGCCCCGGCGGACGGAAAACCGCGTCTTGACAAAATGGTGGCCTGGCCCGAAGAAGGAGTGACCCTCTGCTGCACATGCCAGACGCTGGAAGAAGCGGCCGAAGCCTTTGATACGACGGTTGATGAGCTGAAAGCACTGAATCCGGACTGGGAAGAAAATTTTGCCCGCAATGGATATTTTTATCAGTTAAAGATACAGGCAGAACCGTACATTTTACCGCAGAATGATGTGGTCTGGGTCAAGGTGGACGCTCCGTGGGCTGAGTGTGGCTACAAAACGGTTTATGAGGTTCCGGCCAGTCTGGACAGGCAGGCGGCTGCGGCAATGGGTATGGCGGATTATTTTCAACAAAATTTCTGCGGCGGGTTTCACGCGGGCTCTCTCCCTTACGAGAGCGCAGAAGACGTGGACCCCAGGTTCAGTGTCCGTGCGGTGGACGGAGCTCTCTACACGAAGTTTTCCGAATTTGACAACTTCCTGCACGCGGTGTATTCAGACAAGCGCGTAAAGGAAATTGCATACAGTGAGGATGGCTTTTATAAGGAAGGCCCGAACGATACGATTCTTTCGATCGATGGCGACCGGGGCGGCAACATTGCCTACTGCGGCTATCTTTTCACCGAACCCGAAACGCAGCCCGACGGCAGCTTGAAATTCTGGCAGATTGTCCTGACCTGCGAAGATGAGAACTTCCACGGCTGGGATGTGACGGAGCCAGTCACACCCGATACGGCTACACTGCGCCCGGTGCACCTCGTTCCCACCGAGGGCGGCTGGCGCGTGGACCAGCTAGGATTGCCCAATTGAATTTGTTTTGCCTGAAATCAAGCCCGGGATTCCACAGAAAACATGAGATTTGTGGAAAACCCTCTTGACATACACCTCTTTCGGCATAACGTAAAAAAATCTCAAAAAAATTTTATAAAAATGCCAAAAAACACTTGCAACACCGGGAAACGTGTGTTATAATACGTCTTGGCTGCGGAAGGCTTGTGCAGATAAACAAGCTGCGCAAGCCGCGATATGCGTTGATGCGGGAGGTTGCCGCCACATAGCCAATAGGCTGGCGGGTTTTTCCGCGGAGTATGTCCGATCTTAGAACCGGGCGAAAGAATTACGGAAACAAAGGGATATGTACGTTGCTGCATTCTGCGGCGCGGACCAATGTTCACCTTACTTTGTAATGATTCTTTCCGGGAGAACTGTGTAAACACGGTTCACCGGATTTTGTCATGCGAAGTTGTTGAACACCCGGAAACGTGTGTAATTTATCGGCTCGCCTAAGGCGCAAAATTTTATAGGAGGCGAATGCAATGGCAGTCAAAGAAAAAATCAGAATCCGTCTGAAGAGCTACGATGCATCCCTGATCGATGCTGCGGCACAGAAGATCGTGGAGACCGCTAAGCGCACTGGCGCTCGCGTTTCCGGCCCGATCCCTCTGCCCACCGACAAGGAGGTCGTCACGATCCTGCGCGCTGTCCACAAGTACAAGGACAGCCGTGAGCAGTTCGAGACCCGCACTCATAAGCGTCTGATCGACATTCTGAAGCCGTCCAACAAGACGGTCGAGGCTCTCATGAGCCTGCAGCTCCCCGCCGGCGTTGACATCGAGATTAAGCTGTAATCGAGTCCCCTACATTATATAAGGGCCGGTACGCACGGCCGTGATCCGTGAACGGCCGGCAGTAATGAGAAACACGAAAACAGAACCAATCTCGCTGCCAAGCAAATCAGCGGAGAGGTCATGTTGATGGGAAACCACCAACCAATAACCTTTACAGGAGGACAAACACAATGCAAAAAGGTATCATCGGCAAGAAGCTGGGCATGACCCAGCTGTTCGACGCCAACGGCAAGGTCGTTCCGGTCACCATCATCGAGGCCGGCCCCTGCACTGTCGTGCAGAAGAAGACCGTTGAGTCTGACGGCTACCAGGCTGTTCAGATGGGCTACGGCGAAGTGAGCGCCAAGAAGGTCAACAAGGCCGCCAAGGGTCACTTCGACAAGGCTGACGTCGCTCCCAAGCGCACCCTGCGCGAGTTCCGCTTTGATGACATCGCCGCTCTGAACGTTGGCGACATCCTCAAGGCTGACGTCTTCGCAGAGGGTGACAAGGTCGACGTTGTCGGCACCAGCAAGGGCAAGGGCTACCAGGGCGTTATCAAGCGCTTCGGCCAGCATCGCCTGCGCGAGAGCCACGGCACCGGCCCCGTTGCACGTCATGCCGGTTCTAACGGTTCCACTTCCACCCCGTCCCGCGTGTTCAAGGGCAAGCGTCTGCCCGGCCACATGGGCGCTGTGCGCGTGACCGTTCAGAACCTGAGCGTCGTTAAGGTCGACGCCGAAAACAATCTGATCGCGATCAAGGGTGCGATCCCCGGCCCGAAGGGCTCGGTCGTGACCATCCACGACAGCGTGAAAGCGTAAAGGAGGAAAACACAATGGCACAGTTTGATGTCGTCGATATGAACGGCAAGAAGGTTTCCACCGTTGAGCTTTCCGACGCCGTGTTCGGTATCACCCCGAACGAGAAGGCTGTCCACGAGGCAGTCGTCAACTTCCTGGCCAACCAGCGCCAGGGCACCCAGAACACCAAGATCCGCAAGGAAGTCCGCGGCGGCGGCAAGAAGCCTTGGCGCCAGAAGGGCACCGGCCAC
This sequence comes from uncultured Oscillospiraceae bacterium, assembly GCA_900539695.1. Classification (GTDB taxonomy): domain Bacteria; phylum Bacillota; class Clostridia; order Oscillospirales; family Ruminococcaceae; genus Gemmiger. The sequence goes on from UQDG01000005.1 coordinate 119,684, forward strand.
GCTCGTCAGGGCTCTATCCGCGCTCCGCAGTGGACCCACGGTGGCGTTGCTCTCGGCCCCAAGCCCCGCAGCTACTACTTCACCATCAACAAGAAGGTCAAGCGCCTGGCTCTGCTCAGCGCCCTGTCTGACAAGGCTGCCAACGGCAACCTGATCGTCGTCGACAAGATCGCCGCCGACGAGTACAAGACCAAGACCGTCGTTGCTTTCCTGGCCGCTGTCGGCGCAGGCAAGAAGAACCTGATCGTTAACGACACCCTGGACACCAAGTTCGTCAAGAGCGCCGCTAACATCCCCGGTGTCAAGACCGCCGCTACCGGCGTCAACACCTACGACGTTGTCAACGCTGACAAGCTGATCCTCAGCCTGGACGCCGCCAAGAAACTTGAGGAGGTATATGCGTGATGAAATTCGCACAGGACATCGTTCTCGCCCCCGTCATCACCGAGAACTCCATGGCTGGTATCGCCGATAAGAAGTACACCTTCAAGGTCGCTACCGATGCCACCAAGATCGACGTCGCCAAGGCAGTTGAAGAACTGTTCGGCGTCAAGGTCGCTAAGGTCAACACCATCTCCGTCCGCGGCCGTTATCGCCGCCAGGGCATGCACGCTGGCTACACTGCCAAGAGCAAGAAGGCCATCGTCACCCTGACCCCGGACTCCAAGGAGATCGAGTTCTTCAACTCCATGGTTTGATGACCTGATGGCCGCAAGGCCGTCACTCAGGACCCCGCCGAGGGGTTCGCTTATGGGGATATGACCCCGAGAATAATTCATAAGATAACAACAAGGAGAACATCATGGCTATCAAGAAGTACAAGCCGACTACCCCCGGCCGCCGTGGCATGACTGTTACTGATTACAGTGTCCTGTCCAAGGTTGACCCGGAGCGCAGCCTGCTCGAATCCAAGAAAAAGCATGCCGGCCGCAACAACACCGGCAAGATCACCGTCCGCCATCACGGCGGCGGCAACCGCGTCAAGTACCGTGTCATCGACTTCAAGCGCAACAAGTTTGATGTACCTGCCACTGTCAAGACTCTGGAGTACGATCCGAACCGTTCTGCCTTCATCGCCCTCATCGAGTATGAGGACGGCGTCAAGAGCTACATCCTGGCTCCCGATGGTCTGAAGGTTGGCGACCAGGTTATGGCCGGCCCCAACGCCGACATCAAGCCCGGTAACGCTCTGCCCTTCGAGAACATCCCCGTCGGTACCATGATCCACAACATTGAGCTGTATCCCGGCAAGGGCGGCCAGCTGGTCCGTTCCGCTGGCGTCATGGCTCAGCTGATGGCTAAGGAAAATGGTTACGCTCTGGTTCGTCTGCCCTCCGGCGAGATGCGCAACGTTCGTCTGAACTGCATCGCCACCATCGGCGTTGTTTCTAACCTCGACCACGAGAACGTCAACCTGGGCAAGGCTGGCCGCAAGCGCCACATGGGCGTTCGTCCCGGCAGCCGTGGTTCTGTCATGAACCCCTGCGATCACCCGCACGGTGGTGGCGAAGGCCGTGCCCCGGTTGGTCATTCCAGCCCGCGTACCCCGTGGGGCAAGCCCGCTCTGGGCCTGAAGACCCGCAAACACAAGGCCCGCAGCGACAAGTTCATTGTCAAGCGCGCCAACGGCTAAGGGAGGTTATTGAACAATGTCTAGAAGCACTAAGAAGGGCCCTTACGTTCTGCCTTCCCTGTACAAAAAGGTCGAGGCTATGAACGAGGCTGGCAAGAAGAGCGTCGTGAAGACCTGGAGCCGTTCCTCCACCATCTTCCCCGAGTTCGTTGGTCACACTTTCGCCGTTCATGACGGCCGCAAGCATGTGCCCGTATACGTCACCGAGGACATGGTCGGCCACAAGCTGGGCGAGTTTGCACCTACCCGCAAATTCACCGGCCACGGCGGCGGCAAGACCGCTGGTAAATAAGAGAGGAGGAACATCGAATGGAAGCACGGGCAATTCTTCGTTACGCCCGCATTAGTCCCCGCAAGGTTTCGATCGTGATGGACCTCATCCGTAACAAACCCCTGGACGAAGCGCTGGCTATCCTGCAGTACACCCCGAAGGCCGCCTGCGAGCCCCTTCTCAAACTGGTGAACTCTGCTGCCGCTAATGCGGAAAACAACTTCAACATGGACCGCAACAATCTCTACGTCGCAGAATGCTACGTCTGCCCCGGCCCCACGCTCAAGCGTATCATGCCTCGCGCACAGGGCCGTGCATACCGCATCCTGAAGCGCACCAGCCACATGACTGTTGTGCTGAAAGAGAAAGAGTAAGGAGGTAAACAAATGGGCCAGAAAGTCAATCCCCACGGCATGCGCGTGGGTGTCATCAAAGATTGGGACAGCCGCTGGTTTACCTCTAAGCAGGCATTCGGCGACACCCTGGTCGAGGATCACAAGATCCGCAAGACCCTGAAGAAGCAGCTGTACGCTGCTGGCGTCCCCAAGATCGAGATCGAGCGTACCGTCGACAGCCAGACCGGCGCACCCCGCGTTAAGGTCAATGTCTTCTGCGCTAAGCCCGGTATCGTTATCGGCAAGGGCGGTGCTGAGAGCGCTAAGATCGAGAAGCAGCTCGCAAAGCTGACCGGCAAGGCCGTCAACCTCAACATCATCGAGGTCAAGGGCACTTCCACCAACGCTCAGCTGGTTGCTGAGGACGTCGCTTCTCAGCTGGAGCGCCGTATCGCTTTCCGCCGCGCCATGAAGCAGGCTATCCGCAATGCCATGCAGCCCCGTGACCGCAGCGCCACGCCTGCCAAGGGTATCAAGGTCACCTGCTCCGGCCGTCTGGCTGGCGCTGACATCGCCCGCACCGAGAGCTACCATGAGGGTACCATCCCCCTGCAGACTCTGCGCGCCGATATCGACTACGGCTTTGCCGAGGCCAACACCACCTATGGTAAGGTTGGCGTCAAGGTTTGGATCTACAAAGGCGAGATCCTGAAGGGCGCCAAAGCCCCCGCCAAGAAGGAAGGAGGCAAACAGTAATGTTACTGCCGAAGCGTGTTAAGTACCGCCGCGTTCAGCGCGGCCGCATGACCGGTAAGGCCATGCGTGGCAACAAGGTCAACCAGGGCGATTACGGTCTGGTTGCTCTCGAGCCGGCTTGGATCACCTCCAACCAGATCGAGGCAGCTCGTGTTGCTATGACCCGTTATATTAAGCGTGGTGGTAAGGTCTGGATCAAGATCTTCCCCGACAAGCCCGTCACCGAGAAGCCGGCCGGCACCCGAATGGGTTCCGGTAAAGGCAGCCCGGAGTACTGGGTAGCCGTCGTTAAGCCGGGCCGCGTGCTGTTCGAGCTGGCTGATGTCAGCGAGGATGTTGCCCGCGAGGCTCTGCGTCTGGCCAGCCACAAGCTGCCGGTCCGCTGCAAATTCGTCAAGCGTGAAGAGCTTGACACCGTAAAGGAGGGTGACGCTGAATGAAAGCTACTGAACTGCGCGAAATGACCGATGTAGAGCTGAACAAGCAGCTCAAGGACCTGAAGGCCGAGCTCTTCAACCTGCGCTTTCAGCACACCATCCACCAGCTGGATAACCCCATTCGCATCGAGGCCGTTAAGAAGGACATCGCCCGCGTGATGACCGTCCTGGCTGAGAAGAATGCGAAAAACGCGTAAGAGGGAGGGTAAAACATGGAACGTAATCTGAGAAAGACCCGTGTGGGCGTCGTTGTCTCCGACAAGATGGACAAGACCATCGTCGTCGCTGTTAAGGACAGCGTCCAGCACCCTCTGTACAAGAAGATCCTGAAGCGCACCAAGAAGTTCAAGGCCCATGACGAAAACAACGAAGCCGGCATCGGCGACCGCGTTGAGATCATGGAGACCCGCAAGATTTCCAAGGAAGTCAACTGGCGTCTCGTCAAGATCATCGAGAAAGCAAAATAATCAGCCTGGTACTTTGAAAGGAGGACCTGAAAGATGGTTCAGATGCAAACTTATCTCAAAGTGGCCGACAATACCGGTGCTAAGGAGTTAATGTGCTTCCGTGTACTGGGCGGTACCCGCAAGAGATACGCAAACATCGGCGACATCGTGGTTTGCAGCGTCAAGAAAGCTGCTCCCGGTGGCACTGTAAAGAAGGGCGACGTGGTCAAGGCCGTCATCGTCCGTAGCAAGCATGGCCTGCGTCGTGATGACGGCTCCTACATCCGTTTCGATGAGAACGCCGCCGTTATCGTCATGGCCGACAAGAGCCCCAAGGGCACTCGTATCTTTGGACCCGTCGCTCGCGAGCTGCGCGATGCCGGCTTCACCAAGATCCTGAGCCTGGCTCCCGAATCGCTGTAAGGAGGTTTTAATTAAATGAATAATCTTCATGTTAAAACCGGCGACAACGTTATGGTCATCTCCGGCAAGGACAAGGGCAAGACCGGTAAGGTCCTGCAGACCTCCCCGAAAGAGGGCAAGGTCATCGTGGAAGGCCTGAACATGGTCACCAAGCACGTCAAGCCTCGCCGTCAGGGTGAGCAGGGCGGCATTGTCAAGGCCGAGGGCGCTATCTACGCCTGCAAGGTTATGCCTGTTTGCCCCAAGTGCGGCAAGGCTACCCGCGTTGGTCATTCTGTCAAGGACGGCAAGACCGTCCGCGTTTGCCGCAAGTGCGGCGCTGAACTGTAAGGGAGGAGTACACAATGGCACGTTTGAAAGAACAGTATGTCAACGAGATCGCTCCGGCCCTGAACAAGAAGTTCGGCTACAAGAGCGTTATGCAGATCCCCAAGCTGGATAAGGTCATCATCAACGTTGCTGCTGGCGAAGCTAAAGAGAACGCTAAGGTCATCGACGCCATCGTCGCCGACCTGGGCCAGATCACCGGCCAGAAGGCCATCGTTTGCAAGGCTCGCAAGAGCGTCGCAAACTTCAAACTGCGCGAGGGCATGCCCATCGGCGCTAAGGTCACCCTGCGTGGTGAGCGTATGTACGAGTTCGTTGATCGTCTGTTCAACGTTGCTCTGCCTCGTGTTCGCGACTTCCGCGGCATCAACGGCAACTCCTTCGACGGCCGCGGCAACTACGCCTTCGGCCTGAAGGAACAGATTATCTTCCCCGAGATCGACTTCGACAAGGTTGACGCGATCCGCGGCATGGACATCTGCTTCGTTACCACCGCTAAGACCGACGAGGAAGCCAAGGAGCTGCTGAAGGCTCTGGGCGCTCCGTTCGCTAACTAAGGGAGGGAACTCTAATGGCAAAACTTTCTATGAAGCTCAAGCAGCAGGCACCTGCCAAGTTCTCGACCCGCGCTTACAACCGCTGCAAGATCTGCGGTCGTCCCCATGCTTACCTGCGCAAGTACGGTGTCTGCCGTATCTGCTTCCGTGAGCTGGCTTACAAGGGCGAGATCCCCGGCGTCAAGAAGGCTTCCTGGTAAGCCCTTGATTGCTTCTGTCTGAACGAATAACAACACTCTTAAACACAACCTAAGGAGGTTAGTGGCATGCAAATCACCGATCCTATCGCGGACCTGCTGACCCGCATCCGCAACGCAAGCACTGCCAAACACCCTTCCGTGGAAATCCCTGCTTCCAACCTGAAGAAGGCTATCTGCCAGATCCTGGTTGATGAGGGTTACATCAAGGGTATGAAAGTGACCGAGGACAACAAGCAGGGGACTATCACCCTGACCCTGAAGTACCAGGAGAACGGTACTCCGGTCATCGCTGGCCTGAAGCGCGTTTCCAAGCCGGGCCTGCGTATTTACACCAACTGCGAAGATATGCCCAAGGTCATGAAGGGCCTGGGCACCGCAATCATCTCCACTTCTAAAGGCGTCATGACCGACAAAGCTGCCCGCGCAGCTCACGTTGGCGGTGAAGTTCTCGCCTTTGTGTGGTAAGAAAGGGGTATAGACAATGTCGAGAATTGGAAGAAAACCCATCGTCATTCCCGCCGGTGTGGAAGTTAAGGTCGATGCGGCCGAGCACGCCATCACCGTTAAGGGCCCCAAGGGTACCCTGCATTCCAAATTTCATCCTCTGATGACTGTTGCCGTCGAGGGCAATGAGATTTTGGTTACCCGTCCTAATGACGAGAAGGAGGCCCGCAGCCTCCATGGCCTGACCCGCACCCTCATCCACAACATGGTCGTCGGTGTTACCGAGGGCTTCCGCAAGGACCTGGAGATCCAGGGCGTTGGCTACCGTGCTGCTAAGCAGGGCAACAAGCTGACCCTGACCCTGGGCTTCTCTCATCCCGTTGAGTTTGAGGAGACCGATACCATCAAGATCGAGCTGAAAGATGCTCTGCACTTCAGCATCGTCGGTATCGACAAGCAGGAAGTCGGCCAGTACGCTGCCGAAGTCCGTGGCAAGCGCCCGCCCGAGCCGTACAAGGGCAAGGGCATCCGCTATGTTGGCGAGTATGTCATCCGTAAGGAAGGCAAAGCCGGCAAGGGTAAATAATAGGAGAGGAGAAACATTATGGTCAATAAGGCTGATAAGAACGTTGCTCGTCTGCGCCGTCACCGCCGTGTCCGCGGCAAGATCAGCGGCACTGCCGAGCGTCCCCGTCTGGATGTTTTCCGCTCTGCCAAGCACATCTACGCTCAGGTCATCGATGATGTCCAGGGCGTTACCCTGGCCAGCGCATCCAGCATGGACAAAGATTTCAACGCTTACGGCGGCAATATTGAGGCCGCTAAGAAGGTTGGCGAGGCCATCGCCAAGAAGTGCCTTGAAAAGGGCATTACCGAAGTGGTCTATGACCGCGGCGGTTTCGTCTACCAGGGCCGCGTTCAGGCACTCGCTGAGGGTGCCCGCGAAGCCGGCCTGAAGCTGTAAGGAGGGAGAAGATACTATGGCCATGCAGAGAAGACAAGAAGATGACGGCATGATCACCAAGGTCGTCTCCATCAACCGTGTTTCCAAGACTGTCAAGGGCGGCCGCGTTATGAAGTTCGCTGCTCTGATCGTCGTTGGCGACGGCAAGGGCAACATCGGTTACGGCGTCGGCAAGTCCGGCGAAGTTCCCGAGGCTATCCGCAAGGGTGAGGGCGCTGCCAAGAAGAACATGCGCAAGGTCTGCCTGAAGGGCAGCACCATTCCTCACGAGATCGTCGGCGAGTTCGGCGCAGGCCGCGTTCTGATGCGTCCCGCTGCCCCCGGTACCGGCGTTCTGGCCGGCGGCCCCGTCCGTGCCGTCCTCGAGTGCGCTGGCATTAAGGACATTCGTGCCAAGAGCCTGCGCTCCAACAACCCCATCAACGTCACTGCTGCTACCTTCGCTGGCCTGTGCGGCCTGACCGACGCTGAGAGCGTCGCTGCCAAGCGCGGCAAGACCGTTGCCGAGATCCTGGGCTAAGGAGGGTATTACAATGGAAAAAGTTACCATTCGTCTCGCCAAGAGCCTGATCGGCCGCGGCAAAGAGCAGATCGCCGTTGCCCACTCCCTGGGCCTGAACCGCCCCGGTGAGGTTACCGAGCAGCCTGACAACGCAGCCACCCAGGGCAAGATCGCTAAGATCGCCCACCTGGTTGTCGTTACCAAGGCATAATGCAAGGAGGTGCAAGCATGAAACTTCACGAACTGAAAGCGTCCGCTGGCGCCCGTAAGGCTGTGACCCGCAAGGGCCGCGGTGCTGGCTCCGGCAACGGCAAGACCGCTGGCTTCGGCCACAAGGGCCAGAAGGCTCGCTCCGGTGTCAAGAAGGCCGGCTTCGAAGGCGGCCAGATGCCTCTGCAGCGTCGTCTGCCGAAGCGCGGCTTCAACAACATTTTCGCAACCAAGTATGTTACCATTAAGGTATCCGACCTCGAGAAGTTCGAGGCTGGTGCGACCGTCGACACCGAGGCTCTGCTGAACGCCGGCATCATCTCCAAGACGCTGGACGGCGTTAAGGTCCTGGGCAATGGCGAACTGACCAAGGCTGTCAACGTCAAGGTTGCCGCTTACACGGCCTCCGCCAAAGAAAAAATCGAGAAAGCTGGCGGGAAGGCTGAGGTGATGTAAGGTGTTTGAAACCTTCCGTAATGCATGGAAGATCGATGATCTCCGCAAGCGGCTTCTTTTCACCCTTCTGATCCTCGTCCTGTTCCGTTTGGGCTGCGCAGTTCCGGTGCCGTACATCAGTGCCGGTGCGCTGTCCACCATGTTCGCCGGTGGTACCGGCGATATGCTGGAGTATCTGAACATGATGAGCGGCGGTGCTCTGAGCGAATGTACACTTTTCGCCCTGGGTGTCCAGCCCGCCATCAATGCCTCCATCATCATGCAGCTGCTGGCAGTAGCCATTCCGTATCTGGAAAACCTCGCCAAGGAAGGCGAAGAAGGTCAGCGCAAGATGCGCCGCATCACCAACTATGTTGGCGCGGGTATCGGTCTGATGCTGTCCATCGGCTACTACTTCATCATCCGCAACATGGGCGCCCTCTCCTATACTGAGGGCTTCGCAGGCATCTTCAGCGCTGTTGTTATCATCCTGTCCTTCACGGCAGGATCTCAGCTGTGCACTTGGCTGGGCAACCAGATCGATTCCAAGGGTATCGGCAATGGTATCTCGCTGATGATTTTCGCCGGTATCGTGGCCCGCTGGTCCAGCATCTACAGTGCTGTCACCAACATTTTGGCCCGTGCAAGCAACGGCGAGCCGCAGTTCTACATCTTCCTGCCCGCACTGGTCCTGCTGGCCCTGGCTGCCGTGATCTTCGTCGTCATTCTGACGAACGCAGAGCGCCGCATCCCTGTCCAGTATGCCAAGCGTGTGGTCGGCCGTAAGATGTACGGCGGTCAGGCTAGCTACATCCCCATCAAGGTGAACATGACTGGCGTTATGCCCATCATCTTCGCTTCGACCCTGTGCAGCCTGCCCGGCCTGATCTTCCGCTTCATCAACCTGAGTGCGGCTGATCATCCGGCCCTGTATGCTTTCTTCAGCGCGTTCAACTACAACAGCGTGCTCTATCTCATCGTTTACGTGCTGCTGATCGTTGCGTTCAACTACTTCTACGTTGCGATCCAGTACAACCCCGTCGATATTGCCAACCAGCTCCGCAAGAACAACGGCACCATCCCCGGCATCCGCCCGGGCAAGCCCACCAGCGATTTCATCACCAAGACGCTGTCCAAGATCACTCTGATCGGCGCCATCTTCCTGGCGATCGTCGCAGGCCTGCCCATCATCCTCGGTAACATCACCGGCACGTCCATCCAGCTGGGTGGTACGAGCCTGCTTATCGTGGTCGGCGTTGCCCTGGAGACCGGTCGTTCCCTGGAAGGTTATATGACTGCCCGCCATCACAAAGGGTTCTTGGAATAAGAAAGGGAATGTACGATGAAACTGATCCTTTTGGGCGCCCCCGGCGCCGGTAAGGGTACCCAGGCAGAAATCCTCTGCGATAAACTGGCAATCCCTACCATTTCGACCGGTAACATTCTGCGTGCCGCCGTGAAAGACGGCACCCCTATGGGGCAAAAGGCAAAAAGCTTTATGGACGCCGGTGCTCTGGTTCCCGATGATGTCATCGTCGGAATCGTGAAAGAGCGCCTGGCACAGCCTGACTGCGTGAATGGCTTTATCCTTGACGGTATGCCGCGCACCATCGCCCAGGGCGAAGCCCTGGAGAAGATGGGTGTGGAGATCGACAAGGTCGTGAACCTGATCGTTCCCGATGAGGCCATCACCAAGCGCATGTCTGGCCGCCGCGTCTGCGCCAAATGTGGTGCAAGCTATCACATCATCAACAAACCCAGCGCCAAAGAGGGCGTGTGTGACCGCTGCGGCGGTGAGCTGGCCATTCGCAAGGATGACGAGCCCGCCACCGTGCTGGACCGCTTGAAAGCCTATCACGAGCAGACCGAACCGCTGGTTGAGTTCTATCGCCAGCGCGGTAAGCTCGTCGAGGTTCCCGACCAGGGTTCCATCGAGGCCACCACCGCGTTCCTGCTCAAGCTTTTGGAGGCTTAAAATCCATGATCCAAATCAAGAATGCTGCTGAACTTGAGAAAATGCGGAAAGCCTGTGCGATCAGCGCGGCTGCACTCAAGGCTGGCGGCGAGGCGATCGAGCCGGGTATTACCACGGCAGAGATCGACAAAATCATCTACGACTTTATCGTGCGCCACGGTGCAAGACCTAACTTCCTGCACCTGTATGGCTTCCCGGCCACGGCGTGCATCAGCGTGAACGACACTGTCATTCACGGCATCCCCAGCCGTCAGCAGCAGATCCGCCCCGGCGACATCGTTTCGATCGATACCGGCTGCAAGATCGATGGCTTCAATGGCGATAATGCCTGCACCTATGCGTGCGGCAAGATCGACCTGGAAGCCCAGCGCCTGCTGGACGTTACCAAGGAAGGCCTGCATCGCGGCATTGAAATGGCGCGCGGCGGCAACCGGGTAGGGGACATCGGACATGCTGTTCAGAGCTACGTCGAGGAGAACGGCTTCTCGGTCGTCCGCAGCTTCGTCGGCCATGGCGTCGGCAAAGAGCTGCATGAGGACCCTGAAGTGCCGAACTTCGGCAACGCCGGACGCGGTCCGCGGCTGGTGCCCGGCATGTGCATCGCTATCGAACCGATGGTTTGCCAGTACAAGTACGCGGTAAAGACGTTAAAGGACGGCTGGACGGTCAAAACCTGTGATGGCGGCTTGGCTGCTCATTTCGAGCACACCATGGCGATCACAGCTGGCGGCGCCGAAGTCCTGACCTACGGCTGGGAGGAACCCGGATGGACTTTGTAAAAGGCCAACTGGTCCGCTCCAAAGCGGGAAGGGACAAAACCCGCACCCTGGCTGTTTTGGAAGTGGAAGGAGAGATGCTTCTGCTGGCCGACGGAAACCTGCGTAAGGTAGGAGACCCGAAGCGTAAAAAGGCGAAGCATGTCGCCCCCACGACCACCGTTCTCGCGAACGAGCTTCTGAAAAGCGATCAACAACTCAGTGATGCCATCGCCGCTTACGATGCGGCCTGTGCAAACTGACGGAACCCTTCAAGGAGGCAATCAGCTTGTCTAAAGAAGATGTCATCGAAGTAGAAGGTATCGTACGGGAAGCCATGCCCAACACGGTGTTCAAGGTCGAGCTGCTCAACAAAGAGGGTAAGCCCAACGGACACGTTGTTATGGCTCACATTTCCGGCAAACTGCGGACGAACTTCATCCGCATCCTGCCCGGCGACAAGGTCACCATGGAAATGTCGCCCTACGACCTGACCAAAGCCCGGATCACCTGGCGTTCTAAATAAGCGCCTTGTGTTATAAAGGAGGTTAACATCATGAAGGTAAAACCTTCCGTGAAACCCATTTGCGAGAAGTGCAAAGTCATCAAGCGCAAAGGCCGCGTGATGATCATTTGTGCCAATCCGAAGCATAAGCAGCGTCAGGGCTAAAGGTCCGCGGATCATTCCGCGGAAACCGTACCCAAAACGCTTGGGGGCCAAGTGCGTAGATTCCCGGCGCAGGCCCCGACCAGGACATGGGATGTTACTAATGGAGGTGCTTTATGGCACGTATTGCTGGTGTTGATCTGCCTCGCGAGAAGCGGATCGAGGTTGGTCTGACTTATGTTTATGGTATTGGTCAGTCCACTGCCGACGAGATTCTCGCCGGTACCGGAATTAACCCTGATACCCGCGTCAAGGATCTGACTGCTGATGAAGAAGCTAAGATCCGTGACTACATCGACAAAAACAACATCATGGTAGAAGGCGATCTGCGCCGTAACGTCGCGCTTGACATCAAGCGTTTGACCGAGATCCAGTGCTACCGTGGTGTGCGCCATCGCAAGGGCCTTCCCTGCCGCGGCCAGCGCACTAAGACCAATGCGCGTACCTGCAAAGGTCCCAAGCGCACTGTCGCGAACAAAAAGAAGTAAGGAGGAACTGAGACATGGCTGCTAACAAAGCTACTGCGGCAAAAACCCGCACTAAAAAGAGAGAGCGCAAGAATATCAGCGCCGGTGCTGCTCACATCCAGAGCACTTTCAACAATACCATCGTGACCATCACCGATACTCAGGGCAACACCGTTTCCTGGTGCAGCACTGGTGCACTGAACTTCCGTGGCTCCCGCAAGAGCACCCCTTACGCTGCGCAGAGCGCTGCTGAGGTCGCCGCCAAGGCCGCCATCGAGCATGGCATGAAGACCGTTGAGGTCTACGTCAAGGGCCCCGGTTCCGGCCGTGAAAGCGCCATCCGCGCCCTGCAGGCAACCGGCCTGGAGGTCACCATGATCCGTGACGTGACCCCCATCCCGCACAATGGCTGCCGCCCGCCCAAACGCCGCCGCGTTTGATTGAAAGGAGAATTTGAGTTATGGCTAAAAATACCCAACCTATCGCCAAGCGCTGCCGTGCTCTCGGCATTTCTCCTGCTGTTATGGGCTATGGTAAGAAAACCACCAACCGTAACCCCGGCGGCCAGATGAGAAAGAAGAAGAGCGAGTACGCCACCCAGCTCAACGAGAAGCAGAAGGTCAAGTTCGTGTACGGTATCCTGGAGAGCCAGTTCCATACCTACTACGAGAAGGCCAGCCGTATGCCCGGTCAGACCGGTGTCAACCTGCTGGTTCTGGTTGAGCGCCGCCTGGACAACGTCGTTTACCGTCTTGGCTTTGCCAAGACCCGCCGCGACGCTCGCCAGCTGGTTTCCCACAATCATTTCACTGTCAATGGCAAGCGTGTCAACATCCCCTCTTACCAGGTTAAGGCGGGCGATGTGATCGAGGTCGTCGAGTCCAGCCGTTCTTCCGTCAAGTTCAGCAAGCTGCTGGGCGAGGAAGCTCCCGTTGTGCTGCTGCCTTCTTGGCTGGAGCGCGACAAGAACGCTCTGAAGGGCACTGTTACCAAGCTGCCCGTTCGTGAGGACATCGATGTGCCCATCGCTGAGCACCTCATCGTCGAGTTGTACTCCAAGTAATCCTCTTAGCTTTATTCTACGATTTTTCCAACCTGACTGGCGCGCTGCGCCAGCGAAACAAGGAGGGTTTTTATGATGGAGATCGAACGCCCCAAGATCGAAACGGCCAACCTTTCCCCGGATGGCCGCTACGGTAAGTTCGTTGTCGAGCCGCTGGAGCGCGGCTTTGGCACGACCTTGGGCAACAGCTTGCGTCGAGTGCTTCTGTCCTCTCTGCCCGGTGTGGCTGTCACCAGCGTCAAGATCGACGGCGTGGTGCATGAGTTTTCCACCATCGAGGGCGTGCGTGAGGATGTAACCGAGATCGTCCTGAACCTCAAAGGCGTCGCCGCTAAGATCTACGGCGAAAGCCCCAAGACCGTCCGTGTGGAGGCCGTCGGCCCCTGCGAGGTCACTGCCGGCAGCATCAAGGCTGGCGATGACCTGGAGATCCTGAACCCTGAGTGGCACATTGCTACCCTGGGCGAGGGAGCTAAGCTGGTCATGGAGCTGACCTTTGATAAGGGCCGCGGCTATGTCCCTGCTGAGAAAAACAAGCAGGCGCTGATCGAGAAGAACGACATCAGCACCCTGCCCGTAGACAGCATTTATACCCCCGTCCTCAAGGCCAACTACACCGTTGACCGTACCCGCGTTGGCCAGATCACCGACTATGACAAGCTCATTATCGAGGTCTGGACCGATGGTACCATCAACGCACAGGAAGCCCTGAGCCTGGCGGCCCGTGTGCTGACCGAGCACCTGAACCTGTTTGTGAACCTCTGCGATGAGACCGGCGAGACCGAGATCATGGTCGATAACGACGACCAGGGTCGCGAAAAGGCGCTGGAGATGACGATTGAAGAGCTGGATCTGAGTGTCCGCTCCTTCAACTGCCTGAAGCGCGCTGGCATCAACACTGTCGGCGACCTCATCAACAAGAGCGAGGATGAGATGATGAAGGTCCGTAACTTGGGCCGTAAGAGTCTCGAAGAGGTCATGGCCAAGCTGGATAGTCTTGGTTTCTCTCTGACCAAGGACGATGAAAACTAACCCCCCGCGACACGCGGATACCATTTGATATTTAAGGAGTGAAACGGAATGCCCGGTACCAGAAAACTCGGTCGTACCACCGACAGCCGCAAGGCAATGCTGCGCGCGATGGTGACCTATCTGTTCGAGAACGGCAAGATCGAGACCACCGTTACCCGCGCCAAGGAAGTTCGTTCCATGGCAGAGAAGATGGTCACCCTCGGTAAGCAGGAAGATCTGCACGCTAAGCGTCAGGTCTACTCCTACATCACCAAGGAAGATGTCGCCAAGAAGGTCATCGACGAGATCGGCCCCAAGTATGCTGATCGCAACGGTGGTTACACCCGCATCTACAAGACCGGCCCTCGCCGCGGTGACGCTGCCGAGATGGCTATCATCGAGCTCGTCTGATTTCATCAGAATAGTTTGATATAAAAGCAGCGCTTGTTCGTTTGGGCAGGCGCTGTTTTTGTTTGCTTTTCTTCCTTCTTTGCAAAGAAAGCGCTGAAGAAACTCTAATTTTGGTCAAAGCGTTTTTTTTACAAAAATTTGACAGCACACCCTTTGCGTAGTGTGCATATCTATGATATAATAATTAAAATGTATATTTCTGTACATAAATAAAACAAAGAAAGAGTTGATAGTTCTCTCATGGACGATGGCAGTATATTTATGATCGTCGCACTGGTGATTCTGATTGGTATGTCGGCCTTCTTCTCGGCGGCTGAAACAGCGTACAATTCGCTGAATCAGATCCGTCTGAAAAGCAAGGCTGATGATGGCGACAGGCAAGCCGCCAAGGTGCTGGGGCTGGCACAGCGTTACGACAGCCTGCTCAGCACGATCCTGATCGGAAATAATATCGTAAACATCGGTGCGTCCTCGCTTGCCACCGTATTGTTCAGCCGCCTGGTGGGCAATACCTACGGCCCTACGCTTTCCACCATTGTCATGACCCTGCTGGTCCTGACTTTTGGCGAAATCACCCCCAAAAGCATGGCAAAGGAAATGCCTGAAACCATGGCCATGGCCTTCGCGCCGGTGCTGGGTTTTCTGGTTACGATCTTTACGCCGCTGAACATGCTGTTCGGCGCCTGGAAAAACTTCCTGGCCCGCCGCTTCAATGCAGGGGAGAAGGACACCATCACCGAAGGTGAGCTGGTCACGATGGTCAGCGAAGCCGAGAAAGACGGCGAGCTGACCAATCGCGAGAGCGAGCTGATCCGCAGTGCCATTGAGTTTGATGACGTGGAAGCCCAGGACGTCCTGACGCCCCGCGTGGACGTGGTGGCCGTAGCGGACGATACCCCCATGGAGGAAGTGACCGAGCGCTTCGCCGAGAGCGGCTATTCGCGTCTGCCGGTCTACCACGAGACGATCGACAACATCATCGGCGTTGTGCATGAGAAAGATTGCTTTGCTGCGTTGCAAAAGCGGGACAACAACGTCAAACTGGAGAATCTCATCGGACCTACGCTGTACACTACCAGCGTGACCCAGATCTCCGCCTTGCTGCGCACCCTGCGGGAAAGCAAGCACCATATGGCCGTGGTCGTGGATGAATACGGCGGCACCGCTGGCATCATCACGTTGGAGGACATCCTGGAAGAGCTGGTCGGCGAGATCTGGGACGAACACGATGACGTGGTGGAGGACATCCGCCATCAGACCGACGGCAGTTGGCTGGTCTCCGGCAGCGCCAGTGTGGACGATGTTGCCGAAGAGCTGGACGTCAAAGACAAGGACGAGGAAGAGATCGACGCTGTGGCCATCGGCGGCCTGGTGCAGGAAAAGCTCAGCCGCCTGCCTAAGGTAGGCGACCGCTTCACCTGGGGCCAGTTTGAGGGCACCGTCACCCGTGCCACCAACCGCCGCGTCCAGGAAGTCCGCCTGACCCCGCGCAAAGAACCCGAAGAACCTGAGCACAAAAAGTAAATATAACACAGCAAGGCTCCTGCCAGATTTTGGCGGGAGCCTTTTTTGCTGCAAATTTTAAATTTATTTGTAGAAGGACAAAGACTGTCCAATGCGGTGTGTAGGGAGCGTACTGATTGGCAGCGATACAACGACCGTGAAAAGCGCATGGTGCAGAATACGGTCATGCTGGTGGGCCTGCTGTACAAGATGTGCAAGCTGCAGCTGGTCATCCCCGCCAAGACAGAAGGGGCACTGAACCGTGTGGATATGGATGGTGCTGAAAACCGCCGCAGTGATGCAAAGATGATCCTGCGAAAAATCCACGAAAGCGAAACCAAGACCGAAGAGTAAGCGCAAAAGCGTAGAAATACCTGTAATAGGAGGATGGAGCTTGGTTCTGTCCGCCTTTTGCAAATTTTTTGTAAAATCCGCCAGTATTTTTCAAACAA
This sequence comes from uncultured Oscillospiraceae bacterium, assembly GCA_900539695.1. GTDB lineage: Bacteria > Bacillota > Clostridia > Oscillospirales > Ruminococcaceae > Gemmiger. Next base: position 135,928 of record UQDG01000005.1, read on the forward strand.
TGGCGAACTGTGCATGTGCAAAGCGCGGAAAATGCGAAAAAACGGCAGAAAAACGCATGCCGGGGCTGATTTTACACGGGGGCTGTGATACAATACTAATAGATGTGGCGGTATGCCCGCCGCTGATGAACGGTAAAAATTTGTGATGGAAGTAAGGAGTACACACGTATGGCTGAACAAAATATTAGCCCGCGCGATTTCTTCGCCACGGAGTCTGCAATTGCTGACCTGGGTCTGATTGCCTGCCCCGGCGCCGAGGAACTGTGCAAGCTGGTAGATGGTCACCTGGTGCGCTGGGCGCGCGAGGTTGGCATGGATGTTGACACCTTCATTATCCCGTCTGATTGCCCGCGTTTCCAGTCCGGCGACGCAAAGGGCTTGGTCAAGGCTTCTACCCGTGGCGACGACCTGTATATCTTCGTCGATCCGGGCAACTACAGCGTTACCTACCAGCTGTTCGGCTATGAGAACCATCTCTCTCCCGACGACCATTTCCAGAACCTGATGCGTCTGATCCAGGCCGTTGCAGGCCGCGCCCACCGCATCAGCGTCATTATGCCCAGCCTGTACGGCGGCCGCCAGCATCGCCGCGTCAGCCGCGAGAGCCTGGACTGCGCTTTTGCGCTGCAGCAGCTGCGCGATGTCGGCGTTAAGAACATCATCACCTTTGATGCCCATGACCCCCGCGTCATGAACGCCGTCCCCACCATGAGCTTCGACAACGTCATGCCCACCTACCAGGTGCTCAAGTGCCTGCTGCATCACGTGCCTGATGTCAGCTTCCACAAGGATAACTTCATGATCGTTTCTCCCGACGAGGGCGCCATGAACCGCAACATGTACTACTCCAGCGTGCTGGGCTGCAACCTGGGCATGTTCTACAAGCGCCGCGATTACAGCCGCATCGTCAACGGTCGTAACCCCATCGTTGCCCACGAGTACCTGGGCGAGAGCGTCCAGGGCAAGGATGTCTTCATCGCTGATGACATCATTGCTTCCGGCGAGTCCATGCTGGATATTGCCTACGAGCTGAAGATGCGCGGTGCCCGCAACATCTTCACCTGCTGCACCTTCCCGCTGTTCACCGCCGGCCTGGAGAAGTTCGACAAGGCCTACCACGACGGCATCATCAAGGCTGTGCTGGGCACCAACCTGACCTACCGCAAGCCCGAGCTGCTGGACCGCGAGTGGTACTACGACGTCGACGTTTCCAAGTATACCGCTTACTTCATCGCCGCCATCAACCACGACAAGAGCGTTTCTTCCATCATCGATCCGATGACCAAGATCCGCACCCTGCTGGACAAGCACGGCATCCCCATGGGCGGCCAGCAGTAAGCGCGTACTTCGTGCGCTCAAAGAGTGGGGGCGTCACTTGTGGCTGCGCCATGCTCCTGTACCCCTCCTTTGGATTCACCCCGTCGCAAAAAAAGCACATTTTCACGCCTGACGACACAAAAATGCACTTTTTGGCTCTAGCGGTATCGGCATTGTCGGCGCATGTCCGCCGATGCCGATGGATTTAAAATAAATCTTGTTCGGTCCGCTTCGGCGGGCCGAATTTTGTTGCAGGGACGCACGTAATCGTATATAATAGCGTATAGATTCAAACCAAATTATAAAGCAGGGGAGAGATAGCTATGCTGCCGATCGAACAGCTGGAAAAACTTATTCAGGGCAAAAAAGTTGCCTTTATCGGTGCCGGTGTCAGCCACAAGCGCTGCATTGAGCAGTTTGTAGAACTGGGCGCGCAGGTCACGCTGTGCGACCAGAAAAAATCCATCGAGGACTTTGGCGACTACGCCGACACGTTGCGCCGCCTGAATGTAGCCCTGAGCCTGGGCGAGCATTACACCGACGGTTTCGCCGGGCAGGACATCATCATGCGCACGCCGGGTTATGAGTATTTCAAGCCCGAACTGCAGGCAGCCAAGGCCGCTGGCGCTATGGTTACCAGCGAGGTGGAGCTTTTCTTCGAGTTCTGCCCCTGTGAGATCGTGGCTGTGACCGGCTCCGACGGCAAGACCACCACTACTACGCTGATTTCCAAAATGTTTGAGGCCGCCGGCCGCAAAGTCTTTTTGGGCGGCAACATCGGCGCGGCGCTGCTGCCCCAGCTGGCCGACGTCACGCCTGATGCCGTGGCCGTGGTCGAACTGTCCAGCTTCCAGCTTATCAGCATGCGCCGCAGCCCCAAGGTGGCGGTCGTCACCAACGTGACCCCCAACCATCTGGACCACCACAAGGATATGCAGGAGTATATCGATGCCAAGCGCAACATCCTGCTTTGGCAGGTGCCGCCCTGCCGTGCCGTGCTGGGCTACGAGAACGACATCACCCGCGCCATGCAGAGCGATTGCAAGGGCGAGCAGGTCTGGTTCACCCGCCTGCATGAGACCGACCGCGGCGCCTTCCTGCGCGCAAGCGATGATACGCTTTGCTATGCCGAGAACGGCGTTGTGACCCCTGTGTTGCCCCGCGCTGAGATCAAACTGCGCGGTCTGCACAACGTGGAAAACCTGCTGGCAGCCATTGCCGCCGTCTGGGGCCGCGTGCCCGTCGAGGCTATGCGCCAGGTCGGCTCCACTTTTACGGGTGTTGAGCACCGCATTGAGCCGGTCCGCGTACTGGATGGCGTTACTTACTACAACGACTCCATCGCATCCAGCCCCACGCGCACCATCGCGGGCCTGCGCAGCTTTGACCAGAAGATCATCCTGATCGCGGGCGGCTACGACAAAAAGATCCCCTACGAGCCGCTGGCCCCGGAGATCATCGCCCACGTCAAGACGCTGGTGCTGATGGGCGCTACCGGCCCCCGCATCGAGAAGGCCGTGCGCGAGCATCCAGATTTTGACGAAAGCAAGCTGACTATCCTGCACGCCGACAACATGCAGCATGCCGTTGAGCTGGCCCGTAGTGCCGCCCAGCCCGGCGACGTCGTCAGCCTGTCCCCGGCGTCCGCCTCTTTCGACCTCTACCCCAACTTTGAGGTCCGTGGGCGGGATTATAAAAACATTGTGATGCAGCTTTCTTGAAAGAAAGTTGCGCAAAGAATTTTCAAACAAAATTAGCATAAAAATGCCGCTCTATGCACGATAGAACTCCACCCCACATAGGGGCGGATTCTATATCCGCCCGTTTCTATGCTTTTTCTATTAAAATTCTTTTGGTTCCTTTTCTTATAAGAAAAGGAACAGAAAAGGACCACCCATGATCCAAGCCATTACCACACCGCAGCAGCAGGCCGAGTACCGCTGGCGCATTGCCGGCAAGCCGTATTTTGAGAGCGTACTGGGCACCCATCTGGCATTGTTCGGTGCGCACCCGGCCAGCGGGTGGATGTTCTACCTGCTGCCCGGCACGGCGGTGCTGGAATTGCGCGGCGGCAGCGGCGCTCTGTGCGGTGGCCTGCCCGACGACGAGGACACACGTGAGGAACTGCAGGGCTTCCTGCGATTCCTGCACGTCGACTGCCTGCGGTGCGAACACCCGCTGCCTGCGGCCTACGCCAACACATGGCAGTCCGGCAAACCGCTGACCCTGTGGACGCTGCCCCAGGGCCGTGCACTGCCCCTGCCAAAGCCTCCGGTGGGAAAGTGGGGCCTTACGCTGGATACTGCCCCTTCGATGCTGCCCATCAGCCGCCTGGTCTTTGCCGAGAGCGATGCCGAGGCCGACGAATTCTACTCCACCGCCTGCACGGCCCTGGCCCATGGCTATGGCACCTGCCGCGCCCTGCTGTACAATGGCAAGCCCGTCTGCACGGTAGGCTGCTATGAGCAGAGCACCCGCGAAGCCTACATGGCCGCCGGTGTCACCGCGCCGGAATGGCGGGGCAGGGGATTGGCAGGCTGGCTGATTGCCAGCCTGGCCAACGAACTGGCGGCGGAGAAGGACGTCTGTTTCCTCTGCCTGCCCCACCTCCGCGGATTTTACCAGCGGCTTGGGTTTGTACAAAATGGTATGATTCAACAATATACTACAGATTGGAATACAAAATGATCGAACAATTCTACAATTTACGCCCCGACGTGCTGGAACTGGACCGAAAAGCTTTGAAACTTTGTCGTGAACCTTTCTGCCATGTGGAGGAGATCCGCGACTACAACCAGCTGAAAATGCTGCGTGCCTTCACCGATTGCGGTGTCGAGGCCCGGCACTTCTGGGGTTCCAGCGGCTACGGCGTCTGGGACGACAGCCGTAATAAGCTGGAGGAGGTCTTCGCCCGCTGCATGGGGGCCGAGGCTGCCCTCGTGCGCTCTCAGTTCATGAGCGGCACCCACACCCTGACGGTCGCCCTGTTTGGTCTGCTGCGCACCGGCGATACCCTGCTGGCCGCCACCGGCCGCCCCTACGATACGTTGGAGGGTGTCATTGGCATTGGCGAAGCAGGCAAGGGCTGCGGCACCCTGCGGGAGTACGGCGTCAACTACGACGAGTGCCCGCTGCTGCCCGACAACACCCCGGATTATGCGCTGATTGCTGAAAAAGCCAAAACGGCTACCGTTGTGCACATCCAGCGCAGCCGTGGTTACATGCAGCGCAATGCGTTCGATTTGGAGACGATCCGCAGGGTGGCCGAGACTGCCCGCAAGGCCAACCCCGATGCGGTCATCTTTGTGGATAACTGCTACGGCGAGTTCACCCAGACGCAGGAGCCTCTGGCCGCAGGCGCGGACCTGATCGCCGGCAGTTTCATCAAAAACCCCGGCGGCGGCATCACCCCCACCGGCGGCTACATTGCAGGCCGCGCTGACCTGGTGGAAAAGTGCAGCCACCGCTTCACGGCTCCCGGCATCGGCGCCGACCTGGGCTGCACCCAGGACAGCCTGCGGGATACCTTCCTGGGCTTCTACTACGCCCCCGGCGTCGTGTGCGAGGCCCTCAAGACCGCTATCTACGCCCAGTGCCTGCTGGAGCTGGTGGGGGTCAAGCCGGTGCCCCGCTACACCGACGACCACAACGACATCGTGACCTGTTTCGATTCCGGCAGTGCCGCCGCCCTCACGGGCTTCTGCGCCGGTATCCAGCACAACAGCCCGGTGGACAGCTTCGCTGACCCTGAGCCCGCTGACGAGCCCGGCTACACCGACAAGGTGGTCATGGCCTCTGGCAGCTTTACCGAGGGCAGCACCATCGAGATCAGCTGCGACGGCCCCCTGCGCACCCCCTACACCTGCTACCTGCAGGGCGGTGTCAACTTTACCGCTGGCCGCGCCGCTGTGCTTAACGCCGTGCAGAACGCCTTTTTTGCCGACTAAGCAGCATCAATAAAACAAAACGCCTGTGTGCCAGCTAAAGCACACAGGCGTTTTTTGCATATTCTGTTGAAAAATCAGCCTTTTACAAAGTCGCGCACCAAAGCCTGCAGCAGATCGTCGCGGTCAATGCGGCGGATGATGGCGCGGGCATTTTTGTACGTGGTAATGTAAGTCGGGTCCTCCGACAGGATGTAGCCCACCAGCTGGTTAATGGGGTTGTAGCCTTTCTCTTCCAGCGCACGGTAGACCTGCAATACTGCCTGTTTGATCTCCATATCCCGGTCATCCCGGATGGAAAATACGGCAGTAGGTTCAGAGATTGCCATTCTAAAATCCCCTTTCAAAGTGCGGCCTCTCTGCAAAAGCGCACAGAATTTTCTATCATTACAGCTATTATAGCAGAGAATTGCACAACTTGCAATGCTTCTGTCCGAGAATTTTAGGCAGTTTTTTTTAGGGCAATACCGCACAATTCTAAGTGCCGATACGGCGAGCGAGGTGCAGCAGCTGCTAAGCCAAAAGCGCAGATAATACTTTGTGCATTATCGAGCATTTTGGCAACGCAGATGCCGTGCCGCAGCCGCCGAAGCGGTGCTTAAGCCGTAAGGCGGGAATTGTGCGGTGTTGCCTTAGGAATGGGAAAGAATTTAGTTGTTCTGTGCGCTGAACAGCTGCGGAGCGGCCTTGTAGATCAGCACGGCGGCAATGGTCGTCATGATGGTCTCGGGCAGCATGTAGCTGCCGTTGTAGGTCAGGCTGTAGGTCCAGGCGGGCAGGCCGTCGCTCAGGTTGCCCCAGATCAGCACGCCGGATAAAAAGCTGCACATAAAGCGGATGAAGCAGACGACAGCCGTGCCGACGCCGACACCCACCAGCTTGTTGCTGAAGGGCTTAGCGATGGTGCAGGCCAGGCCCAGCAGGGTAAAGGCCAGCACGTAGTCCAGCAAAATCATGCCAACCAGCGGCAGCAGGCCGGGGGCCGGCGGTGCATAGAAGCCCAGCAGCATCTGCAGCAGGCTGTTGACAAAGCCGGTGAACAGGCCCCATTTGACCCCGTGGCGGAACGAGATCATGATGAACGGCAGCATGCTGAACAGCGTGATGGAGCCGCCGTTGGGCAGGGAATAGATCTTGATGTTCGCCAGCACGGTGCCCAGCGCGATCATCAGGGCGCACTCTACCAGAGTGCGGGTCTTGGAATAGGTTTTGGACATGGTATCCACTCCTCAAAAATAGTACATAAAAACAAGAAAAAGCGCCTGCAAAACATGCAGGCGCAAAGTAGTACGACTATGGGTCAAACTTCCTACGCCGGCATTACCCGGATCAGGTGTAAGGTTTCCAAAATCGCAGTTGATTTCGGTCTCAGCCGAGGATGCCCCCCAGCGCCCCTGTTTTTATGTCTGCTTTCAGTATACACGAAAGACGGGCCTTGTCAAGCAAAAACTTTTGGCAATGCGGGGGTGCGTGTAGTATAATAAAGGCAATACCGCACAATTCTAAGTGCCGATACGGCGAGCGAGGTGCGGCAG
>UQDG01000006.1 GCA_900539695.1 uncultured Oscillospiraceae bacterium
GATAGTTGGCTGGAGACGGCCTGTGAAAATAGGTAGATGCCGACTTCTCTTTTAAGTAAAGCGCCTTATCCCGCAAGGGGTAGGGCGCTTTTGCTCTTTGTTTCGTGATTTGTGATAGGGGATATGGAGATAGTAGGGACGCGCACTATGCGTCCGCAAAGCGAGTGACAACGCAAATCCGCGGGTGAACAATGTTCGTCCTGACGATGTGCAATTACGAAAAATGACATCTATTTTACCGTGAATCTCTTTACAATATAAAATTGTCGATTTATAATAATGGCAATGTACGTGCTGCATAATTTCTCCGAGTTTCACATTTTTGGGCTGCCTAGGTATCTGGAATCTGCCTGGCTTTCAAATGTGGGCAGGGCTTTGCTTTGCCAAAATGGAGGAATACGACGATGATTCGTAATACGGCTGTTACTGTATGTGGCCCGCTAAATGTAAACAAATTGGGCGTTACCTATGTGCATGAGCACCTGATGGTAAAACCCCAGCTGCCGGATGAGTATTATATCCCTTATACGCTGGATGACGAGGCGGCTTCGACGGAGGAGACCCGCAGTTTTTCCGCAGCCGGGGGTGAGACCCTGGTGGAGATGACGCCGATCAACTACGGCCGCAACGTAAAGGCCTATCAGCGCATTGCGCAGGCTACCGGTGTGCATGTCATCTGCTGCACAGGCTTCCACAAGCAGCTGTTTATGCCGCCTTGGTTTGGCGATAAAACCGACGGTGAGCTGTATGATATTCTGATGGACGAAGTGACGAATGGCCTGGATGACACCGAGATCCACCCGGGTGTTATCAAGCTGGGCACCAGCTTTGAGGAAGTGACCGCCGCCGAAAAGCGCTCCATCGAGGCAGTGGCCCGCGTACACCGCGATACGGGCATCCCCATCAGCACCCACTGCGACAAGGGCACAATGGGCATGGACCAGCTGCGCCTGCTGGAAAAACACGGTGTCGATCCGAAGAATGTGCTGCTGTGCCACATTGACAGCAAGATGGATACGGACTATGCCATCCGGCTTTGCCGCGAGGGCGCTACCATTTGCCTGGACCATGTTGGCCGAGAACTGCAGGATCGCGATTCCTTTCGCGTGCGGATGGTCACGGCGCTGGTGGAGGCCGGCTGCGTAGACCACGTGACCTTGGCCGGCGATATGGGCAAGAAGAACTATCTGCCTGCCTACGGCGGTAAGCCCGGCTTCACCTATATTCTGACCGACCTGAAGGCGGAACTGCTGCCTTACATCGGCGAAGAAAACTTCCACAAAATGATGGTAGAGAACCCCAAACGAATTTTCGCCTGGAAATATAACGACTAACATAGAAAAAGGAGGGGCAGCAATGGCCACTCTGACTGAACTGATCCGACAGGAAGACCCCAAACGCCCCTATACCGATGAACAACTGGCCCAGATGTTGCAGCTGCGCCGCGAACAGGTAGTGGAACTGCGGCGGATCAACGGCATTCCTAACTCCTGGATGCGGCTGCGCCCGGCGCTGGTGGTAGAGATGCAGAAACTTCTGGAGCAGGAGCCGGGGCTTTCGGATCGGTCGCTGACCCTGCGGCTGAACGCGATGGGCTACAATGTCTCGCGCTATCTGGTAAAGGAACTGCACAGCAATTTGCCAGAAAAAGAAGCCGAGCCGCAGCCTGAACCGGCCGTAGAAATCACCACGCAAGAGGAAACCGAGGGCACCAACGTGTTTGCCGGGATGATTGGCTACGACGGCGGCCTGAAAGCGCAGATCCATCAAGCGAAGGCAGCGGTATCTTATCCACCCAACGGCCTGCACACACTCATTATTGGTCCGTCTGGTTCCGGCAAAACGTTTCTGGCAGAGAATATGTACCACTATGCGGTGCAGCAGGGCCTGCTGGCGCCGGATGCCCCCTTTGTCTCCTTCAACTGCGCCGATTACGCCGACAACCCGCAGCTACTGAACAGCCAGTTGTTTGGCTATGTGCGCGGCGCGTTCAGCGGCGCCAACGCCACCAAGGACGGCCTGGTGCAGAAGGCAGACGGCGGCATCCTGTTTTTGGATGAGATCCACCGTCTGTCCGGGGAAGGGCAGGAAATGCTTTTCTACCTGCTGGACAAGGGCAGCTACCGCCGACTTGGCGATTCCGGCCCGGCACGCAAGGTCAATGTGCGGCTGATCGCCGCTACCACCTCTTCGCCGGAGTCGGCCCTGCTGCTGACGTTCCGCCGCCGTATCCCCATCGTCATCTCGATGCCCGGCATCGCTGACCGCCCGATGGCGGAGCGGTTTGCCGTGCTGCAAAGCATCTTTGCGGGAGAGTACAAGAAGATCGACCGCAAGCTGGTGGTGGAGCGGGAGGCCGTGCGCATCTTATTGCAATATGATTGTCCCGGCAACATCGGCCAGATGCAGAGCGACATCCAGGTCTGCTGCGCCAACGCGTTTTTGGAGAGCGTCTCCAAGCAGGAAGACACCGTTTACATCCGTGCCGAACTGGTGCAGCAGTTGATCTCGGCGGGCAGCCTGACCCGTTCGCTGGAAGTGGAAAGCTGTTATGATCGGCAGCTGGTCTTCCCGCAGGTGGAGGACGACGCCAGTCAAACGCTGGATAAAATGTACTACCGACTGAAAGAAATTGCCGAGGAAGACTGCACGCCTGAAGCGCGGATGAAAGCCCTGCAGACCGTACTGCTGGGCCGCGTGCTGCCGCAGAACAACCTGCACAATAACAACACGGCGAAATCGCTGGAGCAGGAGCGGCAGGAAGTGCGCAAGGTCGTGCTGGCTGTGCTGGCCGAGATGCGGGACAGCCTGAATTCCTGCCGCAAGGACTTTGAGGACGCGTTAGTGCTCAGCCTGACCACGGATGTGCCCCAAAACGCCAACGGTGCACAGATTTCACTGACGGAAAAGTACCCGGCTGAGATGGAACTGGCCCAACAGTTCATTGACCGTTTCCGCGCCAAGCGGCCTTGCAATATAAGCGACTACAAGCGGCAGATGCTCACCCTGTGCCTGGCGGCATTCTCGGCCCGCAAGATGGAGCGGCGCATCCGGATCATACTGATGGCTCACGGCCAGGTCGGCCCGGCCATGGCCGAGGTCGTGAACCATAAACAAAATATCCCCCTGCTGAATTCATTGGCAGGGGGAGTTGTTTGTAATAGGGTCACACCCAGCGGCCAAAGCGGTATTGCGGCTTGGTCGGCTCGGGTGGGACAAGTTCATCACCCAGGTAGACTTCAATGCTGTTGCGGCGCAGGCGGCGGGCGATGGGGGTTGGCAGCTTGCTGTACCCGGCTTTCAGGTTTGGCGGGCGGCCGTCGATCGAGTGGCAGTCGGTGCAAAGCAGATGCACCAGGTTCCATTCCAGCAATTTTAGCAGCCAGTGGGCCGTGCGGCCTTCCCGCACCAGGCCGCTGGCGTTGATCTGCGCCAGACAGCCCACGCTGACCCAGTTGTACAGCAGGGTAGGGTCCTCGGTCACGAAAGGATAACGCTCCACATGGGCCAGAATCGGCGTATAGCCGCGCTGGCGCACAGCGTACAGCGTTTCGTCAATGCCTGCGGGGTGGCAGGTGGTAGGGAATTCGATAAGAATGTAGTTTGATTTGGCAAAGGCCAGCGCGCGCAAATCAAGACTGGGCAGAGCCGTTGTAAAGTACACCTCCGCACCCAACTTGGCCGCCAGCGGCAGGCCGGTCTCTTTGGCGGCCTTGGCTACCTGTAAAAACGCGGCGCGGCGCTTTGCGGCAAAATCCTCTACCGAGATACGCTCATAATGGAAGTGTGGGGTAAATACAATGCCAGCCACACCGTCCTGAATTTCTTTGCGCAAAAGCGCCATGGAAATGTTCAGGTCCCGGGCACCATCATCGATGCCGGGCAGGATATGGCAATGCAGGTCTACCAAATTCTGGCTCATTCGTTGCTGCTATCCTGTTTTGTGTCGTAGTAACCATAAGAGTACGCGTAGGAGTAGCCGTCTTTGCGGCCGGTCTTTTTGGCATTATAGCCATTCATCACGACGCCGAGAATGTGGGCGTCAACGGCTTCCAGGTTCTTTTTGCTCAGCTGGGCACCCTGAATGGTGGTGACACCGGGGCGGACAACCAGCAGAACACCATCCGATACACGGCTCAGAACGGCGGCATCGGTCACCACCGAGACAGGCGGCGTGTCCACAATTACATAGTCATAGGTCTGCTGCAGAGCCGTAAAAATCCGCTCTACAATAGGGGTGGAGAGGAGTTCTGCGGGATTCGGCGGAATCGTACCAACGGGCAATACCGTAATGCCGTTGTCTTTCAGACGCAGCAGGGCGTCCGGCAGCTTGCCTACATCCTTTGTTGTGATGACATTCGTCAGACCACTGTGGCTGCGGGGAATGCGCAGATAGCGGGAAATTGCGCTTTTACGCATATCGCAATCCACCAGAACAACACGCTTGTTGGAGGCTGCCAGCGTGATGGCCAGGTTAATGGCTACGTTGCTCTTGCCTTCCTCCGGAACCGAAGAGGTAATCAAGATGGTTTTACAGTTGCTGGTAGCAGAGAGAAATTCCAGATTGGTACGCAGGGATTTATAGGCTTCTACAAACTGAAACGGTGCATCCTTGCTGACAACAAACAATTCTCGATGGGAAGTACGGGACTTCTTTTTATTTGCACTCATTTCTTTTTGCCCCTCTCGTATTCAGGAATGACACCCACAACCGTGAGATCCAGGTATTTTGCGATGTCTTCTTCACTTTTGATCTTATTGTCCAGCAAAACCTGCAGGAAGATAACACCCAGGCAGAGTACCAACCCTACCATACCAGCCAGAGCGGTATTCTTCAGGACGTTGGGGGAAACCGGTTCCGTAGGGACAGGTGCCTGAGAAATAACCTTGACAGAGCCAGCCTCCACAGCTTCCAGAATGGCATCAGGGGAGACTTCTGTAATTTTGTTGCAAACCTGCTGGGCCCATTCAGGATTATTGCTGCGGACCGTAATTTTCATAACCTGCGTATCATCTACGGCGGCTACCGTTACGCGGTCTTTCAACTCTCCGTAAGTCAGAGAAAGTCCGAGGTCATTGATAACCTGCTGCAGCACAGTATCGCTTTTGATAATGATGCTGTAGGTAGAAACCAGCTTGGTTGCCGAGTTGATCTGGTCGCTGGTAACATTGGAAGTGGTATCCTGGCGGGTGTTGACGATCATCAGGGCCGAGGATTCGTATTGGGGTGTCATGGCAAACTTGGAGACGGCAAAACCGACAACCGCAGCAGCCAGTGTGCAAAGGATCAGGATTGCCAGATGCTGCCGGACGGCATTCAAGACTTCCAGCAGGTCTATGGTATCGTATTCTTCGTTTTCCACGGGTTGAATCCTCCTCAGGTTTTGTTTTGATATTGACGCTTCAACTGATGATGCGCCACGAACATAAAGCCCAACAGAATGACAGCTACCAGCGCATAGATAACCGCAAAGGTGCCCAAGCTGCTAAACATATTACGCAGATAGGTAAGAACCAGCGCCCGGATAGAGGCTGGCTCCAGAGAAAAATGATCCAGCCCCAGCAGGGGATAGAGGGCAGTGGCACCCAATGCACACAGGAGAGCGCTGGCCGTAAAGGTGAAGGTCAGGCAGCGCACACCAAGACGGGAGCTGCCTGCCAGACGCAGCATCAGCACCAGCGAAACAGCACAAAGCAGCGCCGTAACAATGACACCCGGCAGCGCCAGACGATCAACCTTGGTAATGGCCGTGTACAACTGGCTTGCCAGAGGAATGGCAACGTAGTTTGCATAATCCAGACGGCAGGCATCGGCCACAATCTCAACAGCGGACGCTACATCCTCGGTCACATCCTTACCGCGGCTGTTCAGGTCAGCTACCAGAACAGCATTGAGGTCGGTTTTGATATTCTCACGGGCATTGACAGCCGTATTGCCTGCATACAGGTCTGTCACAGCCTGTTCCATATCCGTGTTAATCTGGTCGCGGGAAAGGGTAGAGGTCATCACATCGGCATCAAAACCGGTGGATGCACCATAGCTGACATAGTTATCATACAGGTAGCTGTAGGCATAATCAGCAAAGCTGCTGCGCGTTACCTGCTTGCGCATGAATCCCTCGCTGCATATAGTGGTCAGCAGCATCAGAAAAATGGCCAGAATCGCCAACAGCAGCGTGGACAGCCAGGACAAACCCAGTGCCCAGCCGACACTGCCGCGTTTCTTTTTTACATTATTTTTTTCCAAACAATCGCCCCCTTAGCTGTTTCTGTCCAGCACGGGGCCGGAGACATACCGTGCATACACAAAGAAGCGGTCCGGGGTAAAGCCCATAGCATCAAACGGGTAGCAGGTATACAGAATCAGATTTTCATCCTCGCGGGAGAAGTCGTAAGCGGACGAGTCCTGATAATCCAGGATTTTTGTCTCCGTAACCTCATAGGTGTACACACCGTAGTGGGTGGTAATGGTTACGGTGGCCCCTTCTTCTGCATGCTGGAGATCATTGAAGAAAGTGTTGTTGTGGCCGGACAGCAGAATCGTTTTCCCTTCGCCGGGCAGACCGGCGCTGCTGTTCTCCATATAGGTGCCGACACCCTGGTTCAGGATTCGGTTGGTATCACCGTAATATACCGGGGCGTTCACGTTGGTGCCGGAAATCGTAATATCAGCATAGCGGTCACCCAACGTGGGGTAGGTAATGCTGCTGAAGGGAATCGTCTCCGGCTGGGCAGCGGCTTCCCCTGCCGCACCGCCGTCAATTACCGTACCGGCTTCAGCCAGCAGGTCCTGCGGCTGAGAAGCAGTTGTGTTGTCAAAGAACCAGCCCAGCATCATCTGGTAGGGCTGCAGCAGCACAAAGCTGAGTGCCGCCAGCAGGGCTGCCGTGACAGCCGCCAGCGCCAAAGGCACAACAACATAGGCCAGCGGACTGCTGTGGATGAAAGACCTTTTTTTACTATGTGGCAAGTTTTTAACCCCTCCCGAGCCAGGACGCAGACACCAGCCGCGCCCGGCTATCCGTAAAGTATCTATCTGAAACAGGCAAGCACACTGCCTGAAAAGAACCTACAAAACGGGCATCACCGAAGTGCTGCCCGTCCTCCGATTAAGACAAGCTCATCGGATGCTGCATTGGCTTACAGAGCCAGCGCACTCTCCTTACGGACAGCCAGACCCAGGACACCAACAACAGACAGAACGATGGTAGCAATAACCATAGCGCTGTTGTCACCGGTAGCCTTGATGACTGCAGAAGAAGAAGCGGTGAGCGGGTTGGAAGCAGAAGCAACAGAGCCATCGGTGGCAAACTTCCACTGGGTGGTGCCAGAGACACCGTTAGCGGAAGCAGTCGGCACAACGGCAACCTCGCTGCCGGAAGCAACGACATCGATGTTCAGGCTGATGCCTGCATCGCTGAAGATGCCGCCAACCTGGCTGAGAGCGGTGCTGACAGCAGTGCGGACATCGGCCTCGGTCTTGGCGCCGTTCAGGGCGTTCTTGGCCTGGGTCAAAGCGTTGCGCAGGGCAACGGAATTATCACGCAGGGCACGCAGCTGGGTCTCGTTCAGGCTGTTGACAACACCGTCCATGCCGTAAACACCGGCGCTGGTCAGATAGCCGTTCACTTCGGCGCGGGCAGCACTCAGGTTCTCTACGTAATCGGTAGCGAACACACCGGTAGCAAAGACGCAAGCCATGACAACGCTGACCAGCACCGCAACGAGCTTCTTGAACTTGTTCATGATTTTTGTCCTCCTTTCTTCAAAAGTGCATCGCTGCGCAGGCAGTTATGCGCTTATAAAGCACAGTTGAAAAAACTCCCCTTTATAAGTATTCTTATTTTATCATAGAACCGAATGGAATGCTATATATTTTAGCCGAAAATGTCGAAAATGGTCGTTTTACCCAAAACAGCCCCTATATATAGGTTGGCTTGTTTGCGTCTTGGTCATTCCAGTGGGGTACGAAAATGAAAAAAGGGCTCGCACCCGACAACGGCGGGCTGGTGGGGTGAACAAACACCCCCTGCCTTGTACAAAAGCAAGGCAGGGGGTGTTTGTTTTGGGCTTATTCAGGGGTCATAGGGCAGGGGAGAGACTGCCGTTATTCAGGGGGTAAACTTGTCCAAGGGCAAAAACGTGTTGTTCTCGGCGGTGTAATTGCCGCCGCCCATCTGTGGGCGGACGAAGGGCACGCCGTCCCGCACATAGAATACATTGTCGGTAATCAGCGCGTCCGGGTTCTCCGAGGGGCTGATGGTGCCGCCCATATCGTCAAAACTGACGTTGTGGCGAAAGGTATTGTGGATGGCTTCCTGCAGGCAGAACATCACGCAGCCACCCTCGTTCTGGCGGCTGAAGTTGTACTCATACGCCGTGCCGTCGCCGGAGTCGGCATCATAACCCATGCTGTCCTGGTTCAGGCGGGTGTCGGTGGCTTCGTTGCAGCGGAACAGTGCATCCTTGCATTTCCAGGGCCAGATGCCCGCCGCCACTTTGCCGGCGCGGTCGCCGGGGTGGGAATACACGCGGTCATTGATCTCACAGGCTACGGAATCAGCGGTGTTGTGCTCCACCAGCGGGCGCAGGGCGTACATCACGGTGATGCCATCGCCGCCGGCCAGCTTTACGTAGTTGTCGCGGATGGTCACATTCTCGTGGCCGTACTTGAGGAACGGGGCTTCTTCCAGTGCCGCCCCCTGAAAATGAGCGTGGGCGTAGGTGTAGCCCACCGCCAGGCCCCAGCGGCTGACGCGGTAGAGGTAACAGCCCTCCACCAGCACATCGGCAAAGCGGGCCGGGCCGGTGGCGGCTTCGTCGGCAGGGGACAGGGCAGTCATGTAGATGCCACCGTTGTTCATGTGCTTGTCGTAGACGTTGCCGTTCACATCGTGGATGGCGAGATCGCGCAGCGTAATGCCGCGGCATGTGCCTTTGTCCTTGGCCACCACAGCCACGCCGGTGCGCTCCATCTTGTCGGGCTGGGAGTAACTCTCGCCCAAAACGGCACCGCTGTGGTTGGTAATTTCCAAGTCCTGCACGGTCACATACGCGGCATCGTACAGCAGCACGGCCGAGGAAACATAGCCCCGGTACACATGGGTGGGGCTGTCCAACGGGCAGCCATAATCCTGGTACCAGATGCCCTGCCCGTCGGCGTCAATGCGCGGGGCAGGGCCGTCGCCGTAAGCGCCCACCACAATGGGGGCATCTTTGCTGCCGCAGCAGGTCAGGTGCAGGTATTGCCCCGCAAACACACTGCCGCAGGCCAGCCGTACTCGGTCTCCGGGCTGCAAAGTCAGGCGATTGACAGCACGCAGGCTGGCAAAAGCGGTGGCCTCGCTCAGGCCGTCGAAACTGTCGCGGCCGGTTTCAGCGTTGACGTAATAGGTCTTGCACAAGGGCATCATACGCCTCCTCTCGCAGCCGTTTTTCAATGATCTGCTCCACGTCCTCATAGGGGAAGCTGTCGCCCCAATAGCGGGTAAAGAGATCAGGATTATTGCGATAGTACGCCTGTTTCTGTTCTTCTGTGATGACAGGGCAGACAGGCAGCGCTCGGATGGCTGCCGTGGGCTGGGCAAAGTCCAGCTTAAAACGGGTCAGCTCATATTGCAGGTACATGGCCGGGGTGTACTGCCGCGGGCCGTAAAACACCGTGCCGGCGGCTTGCAGCCGGGCATTCTCGGCATTTTTGGCCTGACGGCGGGCTTCCAGCGCTTCGGGGCTGGCATCGTCGATAAGTCCCAGCTGTTTGGCCAGCTGCAATTGCACCAGCGCATTTTCCCACTCGGCAGGGGAGAGACAGACATCACGTGCGGTCATTTGACTGCACCCGTAATGCCGTTGGCAAAGCTCTTTTGCAGGCAGAGGAAGATGATGGCAGTGGGCAGCGTGCAGATCAAGACACCCAGCATCAGCATGCCGTAATCGACGCTGTAGCCGCTCTTCAGGTTGGCAACCAGCATGGGCATCGTGATAGAGGCATTGTTTTGGAAGATGATCTTCGGCCAGAGGTAGCTGTTCCAGGCATTCATAAAGGTAACCGTCATGGCCGCGCCGTAGGTGGAACGCATGATGGGCACGAACATACGGAAGAAGATGCCGATCTCGCTCAGGCCGTCCAGACGAGCAGCCTCGATAATATCATTGGGGAAGGACCTCGACGCCTGGCGGAACAGCATGATCATGAACGGGGTCGAGATGGAGGGCAGAACAAACGCCGCCCAGCTGTTAACAAGGCCCCAGTGGGACATCATCTTGAACAGCGGGATCATGATGGCTACGAACGGCAGCATCATGGCCAGCAGCAGCACGCTCATCAGGGCGTCCTTGGCCTTGTCGTGGTAGATCTCAAAGCCGTAACCGGCGATGGAGCAGACCAGCAGCGTGATGAAGGTCATCAGGATGGCATTGCGGAAGGAGTTTGCCATGGCCAGCCCCAAATTCTGGTTGGCGATCAGCGACTTGAAGTTTTCCATCAGGTAGGTGCCGGGGATCAGTTTGCCGCGCACGACGTCAATGCTGGGGTTGGTAGCGCCGCACAACATGTAGTACAGCGGAAAGACCGACAGGAAACTGGCCAGAATCAACACGGCATGGGCCAAAATCTTTTTGCCTTTAGTCACGTTTGTCACCTACTTTCATCTGGATAGCAGACAGGACGGCCACGACCACCAGGATAAACACCGACAGCGCCGCCGCGTAGTTGAACTTGGGCGTTTCCACAAAGGAAATGTTGTAGATGTAATGCGTCAGCGTCATCGTCGCCTTGCCGGGGCCGCCAGCCGTCAGGTTGACGGACTCATCAAACAGCTGCAGCGTGCCGGAGGTGGACATAATAGCCGTCAGCAGAATGGTGGGTTTCAGCAGGGGAATGGTCAGGTGGATAAACTGCTGGATGGGGGACGCACCGTCGATGCGGGCGGCCTCGTAGATGGAGTAGTCGATGTTCTGCAGGCCGGCCAGGTAGAACACCATGTTGTAGCCGGTCCAGCGCCAGATCAGCGCAATAACGATGACCCAGCGGGCCGCCCAGGCGTTCTGGAACCAATCCACGGTTGGGATGCCTACAGTGGACAGCACCCGGTTGACCAGACCATCGTTGGCAAACAGCGATTTGAAGATCATCGAGTAGGAGACCAGCGAGGTGGCGCAGGGCAGGAAGATCATCGTGCGGTAGATGCCCTTGCCCTTGATGTCGGGGCTGTTGAGCAGCTGTGCCAGAATCAGCGCCAGAATCAGCATGATGGGCACCTGGATCACGAAGTAGAAGATCGTGTTAAACAGGCACTGCTGGAAGGTGGCGTCCTTTAAGATACGTGCATAGTTGGCAAACCCGGCCGGCTGCACGGCGCTGCCGGTACCTTTCTGGAAAGAAAGGATCAGCGCCTGCACCATGGGGTAAAAGCAAAATACAAAAATCAGGATCGAGGCCGGCAGCAGGAAAGCCCAGCCGGTGAGGTTGCGCTTCTGCTCCATGTTCAGCCCTTTTCGTTTGTTCATGGTAACTCTCCCTAATTTGCCCATGTGTTTTTTCATAAAATCAAGGGCACGGCTTGCAAAAGGGGTATCTGATGCAACCCGTGCCCTTGGCGGACGTTCAATTGTGTAAGCGGTAAGCGTCAGGCGCGGCGGATGTTAGCCAGCGATGTTGAACTCAACGGTATCCTGGGCGTTCTGCATCTCGCTGTCGATATCGGCGTTGTTCTGCACAACGTTGGTAACAGCATCGGTCAGGGCGCTGCGCACGTCAGAGTAGTAAGCACCGCAGTCGAAAGCGGGAACCTGGCCAGCGAACTCAACAATGTCCTTGTAAACGGTCTGGCCGCCGTAGAACTCGGAAGGCTGGTTGTAAACATCGCTCTCAGCAGCAGGCAGGTAGCTGGAGATAGCACCGGCGTTGGGCAGCAGGTCGTCGTACAGTTCAACACTGGAACCGAAGGTGCTCTTCAGGAAGTCGAAGGCCAGCTCGGTGTTCTTGCAGTTGGAGGAAACGGCCCAGCTTGCGCCGCCGCAGTTTGCGTAGTTGGTAGCACCATCGATGCCATCCAGCTTGGGCATGTTAACGATAGCCCACTTGCCGGACTGATCCGCGGCAGCCTGGACACTGGACATGATCCAGCAGCCGTTGATAACGCCGGCAGCCTTGCCGTCGTTCATGGAGGCAATGTACTGATCCCAGTCGGTGTACTCGGCCAGGATGCCCTTGTCGACCATATCCTTGTAAACGGTCAGGGCCTCTTTCAGGGCAGCGTTGTCAGCGATCTTGACCTCGCCGTCAACAACAGGGGAGGCACCAGCGGACTGCATCATCTCGATGATCAGCTCAGAGCCGCCGGAGGAAGTCAGCATCGGCACGCCGTTGGCGTCCACGACCTTCTGGGCCTTCTCCTCGAACTCGCTCCAGGTCAGGTCCTTGAAGTCCTCGACGGTCAGGCCGGCATTCTCGATCATGTCAGAACGGACAGCCATGACAGAAGCGCCGTTATCGAAGGGCAGGCCGTAGTGGTGGCCGTCGACGGTGGAGTCAGCCAGCTTGCCGCCGGAGAACTGGTCCCAATCCAGACCGGAGTCGGTCAGGTCGGTGTAGATGCCGGGGAAGTTGGCGACCATCTTGTGGTAAGAGTAATCCTGCATCAGGAAGATGTCGGGCAGGGTGCTGTAATCCTCGCTGGTGGCAGCGGTGATGAGCTTGGTCTCGATGTCGTTGTAGACGTTCTCTTCAATGTTCAGCTTGAAGTTAGGGTGATCCTTCTGGTAGAGGGCCTCCGCCTGCTTCAGGGCGTAGATGTTGAAGTTGGGGTCCCAGGCCCAGACGGTCAGGGTCTCGTCGCCGTCTGCAGTGGTGGTCTCAGCTTCGCTCTCGGCGACGCTCTCAGCGGGGGTGGACTCGGCAGGGGTGGAGGCAGCGGAGCTGCTGGCGCTGCTGCCGCAGCCGGCGAGCATGGAAGCCGTGAGGGCGGCTGCCATAAGGGCTGCTACATTCTTCTTTTTCATGGATTTGTCCTCCTTAAAAATATTGTTTCTCCATCTTTTATAAAATACGGTCCGCAGGCGCGGCCCATAAATTATCGGGTTTTACTCTGCATCGTCGACCCAGCGCATCTCACGCGGGGCCAGGGTCAGCTCACGGATAAGCTTGCCCTTGATGTACAGGTCGGTCTTTTGCTCGGATTCCGAGTTGTTGATGACGGCAATGCGCTTCGTTTCGGGGAACACCGTCACCTCGGTGTCCACATTGGTCACGTAGTAGTGCTTCATCTCCTCCGGCATACCGGCGGCGTAGTAGATGGCCCGCAGCAAAATGCGGCAGTTCTGGGGGGAGTAGGGCAGGCCCGCGAAGTAAACGCTGTGGCCCTTGCCGTACTCGTTCACCACCAGCTGGCTGTACTCGCCGTCCTGCGCCAGGATCTGGTAATGCTTGCCCTGGGCGTAGATGCGGGACGTACCCTCGCCAAAGTCGATCTTGCCGGTAAAGGATTCATCTTCGAGGATGAAGTGGTGGGGATCGCAGGTGTTGTATTTGTCGGTGCTCAGGGAGAAGCCCATCTCGCGGTCAACGCCCATCACATCGGACAGCTGGAAGTACCGGCCCTGGTGCTGGCAGGCGGTGGGCTCGCCCACACCGATGAAGCCGCCGCCCTCGTCCACAAACTTGCGGATAGCGGTCACGACCTTCTCGTCGATCCAGTTCTCAGCGCCGCTGAAGGCGGTGTAGGCATCGCCTACATTGATGATAACGCCGATGTCCTTGGAGATGCCGCTGCGGACATCATCAAAGTTGATGAACTCCACATCAAAAGGCATGCCGCTCAGACATTCCAGCACGCCCTCGGCCGAGTAGGTCTCGCGGTGGTAAATGGAGTGGTGCACCTGGTTGCTCATCCACTTGCGCTGGTGGCCCCAGCAGTTCAGGATGGCCACTTTGAACGGTGCCACATAGGACTTGGTGCCCTGCATGTTCTCGTGGATCTGGCGGAACTCGCCTACCACGTTCTGGATTTCGTCGATAAAGCCGGGCCAGTTGCTGGCCAGTTTCAGGTAACCGCCGTAGCCGATGCGGTCCAGCGGGCTGCGCAGCACCGCGCGGCGGGCTTTCAGCCAGTTGGTGCGGGCCTCGCCAATGGGATCGCCGCCCGGGCAGAACACATCGGGGAAGAAGTAGGGCAGCAAGCGGCCCTCAGTGTACTTGACGCCCTCAATGTCGGAGATCATGCGCAGCGTAACGCCGCTGCCCACGGAACCAACCACGGCGTCCAGTCCAATAGACTTGAAGTACTTGCCGTAAGGCTCGGTGCCGATCCAGTGGTCGCCCAGGAACATCATGGCCTCTTTGCCGTAGGAGTGGACGATGTCCACCAGTTCCTTGGCCAGGGCGCAGACTTCCTGCTGCTGGAACTCGATAAAATCTTTAAATTCCTTGCTGGGCACGCGGAACATCGTGTTGTGGTAGCCCTGGTCCACAATGAACTCGGGGCGGAACTTGTACCCGGCCCATTTCTCGAACTTTTCCAAAATGTAGGGGCTGACGCTGGCGCTGTAGCCGAACCACTCCACGAACTTTTCGCGCTTCTGGTCATCAAACGTCAGCGTGAACTGGTGGAAGAAGGTGGTAAAGCGCACCACATCGATATGGGGGTTTGCCTCGCACCAGCGGCGCAGCTTTTCTTTTACGTAAGCCTGCGTTTTGGGCTGGCGCACATCGTAGGTCAGCTGGTGGGGCGTGTCCTTCCAATCATTGGTCAGGAAATTGTACATATGTACGGGGTCCCAGATCAGGAACGCCAAAAAGCTGACAGTGTACTCGTGGTAGGGGATGGTCTCGATCTCCACCTCGCCGGCGGCCTCGTCAAAGGACCACTTGTCGGTGGGTACGACCTCACCGGTCGTGCGGTCGATGACCTCCCACCAGCGCTTGGGGTCATCCAGCGTGTTGACTTTCAACTGCTGGGTGTGGAACCCGTCCATCAAATGGATGCGCAGCGTGGTGCTGCGGGCGGTGTGCCGGTCGCTGATGAGGTACTCCTGCTGGATCTCGTCGGGGTTTGCCTCGGCCCAGGCGTTATCTTTTCGGGTGGTGTAATAGGTGGCGTATTTCTTGGCGGGATCCTGCAAAAGGGCGTCCGGCATCTCGGTGCCGTCGCAGTCACGCAGGGCGTCGGCCCCCAGCAATGCTTTCAGCCGCAGGGTCTCCTCCACAACATCGGCATCAGTGGGCAATGTTAATCTTCCGGTCTGCTCCATTTCCCCGTTTCCTTCCTCTCACAAAGGGTGCCTCTACAGCACCCTGTCTTTCTTGACGGTATCATCATACCCTGTTTTAGGGCAAAGAAACAGATACTTTTTTGAGCAGTATTTTAGAAATCTTGCTATTTTTGCGCTGCTTTTAGTCTTTTTGCGGCAGCGCCAGAAAAGTTGCACAAAATATCGATACGGTCTTTGTGCAGTTTGATAAAATTCGCTTTATATGTCATAATTTTGTAATTTTTTGTAAAATCGTCCCACAAATCTGCACTTATGTTACGTGGCGTGCCTTGCCAATCGACGTAGGAATGAGTATAATAAGGGCAAAAAACGATATACGTCTTTAGAATCAAGCGAAATCTTGCACTTGGCTTTAGATAAATTGTTGTTTAAGCACTAAAGCTTTGCAAAATTCAGAAAGGAGTGCCTGGCAGTGAATACACGGTACGATCTGAACATGGAGGTCCCCCCGCGGGAGGCGGTGCGCCTTTTGTACATCAGCAAAAGCCGCTTCGGCGGCGACTGGCGCAGCGTGCCACACACCCACGCCTGCACTGAGATGTTCTACTGCGTCAGCGGCCGCGGGCAGTTCAACATCGAGGGCAAGTTGTTCGATGTGGCGCCGGACGACCTCATCATCGTCAACCCCCGCGTACAGCATACCGAGCTGAGCTACCAGACCTACCCGCTGGAGTACATCGTGCTGGGCATCGACGGCGCGGAGTTCCTTTTTAATGAGAAGGACCTGGGCTACACGATGCTCTCCTGCGGCATGATGCGGGAGGAACTGCTGTTTTTGATGCGGATGCTTCTGCGGGAAATCGACAGCCGCGCCGACGGCTGCGAGATGGTCTGCCAGGACATTCTGGAAGTGCTGCTGGTCAAGATCGTGCGGGAGGCCGCCGTGTCGATGCGCATCGTGCAGCCGCCGTCCAAGAGCAAGGAGTGTGCCGCCGCCAAACGGTACATTGACGAAAATTTCAGTGAGAACATCACGCTGGACAAGCTGGCCGAGATCACCCACGTAAACAAATACTACCTTTCCCACACTTTCCAGCGGGAGTACAACACCTCGCCCATCAACTACCTGCTCAACCGCCGCATTACCGAAAGCAAGGCCCTGCTGACCAGCACCGACTTTAGTCTGACTCAGATTAGCGAGCAGATGGGTTTCAGCTCGCCTGCCTACTTTTCCCAAAGCTTCCGCCGCTTTACCGGCCAAAGCCCGCTGGAATACCGCCGCAAAAACCAGCCTGGCAAAAAGTAAACCCCAAACCTTATAAAAGCAAAACACCGCCGCCCCGGCAGGCAAACCGGGGCGGCGGCAATTTGTTTAATAGCATTCACATAAACCGCCCGCCTATGGCCGAAATCATTGGTGCCGCCGATGCCTTAGTTGCGGGCTGCGGTCGTTCCTGCATGATTGCAAAGAGTCTCCAAGGGCTGCCAACTCCTTGGCCTCCTCTGGGAGGGGACTCCCGCCGCAGCGGGTAGGGGAGAGAGCCTTCGGGCTAATAAGCGCTAAAGGCACTGTCTCTCCCTCCGGCCCTTCGGGCCGCCTCCCTCGCAGAGGGAAGCTTTGCAGATGCCGCCCCTATACTAACTGCCTAACAAAAACTGCCCACGCGGGAAATTCTCCGTGTGGGCGGTTTGCTTTATAAAATCACTCGATGACCAGCAGTAGGCTCATCTTGAACTTGCCCTGCGGGGTGACGCTGTGCAGGCCGTTCTTGTCAAAACGAAAGCTCTCGCCAGCGTTCAGCTCGTAGTCCCTGCCCTCGTAACCGATGATGGCCTTGCCCTCCAGGGCGGTCAGGATAGCGTTGCCGGGGGCGCGGTGCGGGGTCAGGCCGGTACCCTCGTCAAAAGCCATCAGCACAAACTTCATGTTGTCAGCATGCACAATGTCCAGGTTGGCGATGCTGCCTTCCTCGTAGGAGATCAGGTCTTTCAGGGCGGTGGGCTGGCCCGCTTTGATGATGTTGTTCATGGTAAATTGCTCCTTTTTTAAAATGATTTCGGTGTAGATCATGCCGGTGCCATCGCTGTCGGCCAGGGTGCCGCACAGTGTTTTGGAGGGCAGTACCAGCAGTTCACCGGGGGCAAGGGGTACGTGGCGGGCCTCCGCGCCCAGCACAAAGCACCCGCTGCCCTCAGCCCCCAGGTACAGGGTGGTACAATCATAGCTTTCCGGGGTGATGGAGGTGCCGGCGCCCATTGAAAACCAGGTCACAGGCACTTCCGCACCCAGGCGGGCCGGGCGTGAGATGGTCATGGCCTCCCGGATGGGACGCATTTGCGCGATGGTAAAGGGGGTGTTGTTCATACAGTGTCTCCTCGCAGGGCCGGGGGTACAATGCCGCGGATCGAGCGGCCCTCATACTTCAACTCATCCACGATCACCTGCACATCGAACGAGTAGGAGATGTTCTCCTCGTTCAGAATATCAGCAGCCGGGCTTCGTCTGCCACACTCATAGCATTGGTCGGATAGCGGGTATTTATGATGGCGCTGATCCCTTCTTCGCGGGTCAGGCGCTTTATCATATCCAGTATAAGGATTTGATTGTGGAAGTCAAGCCCTGTTTCGGTCTCGTCCCGGAACAGGTTCGGATTCAGCCCTGAACACCTCTTGCAGCCGTACAGCGGAATGACCCGCGTTTCCTGCACGGTATTTCAGGTGGTCCTCCGCACTGCCAAACTCAAACCAGCAGCGGCACTGCAGGTCCTCCGGCAGGGCAGGGAAGGGCTTGTCTTCCAGGCTGTCGGCCATCTGGCGACGCATGCTGCCGTAGGTCAGCGCCTTGCCGGCGGCGATAAAGTAGGGCTTGATGGCGTCGTCATCGCACCACATGATCTTTTTCAGCGTGCCGCCCTTGGACCATTACAGGCTCTTGATGGCCAGGTACAAAAACGGAACCATGATGCGGCGGGTGCCTTTGCCGATTTGCGCGAACTGCCCGCCGTCAAAAAATACGTGCTCCACCGGCGGGTGGGTGGTGGTCAAAAAGTCCATGGCCAAATCAGCACCAATGGAAGACGCCACCACCAGCGTCAGCCTGGTTACACCCTGTGTTTTAGAAACGCTTCGACCTGCCGTACCTCGTCCTGCTTGACTTGGTAAACCTGCCCGGCACAGTAGACGGTCTGCAGCATCGTTTCCGGTACGCCGGAAAGGTTGATCGTTTCGCTCATGGGGAAGCCCCTCTCTTTTGTGCGGGATTCCACGCCGGAATCGCTGATGGATCAAATGGAAATCACCACTAAAGGTGCCCGCAGAAATTGCAGTAGCCTCTTTTTGTATGGGCTTGTGTCAGGGCATGCCTTGCGTTATAATCAAAAGCAAGATAGATTGTTAAGGATGGTTTCCATGAACCGCACGACCGATGATTTGCTGGACGCCCTACTCTCCAAACAGGACCTGCCCGAATATTTTGAAGAAAACGATGCTGAATTGCAGCGGCAACCCGCTGCATATTCTGATCGCCATTTTGGTCTACGGCGTGTTCGCCATCTTTGCGCTGGCGGTGGGACTGGCTTCCTTCAGATCCTTCTCCAACTTTGTGGTGGGGGCCACAGTTCTTCTGGGGCCGGTGGGGTGCTATCTTTTTGCCTTTGACCTGTTTAATATCCGCACCCGGTGTACGCTGGTGGAGCGGTTTCGCCATACGAAGCAATATCCTTTTTACTGCGTCTGCGTCATGCTCAGCTGGCTGCTGCTCTGCTTTTTTGTAATGTTCCTGGGCGTAGGCGTATTCGACAGCAAAAAGTAAAGGCAGTGTAAGAAAAGCCGAGGTGATTGGTTTGCAGGACAGCCGATGGTTCCGCATCGTGTATACTTTGCTGGACACGGGCAAGTGCACCGCGTCGGAGTTGGCGGAAAAGCTGGAAGTCTCGGTGCGGACGATTTACCGGGACCTGGACGCCCTCAGCGCGGCGGGCATCCCGGTGTATGCCACGCAAGGCAAGGGTGGCGGGGTCTCCCTCCTGCCGGAGTACGTGTTGGATAACGTACTGTTATCTGGCGAGGAAAAAGAGAAAATCCTGATGGCTTTGCAGGATTTATCCGTAGCCGATGAAACGGCCGGGGAATTGCTTGTAAAATTAGGAGCGCTGTTCCAGACCCGGGCCGCGGATTGGATAGAAGTCGACTTTTCGGACTGGAAAAAGAGCGCACGGGATCAGGATGTGTTCAACGCCATCAAAACAGCAATTTTCAAGAAAGTTCTGGTTACTTTTTCCTATTTTGGCAGCAGCGGCGGCTATACGCAACGGACGGTCGAGCCGCTGAAGCTGGTTTTCAAAAGCAAGGATTGGTATTTATACGGATTTTGCCGGTTACGGAAGGATTTCCGCTTTTTTAAGCTGACCCGTATCAAGGGCCTTGCCATTGGGAAAGAAACTTTTATGCGGGATGTTCCCACTGATTTGCCGGTTAAAGCACCTCTTCACGCCGAAGATTTAGTTGCTGTAAGCTTAAAGTTTATGCCCGAAGTCGCCTTCCGCGTGTATGATGAATTTACCGATGCCGTCACCACAGACGCACAGGGAAACTTGTATGTATCTGTCACTTTGCCCGATCATGGCGTGCTGTTCAGTTATCTGCTGTCCTTCGGCGACAGTGTGGAGGTGCTGGAGCCTGCCAGCGTGCGGGAGCAGGTAAAGGAAAAGCTTATTTCTATGCTGCACATCTATAAAACTTGACAGTTGTTGTCAGGTATAAAGTGGTATGCTGTCTGCGAAAGGATGGTGTACTTCATGAAATATGAGTGGCGAAAACAGGGCAAGGCTCTTTACGGGGCCAGGACGGCCCCAGCCCTGAAAACTGTCCCCGCGCAAAACTACATCAAGATAGACGGCAGGGGAGACCCGAACGGGGCCGATTTCTCCAACCGCGTGGGTACGTTGTACGCTTTGGCGTATGCGGTCAAAGCGGCCTACAAAGCGGCGTCTTTGCAACAAGAAATCGACGACTTCGCCGTCTGCCCGCTGGAGGGCGTCTGGGCACAAATCAGTGGGATGATTTGGAAAAAGACAAGCTGGAATACACCCTGATGATCCGTCAGCCGGATTTTATCAGCGGGGAGCTGGTACGGCAGGCGCAGGAACAGGTGCAGAGCAAAAAGCCAAATCCTCTGTTGGGAGAAATCACCTTTGGTGCGATGCAGGACGGGCTGTGTGTAGAAATCCTCCACATCGGTTCCTATGACGATGAGCCCGCCTCGTTTGCAAAGATGGCTCAGTTCGCGGCGGCGCACGGCCTGCGGCGAACGGGAGATTATCACCGCGAGATCTACCTGAGCAATGCCAACCGCGTGGAACCCTGCAGGCGAAAAACAATCTTACGCTGCCCGGTCGAGCCCGTTTCTCCGGGCAGCATGGAAAAATAGCAGACAAAACGGCATGGCTTCGGCTGTGCCGTTTCTTTTGTTTGTGGGATGGCAGGGCTGATCGGCCTGCTTTGCGCGGGCAGCTACAGCGATTTGAACATATGGTCTGTCGTCAGCCTGATCTTCGGCGGCATCTGTGCCATCGCTACCCGGAAGCAGAAATAAACGCATAGGAACGGAAAAAAGGCGCCAGCCATGGTATTTGCACTATGGCTGGCGCTTTTACATTTTGTATTTTATTTTATAAATATAACACTTTGTTCTGTATTTTTAATTGTTACTGCTTATCTTTTTCCTGAAACACCTTATTTAAAAGGTACACCCCCAGCACCAGCACGCCCAGAACCAGGAAAATCCCCGCCATCCCGGCGCACAGCATGGTCAGCGTGGTGGGCAATAATGCAAACGACATAATCGTACCTCCTTACACGTACCCGTTCATCAGGGTCAGAATCAACCCGCCGGCAATGACCGACGCGATCTGGCCCGAAACATTTACGCTGATGGAATACATCAGCAGGAAATTCTGGTTATCCTCGGCCAGGCCCATCTGGTTGACCACACGGCCGCTCATCGGGAAGGCCGAGATGCCCGCCGCGCCGATCATGGGGTTGATTTTTTTGCCTTCGGGCAAAAACAGGTTCAGCAGCTTGGCAAACAGCACGCCGCCCACCGTGTCGAACACAAAGGCCACCAGGCCCAACGCCAAAATCAGCAGCGTGTCAGGCTGCACAAATTTATCTGCCGTCATCTGCCCGGCCACCGTCAGGCCCAGCACGATGGTAATAAGGTTGGCCAGTACGTTCTGCGCAGTCTCGGACAGGGCGTTCAGCACGCCGCACTCTCGCAGCAGGTTGCCGAACATCAAAAAGCCCACCAGCGCCACACTGGCCGGGGCCACCAGCCCCGCCAGCACCGTGACCACGATAGGGAACAAAATCTTCGTGGTCTTGGTTACGCTCCCTTTTTTATAAGGCATGCGGATAAGCCGCTCTTTTCTGGTAGTACACAGTTTAATGACCGGCGGCTGTACAATGGGCACCAGCGCCATATAGCTGTAGGCTGCCACCATGATGGCCCCCAGGTACTTGCTGCCCAGGCTGTTCGCCACAAAGATAGCCGTCGGGCCGTCGGCCGCACCGATGACTGCGATGGACGCGGCGTCGGGCAGGTCAAAGAACAGCCCCGCCAGCACCAGCGTGATGAAGATGCCAAACTGCGCCGCCGCGCCAAACAGCATCAGCCAGGGCTTTTCCAGCAGCGGGCCAAAGTCGATCATCGCGCCGATGCCGATGAACAGCAGCAGCGGAAACAGTTCGTTGGACATGCCCGCCTCAAACAGCGCCGAGATCGGCCCCACGGTGTCCCCCTGGGTGATGGCACCCGACAACGGCAGGTTGACAAGAATCGCACCGAAGCCCATCGGCAGCAGAAGACTCGGTTCCATCTTTTTGACGATGGCCAGGTAGATCAGCAGCCCGCCGATCACCCACATGACCACCATCTGCCAGGTGAGGTTGCCGAAGTTGCTGAACAACCCGGCAAAAGTTTGTAAGATCTGCATACAGTACCTCCCAAATACTGGGCGGCAGGGTATAAAAATAGAGACCCCTGCCGCAGAAAACTGCGGCAAAAGTCTCAGCGTTTACAGTATGCTCCGGGGCCGCGCGGCCCGTGGTGACGAAGCGATACAGCGCGGCGGACCGCGTCCCTTACTCCCTTTTACCTTGCCCATAGTATAGCGGATGGCGGGCAAAATTGCAAGGGAATTTTTGCAAAAAACGCACAGACGCGGCAAAATGTTGCACAGGCAAAAAAGCTGTGTTATACTTTTATGGTAAAAAGCACAACGAAACCGAGGGACCTGCCATGATTAAAATTGCCATTGTCGAGGACGAAGCCGCGGTACGCGACCAGCTGACCGACTATGTGCGCCGTTACACCCGCCAGTACGGCACCGAGTTTGAGGTGACCTGCTTTACCGACGGCGACGAAATACTGGAAAACTACCGTCCCGCCTTCGACATCATCTTTCTGGATGTGGAGATGAAGCGCCTCAACGGCATGGAGACCGCCCAGCGCATCCGCGAGCTGGACGACGATGTGCTGCTTATCTTCATCACCAACATGGCGCAGTATGCCATCAAGGGGTACTCGGTGGGGGCGCTGGATTACGTGCTCAAGCCCGTGCCGTACTTTGCGTTTTCGCAGCAGCTGCAAAAGGCGGTCAACCAGCTGGCCCGGCGGGCGCGGCATTACCTGGCAGTCCCGGTGGACGGCGGTATGCGCCGCTTGGACACCGCCGCTATCTATTATATGGAAAGTGACGGCCACAAGGTCTGCTTTTACACCGAGGATGGCGACTTCATCGCCCCCGGCGCGCTGAAAGCCTTTGAGGAAAAGCTGGCGAACCGCCCCTTTGCCCGCTGCAACAGCGGGTATCTGGTCAACCTGGCGCAGGTGCGCGGCGTGCAGCAAAGCGAGGTCCAGGTCGGGCCGCACACCTTACAGATCAGCCGCCCGCGGCGCAAGGCGTTTCTGGCCGCCCTGGCCGATTACATCGGGGGTGAGGGCGTATGACCGCAGTACCGGACATCCCACGCCTGTACACGGCCCTGGCCGAGTGCCTGGCCACTTTATTATATGCCCGGCAATTGGTGCCGCGCTATTCGGCCAGACACAGCACCGTCAACAGCCTGATCTGGATGGCCGGGCTGGCGGTGTTTATGCAGCTGACCGGCTCGGTGCCGCTGGTGCTGTGGCTTCCCTGCATGGTGGCTGCCATCGGCTCGATGTATCTGTTTTTGTGGCGCACCTGCGAGACCACCCCGCTGGAAGCCGGATATTACTGTGCCCGGGCGTTTATTTTGGCCGAGCTGGCCGCCAGCGTGGAGTGGCAGCTGCACTGTGCCCTGTGGCCCCAGCGCACCGGGCGCGACCCGCTGGCCGTGCTGCTGCTTGTGCTGGTGTACGGTGTGCTGTTTACCGCCGTGTACTGGATGGAAAAGCGTCGCAGCACCCAGCCCGCCAAGCTGCACATTACGCCGCTGGGCATGTTAATGGCAATCATTATGGCCATCACGGTTTTTGCGGTAAGCAATCTGAGTTTTGTAAATAATAATGAAGCTACGATGAGCATCCGCTATATCCGCACGCTGGTGGACCTGGCGGGCGTGCTGATTTTGACCGTCCAGCACGAGCAGCTGCGGGAAAGTGCCCTGCACAGCGAGCTGACCGCCATGGACGATGTACTGCGCCGCCAGTACGAGCAGTACCGCCAAAGCAAGGAAAACATCAAGCTCATCAACCGGCGCTACCATGAGTTAAAGGTGCAGATCGCCACCATCCGTGCCGAGCGCGACCAGGCCAAGCAGGATGCCGCCCTGGCCGCCATGGAAAGCGACATCCGCCGCTACGAGGCCGAGAACAAGACCGGCAACCCCGTGTTGGACACGCTGCTGACTGCCAAAAGCCTGTACTGCCAGCAGCACGGCATCAACATGACCTGCGTGGCCGACGGCAAGCTGCTGGATTTTCTTTCCACCGGCGAGATTTGCACCATCGTGGGCACCGCGCTGGATAACGCCACCGAGAGTGTGGCCGCCGAGCCGGACCCGGAGAAGAAGCTGATCCGGGTAGCCATCTACGCGCAGAACGGCTTTGTGATGCTGCGGTTCGAGAACTACTGTGCCCAGCCCGTAGAGCTTGGCCCCGACGGCCTGCCCCTGCGCAGCGCCCACGGCGGCTATGACCTGAAAAGCGTCCGCGCCGCCGCCGAAGCCCACGGCGGCACACTGACCCTGCATTGGGAGAATGAGTGGTTCACCCTGCGGGTACTGCTGCCGCAGAAATAAGCAGAATAGGGGAGAGGACCTGCACCTCTCCCTTTTTTGCTGCCACAGCAATATGCACAAATGGGAGCTGCTTTGCTTTGTGCAACATCCACATCAATTTTTGATACAATTTTGCAACTTTTACAGATTATGCCGCAAAAACGGCAGTTTGTGCATTTTTTGAAACAAATCCTTAACAGTATGGTAACATAGTACCAGTTCAACACCGTACTTCTACAAAACGGTGAAAAGATAATTGAGGAGGAAAACAATGAACACCCTGCTTCTTACCATGGCAAACATGGGCGTCAACATGGACGACCTTGCCGATGTGGTCAATAACTGCATCCCGCAGCTCATCTTCTTTGGCGTTGTGGTTGCCGCCGCCATTATCGTACTGATCGCTATGGCGGTCAACAAGAAACTGGCCAAGCCCACCAAATTCATGGTGCGCGCCCAGTCCGGCCTGGCCGTGCTGCTGGCTTTCGGCATCATGCTCAACCTGGTTGCCTTTAGCCCCATGAGCACCATGCTCGACCTGGTCACCGGCAACGGCACTATCACCGAGGAATCCAGTGACGAGGCCAACGCCCTGTGCACCGAGATTGCCGAGGAAGGCATCGTCCTGCTGCAGAACGATGACAACGAACTGCCCCTCGCTTCCGGCAGCAACCTGAACGTCTTTGGCTGGGCTTCTGTCGGCCCTGTCTACGGCGGCACCGGCGCCGGCGCGATCTCTGCCGACCGTCCCACCGTCAGCCTGCTGGATGGCCTGCACAACGCCGGCATCAACACCAACACCGAGCTGAGCGATTTCTACACCGCTTACTGCGCCGAGCGCCCGGCGCTGGGTTACAGCAACCATAACTGGACCCTGCCCGAGCCCACCGCCGCCAGCTACACCCAGGAGCTGATTGACAACGCCAAGTCTTTCTCTGACACTGCGATGGTCGTCATCAGCCGCGTTGGTGGCGAAATGGCTGACCTGCCCACTAACATGGATGGACTCAACTACACTGAAAACTCTACCGAGTATAATGATTTCGAACCCGGCCAGCATTATCTTTCTCTGACCAAAACAGAAAAGAACATGATTGATATGGTCACCAAAAACTTTGCTAATGTTGTGCTGGTTTACAATGGTGCCAATACTTTGGAAATGGGCTTCGTGAATGATTACCCCCAGATCAAGAGCGTCATTTGGTGCCCCGGCACCGGTCAGACCGGCTTCAACGCTCTGGGCGAGATTGTTGCCGGTGAGGTCAACCCCTCCGGCCACTCTGCTGACACTTTCGTCTATGACCTGACCGCAGCTCCTTACTTCAACAACATCGGCGACTTTGCTTACACCAATGCGGATTCCGTTGGTTACACCGTTGCCAGCCAGGCTGGCGGTGATGCAAAGCTGGTTCCCCCGCACTTCGTCAACTATGTTGAGGGCATCTACGTCGGCTACAAGTTCTACGAGACTGCCGCTGCCGAGGGCCTGATCGACTATGACAAGACCGTTCAGTATCCCTTCGGCCACGGCCTGTCCTACACCACCTTTACCCAGAAAATCGACTCCATGACCGAGGCTGACGGCACCATCACCCTGGATGTCACCGTCACCAACACCGGCAGTGTGGCCGGTAAGGACGCCGTGCAGGTCTACTTCAACCCGCCGTACACTGATGGCGGCATTGAGAAGGCTTCCGCCAACCTCGTCACCTTCGGCAAGACCGACTCCATTGAGCCGGGCGCTTCCCAGACCTTGACCCTGACCTTCAACACCGAGGACATGGCCAGCTTTGACAGCAAGGACAAGGGCTGCTACGTGCTGGAAGAGGGCGACTATATCATCAGCATCAACGAGGATTCCCACACGGTGCTGGATTCCAAGACCTACAACGTTGCTTCCACCATCGTCTATGACGAGTCCAACCCCCGCAGCACCGATGCCGAGGCTGCTACCACCAAGTTTGATTTTGCCGATGACAAGCTGGTTACCCTGTCCCGTGCAGGCCACTTCGCCAACTATGCCGAGGCTGTCGCCGTTCCCTCCGACTTCACCATGTCTGAGGAGAGCATGAACACCCTGTACAACGACCACAACTGGAACCCTGAGGACTTCAACGACCCCAACGATGAGATGCCCGTTACCGGTGCCAACAACGGCCTGAAGCTGGCTGACCTGCGCGGTGCTGACTACGACGACGAGCGTTGGGATACCCTGCTCGACCAGATGACCGTCACCGAGATGGACGACCTGATCGCCCTGGGCGGCTACCAGACCAAGGCCGAGGCAAGCGTTGACAAGTACGCGACCATCGACTGCGACGGCCCCGCTGCCATCAACAACAACTTTACCGGCGTTTCTTCCATTGGTTTCCCGTCCGAGATCATCATCGCTTCCACCTTCAACACCGACTTGGCCCGCCGCTACGGCGAGAGCATCGGCCGCATGGCCAGCGAGATGAACGTCACCGGCTGGTACGCCCCCGCCATGAACGGCCACCGTTCCGCCTTTGACGGCCGTAACTTCGAATATTACTCTGAGGACAGCGTCCTCGCCGGTTACATCGGTGCCAGCTCCATTGCCGGTGCCCAGAGCTACGGCGTCTACGCTTACATGAAGCACTTTGCCCTGAACGACCAGCAGATCAACCAGAGCAAGCTGCTCTGCACCTGGGCTGACGAGCAGGCTATCCGCGAGATCTACCTGCGTCCCTTCGAGATCAGCGCCAAGGTCGGCGGCTGCAAGGCCGTCATGTCCAGCTGGAACTATATTGGCAACCAGTGGGCCGGTGCCT
Organism: uncultured Oscillospiraceae bacterium; assembly: GCA_900539695.1. Taxonomy (GTDB): domain Bacteria; phylum Bacillota; class Clostridia; order Oscillospirales; family Ruminococcaceae; genus Gemmiger. Next base: position 27,264 of record UQDG01000006.1, read on the forward strand.
GCAATGCACTGCTGAACGGCGTGCTGCGCGGCGAGTGGGGCTTCCGCGGTATGGTCATCACCGACGGCTTCCACTTCACTGACTACATGGATTCCGATATTGCCATCCGCAACGGCTGCGACCTGATGCTGAAGAACTACGATGTTGCCACCAACCACCTGACCGATACCACCAGTGCTACCAGCGTTAAGGCTATGCGTCAGGCTTGCAAGAACATCATGTACACCGTGGTCAACTCCCGCGTTTACGACCCCGCCAACACTGTTTCCACCCCCATCTGGCGTATCGCTATGATCGTGGTCGACGTGCTGCTGGCTGTACTGCTGGTCGTGCTGGAAGTTCTCACCTTCAAAAGCTACAAGAAGAAAAAGGCACAGTAAAGCGTAATTTGTAAGCTGTGCAGCTGCCCTGCGGTTCATCGCTGCCGACTTTGCGCGGTTGTGCGGTGAGCCGCAAGGCTTTTTTGAGAAAAAAGGAAACACCTTATGCAAAAGAAACAACTGCAAGCTTTGGCACTTGAACAAAAATGCGCCCTGCTCTCCGGCGGGGGGACCTTTACCACCCGCGCACTGCCCAAGGCCGGTATCCCATCCATTACCTTGTCCGATGGGCCGAACGGCGTGCGCAAGCAGGCCGGGGCGGCGGACCATCTGGGGCTGAACCCCAGCGTGCCGGCTACCTGCTTTCCCACGGCTGTCACCGTGGCCTGCAGCTGGGACCCCGCCCTGGGCGAGGAAGTGGGCAAGGCTATGGGCGAGGAAGCCGCCGCGCAGGAAGTCGCCGTACTGCTGGGGCCGGGCCTCAACACCAAGCGCAGCCCTCTCTGCGGCCGCGACTTCGAGTACTTCTCCGAGGACCCTTACCTTGCGGGCAAAATGGCAGCCGCCTATGTGCGGGGCATCCAGAGCGAAGGCATCGCCGCCTGCCCCAAGCACTTCGCCGTCAACAGCCAGGAGCTGCGCCGCATGGCGTCGGACTCCGTGCTGGACGAACGCACCCTGCGGGAGATCTACCTGACCGGCTTTGAGATCGTGGTGAAAGAATCCGCACCCAAAACCATCATGTCCAGCTACAATTTGGTCAACGGCACCTACGCCAACGAAAATGCCCATCTGCTGCAGGACATCCTACGCAGGGATTGGGGCTTTACCGGCGCTGTCGTTACCGACTGGGGCGGCTCCAACGACCATGCACTGGGCGTAAAGAACGGCTCCACGCTGGAAATGCCCGCCCCCGGCGGTGACGCCGTGCGGGAACTGCTGGCCGCTGTCAAGTCCGGCAAGATCACCGAGGCCGATGTGGATGCCCGCCTGGACGAACTGCTGACGCTGATTTACGACACCCACGCCGCTGTGCAGAACCACAGCCGCAGCTTTGACGCCGACGCACACCACGCGCTGGCCCGCCGCGCCGCTGCCGAAAGCACGGTGCTGCTGAAAAACGAGGACAACCTGCTGCCGCTGGCGGCAGGCACCAAAGTGGCGGTCATCGGCGACTTTGCCGAGACCCCGCGCTACCAGGGCGCAGGCTCCAGCGCGGTCAACTCCATCAAGGTAGATTCGCTGCTGGGCTGCTGGGCCGAAAGCGGACTGGAACAGGTAGGATTTGCCGCCGGTTTCGACCGCCAGGGCAAACCCGACGCCGCCAAGCAGGCCGAAGCCGTGACGCTGGCCCAAAAGGCTGACGTGGTGCTGCTCTGCATGGGCCTGGACGAAATCAAAGAGAGCGAGGGCCTGGACCGCAGCGATATGTGCGTAGCATCGAACCAAATCGAGCTGCTGCGTGCGCTGCAAAAGGTCAACCCCAACATTGTGGTGGTGCTCAGCGCCGGCGCATCGGTGGAGACCTCTTGGGCGAACCACTGCAAGGCGCTGGTCTACGGCGCTTTGGGCGGCCAGGCCGGGGCCGGGGCCATGCTGGACGTGCTGACCGGCAAGGTCAACCCGAGCGGCAAGCTGGCCGAGAGCTGGGCCAAGGCGTATTCGGATACCCCCGCCCGGGACAACTTTGCCGGCGACGGCCGCACCGTACAGTACCGCGAGGGGCTGTACGTGGGCTATCGCTACCACCAGACGGCCGGGGTCGCTCCCGCTTATCCGTTTGGGTTTGGCTTAAGCTACACCACCTTTGCCTATGCTGACGTAAAAGCCACACCCCAGGGCGTAAGCCTGACCGTGACCAACACCGGCGACCGTGAGGGCGCGGAGATCGTGCAGGTCTACGTAGCCAAGCCTGATGCCAAGATCTTCCGCCCCACGCAGGAGCTGAAAGGCTTTGCCAAGGTGCAGCTGGCGGCAGGGGAGAGCAAGCGGGTGACTGTTGCGCTGGATGACAAGGCGTTCCGCTACTGGAACACGCTCACCAACGCCTGGGAGGTCGAGGGCGGCAGCTATGAAGTCCGCGTCGGTGCCTCCTGCGAGGACATCCGCCTGACCGCTGTTGTTACTGTGGCCGGTACCGGTGCACCCAACCCCTACGAGGGCAAGAGCCTGCCGCACTACACAAGCGGCAAGGTGCAGAACGTGCCCGACGCCGAGTGGGAGACCCTGCTGGGCCGCCCCATCCCGGACGACACCGTAAAAATCGACCGCAACATGACCCTGGGCGAGCTGAACCACAGCCGCAGCCCGCTGTGCTGGCTGATCTGGCTGGTGCTGCATACGCTGCTGACCGCCAGCTACAAAAAAGGCCAGCCCAACCTGAACGTGATGTTCCAATACAACATGCCGCTGCGCGCCCTGGCCAAAATGACCAGCGGGGCCATCAGTATGGGCATGGTGGACGGCATCGTGCTGGAAGCCAAGGGCTTCTGGGTGATTGGCCTGGTCAAGGTCATTCTTGAGGCCATCAAAAACATAATTCTCAACGCGCAGCTGGAAAGCCGCCTGCGCAACAGTTGACGGAGGTGCAACGTGCAATTCTGGAATAACTTCGCGGCCAAGCACCCCGCCGCTGCCAAGTGGGTGCGGGAGGGCGGCCTGTTCGTGGTCGTGTCCAACCTTATCACCGTTTTTAAGTATCTGCTGCTGCAGTTTTTGCCCAAGGCCTTTGCCAGCCTGCCGGTGGTAGACTTCGGCTGGCCGGGCATCCCGGTCACGCTGTTTGGCGAGACCTTCCAGTGGAACATCCTGGGCTACGATGCTGCCCACGGCGGCCTGCCCTACTTCTGTGCCTACATGATCGCCATGGTCATCGGCGAGTGCATCAACTTCCCGATCCAGCGCAACTTTGTGTTCCGCAGCAAGGGCAATCTGGCCAAGCAGATCGGCTGGTACGTGGTGGCGTTCTGCCTCATCACCTGCATCGTCAACTCCATCAACTGTGTGTGGGTGGCGGTGGCCGGCCTGCTGGTGCCGGACTTCATCTACAACATCGGCACTACCGTTTTGAACGGCGGTATCTCGATGGTCATTTTCTTCTTTGTGAATAAAATCATCTTCCCCGAGGGACAGCAGAAGAAAGACTAAGCGCACTATAAAAATACCGGTCGCCCGGATAAGGCGGCCGGTATTTTGTTTGTGTGGGCGCTGTTTGCCGAGGTGGAAAAGTGCGCCCGCAAGTTTGGTGCCCAGCGGGTGGAGTTGATGGTGTGGAGCCACAACGCCATCGCGCAGAAAGCCTACGCTGCCTACGGCATGACGCTCCAGCGCAGTATTTATGAGATTGTACTATAAACAAAGCTGCCGCACAGATTCGTCTCTGTGCGGCAGTTTTCTTATCGCTATTCTTTTAAATTAAGCCCTTGTCGGCGCAATAGTGATAGATTCCATCCTCGTACACCGGGCCGCAGATCTCATCGGCAAGGGCCTTCAACTCGGGCGAGCCATTCTCCATAGCTACGCCGGTGCCCACAGCCTGCAGCATTTCTCGGTCATTGTTGCCGTCGCCAAAGGCCAGGGCTTCGGCCTTGTCCAACCCGTAATAGGCCAGCATTTTTTCAATGCCGATGCCCTTGCCGCCGCCCGCGGGGATGACATCCACCGCGCGGTCCCACCAGGCGGCGATCTTCGCCCCCGGCGCACCGTCCAGCAGGGCAGGGTAGTCCTTCGGGCGGCAGCCCAGCATCAGCTGGTAAATGTCTTCCGCGCACACAGCGTCAAAGTCGTCCGCCACAGGCACGGGTTCGTTGGCAATGAAAAAGTAGTCGGTCAGGTCGGCGTCGGCGCCGTTGGCCGCCAGGCGATCCCTGGTAGAAACACAGACCGGCCGCCCCAGCGCCGCCGCGTTTTGGATAAAACGCACCACGTCCTTGTGGGGGATGGGGTTGCTGAAGATGACACCTTTCCTGTCATAGCACAGCGAGCCGTTGAAGGTCAGGTACGCATCAAACGCAACCCCGTCGATTTTGGGCAGTACCATGGGGGAGCGCCCGGTGGCGATGCAGATTTTGATGCCGCGGTCCTGCAAACGGTGCAGGGTCTCCAACATTTTTGGGGTGATTTTCTTCGCCTGCATATCGATCAGCGTGCCGTCAATATCAAAGAAAACGATTTTCGTCTGCGGCATGGGTACCTCTCCTTTAAACGATATACGATCAGTATACCGCCGTGATGGCACAGTTTCTATCAATTTTCCGCCCAAAAGCAGCAGAATCCCGCCAAAATAGGCGGTCAGTGCATCCAGATGTTGTTTTCCAGGTCCTTCAGGCGGCTTTTGTAGTCGTTGATCAGGGTGTCCGTATTTTCCCCGTCCGGGAAGCTGACCAGGTAGCCGTCCCCAGCTTCGTGGAAACCCACGATCCCGGCCAGGCCTGCCATCTCGGCCACTTTCAGCAGGGTATGGTAGTCATACTCGGCTGCGCTGATGTACAGATTCTTCAAAATCAAGACCTCACTTTTCCGGCGCAGAATGCTGCGCAATTATAGCTATTATACCAGCCCCGGCCGGATTTTGCAAAGCGGATTTTATCGGGGCAATTGGTCCGATCCGCCCCCCACGCAGGGCGGGGGCGTTGTCCCCGGCCGCATGGAGGATGCCCCCGGGTATTCCGCCCACACAACAAAAAAAGCAGGCGGCCCGTCTTCATCCGGGTTGTCTGCTCAAATTTTACGTACTTACAACAGTTTATTTCCCAGTGCCTTGGTCGTTCTCTCGCGGGAGAGGCTGACAAGCTCCTGGTTATCCAGCGTGTAGCGCAGTACCAGCACGTTGGCCACAAACAGCACCGCCAGCTTCACCGGCATACTGCCGGAGTCCAGCGGGCTTTCCTTAGCGCCGCACAGCAGCACCACGTCCGCCAGCGCCGTGCCGGGGGCGTCATCATAGTGGGTCAGCAGAATGACCTTTGCGCCGTTGTCCTTGGCCAGACGCAGCGTATCCATCATGTCCCGCGTTGCGCCGGAGTAGGAAACGAACAGCACCACATCCTCCGGCCCCATCAGGCTGGCCGCGATGGCCTGCATGTGGCTGTCGCCGCTGGTATGGAACTTCGTGGAGATGGTGGCAAACCGCGCCCAGATGTCACTCGCCAGCAGGCTGCTGCCGCCCTGCCCGAAGCAGAACACCTGCCGTGCCCGCTGCAGCAGCGTGGCGGCCTGGTCGATGGCATCGGGGTCCAGCGCGTTGCGGGTGCCGTTCAGTGCCTCGATGGCCGTATTGTAGGCATGGGTGCATAAAATCTGCGTATCTACGCCGGGTTCCAGCTTTAATGCCACCGGCACCGTCATGGCGTTGGCCTTGGCCAGGGCAATCTTCATCTCGTTGTAGCCGTCAAACCCCAGGGAGCGGCAAAAGCGGAAAATGGTGGCCTCGGCCACGCCGCACGCCTTTGCCAGCGAGGAGATCGATAAATACTGGGCGTCCTCGGCATGCTGCACCAGGTAGTCCGCCACAATCGTGCCGGATTTTGTCAGGCTGTCGTGCTTGGCACGCAGCATCTCCCAAAAATTCTGCTCAACCATAGATGAAGATTCCTTTCCCTCGGTTTTGCGGCCCTGCTGAGGGTCGCCTAACCCTTGCTATAATAGTGTAACGCCTGTCAGCGCATTTTTCAAGGCCTCGGCCACCGCTTTATGGGCCTCCGGCGTCAGGTGCATGCCGTCAACAGGGGAGCACCCCGCCCCGGGCAGCAGGTTGGCGTCCAGAAACCGCACGCCGGGCAGGTCTTTCAGCATCGGCTCAAGCTGGGCGGCGATGCCGGCACACCGCTCATGACAACCGGGGCCCATCTCCTCACGAAATTTCAGCTTGTCATACTCCGGCGTGATGGACGGCGGCACGATGACCAGCATGTCCGGGCGGGCGTTGTCGCGCCAGCACTCAGTGCGCAGGGCTTTTTTCACCAGCCGGGTGATGCCCAGCGCTATTAAATAGGAACTGCAGCCGAACCGCGCCTTGCTGTCGTTGGTGCCCAGCATAATGGTCACGGTGTCCAGCGGGGCATGGCTCATTAAAATGGGGTTGATCAACAACCACAAATAAGGGGTTTGCCATGAGCAAAATGTATTTAGGCGTTGACATCGGCGGCACGGCGGTCAAGCTGGGCCTGGTTGACGAGAACGGGCAGGTGGTATCCCGCGCCGAGCGCAGCGTCAGCTTTGACGGCTACAAAACGCCGATTCTGGACACCGTCACCGCCGCCATCCGGGACTTTATCGCCCCCCACGATGCCCCGGCGCTGGCCGGCATCGGCGTATCCGCCACCGGCCAGATCGACAGCCGCCGCGGCGTGGTGGCCGGCACCTGCGGCAACTTTCCCGGCTGGATCGGCGTGGACATCAAAGGTACGCTGGAACGCGAGTTTGGCCTGCCCGTCACCGTTGCCAACGATGCCAACTGCATGCTGCTGGGCGAAGTCTGGGCCGGTGCAGCCAAAAGCTATACCGATGTGATCGGCGTTACGCTGGGCACCGGCGTGGGCGGCGGCATCCTGACCGGCGGCCGCCTGCTGGAGGGTGCCCGGGGCCTTGGCGGCGAGCTGGGACACTTCCGGCTCCACGCGCTGGACGGCGTGGCCTGCACCTGCGGGGCCATCGGCTGTTACGAGCGCTACGCCGCCACCACCGCGCTGGTGCGCAGCGCCCAAAAGGCCGGGCTTGGCCTGCCCGATGGCCGCGCGATTTTTGAAGCAGCTGCCGCGGGGGATGCCCGCACGCTGGCGGTCGTCAATGCCTGGGTAGGCGAGATCGCTCAGGGGCTTGCCGGGCTTGTGCATATCTTCAACCCGCAGCTGATCCTGATCGGCGGCGGCGTCAGCGCCCAGCAAGAGCTGCTGATCGACCCGCTGGCCGAAAAAGTACGCGCCAGCGTCATGCCCGCTTTTGCCGAGGGTCTGGAGCTAAAATCTGCCGCCCTGCAAAACGATGCCGGGTTGGTCGGCGCGGTGTATTACTTTTCTCTGCATGGGCAAACCAAGTAAGCATCACGCCATAAAAGTATTCAAATTGACTGCTTCAAGCACCGTTTTAGCACGGTATCTGTGGAGTATATTTTTTGTTGGTTAGTGAAAGCAGCTGCGAATGAAGGCTGTCTGGACACGAAAACTATTTTCGTGAACGGCACACACATAAAAGAAAGGCCGCACCGGCAAAACCGGTGCGGTCAAACTTTTTATTCGGGTATTGTCTGCTTGTGCTGTTCGGCGCGGTTGAGCCAGCTGTAGAAGCCAATGTTCAGCGCAACGCCCACCAGTGTGGAGATGGGGGCCGCAAGGCCGATTTTCGTCAGGCTGGCGTTGGGCTGGATACTCATAACATAGGCCAACGGCAGGCGGACCAGCAGTGTCTGCACCAGTCCCTGAATCATCACCCATACCGTCTTGTTGTTACCGTTGAAGTAGCCCACCATGCTGAACAAAATCGCCGTGGCAATGGTTTCTGGGGCAAAGCCCTTCAGGTAGGCAAAGCCGTTTGCCACAACCTCTGCATCGGTCGAGAACACCCCGGCCAGCAGATCACCCTTGAGCATAATCAGTGCAAACACGGCACAGCCAAAGACCAAGCCGATGCCAATACCGGTAAACATCGCTTTTTTAGCACGCTTGCTGTCACCCGCGCCCACGTTCTGCGCCACAAAGGAGGCCATCGACTGCATCAGCGCACTGGGAATCAGCATCGCAAAGTTGACAATCTTGCTGGCAACACCGTAGCCGGACGAGGCCGCCAGCCCCAGGCGATTGACGAATGCGCAGAGCGCCAAAAACGACAGCTGAGTCAGGAACTCCTGCAAAGCCAGCGGCAGGCCAACCTCGAGGAATTTGCGGCACTGTACATTGAAGCAGAAATCCGATTTTTTGATGGTGAACGGCAGCTGTTTTTTGAGCAGGATGAAAACTGCCAACACCACACTGACCGCCTGTGCGGCCACAGTAGCAATGGCTGCACCGGCGGCATCCATTTTCAGCCCGGCCACCAGCAGCAGGTCGCCCGCCACATTGACCAGGCAGGCTACCAGCACAAACAACAGCGGGGAGCGGCTGTCACCCAGACCGCGGAAGATAGCGGACATCAGGTTATACGCCACAATAAAGAAAATACCTGCACCGCAGATACGCACATAGCTGGTGGTCAGGGTCAGCGCCTCCGCCGGGGCCTGCATCAGCGCAGAAATCGGCTGGGCAAAGCCTACCAGCAAAACAAAAATTGCTGCGGATAAAATGGCAAACACCACGGCCGCGCCGCCCAGCACAGCACCAATCTGTTCCGGCTTCTTTTCGCCGATATAACGGGCAATCAGCACCGTAACGCCCATCGCCAGCTGGGTGACCACAAAGGTGACAAGGTTGAGCAGCTGGCTGCCTGTGGAAACCGCCGAAAGACCGGCGGTGGAGCCGAAACGTCCGACAACCAGCAGGTCCACCGCGCCGTAGGCTGCCTGCAGAATCAGAGCGCCTAAAACAGGAAGCATAAAAAGAGACAGCTTTTTCAGGATACTGCCTTGTGTAAAATCAGTCTTATCAGCGTTCAAGGGAGTCGCTCCTTTCTGACATAACATCGTAAAGCTTTTGAATGGTACGAACGGTGCAGGCCGCATCCTCATCCGAAATATCGGCCAGCAGCGGCGCAAGTTGTGCAAAAAACTGTGCATTGTGGATCTGGGAAAGCCGCTTGCCGCTGTCTGTAATGGCAAGGTAGGTCACGCGGCCATCCTCTTCCGATGCAATTTTTCGCAGATAGCCCTTATCCTCCATCTCCTTGACGGTGCGAGTAACACCCGGCCGGGGCAGATGGAGCGTATCGCTGATGTCCGATACCTTCACACGGACACCGTGACTTTCCAGCGTTTCGATGACGTCCAGATACTGAACGTAAGAGGGCCGCACCCCTCGCGGCAGCGGCGGCAGCAACTCCCGCACGCGCTTACCCTGATAGCAGGCATCCAGCAGATCCTTTATGTTTTGGATTGTCATGGTTTCTCCTTTTTATTGCTTTTGATAATTATCATAAGCAATTATATCAGAAATCCCGTAAATGTCAACTATTTTGCATATATTTTTCAGTCTCTGTGCAAAATAGTATTTCTCCATAGAAAAACCGGTTGTCAGAATTCTCTGACAACCGGTAAGCTATGTAAATAACAGCTTTTCCCAAAAAAGGCAGTGCTCACAGCAGCATGGCAATAAACAGCGCGCCCTGTGTAACGGTGTTGATAAGCCGGGCCGTCCAGTTGGCCTTGAGAGAGTTATCAAACTTAACCGCGTGATTGACGCTATTACGCGTATTGTTTGATTTTTATTGAATTCACATCAAAATGTGCAGGGAAAGTGTACCCTTACGCCCGGATAGAACAGAGAAAACATATAAAGAGCCCGGAGGGCCTTACCAAATCGGTAAGGTACGGGCTGCCTTCGCTCTCAAATCAGCGCATCCTCTATGATATCCATCAGGTGGACCGGCTCCAGCTGGCCGGCGGTACATCGCGCCGCCAGATTCTCTACAAAAACAGGGTCGGTAGAGACATCCGAGACCTTGCACACCACCTGCCAGTGCCCGGCCGCTTCTCTCTGCGCCGCAATGCCGAAAGACCGATACCGCCCCAGATAAGGAGAGGACAGTTCTTCCGATACAGAGATATAGCGGTACATCCTATCGCCCCCCTCCCGTGTGCCGCATCGTTCTTAAACCGCATCGGTTATGGTGGGAAGTATAACATCCGTTTTATTACAGCTTTCTCACCCGTTTATACGGCGTAAGCGCTTACTATCCCGCCTTCGACACGCTGTGACAGGATTTCACGATAGAAAGCAATATTTATGTCTTTTTACTCTCCCCGGGTGAAAGTTCCCGCAAAAAACCGCGCCGCGATACGATCTCGCGGCGCGGTATTCTTATTTTATCGCAATGATTTTGTCCTGTTAAGCGGCAGGCTCAGTCCAGAATACGGCCATCGGTGGAGATGGTCACCACCTGCCAGGGCAGGAACTTGCCGCTGGCCTGCAGGGCACGCTTGGCGGCGTTTTCCAGGCCGCCGCAGCAGGGCACTTCCATCCGCACAACGGTCACTTCTTTGATGTCGTTGTCGCGGATGATGCGGGTCAGCTTTTCGCTGTAATCCACATCGTCCAGCTTGGGGCAGCCCACCAGCGTAATGTGCCCGCGGATGAACTTCTGGTGGAAGGCCGCGTAGGCGTAGGCCGTGCAATCGGCGGCGATCAGCAGCTTGGCACCGTCAAAGTAGGGGGCGTTGGTGGGCACCAGTTTGATCTGCACCGGCCACTGGCGCAGCTGGCTGGGGGCCGTTTCCGGCGCAGCGGCGGCGGTTTCGGCATCGGGGTGCAGGGCCTTGGCCATACTGCCGGGGCAGCCGCCGAAGGTGCGGGGCGCACTGCCGGGGCAGGCGTGGGCCGCTTTATGCTGCTTGGCAGCCTGCACGGCGGCCTCGTTGTAGGGCACGGCCTCGCGCTCCACAAAAGTGATGGCCCCGGTGGGGCAGTGGGGCAGGCAGTCGCCAAAGCCGTCGCAGTAATCGTCCCGCATCAGATGGGCTTTGCCGTTGACCATGGCAATGGCGCCCTCATGGCAAGCGTTGGCGCAGGCGCCGCAGCCGTTGCACTTGGCCTCATCAATTTCAACAATTCTTCGTTTCATCATGGTTCTCCTTGCATTTTGCTCCTGAGTTTGTTATAAAATATAGGTAAGAACATATAGGGGCGAGAAAATAGGGGCGCGAAAAGCCTCCCTCTCAGAGGGGGCCATTCCATCCATCGGCCCGCAAAGTGTTCCACATTGCTACCAGTATACTACATCATCTCGTCTTCGTCTGTTGTTATGACAACGCAGGAGTGCCAAACTATGGAAAATTCCGCTTATCTTGCCCTGCCGCTGTTTGCGGGGCTTGCAGCCGGGGACATCCCCGCGGCGCTGGCCGCGCTGGATGCCCTCTGCCGCCCCTTTGCCAAGGGGGAGACCCTGTTGGAGGCCGGGCAGCGCGGTGCGCCGATGGGCGTGGTGCTGGCGGGCCGGGTGCTTATCGAGCATCTCGACCTGTGGGGCAACCGCACGCTGCTGGGCCGCGCCGCCGAGGGCGAGCTTTTTGCCGAGACTTACGCCTTTCTGCCCGACCAGCCGATGCTAGTCAGCGTAGTGGCGGCGGAGCGGGGCGAGGCACTGTTTTTGGACCCCGGCAAGCTGATGGCCCCCGGGTGCGAACCCTGGCGCTGGCAGATGATGCAAAACCTTTTGCACATTTTGGCGGGCAAAAATTTGAATCTGGCCCGCCGCAGCCTGTACACTGCACCCAAGACCATCCGGGAGCGGGTGACGGCCTACTTTTCCACGCTGGCCGTGCAGAAGGGCAGCTTGGAGTTTGAGCTGCCCTTTGACCGCCAGCAGCTGGCCGACCATCTGGGCGTCGACCGCAGTGCGCTGTCCAGCACGCTTTCCGCCATGCAGCGCGACGGCCTGCTGACCATCGACCGCCGCCGCGTCTGCCTGAAAAAGGCGGAAGGGCTGTAAGGGATATGTATCATTTCCTGTTGCCGGATAGAGTGAGAAATGAGACATGAGAATTATACGTATCTATGTAGTTAATATGTCTCAGATGAAATAAAGTGAGACATATTGCCCCTAGAGAAAATACAGTACAATTTTCATCTTACGGTAAGGGCGCACATTGTGCGTCCGCCCACCGTGCAGCCCTGCAAGCGCCCCTACAAAACGTGTACTACCCTTTAGGGCCGGGAAGTGTTTTTCTAGTTTTCAAGATATACCCTTATCTTGAAAACTAGAAAAACACCTCCCGTGCGCATCCCATTTTCTCAAAAGCGAAATTTCAAAAGCTGGATAGCTAATAGAGTGAAATTTTGAGATTTTGAGAATAAGTCGATACAACGTGTTTTTATTAGTTATAGAATAAGACGTGTGAGGCGTAAGTGAAATAATAGATAGTTTAAACGAACCATTTTCTCAATATTTCATTATTTCACTTTCTCACCTGTCTCAACTTTGAAATTTTGAGACATATCTATTTATAATAAATATCGTATCAACGTATTAAATCAACATGTCTCATTTCTCAAATCTCTACCCGTGTAGGTTTTGAGACAAGTTGAAACAGATTGAGACGCAATAAAAGCAAAGGCTCCCCATTTCTCGTGGGGAGCCTGTTTTTATCTGCTATGCAGGGGCGAGCATTGCTCGCCCGTGGACGTTTGCGTTACCGCACGGTTTGCGGGCGACCAATGGTCGCCCCTGCAAAAGCGGCTGCCGTTTTACTGCACCGTGGTTGCCACCTGGGGTGCACCGCCGGCCAGTTCTTCGGCGGTCAGCGGGCGGATGGGAGCGATGGGCGTGTCCAGCTTTTCGCGGGCGACCGCCAGCATCAGCTTGATGCGGTTCTCCTGGTTCACGCGGGTGGCGCTGGGGTCGTAGTCCACCGGCGTGATGTTGGCGTCCGGGTGCAGGGCGCGGATCTTATTGATCATGCCCTTGCCCACGATGTGGTTGGGCAGACAGCCGAAGGGCTGGGCACAGACGATATTGCCATAGCCGCCCTCGACCAGCTCGATCATCTCGGCGGTCAGCAGCCAGCCTTCGCCCATCTTCGCCCCCAGCGAGATGATGCCTTCCGGTTTCTTCATCAGCTCGCGGAACGACCCCGGTGCGTAGAAGCCGTACTTGCGCATGGCGTCGTAGCTGGCGCAGCCGATGCTGTCCAGCCAGCCCAGGAACTTGTCGGCACCGCCGGCCACCAGCTTGTTGCCGCCGTACAGGTCGATGTCCAGCCGGTAGTTGGCCACGCAGTACTCCACAAAGCCCATCAGGCCGGGCAGGTTGACCTCGCAATCCTGGCTTTCCAGGAACTTTTCCAGGTCGTTGTTGCCCAGGGGTGAGTACTTGACGTAAATTTCGCCCACCACGCCGACCTTGACCTTCGGCACGCGGGTAATGGGAATGGTGGCGTAGTCGGCGGCAATGTCATAGAACCGCTTCTTCATATCGTGGGCGGAGTAGTTCTTGTCGCCCCGAATCCAGCCCTGGATCGTAGAAATCCACTTTTCGGTCATTGCGTCGGCGTCACCCCTGCGGTCCTCGTAGGGGTAGGTCTGGCTGCGCAGCGCCACCAGCATGTCACCGTAAAAGATGCTGGCAATGACCTTGCGCAGCAGCGGCAGGGTCAGCGGCAGGCCGCTGCCTTTCTCCAGGCCGGAGAAGTTCAGCGATGCTACGGGGATATTGCCGTACCCGGCCTTGACCAGCGCCTTGCGCAGCAGCTTGATGTAGTTGGAGGCACGGCAGCCGCCGCCCGTCTGGGTGATAAGCAGGGCGGTATGCTCCAGGTCATATTTGCCGCTGTTCAGCGCGTCCAAAAACTGGCCGATGACCAGCAGGGCAGGGTAGCAGGTGTCGTTGTGGACGTACTTCAGGCCCAGCTGCGCCACCTCGCTGCCGCAGTTGCCCAACACCTCGGTCTGGTACCCCTCGCTGGCCAGGGCGGCCTGCATCAGGCGGAACTGGGTCACGGCCATGTTGGGGATAAGGATCTTATGGGTCTTTACCATGTCCTTGGTAAAGTTCGGAGTCATGTATTCCATACTTGCCTCAATCTTTGTGGTCTTCTTTGCGTTCTTCCAGTGCGGCAAACAGGCTGCGCAGACGGATATTCACCGCGCCCAGGTTGGTGATTTCGTCAATTTTCAACTGGGTGTACAGCTTGCCGCCCGCCTGCAGGATCTCGCGGGTCTCATCGGTGGTAACGGCGTCCAGACCGCAGCCGAAGGACACCAGCTGCACCAGGTCCATATCGGGCTGCTCTGTGCAGTATCTGGCGGCAGCGTACAGGCGGCTGTGGTAGGTCCACTGGTTCAGCACCGAGGTCTGGAACTTCTGCTCGTAGCAGCTGACCGAATCCTCGGACACAACGGCCGCGCCCTGGCGGATGATGAGCTGGTTGATGCCGTGGTTGATCTCCGGGTCCACATGGTAGGGGCGGCCCGCCAGCACGATAATGTGGCGGCCCTCCTTACGGGCGGTGGCGATGATTTCCGCACCCTTGTCCCGCAGCTGCTGCATGTGGCGGTGGTACTCGTCATAGGCGGCATCGATGGCGGCATGCACATCCCTTTTGTTCAGGCCGGGGAAGTACTTGTCCAGCGCCTGGGCAAACTTGCCGTAAAAGTCCTTGCGGCGCTCCAGGTTGAAGTAATCGTAGATCAGCCGGGTCCTGGTCAGCTCGGGGCAGTTGCCCTCCAGCACCTCGGGGTAGTAGGCGACCACCGGGCAATTATAGTGGTTGTCGCCCAGGTGTTCGTCCAGGTTGTAGCTCATGCAGGGGTAGAACACCGCATCGACGCCCTGCTCGCACAGCCACCTGATATGGCCGTGGCTCAGCTTGGCGGGGAAGCAGGCCGTGTCGCTGGGGATGGTAGCCTGGCCGCTCTGGTACAGCTTGCGGTTGGAGAAGGGGCTGACCGTGACCTTAAAGCCCAGCCTGGTGAACAGCGTATGCCAGAAGGGCAGCAGCTCGTACATATTCAGGCACAGCGGGATGCCGATATTGCCGCGCGGGGAAGCCGGAGCCGGGGCATTGCGGTACTCCTCGATGAGCTTGAGCTTGTAGGCGTAGAGGTCCAGATCCTCGTTGTTGGCCTTGCCGGTCACCGGCTTATCGCAGCGGTTGCCGGAGATAAAGCGCTTGCCATCGGCAAAAACGTTCACGGTCAGCTGGCAATGGTTGCCGCAGCCGCCGCACTGCACGGTGTTGACTTTCTGGCTGAAACTGCGCAGTTCTTCCTCGGTCAGCACCGTGCTGCGGGCGTTCTCGCCCGCGCGGGCCTTGCCGTACAGCGCAGCGCCGTAAGCACCCATCAGGCCGGCAATGTCGGGGCGGATGACGTTGACGCCCATCTCTTTTTCAAAGGCGCGGAGGACGGCCTCATTATAGAAAGTACCGCCCTGCACGACGATGTTGCGGCCCAGCTCCTCGGGGCTGGAAGCGCGGATGACCTTGTACAGCGCGTTCTTGACCACCGAGATGGACAGACCGGCGCTGATGTTTTCGATCGATGCACCGTCCTTCTGTGCCTGCTTGACCGAGGAGTTCATGAACACGGTGCAGCGGCTGCCCAGGTCGACGGGCTTGTCGGCAAACAGGCCCAGGGCGGCGAATTTTTTCACGTCGTAGCCCAAAGCCTGGGCGAAGGTCTGCAAGAAGCTGCCGCAGCCGGAGGAGCAGGCCTCGTTCAGGAAGATGTTGCTGATAGCGCCATCCTCGATTTTAAAGCACTTCATATCCTGGCCGCCGATGTCGATGATGAAGTCCACGTCCGGCAAAAAGTGCTTGGCTGCAGTAAAGTGGGCCACGGTCTCAACAAGGCCGCGGTCACAGTGGAAGGCGTTTTTGACCAGTTCCTCGCCGTAGCCGGTGGTGGTCACGCTGGCCACCTGCAGGCCGGGATGGTCCTGGTACAGTTTCAGCAGCGTTTCCTTGACCAGCGGGATGGGGTTGCCCAGGTTGGGGCGGTAGCTCTCAAACAGGATGTTGGCGTTTTGGTCGATGACCACCAGCTTGATGGTGGTGGAGCCGGAGTCGATGCCGATATGCACCGGCCCGCAATCTGCGCCGAAGGGCAGGCAGGGGACAGCGGCCTTCATGTGGCGGGCGTGGAACTCCTCGTACTCCTGCTTATCGGCAAACAGCGGCGGCAGGCTCACGTAGGTGGCCGTGGCGCTGTAATTGTCCAACCGCTGGGCAACCTCGTGCAGGTCCAGCACCTCATCGGCGTAGAAGGCCGCGCCCATGGCCACAAAAAGCAGGCTGTTCTCCGGCAGGGTGCCGGTAACGCCCAGGGTCTTGTCAAAGCTCCGGCGCAGCGTTTTGGAGAAGGTCAGCGGCCCGCCCAGGTACAGGATGTTGCCCTGAATGGGGCGGCCCTGGGCCAGGCCCGCGATGGTCTGGTTGACCACCGCCTGATAGATGGACGCCGCGATGTCACCGGCCTGTGCGCCCTGGTTGATCAACGGCTGGATGTCGCTTTTGGCAAACACGCCGCAGCGGCTGGCGATGGTGTAGGTGCGGGTAGCCTGCTGGGCCGCCCGGTCCATCTCGTCCGCGCCCATCTTCAGCAGGGTGGCCATCTGGTCGATGAAAGCACCCGTGCCGCCGGCGCAGCTGCCGTTCATGCGGACCTCGGTGCCGTTCGTCAGGAACAGGATCTTGGCATCCTCGCCGCCCAGCTCAATGATGCAGTCGGTGCCGGGCACCAGACGGTTGGCGGCCACGCGGGTCGCGAAGACCTCCTGCACAAAGGGGACCTTGCAGCTGTCCGCCAGGCCCATACCGGCCGAGCCGGAGATCGCCAGGTAGGCTTTGCCATCGGGCAGATATTCGGCGGCCACTTTTTCCAGCAGCGCCCTGCCTTTTTCCAAAATATGGCTGAAATGACGTTCATATGTAGAAAACGCGATCTCTCCGGCGTCGTTCAGCACAACACACTTAATCGTGGTGGAACCAATGTCCAGACCAACTCTCATACGGATTTGACCTCCTGCGGTGTAACCTGTGGGGAAAAGGGAATGGGCTGCCGGGCAGCAAAGCGCTGTACCCAGCAGTACCATATTAAGTTATTATACGATTTTTCGCCACGATTGGCAAGGTTTCTATAATAATGTATATCCTGTCAAATTGCAAGCGTTGTACCAAAAACCGGCAAATTGTACCAAAAAAACACCAAAGCGGCGCAGGAATCTTCCTGCACCGCCCTGGTGTCAAAAGAAAAGAGGAGTATGGATGAAAAAACTTGGGGTCACGTTCTCGTTCCGGGTCCCTGCTCCCTTCCTGAGAACATTTACAGTATACCCGGCGAATGTGAAAAGAAAATGAACTGAATTTGAAGAAATATGAAAAATTGTGTGATAAGATTGTAACGGGTGCGGGGGCATTTACGTGGCTGCGACTTTGGCGGCCCCCTCTGCGAGGGAGGCTCTTTCCAACCGTGCAGCAATTTTACGGATATACGAAACCCAAAAAATGTGGTACAATAATGGCAGCATCAAAATCCAGGCAAAGAGGTGCCGCATCATGGCCAATCGCATCAATTATCAACTGGAAATGGAAAAGGTCCTGCGCCGGCTGGGGGATACCAAACCCACGCTGCTGCTGCATGCCTGCTGTGCGCCCTGCTCCAGCGCCACGCTGGAACGGCTGACCGAGCATTTCCGGCTTTCCATTTTATATTATAACCCCAACATCTACCCGCCCGCCGAATATCACCGCCGCGAGGCCGAGCTGGAGCGCTTTGTGGAGCAGGCGGGCTATCGCTACCCGGTCATCGAGCTGCCCTATGAACCCGACGAGTTCTACACCGCCGTCAAGGGCTTAGAGCAGGAGCCGGAGAAAGGCGGGCGCTGCACCGTCTGCTACCGCCTGCGGCTGGAGCAAACCGCCCGGTACGCCGCCGCCCATGGGTTCGAGTGGTTCTGCACCACACTGTCCATCTCGCCCATGAAAGACCCCATCCGCATCAACGCCCTGGGGCAGGAATTGGGCGAGAAATACAACGTGTGCTTTCTGCCCAGCGAGTTCCGCAAAAAGGACGGCTACAAGCGCAGTCTGCAATTAAGTGCCGAGTACGGCCTCTACCGCCAGGACTACTGCGGCTGCGTCTTCAGCAAGCAGGAGCGGGGCGTGTAAGCCCCCCAAAAAAAGCCCCCCTTGTATAAAGGGTGACTCTCCGCAGTGCGGGGAGATGTCGCGAAGCGACAGAGGGGCCCGGGCCCGAAGGGCTGTCAGCGAAACTGACGGGGGGATCGTCTCGTCTGTGTGCCAAGTCGGTTTACAATTTCACACCCCGCATTTTCTGGGCGGTTCAGCCTGCCCGGAACGCCGGAGAACCAGGAGTTTTGTATGACATTTTATTCTTTTTTGTTTTTGTTTTTTGCCTACTCCTTCCTCGGCTGGGTAGGGGAGGTCCTTTACACCGCCGTGACCAGGCGCAGGTATCAGGACCGCGGCGTCCTCAGTGGGCCGCTGTGCATTTTGTACGGCATCGGCGCCCACCTCATCAGCTTTGCTCTGCGGGACCTCAGCAATGACAGCTGGTTCTTTTTGGCCGTCTTCAGCGCCGTGTACGCCACCGTCATCGAGTGGGTGGCCGGCCACATCCTGGAGCGCACCAGCCACACCCGCTGGTGGGACTACAGCGATATGCCGTTTAACCTGGACGGCTACGTCTGCCTGGGGGCCTCGGCCCTGTGGGGCGTGTTGGGCGTTGTGGCGGTGAAATGGGGCAACCCGCTGCTGCTTGCCCTTTATGGCTTGCTGCCCCACCGGCTGATCGCCATTATCCTGTGGGCGGCGCTGGTCATCTTTGCCATCGACGCCGTGGGCACCCTTTTGGCCATGCTGGGCCTGCGTTACCGCTGGGCCGCCGGGGCGGAGATCGAGAACCGCCTGGCCAACTTTACCGTCAACACCGGCATGGCGCTTCTGGGCTGGGTCGAGCAGCGCATGAACAAGGCCCACCCGGCCCTGACCTTCCGGCGCCAGCGCCGGGCCAAAAGCACCACCTTTGCCGAAGGATGCAGCCCGTATAAGATCATCCTGCTTTTCTTCATCGGCGCGTTTTTGGGCGATATTACCGAGACGATCTTCTGCCGCATCACCGCCGGTTACTGGATGAGCCGTTCCAGCGTGGTGTGGGGGCCGTTTTCCATCGTGTGGGGCCTGGCCATTGCCGCCGTGACCCAGCTGCTCTACCGCTACAAGGACCGCCCCGCCAGCTGGCTGTTTGTGGCGGGCACCCTGCTGGGCGGCGCGTATGAGTATTTGTGCAGCGTGTTTACCGAGGTCGTGTTCGGCACGGTGTTCTGGGATTACAGCGCCATCCCGTTCAACCTGGGCGGGCGCATCAACCTGCTGTACTGCTTCTTCTGGGGCTTTGCCGCCATTGCCTGGTTCAAGGTGTTGTACCCGCCCATCTCCCATATGATCGAGTCCCTCCCCAAGCGGTTCGGCACCGTGCTGACCTGGGGGCTGTGCGTGTTCATGGCCGCCAACATCGCCGTCAGCTCCGCCGCGCTGGTGCGCTATAACCAGCGTGTCCGCGGCGAAGCCGCCGCCACCAGCCTGGCCGCCTGCCTCGACGAGCATTTCGACGACGCCCGCATGGCCAAGGTCTACCCCAAAGCCGTGCATGTAGAAAAGTAAGACGGCGGGGGAGAGAGCCTTGCCTGAAACGCTCTCCCTGCCGGATAGAGGCTTTTTTGAGTTTGTATCTTTTCCCGAAGTGTGCTATACTGATAGCCGCACGAAAATTTGAAGGAGGAACTGCCCATGCTGCGCAATGAAGCGATGGATGAATACGGCAAGGCCCAAAAGCTGGGCCAGAAAGATTACCGTGAGAAGATGCTCCACGGGCAGTCCCCGTTTTTGCCGGTGCTGGATGACATCCTGAAAAACGTGCAGGTGGAAAACCAGCTGCCCCTGGGCCTGGTCGAAATCCCGATAAAGCTGGTGGTCGGCACCAAAACGGCAGGCCGCACCGCCGCTTTTGCCAGCAATTTTATGCCCCTGCTGGATTTAAAGAGCGAGTTCGGCTCCAAGTGGGTCGCCCTTTGCATGGCCCACGTGGACGAGGGCATCCGTGACCCCATCCGCTGCTTTGAGTACATGGGCCGCTTCTATGTGCAGGAGGGCAACAAGCGCGTCAGCGTGCTGAAATACTTCGAGGCCGGCAGCGTGACCGGCAACGTCACCCGCGTGGTGCCCAAATACAACGATACCCCGGAAGTGCGCCTGTACTATGAGTTCATGCACTACTATCCGCTCATCCAGACCTATCTGTTGACCTTTACCAAGCCCGGCAGCTACGGCCGCCTGCAAAAGGCCATGGGCAAAGGCCCCGAGGAAAAGTGGACCGCCGAGGACCGCGCCGCCATCCTGTCCCTGTACAACTGGGTCGAGAAGGCCTACACCGCCCTGGGCGGCGACAAGCTGCGCGCCACTGTGGGGGACGTACTGCTGCTGCTTTTGCGCCTGTACTCGATGGAAGAACTGACCAAAGCCAGCCCCAACGAGCTGCAACAAAAGATCGACGCCCTGTGGGATGACGTGCTGGCCCTGCAGAACGATGACCCCGTCACCGTCAGCGAAAAGCCGGCCGAGCCTGCCCAGACAAAACTGCTGGAACGCATTTTGCCCATCCACCCGGCAGCCCCCACCCACTTAAAAGTTGCCTTCATCCATGAGCGCACCCCGGAGACCAGTTCCTGGACCAGCCAGCACGAGTTTGGCCGCACCCAGCTGGACAGTGTGTTTGAGGGCAAGGTGGAGACCTTTGCCTACTTCAACGCTGTGCCCGGCCGGAACGCCGACCTGCTGATCGAAGCCGCCATCTCCCACGGCGCAGACATCGTATTCACCACCAGCCCCAAGCTGGTGGGCGCCAGCCTGCGCTCGGCAGTCAAGCACCCCACGGTGCGCATCCTCAACTGCTCCATGGAGATGCCCTACGCCAGCATCCGCACCTATTACACCCGCGTATACGAGGCCAAGTTCATCACCGGCGCCATCGCCGGGGCCATGGCCGGCACCGACCGCATCGGCTATGTGGCGGATTATCCCAGCTTCGGCGTGCCCGCCAACATCAACGCCTTTGCGCTGGGTGCCCGCATGGTCAACCCCCGCGCCCGCATTGAGCTGCGCTGGACCTGCCTGCCCGACCAGGAGGACCCGCTGGCCGTCTTTACCCGCAAGGGCATCACGGTGGTTTCGGGCCGCGACGCACCGGTGCCGGGCCGCCCCCAGCAGGAGTTCGGCACCTTCCTCATCCGTCCGGGCGGCGTATTGCAAGATCTGGCTACGCCCTTCTGGCACTGGGGCCAGTTCTACGAGAATGTGGTGCACAGCGTGCTGGACGGCGGCTGGGTGCGGGATAAATCCGGCACCGACGGCCGCGCCGTCAACTACTGGTGGGGCATGAACAGCGGTGTCATGGACGTGCTGCTCAGCCGCGAGCTTCCCTCGGACGTGGCGCATCTGGCCCGCATCCTGCGGACAGGCGTCACCGCCGGTATGATCGACCCGTTTGCCTGCCGCATCACCGACCAGAACGGTACGGTGCGCAACAGCGGCCGCCACGGGCTGGATGTGGAGCAGATCGTCCACATGGACTATCTGTGCGACGCCGTGGACGGCACCATCCCCGAGTACGACGACCTGACCGAGCAGGCCCGCCCGATGTACCGCATGCAGGGTATCCACCGTGACCAGCTGCCTGCCGAGAAGGAGGCCACGCTATGAAGCTGCTGTGCATTGCCGATGAGGAGTGCAAGGCGCTTTGGGATTACTATACTCCCGATAAGATCGAGGGCGTAGACCTCATTATAGCCTGTGGCGATCTGAACCGCCAGTATCTTGAGTATCTTACCACCATGGCCCCCGTGCCGGTTTTGTACGTGCACGGCAATCATGACGAAAACTATGACCATCACCCGCCCGAGGGTGCCATCTGCCTGGATGACGACCTGTTCGTCTACCACGGGCTGCGCATTGTGGGGCTGGGCGGGTCCTGCCGCTACCGCACCGGTGCCTGGCAGTTTACCGAGGCCGAGATGCGCAAGCGCATCAACCGCCTGCGGGGCAAGATCGACCGCCACGGCGGGTTTGACATCCTTGTCACCCACGCGCCGATGCACGGCTACGGCGACTTGAACGACCTGCCCCACCGCGGCTTCACCGTCTTTCACGAGCTGCTGGACCGCTACCATCCCCAGCTGATGCTGCATGGTCATATCCATCTGACCTATGGCTGCAACATCCCACGGGAGCACCGGTATGGGGCCACCCGCATCGTCAACTGCTACGAGCGTGTCGCCCTGGAGGCCGAGCCTGTGCTGAAAGAACGCACGGGGCACCGCTTCCTGGCACGCCTGCTGCAGCGACCCTGACACCATTTGTAAGGAGAACCACCCATGACTAAAATTGCCGTATTCGGCGCAGGCACCTGGGGCATTGCACTGGCCCGTCTGCTGGCGGTCAACGGCCGCGATGTAACCGTTTGGAGCGCGATCCCCGCCGAGCTGAAATCCCTCAGCACCACCCGCCGCCACCCCAACCTGCCGGGTATGGAGCTGCCCTCCGCCATGCACTACACCGCCGATATTGCCGAGGCCTGCACCGGGCGCGACATCCTGCTGTTTGCGGTACCGTCCCCGTTTGTGCGCTCCACCGCCAAAAAGGCAGCCGAGTACATCCCGGATGGCCAGCTGATCGTGGACGTGGCTAAGGGGGTCGAGGACAAAACCCTGATGACGATGAGCGAGATCATCGAGGATGAGCTTGCCAAGGCCAAGCGCACCGCCCGCGTGGTGGCCCTCTCCGGCCCCACCCACGCCGAGGAAGTGGCCCGCGATATGCCGACTTTAATTGTTGCCGCCAGCGAGGATGAAGCCGCCGCCAAGGCCGTGCAGAAAGCCTTCACCGCGCCCAGCTTCCGCGTCTACACCAACACCGACCGCCGCGGCACCGAGCTGGGCGGCGCAGTCAAAAACGTCATTGCGCTGGCCGTCGGCATCGCACTGGGCCTGGGCTACGGCGATAACGCCAAGGCCGCCCTTATCACCCGCGGCAATGCCGAGCTGACCCGGCTGGGTCTGGCCATGGGCTGCAAGCCCGAAACCTTCGCGGGCCTGTCCGGCATGGGCGATTTGATCGTGACCTGCACCAGTATGCACAGCCGCAACCTGCACGCCGGTATGCTGCTGGGCCGCGGCAAAACAGCCGAGGAGGCCAAGTCCGAGGTGGGCCAGGTGGTCGAGGGCATCAACGCCCTGCCCGCCGTCTGCCGCCTTGCCAAGAAGTACAAGACGGAAATGCCCATCGTGCAAAGCGTGGACGCTATCCTGCGTGGTAAGCTCGAAGCCCGCAATGCCCTTGCGGCTCTAATGGAGAGAGACCTGAAACATGAATAAACACATCCGAGCTGCCTTTTTTGACATCGACGGCACGCTGCTGTTCGGCAGCCACGAAATGCCGGATTCCACCGTGCAGGCGCTGCACGCCTTGCAGGCCAACGGCGTGAAAATTTTCATCGCCACGGGCCGTCCGCCGGTGCACCTGCCGCATCTGCCCGCTTTGCAAAAGGTGAACTGGGACGGCTATGTCACCATGAACGGCCAGTACTGCTTTATGGCGGATGGCGAGGTCATCTACAGCAAGTACATCGACCCCGCCGCCCTGCGCACGCTGCTGCCCTATATTGAAAAAGAAAAGCTGTCCATCGGCTTTGTGGAGAAGGACAACTGCTATTTCAATCTCATCGATGAGCGCAGTGCCAACTTTGCCAAGGAGCTGGGGCAGGGGACCGCTGACATTGCTGCCCGCATTGCACAAAACCCCATCTACCAGCTCAGCGCCTTTCTGCCCGATAACTACGAGGAAGAGTTCCTCCGCCGCTGCCCCGGCTGCCTGGCCGTGCGGTGGAGCCCCGATTTTGCCGATATCCTGCCCGAGGGCGGCGGCAAGCCCAACGGCCTGGCCGCGATGCTGAAGCATTTTGGCTGGACCCGGGACGAAGCCATCGCCTTTGGTGACGGCGGAAACGACGTCGCCATGCTGGAATATGCTGGTATCGGCGTGGCCATGGGCAATGCCTGTGACGACGCCAAAGCCGCCGCCGACTATGTGACGACGGATATTGATAAGGAGGGCATCGCCAAGGCCCTGCGCCATTTCGGCCTTGTGTAAACCACAAACTGCATAGCCTGTTTTCCCCCTGCGTATACTGGACGCGGGGGGATTTTGTATGACCGCTTCTTTCTTTGACCCTGCCGCCCTGCGCACCCGCCTGCGGGAACAGCCCAGCCTGGATGTACCGTTCCTCGTCGTTTTGCTGGCACTGCTGAGCTATGGGCTTATTATGCTCTTCTCGGCCGGGTACGCAGTGGCGCTCTATCGCCGCGGCGACGCCTACACCTACATCCGCCCACAGCTATTGTTTGCGGCGCTGGGCGCAGCGGCCATGTACGCCGCCAGCCTGGTGGATTACCATGTGTGGCACAAACTGGCCTGGCCTGTTATGGGGCTGTCGCTGATTTTGCTCGTCGTTGTGCTGTTTATGCCGGAGTACAACGGCTGCAAACGGTGGATCGTACTGCCGGGCTTAGGCACCCTGCAGCCCAGTGAGATCGCCAAATTTGCCGTGGTGCTGGCGTTTTCCCACATTATCTCGCTGAATCACGACCGCATGCACAGCTTTGCCGGGGGCGTGCTGCCCTTCGGGTTGATTTTAAGCGTGGTGACGGTGCTGATGCTGCTGGAGCCGCACCTTTCGGGTACGCTGCTGATCTTATCCATCGGCGCAGTGCTGATGTTTGTGGGCGGCACCGGGCTGCAGTGGTTTGGGCTGGCGGGCGGCCTGGGGGCAGGGGCCATCGCGGCGGCGGTGCTTGCCCTGCCGGAACTGGTGCCCTATGCCACCGACCGCCTGGCCTCCTGGCGCGACCCCTTTGCCGACCCGCTGGGGGAAGGGCACCAGACCATCCAAAGCCTCTACGCCATTGCCTCCGGCGGGCTGGCCGGGCTGGGGCTGGGCAACAGCCGCCAAAAGTACCTCTATGTGCCCGAGCCGCAGAATGATTTTATCTTCTCGATTCTATGCGAGGAGCTGGGCTTCATCGGCGCGGCGCTGGCCGTGGCGCTCTTTCTGGCGCTGCTGCTGCGGGGCATGTCCATCGCCATCCGTGCGCGGGATAAATTCGGGGCACTCCTGGCCGTGGGGTTCGTGGTGCAGGTGGTCTTGCAGGCCATCTTAAACATCGCCGTCGTCACCAATACCATCCCCAACACCGGCATCAGCCTGCCGTTTTTTTCCTCCGGCGGCACCAGCCTGATGATGCTGCTGGGGGAAATGGGCATTGTACTGTCGGTTTCCCGCCAGACCGACGCCGTATAGCACGGCAAAATTCAAATGGATTTCACATTCATCCGGTTGAAAGCTGTCGCTATTTAGCATATAATAGGGGGGTACTTTTTAATGGGGAGGTGTGCCGTGAGCACGCAAAAACAAAAACGTCCCTTTGCCCTGCGGGCACTGGCCGCCTTTGCCGGTACGCTGGCCATACTGTTTGTGCTGCTGCTGGCTGCCTACGCCCTGCCGGGGGAACGGGTGCGGCAGCATGTCTACGACTCCGCCCGGACGATCCAAAACGAGGGGCTGTACCCGGAATATCTGGGCTTCAAGCTCTTTCAGATGGACAACTACACCGACACACTGATGCTGTTTGAGGCCGCCAGCGCCGACGAGCTGCCGCCCCTGCAGGCCATGATGACCAACACTGCCTACAATGTGGATAACTTTGAGACCCTGGCCGACGACCTGGCCTGGTACATAGAAAAGGATTGGTCCACCGGCGCCCAGCGTACCGATGCCCCCGCGCTGGAGCCGTTCTCCTACGCGCGGTACTGGCACGGGTATCTCATCTGGCTGCGGCCTTTGCTGCTGCTTATGCCCTACACGGGTGTTCGTATTGTACAGTATATCGTGCTGTTTGCGCTGCTGGCCGTGGTGCTGGTGCAGCTGCGCCGCCGCTGCGGGCTGCGGGCCGCCGTGTGGTTTGCCGTCAGCCAGTTGGCGGTGAGTGTATGGTTCGTGCCCCATCAGGTGCAGTATTTCACCTGCTTTATGATTGCCTACGCGGGCTGCGCCTGGGTGCTGGCCAAGCCCCGCCGCAGCGATGTGCTGTGCTTAGGGCTGCTGGTGCTGGGCACGGCGACAGCTTTCTGCGACCTGCTGGTCACGCCCATCATCACCTTAGGTCTGCCGCTGACCTGCTGGCTGCTGGAACCCCAGCAGCGCCTGCGGGGCGGCGTGCCGCAGTGCGCCTTGGCCGTGGGCGGCAGCCTGTGCTGGGGCACCGGCTACGCTTTATGCTGGGCCGGCAAATGGGCGCTGGCCGGGGCCGTCACCAACAATAACGTACTGGCCGATGCCCTGCACCAGGCCGAGGTGCGCACCACCGCCGATACCTGGCACGGCATGGAATTGACATGGCGTAATATTTTCATATTTTTATACGATACGTTAAACGGCCATTATCTCTTCTGGCCCGCTCTCGCGGTGCTGGCGGTGCTGATTGCCCTGTTCATCCTCTCCATCCGCAGCAAAACTGCGCTGGTGCGTGCCTTACCGTTGGCGCTTACCACCTGCATGACCCCCGCATGGTTTGTGCTGCTGCGCACCCACAGCATCCAGCACGGCTGGTTTACCTGGCGTGCTTTGGGGCTTACCGTCTTTGCCGGGCTGGCATTTCTCTACTACGCATGTGATCTTCGCGCTGCGCGGCGGCGCTTACAAAAGGGAAGTATATGAACGTGACTGAAAATAAGAATGAAGCAACCGAAACCACCGCGACCGCCACGGCCGCCAAAAAGAAGCTGCCCCTCTGGGGCAAGATCCTGCTGGTCGTTGTCATCGTGCTGGCGGCGCTGGCCGGGCTGGCAACGCTGTACGTCAACGGCAAGCTGGACCTGCTGCACTACAACGACGGCAGCGTTGACTCGATGGGCACCATTGATGCGGACGAGGATCAGGACCTGGACGGGTCCGGTCTGGTACATAGCGACGACGAGATGACCATGCCCGAGGGCAGCCCCTTTGCCGACGACGATGTGCTGAACATCCTGCTCATCGGCACCGACGAGCGCACCGAGGCCGTCAACGATGCCGACGCCTTCACCCACCTGAACCAGCTGGACGGCACCAAGGACACCACCGAGTTCAGTGAGGACGCCCGCGCCGACAGCCTGATTCTGGTCTCGCTGGACATCAAGGACCACGCCATTCGCCTGGTCTCCATCGAGCGCGGCCTCGGCGTGCCCATCCTGCTGGACGGCTACGAGGGCGAGTATGACTGGATCACCCACACCTTCCGCTACGGCGGTGCCAAGCTGACCATGGACACCGTGGAGGATTGCTTCAACGTGCAGGTGGACCACTATGTCCGCATCAACTTCAACTCCTTCGTGCAGATCGTGAACGCCGTGGGCGGCGTGGACATCGACATCACTGAGATGGAAGCCAAGGCCCTGAACTGGGAAGTGCCCTCCAACTCGATGCTCATCGTCAACCACGTGGACCCGGGCCTCAACCACTTCGACGGCTACACCGCCCTGCAGTACGCCCGCCTGCGCAAGATCGACAACGACTGGCACCGTATCGAGCGCCAGCGCACCGTTATCCAGGCCGTTCTGGATCAGATCCAGAACGCCAGCGTCACCGAGCTGGATAACCTGCTGAACACCATGCTGCCCCTGGTACAGACCAACTTTACCAAAACCGAGATCGCCGCGCTGCTGGTGCAGCTGCCGGGCTTTTTGGGCTGCGATGTAAAGCAGCTTTCCATGCCCCTGCAGGGCACCTACGGCGTACGCACCGGTATGGACAACCGCCTGATGTACGACCCGGACTGGTACGTAAATACCACCGCCCTGCAAGACTTTTTGTACAATGATAAGAGCGCCGAGGAGGTCATTGCCGCCACGCCGGAGACCGCCGCACGGGAGGCCGAGGGCCTGGCCGACACCGCCACACGCGAGACCGCTGTGAAGGCGTCCGACCCCACGGCAGACTATCTCAAATCCAACCTGCACACCGTCGATCTGAGCTACCCGCTGGACAGCTCCGACTTTGGCAACGCCGATTACCGGCTGTTCCTGGCCGGGCTGGAGGATACCCGTGCGGCCGAGGTGCAGCAAAACCTCATCACCTCTTTGCAATCCCAGGGCGTCAGCGTGGTGGCCGTCCCCTACGGCCCCGCCGCCGGTGCGCTGCTGGATAACTACTTACAGACCGGCGCGGCCGCCAGCCTGGACCGCTACCTGGCCGTACTGCCCAAGGCTGACCGCGATGATGCCAAAGCCATGTGGCAGGCCGTCTACGCCAGCTATCCCGGCCGCCTGCACGCCGTAGGCATGGGCACTGATAAAAGCGATGCCGTCATTGGCCAGGCGCTTGAAACGCTGGCCAGCCAGATTTGGAACACGCCGGAGCCGGAAATTGCCGAGGCCATCAGCGCCATTAAGACCGGCACTGCCCGCGAGTCCGCCTACTGGTTCAAGACCGCCATGCAGAAGTATCCCCGCCAGATGCAGCGCTATTTCGGTGACCAATACATACTGGTCTACCGCCTGTATCAGGGCATGATGGGCAGCATCAACGCCGACGAGGGCGCGGGTCTGCTGGCCTACGACCTGCAGCAGGCGTTGAAAGCTTACCCGGACGCCAAGATCCTGGCCTTTACCGGCGTGGATGACCTGCTGCCCGTGGACGGCACCCTGGCCGCCCGCATGCAGGAAGTGCTTGCCAAATCCGACGAGCAGCTTTGCCCCATCGTGTCCCTGTGCGGCGAGTGGGAGTATGACGGCACGTTTGCCCCCAGCGATGCTGCTTTGTGGGACGCCGACAGCTTTGCCGATTGGCTGGGCAAATCCGCCGTGCCGGGCAAAGACCTGCTGCTGGCCCTGGACGGCGAGGACAGCCCCTTTGCCGCCAGCGCCGCCTTTATGGAAAATACCGACACCCCGGCAGGGGAGTGGGCCGCCAAGCTGCTGATCCTGCACGATAAGGTGGACGATACAACGACAAATGAAGAAGAAGATACAGATTCTTAAAAAGTTTTTTGCAAAAAGCCGTTGACAAAACGGGAACAGTGTGGTATAAATGCTTTAAACCAATGAAGCGAAAGTAAAGCTGACAGCGCAGCCACAGAGAGCCCCTGTTGCTGGGAATGGGGCGCAAAGCGGGACAGCATAATGGTTCGCGGAGGGCACGGGGAAAAAGGCCAAGGCCTTGAGTATCCGCTGACGGGCAGCTCCCGTTACAGGGCAGGGGAATGTTTGTTCCCTACAGAGTGGCCGCAGTTTATAGTTGCGGCAAGCAAGGTGGCACCACAGATAAATTGTTATCTGCCCTTGCACAGGAGGATTTCTGTGCAAGGGCAGTTTTTTATTCCTTACACAGCACAAGAGGGGAAATGAACGATGAAACACATTCCTTTGAAAGAGCGATGGCAATCTGTTTTGTAAATCTTGCCAAACAACAAACCAATTTACAAAACAAGGAGTAATTACCATGAAAAAGTTCGTTGCTGTTATGACCGCCGCCGCTATGCTCACTTCTCTGTCCGCCTGCGGTGCCTCCGCTTCTACCGCTTCTTCTGCTGCCGAAAGCACTGCTTCCTCCGCCGCGGCAGATTCCACCACGGGATCCGCCGCCGACGCCACCACCTACAAGGTCGCCATCGTCCAGCAGCTGGACCACGCCAGCCTGGATGAGATCCGCACCGCCATCGAGGCCGAGCTGGACGCCAAGGCCGCCGAGAAGGGTATCACCATTGAGTACAAGGATTTCAACGGCCAGAACGACGCCACCACGCTGAACCAGATCGGCACCCAGGTCGTCTCCGATGGCTACGATGCCGTCATTCCCATCGCCACACTGGCCGCCCAGTGCATGGCCACCGCCTGCGAGTCCACCAAGACCCCGGTCATCTACGCCGCCATCTCGGACCCCGCCGCCGCTGACCTGACCGACATCGACTATGTCACTGGCACCTCCGACGCGCTGAACACCCAGTCCATCATGGACATGATCTTCGCCGTCCAGCCCGAGGCCAAGACCATCGGCCTGCTCTACTCCAACTCCGAGGCCAACTCCACCACCCCCATTGCCGAGGCCAAGGCTTACCTGGATGCCAAGGGCATCGCTTACGTAGAAAAGACCGGCAACACCAACGATGAGATCATGACCGCCGCCAACGCCCTGGTGGGCCAGGTCGACGCCGTCTTTACCCCCACGGATAACGTAGTCATGGCCGCCGCCGCTGCCGTCTCTGAGACGCTGACCAATGCGGGCATCCCGTTCTACACCGGTGCCGACAGCTTCGTCACCGCCGGCGCTTTCGCCACCTGCGGCGTCAACTATACCGAACTGGGCACCTACACCGCCGATATGGCGCTGGACATCCTGGAGACCGGCACCGTGCCTGAGTACCACGTCATGGACGGCGGCATCATCACCGTCAACACCGAGACCGCCGCAGCCCTGGACCTGGACTACAGCGCTTTCAATGATCTGGCCGGCACCGTGGTCGAAGTTGAGACCACCGCCGAATAAATCTTAACTCCCCAAAGGGAGGTGCAGGCAAGGCCCACGCCGAGCTGCCCTCCCTTTTTATACAGTACCCCATCAAATCAGGAAGGACGTTTTGCCCATGTTTACCGCTGCAACCGTCTTCAGTGCGCTGGAGCTTGGCTTCATCTACGCACTGGTGGCTATGGCGCTGTTCCTCAGCTTCCGTATCTTAAATATCGCCGATATGAGTACCGACGGCACCTTTACCCTGGGGTGCGCGGTCTCGGCTACCGCCGCGGTGGCCGGGCACCCGGTGCTGGGTCTGTTTTTGGCTATTGCCGCCGGTGCGGCTTCCGGCTTTGTCACAGCCACTTTGCAAACCCGCCTGGGCGTGCCGTCGATCCTCGCCGGCATCATCACCAACACGGGGCTGTACACCGTCAACCTGGCGGTTATGGGATTTTCCTCCAACGTGCCAATGCTGAAAACGCAGACCATCTTTACGATGGCGCAGGCGCTTTTTGGCGATGTGTTCCCGTACAAGCTGCTGGTGGCCGCGGTCATCACCGTGGTCGTCTGCCTGCTGTTGATCCTGTTCCTGGGCACCCGGATGGGCCTTTCCATCCGCGCCACCGGTGATAACCCCGACATGGTGCGTGCCTCCTCCATCAACACGGCGTTCACCATCACGATTGGCCTGTGCATTTCCAACGCCATGACGTCCCTTTCCGGCGCCGTACTGGCCCAGTACCAGAAATCTGCCGACATCAACCTGGGCACCGGCATGGTGGTCATCGGCCTGGCGTCCCTCATCATTGGCGAGACGCTGTTTGGCCGTGGCGGCATGTGGGCCAAGGCCGCGGCGGCTGTGGCAGGCAGTGTCATCTACCGCTTCATCATCGCGCTGGCCCTGCGCGCCAACGTCCCGTCGGAGTGTCTCAAGCTGATTTCCGCCGTCATCGTGGCTCTGGCCATCGCCGCCCCCACCATCCGGTCCCGCGCGGCGTTCCGCCGCCGCCGCTCCCAAGCCGAGAAAGAAGGTGCCCGCCGTGCTTGAACTGAAAAACATCAGCAAAACCTTTAACCCCGGCACCGTCAACGAAAAGCTGGCTCTGCAAAAGATCGACCTGAACTTGAAAGACGGCGACTTTGCCACCATCGTCGGCTCCAACGGCGCGGGCAAGTCCACGATGTTCAACGCCATTGCCGGCGAGTTCATCTCGGATACTGGTACCATCACGCTGGATGGCCAGGACATCACGTTTATGCCGGACTACCGCCGCTCCAAGTACATCGGCCGCATGTTCCAGGACCCGCTGCGCGGCACGGCCCCCCACATGACCATTGAGGAAAACCTCGCGCTGGCCTACCTGCGGGCGTCCGGGCACACGTCGTCCTTCTCCCGCATCTCCAAAAAGGATCGCGACCTCTTTGCTGAGAAGCTCTCCGCCCTGGGTCTGGGATTGGAGGACCGCATGAAACAGCCCGTCGGCCTGCTCTCCGGCGGCCAGCGCCAGGCACTGACGCTGCTGATGGCGACCCTCGTCACCCCCAAGCTGCTGCTGCTGGACGAACACACCGCCGCTTTGGACCCCGCCACGGCGGAAAAGGTGCTGGATCTGACCAAAAAGATTGTGGCGGAGAACCACATCACCTGCCTGATGATCACCCACAACATGCACGACGCCCTTACCTTGGGCAACCGCACGCTGATGATGGACCATGGCCGCATCGTGCTGGACGTAGCCGACGAGGAGCGCGCCCACATGACGGTAGACGGCCTGCTGCAGCGCTTTGCCGAGAATGTCGGCCACGCACTGGACAACGACCGCATCTTGCTGAGCGCGGAACAATAAAGTGCCGCCCCTTGAAAGCCCCCTCTGGGAGAGGGCCCCCGCGAAGCGGGTGGGGGAGAGAGCTTAAGGCAAAGTTTCTCCCTTCGGCTCTTCGGGCCACCTTCCTCGCAGAGGGAGGCTTTTCAGCACATATAGCAAAAGCACCGTTGGTACGTAAATTTCACGTACAGCGGTGCTTTATTTTTTATCTGCTATTGGTTATACTGCTTTACCCGGCCAGTTGTCGGTCTGGGCGGCAACCTCGCCGTCCGTGCCCAGCCACAGCACGGCCAGGCCGTTGTCGTCGGCCACCTGCCGGCTCTGCTCCGGCGGCAGGCAGAAAAGGGCGGTGGAGAACAAGTCTCCCAGCCCCTCATCCGGGCTGGAATACACCGCAACGCTGCTGTAATAGGCAGCCGGGCAGCCTGTGGTCAAATCGATCAGGTGGGAGTAGCGTTTGCCCTCGTAGGTAAAGTACCGCTGGTAATCACCGCTGACGATCAGCGAGTCGCCGCCGGTCAGCTCCACGGTCTGCACGTACTGCGGCGCATCCTCACCGGGCCAGGGGTTTTCCACCCCCACGCGCCAGGCACTGCCGTCGACCTTGGGGCCGGTGGTATAGACGTTGCCGCCCATGTTCAGCAGGGCATGGGTCAGCCCGCGCTCCCGGGCTGCTTGGCCCGCCTGCACGGCGGTGTAGCCCTTGGCGGCAGCTCCCACGTCCAGCGTCATGGCCGGATCGGAAAAAACCACAGTCAGGGTGCCGGAGTCCAGCAGCAGGTCGTCCAAATCGCAGTGCTGTAAGGCTTCGGAGATGGCATCTGCCGCAGGCGGGGCAGGATTCTCGCTCTCGCGGGCATCGTGCCACAGGCTCAGCACAGCCCCCGCCGCAATGTTCACCGCACCGCCCGCCAGTGTCTCACCGCTGGTCTTGCACAGCTGCAAAAAGTCGAATAACTCCCGGCTGACCTGCACCGGTTCCTGCCCGGCACGGGCGTTGACGTCGTACAGGTTCACCATGCCGTCGTAGTGGTGGTAAATGTCAAACAGCTGGTGGTAATGCTCCAAATCGTCGTGCAGGGCATCAGCCTGGGTGTCCCATTCTTCCTGGCTGGCGGCGTAGCCCTGCACCATCGTGACAGTGTCAAACATGTCAAACCAGCTGGCGCTGTACAGCTTTTGCTGGGGCGTGCAGGCGGTCAGGGGCAGGGCACAGGCCAGGCAGATCGCCGCCAGCCCCAGGGCCAGCAGCCGCTTCATGCTTTGCCCCCGGCCACGGTCTCGTGCTCGCTGTTCAGCTCTTGCAAAAGCTGCAGCAGCGTCCAGTTTTTGCTGGTAGGGGTCACCATGCCCCGCAGCGGGAACTCCGCCCCGCCCGCCTTGACGAGGTCTAGGAAATGCCCCAGCTCGCCGGTATCGTGGCGCAGGCCGCTCACGATCATGGCGGGGCGGTCGCTGACCTTAATGAGCGGCGCAAAGGCAGGGGAGGGCAGCCCCCGGCACAGGTCGCCCACCTTGGCGGCCAGGTCGCCGTCCCCGGTGCAGCGGATCTTCAGCTTATAGGCCCGCGCTGCATGGGCCAGGGCGTCGTACCCGGCGCTTTTCTCGTCAAACCGCCACAGCAACACACACCGCGGCTCCTGGATGATACGTGCTTTCATAAACATACCTCATACTTAAAAAGGCGCACCGCCATGTAACGGTGCGCCTTGGCTTTTAGTTTACAGGTCGGGGTGGTACTCTTTGCAGGTGCACTTTTTCCACTTCAGGCCGCTGCCGCAGGGGCAGGGATCGTTGCGGCCGATCTTGGTCACGCGCACGGGGGCGGCACCCTTGGTGCCAGCTTGGGTGGGTGCACCCTCGCCGGTGGGCTTGGCGATCTGCTCACGCTTCGGCTCGGCGTTCTGCTGGCGGATCTCGATGGTCAGCAGCATGTGCACGGCATCCTCACGGATGGAGGCGATCATCTCATCGAACATGGCAAAGCCTTCAATACGGTACTCGACCACGGGGTCATGCTGGCCGTAGCCGCGCAGGCCCATGCCCTGCTTGAGCTGATCCATGTTGTCGATGTGATCCATCCACTTGGAGTCGACATTGCGCAGCAGGCAGATACGCTCCAGTTCGCGCATTGTCTTGGAGCCGTACTTCTTCTCCTTGGCGGTCAGGATGTCCATGCCGCGCTTATACAGCTCATCGGCGATGCCCTCCTTGGTCAGATCCTCCAGCTGGTCCTTGGTGTAGTTGAAGTCACTGGGCAGGCACAGCCAGTTCATGAAGTGGCGGCGCAGACCGGCGAAATCCCAATCGTCGGCGGTCTCACCGTTCAGGTAGTTGGTGCAGGCGTCGTCGATGGACTGGCGCATCATCTCATGCAGCTTGTCGCTGATGTCCTCACCATCCAGCACCATCTGGCGCTGTTTGTAGATGATCTCGCGCTGCTGGTTCATGACGTCGTCGTACTGCAGCACCTGTTTACGGATGGCAAAGTTGGAGGCTTCCAGCTTCTTCTGGGCGCTCTCGATGGTGTTGGTGATGAGCTTGTTCTCGATGGGCACATCCTCTTCCAGGCCCAGGCTGTCCATCAGGTTCTGCACGCGCTCACCGCCGAAGATGCGCATCAGGTCATCTTCTAGGCTGAGGAAGAAGCGGGAAGCACCGGGATCGCCCTGACGGCCGGCACGGCCGCGCAGCTGGTTGTCGATACGGCGGCTCTCGTGGCGCTCGGTACCGATGATGAACAGGCCGCCGGCCTCGCGCACAGCAGCAGCTTCGCGCTTGATTTCCGGCTCAAACTCCTCGCACAGCTCCTCAAAGCGCTGGCGGGCATGCAGTACGGCGGCGTCCTCGGTCTCGGCGTGGCCGTCGCACTCGGTCATCAGGTGCTCCAGCTGGGCGTCGATGGTCTCCTCCGGCGGGGTGGGCAGCTCGGTACCGGCAGCCTTGGCGCGGGCCTTGGCGTGCTCGTACTCGTCTTTCAGCTGGGCCAGGTCCTTGGTCAGGTCGCGGCTCAGCTCCTTGCGCAGAGCGGCCTTGGCCATGTAGGACACGTTGCCGCCCAGCATAATATCGGTACCACGGCCGGCCATGTTGGTGGCGATGGTCACAGCGCCCTGCTTACCGGCCTGGGCGACGATCTCGGCTTCGCGCTCGTGCTGCTTGGCGTTCAGCACGTTATGCTCGATGCCCTTCTTCTTCAGCAGCTTGGAGAGAGCCTCGCTCTTTTCGACACTGACGGTGCCGACCAGAACGGGCTGGCCCTTGGCGTGGCATTCGGCCACCTGCTCGATGACGGCGTTGTACTTGCCGTTGACGGTCTTGTACACGCTGTCCGGCAAGTCCTTTCGGGCGCGGGGCTTGTTGGTGGGGATGCTGACGATGTTCAGGCCGTAGATCTCGCTGAACTCGTCAGCCTCGGTGGAAGCCGTACCGGTCATACCGGCCAGCTTGTCATACATACGGAAGTAGTTCTGGAAGGTGACGGTGGCCAGGGTCTTGCTCTCGGCAGCAACGGTCACGCCTTCCTTGGCCTCGATGGCTTGGTGCAGGCCGTCGTTGAAGCGACGGCCATACATCAGACGGCCGGTGAACTCGTCAACGATGATGACCTCGCCCTCTTTGACGATGTAGTCGATGTCACGGTGCATAACGCCGCGGGCTTTGATGGCGCCGTCAATGTAGTGGCGCAGGGACATATTGTCGGCGTCGGCCAGGTTCTCCACATGGAAGAAGGCTTCGGCCTTCTGCACGCCGGATTCGGTCAAAGTAGCGGTCTTGCGCTTTTCGTCCACGACATAATCGCCGTCGACCTGCTCCTCAGCGGCTACCTTGTCGTCCAGTTCCACGATAACGCTCTTCTTCAGTGTTTTGGCAAAGTCGTCGGCGCGCTTGTACATCACGCTGGAGTCCTCGCCCTTGCCGCTGATGATCAGCGGGGTACGAGCTTCGTCGATGAGGATGGAGTCCACCTCGTCGACGATGGCGTAGGCGTGGCCGCGCTGCACCATGTTGGCCTTGTAAACGACCATGTTATCGCGCAGGTAATCAAACCCGAACTCGTTGTTGGTGCCGTAGGTGACATCAGCAGCGTAGGCGGCCTTGCGGTCGTTGGCCTCAACGCCGTGCACCACCAGGCCGACGGTCAGGCCCAGGAAGCGGTAGACTTTGCCCATCCACTCACTATCGCGGCGGGCCAGGTAATCGTTGACGGTGATAACATGCACGCCTTTGCCAGTCAGGGCGTTGAGGTAAACGGGCATGGTGGCCACCAGGGTCTTGCCTTCACCGGTCTGCATCTCAGCGATGCAGGCGCGGTGCAGCACAATGCCGCCGATGATCTGCACGGGGTAGGGCTTCATGCCCAGCACACGCCAGTCAGCCTCACGGCAGACGGCAAAAGCCTCGGGCAGCAGGTCGTCCAGCGTTTCGCCTTTTTCCAGGCGCGCCTTGAACTCGGTCGTCTTGGCCTGCAGCTGCTCGTCGGTCAGCTTCTGCATCTCCGGCTCCAGGGCCAGGACCTTGTCCTTCAGCGGGTTGATGCGCTTCAGTTCCTTGTCCGAGAAGGAACCAAACAGTTTTTCAAAAAAAGACATTATAAAATCCCCTGTATTTTCCGCCGCCCGGGACAGGGCAGCTATATAGCACTTACATACCCTACTATAATACACCCGCACAGGGCTTGCTGTCAAACCTGCGCGGGTGTAATTACAAATATATTTAGTTTTTAGCCTTGGCGGGCAGGCTCAGCAGCACCAGCATCAGGAAAATACAGCCAAAACCCATGGCATCCCACACGGTAAAGGGGCTGCCCAGCACAAGCGTGCTGATGATGGCGGCGGTGACCGGCTCGGCAAAGCTGTACAGGCTCGACCGCTGGGGGCCGATGAGCGGCACGCCTGACATGTACAGGCTGAACGCCAGCACGTTGCCCAGCACCACCACGGTAAAGATGCCGAATACCCCCATGGCGGTGGGCACGTAGTTCATCGTCCAGGGGCGGAAGATGAGGGCGAACATCGTGCCGCCCATCAAGAATGCCCAGCCCTGCAGCATGGGGGTGGGGTACTGCTGCTGCAGCTTTTTGGGCCACATGGTGTAGATGACCACGCAGCAGGCGCTGGCAATGCCGGACAGCAGCGCGGCCGGGCTGATGGCCAGGTCGGTCAGGCTGCCGTGAGTGGTAAGCAGAAACACGCCGATGAGGGCCAACAAAATACTGCAAATTTCAAACAGACGCGGCCCGCGGTGCTGCTGGATGCAGACCACCAGCAGAATGATGGCGGGGGAGAGGTCCTGCAAAATGGTGCCCATGCCCGCGCTGGAAAGCTGGATGGTCAAAAAGTAGGTGAACTGGCAGCAGCTTACGCCCGCCAGGCCGTAAATGAGCAGATCCAGCAGGTTGCGGGGATTTTTCTTCGCGTTCCACGGGTCGAACAGCATCCTGCGGTCCTTGATAAAGTAGAACGTGCACAAGATCAGCCCAGCCAGAAACAGCCGGATAGGCACCAGCCAGGTGGAGTCCATGTTTTCGCGGGTGAACAGGTACTGTCCCATGCAGCCCGAAACACCCCAGCATGCCGCACCACCCATCGTCAGGCAGGCACCTTTTACACGGTCAGACATTTTACCTTCCCCTTACTATAATACTTTAGGCAATACCGCATAATTCTAAGTGCCGATACGGCGAGCGAGGTGCGGCAGATGCTAAGCCAAAAGCGCAGATAATACTTTGTGTATTATCGAGCATTTTGGCAACGCAGATGCCGTGCCGCAGCCGCCAGAGCGGTGCTTAAGCCGTCAGGCGGGAATTGTGCGGTGTTGCCTTTACCCCAAGATCAACTGCGCGGCTTCGCGCAGGCCCTCTACTACCGGTGCGCCGGTGGCTGCCAACGTCTGCCGGTTCTGGTGGCCGCTGCATTGCAGCACACAGGCCGTTCCCATGGCCTGCGCCACCTCAAAATCGTGTACCGAATCCCCGATCATCACTGCGCGGGCAGGGTCGATGCCCTCCTCCTGCATAAAGCGCCGGCCCAGTTCCACCTTACTTTTGGCGTAGATGTCGCCCAGACCCAGCAGGCGGTCAAAGTAACCCGTTACATGGCGTTCCCCGGCCTGGCGGGTCAGCGTGGGCACCGGGCTGGCCGATAAGATCACCTGCCGCAGCCCCTCCGCGCGGAAGGCATCCAGCGCTTCTATCGCCCCCTCTGCCAGCGGGCAGGCCGCGCTGGCGGGGATGTAGTCGTCCATATATTCCTCAGCCAGCATGGCAAAGCTGTGGCGGCTGAAATCAAACCCGGCGCGGACGTAATATTCTTCAATCGGGAAACCAAAAATTGCCCGGTACTGATCGCGGTCGTACCGCTGCGGATAGGCATGCTTTTCTAGCAGACGGTTGAGCGCGTCTACGCAAAGTTCCACATCATCCAGCAGGGTACCGTTCCAATCCCACAAAATCAGTTCCGGGCGCATAGGTTACCTCATTATTCTTCTGTAAAGATCTTCTTCAGGCTGGCGTTGGTCTCGATCAGCTTGACCAGGGCCACGCCCAGGATCGTGCAGCTGATGACCTCGCCGATGCCGACCGTAACCGCATTGAACGCAGCCATGGCGGCCGTGGGGGCACTATCCGAGAAGAAGAAGGTGATCTCGAACGCGCCCACGATG
This sequence comes from uncultured Oscillospiraceae bacterium, assembly GCA_900539695.1. GTDB lineage: Bacteria > Bacillota > Clostridia > Oscillospirales > Ruminococcaceae > Gemmiger. The sequence continues at coordinate 66,267 of UQDG01000006.1, forward strand.
ATCATATTAAAGATAACAGGCGGCAGGGACGCCGGAATGGCCAGCCCCTTGATGCGCACATCGCGCAGCTTGTAGGTGACCAGACAGGCCAGCAGGGTAGCCAGCGTGCCAAAGATAACGTCGATCACGGTCGAGCCCAGCAGGTTGGCCAGAAAGCAGCCCAGCGTGACGCCGATGATATACTCGGTGCCAAAGACAGGCAGCAGGCAGAATGCCTCGGCCACACGCACCTGCACCGCGCCGTAGGAGAACGGCTGCAGCACCAGGCACAGCACAACGTAGAGCGCTGCAATGACAGCACAGCGCACAAGGCGCTTGACGGACATGGATTTCTGATTCATACAATACTCCGGCGGATAGATTTTGACCGTATAGCAGACCGCCAGCCTGCCATCGGTTTGCGCCGCAAAACTGCGGCGGAGCCTAAAATCCTAAGTTGCTCAACAAAAGATTATTATAACAAAAGCCGCAGCCCCTTGCAATAGGCTGCGGCAAAAATCTCATTTTCTTTCGTAAAGGCCTCCTCTGCGAGGGTGACGCCCCACAGTATGGGGAGATGCCGCGCAGCGACAGAGGGGCCCGGCCGCGTAAGCGGTCCCGCAAAGCGGGTGGGGGAGAGAGCCTGCGATTGTTGCTCATCCCTAAAATTACGGCAGTTCCGGGGTGTAAGCCTCCAGGTTGCGGGGCTTGCCCTCGTATACAATGGCAATACCGTCCGGGCCGGTGTTGGCGCTGACCACGCCACCCAGCTGGAAGACGATCATCGGCGCATGGCCAAAGGCCTTTTTGCACAGCTTCACCAGCTCGTCCCGCTTGGCAGTGCTGGAGGTGTAGGCTACCATATAGGGGGTGTCCTTCATCGAGCCGACGCGGCTCTCCACCCATTTGATCATGGCCGGGGGCACAGCGGCATCACCGCGCACCTTGGCCTCGACCTTGGAGACACCGGCGTTCAGGCTGATGATGGGACGGATGCCCAGCAGGTCGCCCACCACGGCAGCGGCAGCGCTGACGCGGCCGGACTTCTTCATCTGCTTCAGGCTGTAAGCCGCCAGGCAGATCTCCACGCAGTCCAGCTTGCGCTTCAGCTCGTCCACACAGGTGGAAAGCTCGCCGCCGTTGCGCACCTTGCGGGCGCACTCGCAGAAATACCAGCCGTAGGGCATCGAATAGGTGTGGCTGTCGATGATCTGAATCTTCAGCTTATGGTCGGGGCGCTCCTCGGCCAGCATCTCGGCGCCCTTGATGGCGTTGTTGTAGGTGCTGGAACCGGCGGCGTTGATGCTCAGATGCACCAGGTCGGTGTAGCCCTCGTCCACATAGCGCTCGTAAATTTCGCACCACTGCAGCTGGGTGATGGCGGCGGTGGTAGGCACGCCCTGGGCCTTGCGCATCATCTCATAAAACTGGTCGTTGGTAAAGTCCTTGCGCTCCACATACTCGGTGCCATCCAGGTTGATGGGGAAGCCCACCACCTCAATGCCGTATTTGTCCGCAAGCTCCTGCGGAATATCGGAACAGGAATCCGTCAAAAAACCGATCTTGCTCATTTTACGTCCTCACTCCATTCATAACGGGTCAGCTGGCCGCGGGTCTCCAGGTCGGCAAAATCCCACTGCCGCAAAGCCTCGTAGGCACCTACCGCAACAGCGTTGGAAAGGTTCAGGCATCGCTCGCCGCGGCGCATCGGCATGCGCACGCAGTCGGCCTCATGGGCAGCCAGCAGTTCCTCCGGCAGACCCGCATCCTCGCGGCCAAATACCAGGTAAGCGCCGTCCGGGTACTGTACGTCCACGTGGCGGCGCGGCCCCTTGGAGGTAAAGTAGAAAAACGGCCCCTGATTTTTGGCAAAAAAATCCGCGAAATCTTTATAATATGTTATATCAAGATGGTGCCAATAGTCAAGCCCGGCTCGCTTTAATTTTTTGTCGTCCACGGTAAAGCCCATCGGCCCCACCAGGTGCAGCCGTGCCCCGGTCACCGCGCAGGTGCGGGCGACATTGCCGGAGTTTTGGGGGATCTGCGGCTCCACCAGTACAATGTTCAAAGTTGGCATAGGTTTATGTACATCCTCGCATTATTTTATTGCTGCATCAGTTTGGGCAGGGCGGCTTCCAGCCACACGCCCAGACGTTCGTCGGTGCCTTCGGGCGTCTGGCGGATGCACTCACTCACGAACGCAGCTGCCGCCTGCACGGCGGCCTGGGGCACGTTGCCCTGCAAAATGCGCCCCACCAGCACCGCACCGAAAATATCCCCGGTGCCGTGGTACATGCGGGGGATCAGCGGCGTCTTGACCGAGTATCCCTGCCCGCCGCGGGCCGCGCCCACACAGCCGATGCACCGCCCGTCGGAGAGGCCCGTCACGCCGGTGACCACCACCTGCGGGGCGATGCGGGTCAGCCGCGCGGCCTGCTCGGCCGCCTGTTCGCTGCTGCCCACACCGGGCAGCGGGTCGCCCAGCAGCAGTGCAGCCTCGGTCACGTTGGGCACGATCAGGTTCGCCTTGCTGCACAGGTTGTACATAGCCGGGACCATATCGGCCCCCAGCCCCTTGTACAGCCGCCCGCCGTCGCCCAGCACCGGGTCCACCACTTTTAAGGCGCGGGGCCACAGTTCAAAGGCCTGCTCCACCAGCTTGGCCTGGGTAGGGTCCGCCAGATAGCCGGAGTAGATGCAGTCAAACCGCAGGCCCAGCCGCTGGTAATGCGCCAGCGCCGCAGGGCCGTAACCGGGGTTGGAGAGCTTAGCCGGGGTGCCCAGCCCGCCCGTGTGGGTGGACAGCACCGCCGTGGGCAGCGCCACCGCCTGCACGCCCAGGCAGGACAGCACCGGCACAATGACCGACAGCGCCGCCCGGCCAAAGCCCGGCAGGTCATGGATGGCTAATACAGTTTTGGGTGCATTGGACATGGTCAGATTCCTTTTGTTCGTTCGCGTTTGTTCCTTTTTCAACACTGCTATTCTACCATAAACCGCCGCATAAAAAAAGGCTGAATTGGGCGAACCTGCTTTTTTGCCTGATTTTTCCGCCTCATTTTGCTGCATAGCCGCGCCTGCCCGGGGCATGCTAGGCACGAGGACCCGAAAAGGAGGCATTGTTATGCAGTTTTCGACAATGGCCGGCACTGCTGTCGGCATGGCTGTGGGTGCGGCGGCCGTCTGCCTTGCCACCCAGGACCAGCGCATGATGCGCAAGACCGTCCACAAGCTGGCCAAGGGCGCGGAAAAGACCCTGGCCGACCTGGACAAGGCCGTCCAGCACACCCGCTGGTAACGAAAAAGGCTCCCCGTGGCAGGGGAGCCGTACATAAAGTGATTTGGTTTACAGGATGCGCACACGGATGGCGGCATCGATGCCGGCCAGTTTGCTGGTCAGGTCGGGGGTAACGTCGCCGGTCACATCCAGCAGGGTGTAGGCCACGTCCTTCTTGCTCTTGTTCACCATGTTTTCGATGTTCAGGCGGGCGGTGGTCAGGATGCTGGTGATGGCCGAGATCGCACCCGGCGTGTTCTTGTGGATCATGCAGATGCGGCGGCCACCCACACGGGGCTGGCTGACGTCCGGCAGGTTGACGCTGTGGGCGATGTTGCCGTTCTTCAGATAGTCGCTCAGTTCGGCGGCGGCCATCACGGCGCAGTTGGTCTCGCTTTCGGGGGTACTGGCGCCCAGGTGCGGCGTGCAGTACACACCCTTGACGCCCAGCAGTTCCTCAGCCGGGAAGTCGCAGAAGTACTGCGCCACCTTGCCGGAGTTCATGGCGTCCAGCAGGGCCTCCGTGTCCACCAGCTCGCCGCGGGCAAAATTCAGCACGCGCACGCCGTCCTTGCACATCGAAAGGGTCTGGGCGTTGATGGTGTGGCGGGTCGTGGGCAGGTAGGGGACATGGATGGTCAGGTAGTCGCAGCGGGGCAGCATATCGCCCAGCGTCACGCAGTGCTGTACGCTGCGGGACAGGCTCCATGCTGCGTCGATAGAAATGTAGGGGTCATAGCCCAGCACTTCCATGCCCAGTGCCACGGCGGCGTTGGCCACACGGGCACCGATGGCACCCAGGCCGATAACGCCCAGCGTTTTGCCGCGCAGTTCCGGGCCGACAAACTGCTTCTTGCCCTTTTCCACATCCTTGGCAATGGTCTCGCTGCCTTTCAAGCCCTGGGCCCACTGGACGGCGTCGACCATGTTGCGGCTGCCCGCAACCAGCGCACCGATGACCAGCTCGGCCACAGCGTTGGCGTTGGCGCCGGGGGTGTTGAACACCACGATACCGGCGTTGGTGCATTCCTCAATGGGGATGTTGTTGGTACCGGCACCCGCGCGGGCGATGGCCAGCAGGCTGTCCGGCAGCGGCATGTCGTGCATATCGGCACTGCGCACCAGGATGCCCTGGGGAGCGGTGGTCTCGTTATCGACCTCGAACTGGTTGACCGGCAGCTTGGCCAGGCCTGCGGGCGAGATCGCGTTCAGCGTTTTGATGGTATACATAAAGAACCCCTCTTACTTTTATAAATGTGACGCCTTAAGCATTTTCCTTGCGGAACTTCTCCATGAAGTCGACCAGCTTGTCGATGCCCTCCGGCGGCATGGCGTTGTAGATGGAGGCACGCATGCCGCCCACCAGGCGGTGGCCCTTCAGGTTGACGAACCCGGCCTCGGTCGCTGCGGCGCAGAACGCCTTGTCCATGTCGCCGTTGGGGCTGGTGAAGGTCACGTTCATCATGCTGCGGTAGGGCTTCTCAACGGGGTTATTGTAGAAATCCTGACCGTCCAGGTAATCGTACAGCACCTTGGCTTTGGCGGCGTTGATCTTCTGCATGTTTTCCAGGCCGCCGATCTCGTTCTCGAGATACTGCATGACCAGGCCGGTCATGTAGATGCACCAGCACGGCGGGGTGTTGTACATGCTGTCGGCTTTCAGCAGGGTAGTGTAGTTCATCATGGTGGGGATCTGCTCCGGGGTCAGGCCCTTGGCGCTCTTACCCAGCAGGTCCTCCCGCACGATGGCCACGGCCATACCGGCGGGGGCGATGTTCTTCTGCACACCGAAGTAGATGACGCCGTATTTGCTGACGTCCACCGGCTCGGAGCAGATCATCGAGCTCATATCCGCCACCAAGGGGATGCCATCCACCTGGGGCACGTCCACATACTTGGTGCCGAAGATGGTGTTGTTCTGGCAGATGTGGATGTAGCTGGCGTTGGGGTCGTAGTCGATGGCCTTCACGTCAGGAATGTAGGTGAAGTTTTTATCCTTGCTGCTGGCGGCGATGCGGGCCGTGCCGAACTTGGCTGCTTCCTCCGCTGCCTTTTTGCTGAAGTTACCGGTGACGAGGTAATCCGCCGTGCCGGTGGTCATAAAGTTCAGCGGCACCATGGCAAACTGCTGGGTCGCGCCGCCCTGGAAAAAGCCGATCTTATAATTGTCGGGGATGTTCAGCACCCGGCGCATGGCAGCCTCGGTGTTCTGGATGATCTCATCAAACCACTTACTGCGGTGGCTCATTTCCATCACGCTCATGCCGGAACCATGATAATCCAGCAGTTCTGCCTGTGCGGTTTTCAGAACAGCTTCCGGCAGCATCGAAGGGCCGGCGCTGAAATTATAAACTCTAGCCATTTTCCTTTTCCTCCAGTAAGTACATTAAAAATGCAGCCCGCTGGCGGCGAACTGCATCATCTGCCGCGCCGTTGCGGTATGGCATTATTATAGGCCGCACCGCCCGCCCCGGCAAGCGTGCAAAATACTGAAAAAACGGCCGCGCAAGCGGTTGTGTTTCTGCAAAACGGCTAATTGCATTTTGTTCAGAAACACTATATTCTACATTTGTAAAATATTTTCTATCATCCGATGCAATCCATTGCCGAAAATTTGGTCATTTTGCCATCTTGCATTTTAATCTACTACAATTGTAAAATATATTTGCAATAGTTATTACATTTGTAGGAGATATAGACTATGGAACAGTTATCCCGTAGTGAAGAGCAGGTCATGGTCGCCCTTTGGGCCTGCGAGCAAGCCGCCACGCGGCGGCAGATCGCAGCCAACCTGCCAGCCGAGTGCCGCTGGGCCGACTCTACGCTGTTGAATTTCCTGCTTCGGCTGGAGAAAAAGCACTTTGTCCGCACCGAAAAGCAGGGCAACAAAAACCTGTACACCCCGCTGGTGCGCCGCCTGACTTATTGCGGCGCGGTGAGCAGTGTCCACCTGCAAACGCTGTACGGCGGCGACCTGCGCAGGATGGTACGTGCCCTGGCCGACACCGGCCGCCTGACCTACGCCGACACCGAGCGTCTGCTGCGCTGGCTGGGGGAGTACCAGGCCGAAAACCCGGAGTACGACTACGAATAGCTGCCCGCTTCCTTATATATAAGGTTCACGCATCTCCACCATGCCGCCCCAGAAGCGCTTGGGCGCGTGGTTCATCTGCGCTTTGGCGTTGCGGCGTTCCTCAATCGTCAGGGCGTGGAAGAACCGTTTCCACAGCGCCTGCCAGTTCAACTCGTCGGCATCGCGGGCGGGTTCGTAATGCTCCATAGCCAGGTACTGCACATGGCCGCTTTGCCGCAGCAGCGCCGTGCCGTGGGCAGCGTCGAAGATCAAAAAGTCCTCATCCGGCAGGCGGCTGCAAAAATGCCCGCGCAGCAGCGGCAGTACGTTGTTTTTGGGGTGGATGACCGAACCGAGCATGCCATCCTTTTCCTCAAAGCGGATAAACTCGATAAAACGGCAGACCTCGTTATTGACATTGCGCTCCAACACAAACGCCGCGTGGACATCCGGGTCGCCCAACATCTGCACGGCGCGGGGGCCTTCGTCAAAGCAGCGGCGGGCGAACCGCAGCAAGATCAGATCCTTTTCTTCTTCGGTGGAGAGGAAGCCGGTCATCACGCGCTCTCTCACCATCGGCCCCAGCCGCGTCAAGCCGTTGGCCACGCGCCTGGCGTGGGTCGGGTCGGTGGCGATGGCCTCCGTTCCAAACAGCGTAATTTGCCCTTCGGCTGGTCCCAGCACCGCCGAGGGTATCTCGCGCCGGGTGTAGCTTTCAAAAATGCAGCAGAGAAACCCCGCATAGCTGCCGTCGTAGCAGTAGGCGGCGTCGCTCACATGCGCCGGGTAAGGCATGTCAAGGCCTCCTCTCGCACCATGCGGGCCGCAGCCGGAGCCGCCACACCATGGGCCGTCAGCTGGTGGACGGCAGGTGCCGCGTCCGGCAGGGCCTTGGGCACAAATTCATCCAGACTCAACTGCTGCACCCCCACACTGAACGCCTTGGGGTCCAGCAGCGCGTTTGCAATCTCCGCCCGATTGGCGTGGGCCGGGGCGCGGCCATTGCAGGTGATAAAATATTGGGCGCGTTTCAGCACCACACCGATGCGCTTCAGCTCCGGCATACCCAATTTCTGCACACGGCGTGCCGCCAAAATGCGCAGTACGCTTTTGGGGCCGATGCCCGGTACCCGCAGCAGTTCCTCCTTGCTGGCGGTGTTGACCTCCACCGGGAAAAACGCCGGGTGCCGCACCGCCCAGGTACACTTGGGATCCAGGTAGGGGTCAAAGTTAGGTTCCTCCTCGGTCAGCAGTTCCGAGGCGTGGAAGTTATAATACCGCAGCAGCCAATCTGCCTGGTAGAGGCGGTGTTCCCGCAGCAGCGGCGGCTGAAAGTTCAGTGCGGGCAGGCGGCGGTCCTCCACCACCGGCAGGTAGGCTGAGTAAAACACACGTTTCAGCGCATACTTTTTGTATAGGCCTTCCGTCAGGTCCATAATGTGGCGATCCGTCTCCGGCGTCGCACCAATGATCATCTGGGTGCTTTGCCCAGCCGGTGCAAAAGCAGGCGCGTTCCTGTATACCGCCAGCTCCCGCTTGCTTTGGGCGCTCTGCACAGCGATCTGCCCCATGGGGCGCAGGATCGCCGTTTTCTTTTTATCCGGGGCCAGCTGGTTCAGGCTGACCTCGCTGGGCAGTTCGATATTGACCGAGAGGCGGTCCGCCAGCAGCCCGATGCGCTGCACCAGCAGCGGGTCCGCACCGGGGATGGTCTTGGCGTGGATGTAGCCGTTGAAGCGGAACTCTTCCCGCAAAATGCGCAGTGCTTCGATCATCAGCTCCATCGTGCGGTCCGGCGTGCCCAGCACCGCGCTGGACAGGAACAGCCCCTCGATGTAGTTGCGGCGGTAGAAGCCAATGGTCAGCTCCGCCAGTTCCCGCGGGGTAAAAGTAGCCCGCGGGCGGTCGTTGGAGCGGCGGTTGACGCAGTAGCTGCAATCGTAGGAGCAGACGTTGGAATACAGCACTTTCAGCAGCGAAACGCAGCGGCCGTCCGGGGTAAAGGCATGGCAGATGCCCGCCTGTGCGCAGCTGCCCAGGCTACCGTGCTTTCCGGCACGCTCCACGCCGCTGGAGGTGCAGGCCACATCATATTTGGCGCTGTCAGCCAAAATTTCCAGCTTTTCCGCAAGATCCATCGCTGTTTCTCCTAAAAAAGGGTATAAAAAATACAGCCCGCCGCATAACCTGACTGTTTACAACAGCCAGCGATGCCGCGGGCAGCATTTTTATAGGGCAATACCGCATAATTCTAAGTGCCGATACGGCGAGCGAGGTGCGGCAGATGCTAAGCCAAAAGCGCAGATAATACTTTGTGTATTATCGAGCATTTTGGCAACGCAGATGCCGTGCCGCAGCCGCCGGAGCGGTGCTTAAGCCGTTAGGCGGGAATTGTGCGGTGTTGCCATAGATTATAAAATTGTACTTTTGCCCTGGATGTCCGAATTATAGGACACACACTATGCTACAATAAAATCAGAGGGCAGGAATCACCACTTAGCCTTGGTCTCCACCACTTTACCGGCAATATACAGGTGGTCAAGTTCCTCGCCCTTGATGACCAATTCCTCGTAGGCAGGGTTGAAGGGGTGCAGGATGACCGAGTTGCCGCGCTGGATGTACTTTTTCAGCGTGCCCTCGCCGTCCGAGCCGTAGACCAACACGCCCAGGTCGCCGTTTTCCAGCGTGCTCTGGCGGTGGACAAGGGCCAGGTCGCCGTCCGAGATGCGCGGCTCCATGCTGTCGCCCTTTACAACCAGGTAGAAGTAGTTCTGGGGATCTTTAACGCTGGCATACTCTTTGCCGTAGTCCTCCTCAAAGGCAAGGGCGCCGTAACCGGCGCGCACCGTGCCCACAACGGGGACAAGGCTCTCAGTATAGCGGCTGAAGGCGTTGCGGCCCACAGCCGGGGCAGCCGTGGGGGCCTGCTGCAGGCCCAGCAGGGCATCGGCCGTTGTATCCAGAATTTCAGCCAGGCGGGCCACGGTCTGGGGGTCCGGGGTGGAACGGCCGGTCTCCCACTTGCCAACAGCCTGCTGGGTAACGCCAAGCATACGCGAAACCTCGGTCTGGCTGTACCGTTTAGCTTTTCGGGCATCTCTCAGGCGGTCTGCAAACATAACGTACTCCTTTTGCCGGGCGACATTTTCCTCTATCTTGTGGTCAGGCCTTTACTATTTGTCCTCATTATACAACTGCAAGGCGTGTTTGTAAAGAGCTTTTTGAAAAATAATTCTAAATAAAGTTGTTGAAGCGTCTTGACAACAACCGCTAGTAGTATTATAGTAGAGATACAGAACAACGCGGTGTCCTTTACAACCGCACAACAGCCGGATTTGCGGTACGGCTTTTCTGAAGGAGGAACTTTATCATGAACTTCCACACTGTAAAAGTATGGCTCAGCAAGCTCATCTCCAACCTGGTGCTCATGCTCTTTATCATCCTGGTGCCCGCCGTGGCGTCTGGCGCGGTGCCGTTCTGGGTGGCGGTCATCGTGGCCGCTGCGGGCCTTGCGGGCCTCAATGCTGCCTGCGGTGTCTTGCTGGAGAATCAGCCCAATGCCCGACCCAAGGCAGCCCCCACCCCTGCGCCCCAGCGCCAGCAGCTCGTTTTCCGCGTTGTGCGGGGCGGCCGCGCCGCCTGATCTCGCGTACCCTCGGTGTACCCGGGTGCATATAACCGGCAGTCCCCGTGTGCCCCGGCGCGCGGGGATTGTTGTTTTCCACAACCTATGTTACAATAGCAGCAGACAGGGAGGAGATACCATGAAAAAACTTCTGGAAGTCTGTGTAGACAGCCTGGCCTCGGCGCGCGCCGCGCAGGCCGGCGGAGCCGACCGGCTGGAATTCTGCAGTGCCTTAGCCGTGGGCGGCCTGAGCCCTTACCCAGAACTGCTGCGTCAGATCAAGGCCGAGTGCAGCCTGCCGGTGCGCTGCCTGATGCGCCCCCGGGCGGGTGACTTCCTTTATACAAAGGACGAGATCGACCTGCTGTGCGCCCAGATCCACACCTTGCGGGATACAGGGGCAGACGGCTTCGTCATCGGTGCGCTGACCCCCGATGGCGCGCTGGACAAGCCCGCCATGGCCCAATTGCTGGATGCCTGCGGGGATAAGCCCGTCACACTGCACCGCTGCATTGATGTTTCCTGCGATTTGGTGGAAACCTATCGTGACGCCGCCACACTGGGTATTGATACGGTCCTGACCAGCGGCGGTGCCGCCAGCTGCCGGCAGGGGACAGCCGCCTTGGCCAAGATGCTTGCCCTGCGGAACGAGCTGCAAGGGCCGGAGGTGCTCATCGGCGCAGGCGTCAGCGCCGCCGTCATCACCGAGCTGCGCGCTGCCCTGCCCGGGGCACGGGCTTTCCATCTAAGCGGCAAAAAACTGGTGGAAAGCGGCATGCGCTTCCGCCGCGAGGGCGTCCCCATGGGCCTGCCAGGGCTGGACGAGTGGCACATCCAGCAGACGGACGCTGACGCTGTGCGCGCCGCCAAAGCCGCGCTGCTGCAATAAAAGCATATACAAAAAAGAGCCGCACCGCTGCGGCTCTTTGCTGTTTTGCGCTATCAACTCAGTGGAACGTGTCAAACTCCTCGTCGAGTTCGTCGGCATCCTCCAACTCCGGGAAATTTTCGTAATCCAGATCCTCTAATTCTGGCATGTCGGGCACCAGTTCCAGCTCTTCCAGTAGGCTTTGCATGGCCTCACAATCGGTGGGAACGTCGGTCAGGCTGGCACCGTAGTGGCAGAACAGCACCGTGCCGTCCTTGTCCAGAATCAGGGTCAGCGGCAGCTGCTGCATCTGGCCTTTCGCGGCCTGGTAGCCCTGGCGCTTGGCTTCCCGCAGGATGCGCCAGCCCTCCAGCGAGTAGGTCATTAGGGCGCTGCTGCTTTGGGGGATGTCCAGGTGCTCATACAGCACCCCCTCGGCATCACACAGCAGGGGGTAGGGCAGGGTATTGGGGCCAATGCTGCGTGAGAGCTTGTCTGCGCGGGAGCGCACCACCAGCGCGAATCCGCCGTCCCGCAGGGAACCGTATGTATTGGCGTAGCGGCTGGCAAAGGTGCGGGTGATGGGGTGGCCGAAGTTGGCCATAAACACCAGCACCAGCGGGCTTTTGCGCTGCAACAGGTCCCGGAAGCGGTTTTGGGCACTGTAGGGGGTATCGTACACAAAGAAAGGGAGCTTGTCCCCAACCGCAATACGCTCGCCCACGGCGATGGCCCCCTTTCCCCAAAAATCTAAAACAAAAAGCCGGACAGCAGGACTGTCCGACTGAAAAACACAAAACCCCACGCGGCCGTCTGCAGCCAATCAAAACCTACCGGTACAGGCAGGTGGGTGCCCTACCCGGACGTTCACGCTCCCTTCTTCCGCCTAGGGCGGGAGGTCTGCGATCCGGCCAGGGACAGCGGGCTCCCTAAATTTGATTAGTAGGATTCATAAATGACCGCAACAAATCAAACCGTGCAGGGATGTTTTTTACTCCAACTCGGAATCGTCGATGTCGTACATCGCGCTCAGGCGCTCTTCAAAGACTTTGCCGACAGTCAGCAGTTCTTCATCGTCATCTACGATGTCCATATATTCGCCTTCCTCGTCGGTGCCAATGCGCATCAGGATCAGCTCGGCATCCTCCTGCAGGCTCTCCGGATCTTCCTGATACGGGATCACTGCCAGGTAACGGGTGCCGTTCACTTCGGTGGCGTCGATCACTTCAAAAGTGACCTCCTTGCCGTCCTCATCCTCCAGCGTCAGCAGGTCGGGCGTGGCTTCCTCGAGCATTTCGGGGCTCAGTTCGTCAGACATAGGTGACCTCCTGTGGTCTTGAAATTTCTTGTATATAGTGTACCTTTTTTTTCACCAAACGTCAAGGGTGTTCAGCGCAAAAAATATGTGGTATAATATCCTTATCTAGATTTGTGAACGCCCCGGAGGATCTGCCATGAAACGTTCCGCCTGCCTGCCCCTGCTGCTGACCGCCGTGCTGCTGTGCAGCTGCGGCAGCAACGCCAAAAAGGCCCCCACGCGCCCCGACCAGTTCATCAGCGAGGAGCGCCAGTTTGCCGCGCCCAGCGACGGCGACACCATCGCCATCTTCTCCACCAGTTTGGGTGAGGTGCGCGCCGTATTGTACCCGGACGCAGCCCCCATGGCGGTGTATAATTTTGTGGGGCTGGCCCGCAGCGGCTACTACGACGGCACCATCATCTGGCGCAGCCAGTACGGCTTTGCGGTGCAGGGCGGCGACGCTACCGGCACAGGCACCGGCGGCTCCACGATCTGGAGCAACACCCCCTATCCGCTGGAGGCCGACGCCTCGCTGAAGCACTACGCCGGGGCGCTGTGCGCGGCCTTTGCCCAGGGCGGTGATGTCACCGGCGGCAACAGCCAATTTTACTTCGTCGCGGCCCTTCCGGACAGTGTAAGCAGCGACCAACAGGCCGAGCTGGCCCAGAACGGCTACACGGACAGCCAGGTGGCTGCCTACGCGGCTGTGGGCGGGCTGCCGTATCTCGATAACACCGACACGGTCTTTGGCCAGGTCTACCAGGGCATGGACGTAGTGGACGCCATGGCCTGCGTGGAGACCACCAAGGACGAGGACGGCAACGATACCTGGAAACCCACCGAGGACGCGGCCATCACCATTGAAAAGGTGACCATCACCACCTATCCCGGCCCCGCGGCCGGGGACGAAGCCACCAGCGACAGCAGCGTCGGGTGATGGGCGGTTGCTTACCCCTACTATATGTAACGTGCAATCAAATAATCCCCGCAGAGCCTTAGCAGAATCGCCAGACTTTGCGGGGATTTTTTATGCAGAATACAGAATTTTACTTTTTGGTGTTGCCGCCCATGCGGCGGTCACGGCGGGCGTACTCTTCCAGCGCTTTGTCAAAGCACTCCTTGGTGAAATCAGGGAAGAGGACCGGCGTGAAGTAGAACTCGGAGTAGGCGCACTGCCACAGCAGGAAGTTGGACAGCCGCTCCTCACCGCTGGTGCGGATCATCAGGTCCACCGGGGGCAGGTCGCGGTAGAGGTGGCTCTCGATGGTCTTTTCGTTAATGTCCTCGGGCTGCAGGGTCCCGGCCTTAACCTCGCCCGCAATGGCGCGCATGGCGTCGGTCAGCTCGGCGTGGCTGCCGTAGTTCAGGCAGAAGTTGACGATGCCCTTGTCGTTGTCTTTAGTCAGATCCATCATGTAGTCCATAGCGTCCAGCACGCGCTGCTGCAGGCCCTCGCGGCGGCCGCTGAACAGCACCTTGCAGCCGCGCTCGTTCATTTCGTCGGCGATGGTGCGGAAGTTGTTGGCAAACAGGTCCATCAGATAGCCGACCTCTTTCGCATCGCGGGAGAAGTTCTCTGTGGAAAAGACGTACAGCGACAGCACAAAGACGCCTCGGTCGCCCACGGCGTAGCGGGTGATCTCGCGCAGGCGGTCAAACCCGGCCTTGTGGCCCAGGCTGACAGGCATCAGGCGCTGTTTGGCCCAGCGGCGGTTACCGTCCACGATGATGGCGACATGGGTGGGGAAGCGGGCAGCAGTATCTTGCGGCATGGTGGATTTTCTCCTTCTATCGTGTGTTTTGTATCAGACTTCGGCAGGCTGCGGACGCAGCATCTCGGGCGGCTCCTCATCCGGGTGGTGGGCACGCCAGTTTAAAAAGCTTTCCAGAATGACGGCGGCGGAAACGGAATCCAGCCGTTCCTTGCGCTTGGCACCGAAAGTATCGTTATCGGCCAGGATGGCGGCGGCGGAAACCGTGGTGCGGCGCTCATCCCAAAGCACCACCGACAGGTTCGCGGTATTTGCCAGGCGCTGGGCAAAGCGGCGGCTCTTGTTGGCGCGGCTGCCCTCGGTACCGTCCATGTTTTTGGGCAGGCCGCAGACCAGGGCCTCGGCCCCGCGGGCCTGGGCCACAGCGGTGACGGCGGCGGCCACTTTATTCATGCTTTTTTCTTCGATCTGGGGGGTGATGGGACTGGTGATTGTCTCGCCGGCATCGCAGCCGGCCAACCCCGTGCGGGAGTCGCCGTAGTCAACAGCAAGCCATTTCATACAGGTTGGGTCCTTTCATGGTTGATGGTATCAGTATACCACATTGCGGGCGCCGACGCAATAAAAAGCAGCCCGTACCGAGAGCATGAAAGCTCCCCCGCACGGGCTGCGAAAAGTTGAAACTTACAGGTTGGGCATGCGCTTGTCCAGCTGGATGGTCAGGATCGCAGCCAGGGCAATTTTAATGACGTCGCCGGGCAGGTAGGGCAGGACGCACCAGCCCAGGGCGCTGGTAAGGTCGGCACCGGTCAGGGTCATGAACCAGATGGTGCCCAGCACATAGCAGACGGCACAGCCCACGACCATAGCCACGCAGAGCGACCAGAACTTGCGGCCCAAAGCCTTGGAGATCAACGCGGTGATGAGTGCAGCCAGAATGTAACCCAGCACATAGCCGCCGGTCTTGCCAAAGATGGCAGAGGGGCCGCCCTGGAAACCAGCCAGCACCGGCACACCGATGGCGGCCAGCGCCACAAACACCAGCTGGCTGACGGTGCCCCAGAAGGCCCCCAGCATGGTGCCTGCCATGTACACGGCAAACAGTGCCAGATTGATGGGCACGCCCCAGGGCATGGGGATGGCGATCTGGCTGCACACGGCGGTCAGGGCGGCAAACAGGGCGCACAGGACCATCCGACGCACCCGCAGGTTTTCAGCAGTTTTCATAATTGTTCCTCTTTTCTTTTGTTGATACTATACAAAGACCTTTACAGGTACTTTCCCAAATGAACTTCCTCGCCGCGCAGGGGCACTAAATTGTGCTCTCCCGCAAAGCGGACGACCAGGCGGCAGTCCTCGTCGATGTCCAGCGCCTCAGCCTTGCGCGGGGTGCCGTTCCGGGGCGTTACCGTCACAGTCTGGCCCAGCAGCGCCTGGCGGGCACGGTATTCCGGCAGGTACTCCGGCTTGGGCACGCCGTGGTACAGCGCCCAAAACTCGTTGAGGAAGGCGGCTGCCAGCGCCGCACGGGCACCCGGCGGTGGGGCATCATCGAACAGCGCCCCGGCTACATCCTGCAGCTCGGCAGGCCAGCCATCGGACGGGGCTGTGATGTTGAAGCCCAGGCCCAGCACCGCATAGTCCAACATGCCGCTTTCCATGTCCAGCGCGGCTTCGGTCAGGATGCCGCAGACCTTGCGGCCATCCCGCCAGAGGTCGTTGACCCACTTGATGCGCAGTTCCGCACCGGAAACCTTCTCAGCGGCGCGGCAGGCAGCCACAGCGGCCATAGCAGTCAGCCGCACGGCCTGGCGCAGGCCGATCTCCGGCCGCAGCAGGATGCTAAGGTACAGCCCGCCCTGGGGCGAGAAGAAGCTGTGCCCACCCCGGCCGCGCCCGGCCGATTGTGCCTGGGCGATCAGCACCAGCCCTTCGGGGGCACCATTCTCAGCGTGGGCCCGCAGAGCAGCATTCGTGCCGGGCAAACGGTCGACGACCTCGACCTGCAAGGCTCTGGCCGCTTCTGGGGCCAGCAGCGCCGTGACGGCGGCGGCATTGAGCACGTCGGCAGCAGGGGAGAGGATGTAGCCGCGGTTGGTCACCGCCGCCACCGGGATGCCGTCGGCCCGCAGGGCAGCGACGGCTTTCCAGATAGCTGTGCGGCTCACGCCCAGCTGCTGCGCCAGCTCCTGCCCGGAAATGTATTTGCCCCGGGCAGCGTCCAGCGCGGCCAGCACGTCCGCTTTTACCATGGCGCAGCTCTCCTTTCAGCCCAACTGTCACCCAGTATATCGCGGTTGATGATCAAATGTCAACGCAGCATGCGAAAACAGGTTAACAATCGACAAAACAAAAGCCCTGCGGGCCGAAACCCGCAGGGCAAAAGTGCATATTGGGGAAAAATCAGCGCTGGATACGGCCGGAACCGTCGCCACCAGCCAGCTTCTCGACCTCAGAAACGGTGACCATGTTGAAGTCGCCTTCGATGGAGTGCTTCAGGGCAGAAGCAGCAACAGCGAACTCAACAGCCTCCTGGGTGGACTTGCCGCTCAGCAGGGCGTAGATCAGGCCGCCGCCGAAGCTGTCGCCGCCGCCAACGCGGTCAACGATGCGCAGCTCGTACTTCTTGCTGAAGGCATACTCGTTGGAAGCAACGTCGTACAGCATAGCGCTCCAGCCGTTGTCGGAAGCGGAATGGCTCTCACGCAGGGTGATAGCAACCTTCTCGAAGTGGAACTTGTCAGCCAGCTGCTTGGCAACGCTCTTGTAGCCCTCGCGGTTGATCTCGCCAGCGTAGATGTCGGTAGCCTCGGCCTCGATGCCGAAAACGTCCTTAGCATCCTCCTCGTTGGAGATGCAGACATCAACGTACTCGCACAGCTTGCTCATGGCCTCACGAGCCTCTGCACGGGTCCACAGCTTGCCGCGGTAGTTCAGGTCGCAGCTGATCTTGGCGCCGTGAGCCTTAGCAGCCTTGCAGGCAGCCAGGCAGATCTCGACAACATTGGGGCCCAGGGCCGGGGTGATGCCGGTGAAGTGGAACCAGTCAACGCCCTCGAAGATCTTGTCGAAGTCGAAGTCAGCGACGGTAGCATCGGCCATAGCAGAATGTGCACGGTCGTAGATGCAGACGGAACCACGCTGAGAAGCGCCCTTCTCGTTGAAGTAGATGCCAACACGGTCACCGCCGCGGGTGATCTTGCTGGTGTCAACGCCGTAGCGGCGCAGAGCGTTCACGCCGGCCTGGCCGATAGCATGAGCGGGCAGCTTGGTGACGAAAGCAACGTCAGCGCCGTAGTTGGCCAGAGAAACAGCCACGTTGGCCTCGCCGCCGCCGTAGGTGTACTGCAGGGTATCGGTCTGCACAAAGCGCAGATGATCGTAGGGCTGCAGACGGATCATAATTTCACCGAGAGTAACGATTTTCATGGTGGAACTCCTTTATTGTTATTTTTAATAAAGAACGGTTTATAACAGATAATCAGCCGAACTGATTATTTCTGAACGAGGTGGATAGCAAAGCCGGCGACTTCGTCAGCGAAGTAGATGGCAACAGTCTTGCCGTCCTTGACGTTCTTGCTGTCCATATCAAACTTGACGCCGCGCTGGCCCAGGTGATAGATAGCGCGATCAACGTTGTTGGTCAGGATAGCGATGTGACCATGGGTGCCGCGGCCCGGCTTCTTCATGATCTCGAATTCCTTCTTGCCGACAAAGATGCTGCTGTTGCCGGGCTTGACAGCCATGCTCAGCAGGCTGCCGATGGTTTCAGCGGTCTTGGCAGCCTCGGCCTCATCAGCGCAGTTGATGCCGATGTGGCCCAGCTGCAGGCCCAGCATCACGTCAACAGCCTCGCGGCTCATGGCAGTGATCTCGTCCCAGGCGCCGGCCTTGATCTTGTCGCTCTTGCACATCCAGGTGCCGCCGACAGCAATGATCTGGTTGTAGCCCAGGTAGTTGTTCACGTTCTTGGCGTTGACGCCGCCGGTGCACATCCACTTGCAGGTCTTCAGGGCAGCGCCGATGTTCTTCAGCTTGTCCACACCGCCGTTTGCTTCGGCAGGGAAGAACTTGACGACCTCGCAGCCCATGTTCATGGCCTGCTGCATCTCGCCGGAGGTGGCGGTGCCGGGCATCATGATGCCACCCTTATCAATGACATGCTTGCAGACTTCGGGGTCGAAGCCGGGAGCAACGATGAAGGAAGCACCGGCAGCCATGGCGCGGTCAGCCTGATCAACGGTCAGGACAGTGCCGGCGCCCAGCAGCATATCGGGCAGTTCCTCGTGGATCTTCTTGATGCACTCTTCGGCGCAGGCGGTGCGGAAGGTGACCTCCGCAGCGGGCAGGCCGCCAGCCATCAGGGCCTTGCACAGGGGCAGGGCCTCATCCACGCTGTTGAAGGCGATAACAGGGATAATACCAATCTCGTAAACACGCTGCAAAACAGAATTCATAGCAATTCTCCTTTACTATATGTTGCAGTTTGGGGTGGGGCAGACCACCTTAGACAGTTGCCTGACCACACTCGGTTACTATAATTATAATCGGCTGCGGTTGCGCCGTCAATCGGTCAAAATGAACAGGTTACAGCACACATTTTTTGTCGTATTCGCCCAGAATTCCGCGATTCGGCATAGCGCTTGCAAAACCGGCCGAACTTTGCTATAATCGTTCCATATTGCGGAACGCAACAGTGTTTCCGTTGTACGGTTACAAATTATTAACAAATTGTAAATATTCAAGGGAGGAACCCTATTTTGACCGAAAAAGGCGGCGTGCAAAGCGTTGAGCGCATCTTCCAGCTGATCGAACAGCTGGCATCCCACCCGGCCGGAGCCAGCCTGCAGCGGCTGGCGCAGGAGACCGGCCTTGCCAAAAGCACCGTGCACCGGCTGCTGGCAAGCCTGGTCAGCCTGGGCTATGCCGCGCAGGAGCCGGAGACCGGCCGCTACCGGCTGACCTTAAAAATGTTTGAGCTGTCCAGCGGTATCGTCAACAGCATGGAGATCATGGACGTGGCCAAGGCGCATCTGGAGCGGCTGAGCCAGCGCACCGGCGAGGCCGTGCATCTGGTCATCCGCGATGCACGGGACATTGTGTACATTTATAAAACGGAAAGCGGTCCTATGCGGATGTCCAGCCGGGTGGGCCTGCGCAGCCCGCTGTACTGCACCGGTGTGGGCAAGGCTATCCTGGCCACCCTGCCCCCCGAGGAAGTGGAAGACGTGTGGAACCACAGCAGCTTAAAGAAGCTGACCAGCCGCACCGTGGTGGACCTGACCGAAATGCAGGACCAGTTGGCCGAGGTGCGCGCCAACGGCTACGCCATCGACGATGAGGAGAACGAGATGGGTGTGCGGTGCGTGGCCGTGGCCATCCCCGGGCCGGACGGGCGTGCGGAAAGCGCGTTTTCCATCAGCGGCCTGGCCCCCTACATGACCCCCGAGCGTATCCGCCGCGTAGCCGCCCTGGCACTGGATACCCGGACGGATATTTTGGCTGATCTGGGCGTGGGGCGGAAAGGGTAAACCTATCGGTAATAGGAAAGGCTCCCTCTGTGAGGGAGCCTTTCCTATAGGCAACACCGCATAATTCTAAGTGCCGATACGGCGAGCGAGGTGCGGCAGATGCTAAGCCAAAAGCGCAGATAATACTTTGTGTATTATCGAGCATTTTGGCAACGCAGATGCCGTGCCGCAGCCGCCGGAGCGGTGCTTAAGCCGTTAGGCGGGAATTGTGCGGTGTTGCCTATACTCTATTACTTCAAATGCTGTCCAAAATCGCCAGCAGCTTATCCAGGCTGCGCTCGTTGAACTCCAAAATCAAAATATCGCACCCCGGCTGTTCTACGACGGCCGGATCAAAGCTGTCGATGTGCTCTCGCCAGGAGGTGGCGAAGCGGGCCTCCAGATACGGCATGTAATACTCGCTGAAGGAATCGCCGATGACCCGCACCACGCGGTCATCTTTGGCAAACAGGTCAGCGTAGCCGGGCACCGTGTAGGTCCGCTCAGGCGGCAGGCTGGCGTACAGCGCGGCCACGTTGGCCATATCGCCGGTGGTGGTCCCGGCAGGCTCCACGGGATAATCCCCGGGTTGTAAAATGGGCAGGCCCAGGGCATCAAAAATGCCGTCCAGCCCATACAGCGCACCGATGGAATTCCAGTGTGTGTCGGTCTTGTAGTACAACAGCCGGTCGGGGTTCAGCCGGGCCTGGCGACGCAGCTCTTGATAGGGCCAATTCACCGGCACGGTGGTGTGGCTTTGCAGGTAGCCGACCAGCAGGTCGGTGCGGTTTTCCTCGTTGACGATGGGGTAACCGTCGGGCATATACTCGCGGTAGATGCGGTCCTTGCTGGGGGTCAGGTCCAGCACCAGCGTGCAGCCGTTTTCGGCCAGGCGGTCGTTTAAAATCTGCAGCTTGGCGCTGGCCTGGGCCAGCACCTCGGGGCTGTCGTTGATGTCGGTCAAACCCTGGTAGTTGGCCACAGGCTGGGCAGCGGTGGGGCCGTCCTTGTAAAACAGCCAGCCATCCTTGCCGGGCAATACCTGATCGCTTTGGCTCGTGCCAAAAACGGCGTAGTCAATGCCTGCGTTCAGCAGCACAAACTGGTAGCGGAACGGCGAGTTATCGACAAAAAAGTTGTCCAAACTGCGCGGCAGCTGGGAGAGCGGGCTTTGCAGCACCTGGGGCAGGCCGGTCATCAGACGGTTCTCGTGGCTGTCCATCGAGAGCTGCTTGGAAAAGATGTTGAACACCGGAAAGGTCAGCCCGACGGCGGCGCAGAACACGGCGATGAAGCCGATTTTGGTTGCTTTTCTCATGGTCCGCACCTCCTTTTAAAACTGGAAATAGATGAACGCGCTGTAAGTGCCCGCCGTCACCCGCATCAGCGAGAGGAAAAGCAGTACCAGCAGCCCCACCATACCCGGCAGGCCGGGGGCTTCTTTGGCGTACAGAGCCTTTTTCAGGCGGGGGAAGCAGGCCTGCAGGGGGCCGCACAGCAGCAGCGAAGCCGCCAGCAGCACCATCAGCTTGGTATCGGCAAAGGCGGCGGCCGTGTAGCCCTGCGCACCGCTCTGCCAGGACAGGATGCCCTTCCACGCGGCAAGGCCCTCGGCCAGGCCGTGGGCGCCAAAAATGATGAGGGCGAACCACAGCACCACCAGCGTGTAAGCGTGGGCAAAGAACGGCGGGATGCGCTGCAGGAATTTGCGCAGGCCCAGGCGTTCCAAACACAGCAGCACGCCGTGGAGCAGACCGAAAGCCACATACTGCCACGCCGCGCCGTGCCACAGGCCGGTGAGCAGAAAGACGATCAGCAGGTTGCGACAGTTTTTCGTCAGCGAGCAGCGGCTGCCCCCCAGCGGGATGTACACATAGTCCCGGAACCAGCCCGACAGGCTCATATGCCAGCGCCGCCAGTATTCGCCCACCGAGCAGGACAGATACGGGTAGTTGAAGTTTTCCGGCAGTTCCAGCCCGAAAAAGCTGCCGATGCCGATGGCCATATCGCTGTAACCGGAGAAGTCGAAGTAAAGCTGCATCATGTAAGCCAGATACCCCAGCACCAGCGCCGGGGCAGGCACCGTGGCTGCAGGCACCGAGGTGACCCGGCTGTAGATCAGCGCCAGCTGATCGGCGATGATCGCTTTTTTGGCCAAACCCAGCACAAACCGCTTGATGCCATAACAGAAACGGTCCAGACTGACCTGACGTTCGGCCGCTTTAGCGTCGAGGCAGGGGAGCTGCTGGTCATACCGCACAATGGGGCCGGAGGGGCCGTGGCCGAAGAAGGCGAGGAACACAAAGAAACGGAAGGGACTGCGGGCAGCGGCGACCTTGCCGCAGGACACATCCGCCAGATATCCGATGGCCGTAAAAACGTAAAAGCTGACGCCCAGCGGCAGGGCCGGGGCGAACACCGGCAGCAGATCCGGCACCAGCGCATTGATGCTGCGGGCCGCGAAGCCTGCGTACTTGAACGCCGCCAGCACCGCCAGGTGAGCTGCTATTAAAAGGATAAGCAGCGGCTTTTTGCGGGGTAGTTTTTCCAGCAGCAGGCCGCCCAGCCAAGTGATAGCCGCCAGCGCCAGCAGGATGGCCGCGCCTTTCAGCCCTGCCCAGGCAAAGAACAGCAGGCTGAACGCCCCCAATGCCCCGTTGCGCAGGGCCTTGGGCAGCAGCCAGTATACCGCCAGAGACAGCGGCAGAAAGATAAACAGAAATTGCACCGAGGAAAACGCCATACAAACTGCTCCGTTTCAGGGATTTTTCGGGGATTCACAAAAAGTTTACATGTGTTACAACTCATTATAAATGTTTCGCACAGTTTCGGCAAGATTTGCGGAGAAGTTTTTTGCTGCCCGGCCCACAGCATAGACAAAAGGGGCAGAAATGATTATAATAAATAAAATAGTGATTTAAGGCAATACCGCATAATTCTAAGTGCCGATACGGCGAGCGAGGTGCGGCAGCTGCTAAGCCAAAAGCGCAGATAATACTTTGTGTATTATCGAGCATTTTGGCAACGCAGATGCCGTGCCGCAGCCGCCGGAGCGGTGCTTAAGCCGTCAGGCGGGAATTGTGCGGTGCTGCCTTAACAAAACGGGAGGGGCCACCATGCAAAACCTGATCTTTGGCGCGTTTGCGGCGCTGGAGGGCTACCGCGAGGGCGATGCCGCCAACCTGGGCCGTGCTGTGTATGACCGCTGCACCGTGGTGGCCCTTTGCAGTGCCAAGCTGGCCAACCCCGCCTGCACAGTAGCGCTGGTCACCAACGCCCCGCCGCAGGAGCCGTACCGCAGTCAGCTTACCAATGCAGGCATTGAAATTTGGGACGGCCCCTTCACCAGCTACCGCGTCCCGGCGGATACCAACTGGGCGCTGGCCTACTACAAGCTCTGCGCGATGGAATGGGTGCTGGCAAATAAGGACTTTGCCAACGCCGCCATGCTGGACCTGGATACCTACACCCAGCATCCGCTGGATGATCTGTGGCGGGAGTGCGGCGAGGCCGTCCTTATGTACCAGGTGCCCCACGCCGCCAGCCAGGGCATGACCGCCGCCATCGGCAAAGCTTACGATGCTGTGGAGCCGCAGGGTGCGCCCCATGTGCTGACCCACTTTGGCGGCGAGCTGGTGGCCGGCAGCAAGGCGCGGCTCGCCGATTTTATGGCACTCTGCCGCCAATACTTTAACCAATTGCAGGCCATCGGCCTGACGCCGCGGGAGGGCGACGAAGCCATCTGGTGCGGGGCCGCCTACCGCAGCCTGCTGGCCGGGCAGCCCGTGCGTGCCGCCAACGCCTACCTGTTCCGCTACTGGCTGGGCGGACGTTTCTACTTTGTTTCCACCAACTACACACTGGACCCCGTGTGCATTTTGCATTTGCCCGGTGCCGCCAAAGACCGCCAGCTGGCCGTGCTGTACCGCCGCTATGCCAAAAAGGGCAGCTTCCCGCCGCTGGAGAAAGTCCACCGGCTCTGCTGCCTGCCCGCCGCCCATCCGCCGCTGCTGCGCACCCTGTGGGTGCGGCTGCTGGCCCGCCTGTAAGGAGAATTTTCCATGCCAAAAAAGAAGGATCTGTCCCTGCGGTTGGAGGCCGTCATCAAAACGCTGATCCCCCAGCATGGGCAGAACGCCGACGACCTGGGGCCGATGATGCGCGCCATCAAGGCCGTACACAGCGCCACCGACCATACCTCCACCACGCCGGAGGATCTGGAGCACCAACGCGCGGCGCAGGAATTGTTTGCCCGGCTGGTCACGCCGTCCATCGGCATCCGCAACGACGCCCTCAGTGTCAACAACATCCCCGCCGAGTGGGTCAGCCTGGAGCATGGCCATGACCGACACCACGCTGTGCTGTACTGCCACGGCGGCGGCTACACCTGCGGCCAGCTGGGCTATGCCCGCATCCTGGCCAGCAAGCTGGCACTCTGTACAGGATTTGACGTGCTGTCGTTTGAATACCGTTTAGCGCCCGAAAATCCGTACCCTGCCGCCGTTGAGGACGCGCTGGCCATGTGGGACTACCTGATGTACATGGGCTACGGTGCCCGGGACATCGTCGTTGCGGGCGATTCTGCCGGCGGCAATTTGGCATTGGAACTCTGCCTGAAGCTCAAGGAGCAGGGCCGTGCCCAGCCGCGGGCGCTGCTGCTGTTCAGCCCCTGGACCGACATGACCGCCAGCGGCAAAAGCTACAAAAGCTGCAAAGCGCTGGACCCGATGTTGACCTACGAATATATCGAAGCTGTACGCGCCGCCTACACCGGCCCTGATGCTGACTGGGCCAAGCCCTGCTACAGCCCGCTGTTTGCCGACCTGCGCGGTCTGCCGCCCACGCTGGTACAGGTAGGCACCAATGAAATTCTGCGCTCTGACAGTGAGCGGCTGGCCGAGGCCATCCACAGGGCAGGCGGCTACGCTGTGTTGGAAGTGTACGCGGAGTGCTGGCACGTGTTCCAGCAAATGCCCATCCACCGTGCCGTGGCAGCGATGGAGTCTGCCGGACGGTTTGTGCAGCGCATGATGTAAGGAGGGGCTGTCCATGGCCCAGGAATGGTATAAAGTTGATAACGTGGCCAAGGTGTTTCTG
This sequence comes from uncultured Oscillospiraceae bacterium, assembly GCA_900539695.1. Lineage (GTDB taxonomy): Bacteria > Bacillota > Clostridia > Oscillospirales > Ruminococcaceae > Gemmiger. The sequence goes on from UQDG01000006.1 coordinate 90,708, forward strand.
GCAACCAATACCCGCCGCGACCCGCGGGTCTTCCGCATCTCCTGCACCTTGCAGGAGCAGATCGATCCAGAATTGCTGAACGAAGCCCTGCGCGTCACTGCGCCGGAATGGCCACAGTTCCAGGTAACGCTGCACCGTGGTTTATTCTGGCACTATTTTGAATCCACCGACCAGCTGCCCACCTGCCACCCCGAGGACAAAGCCCCCTGCGCACCCCTGTATGTGCCGGAGCGCCGCAATCGGCTGATCTACCGCGTGACCTATTTCGGCAGCCGCATCAATCTGGAGATGTTCCATGCGTTGACCGACGGCAACGGCGGGTTCCTGTTTTTAAAGTCCATCGTCCGCAACTATCTGGCGCTGGTTCACCCCGCCGAGATGCAGGACGTGCCCACTCCCAACAGCGCTTCTGCCGCTGCCCTGGAGCAGGATAGTTTCCGCAATTTTTACGGTGCTACCAAGCGGGAGGGCAAGGCCCCCAAACTGCCCAATGCCTACCACCTGCGGGGCAAGCGCCTGCCGTATGACCAGCTGCAGTTTTTTGAGGGACACTTAAGCACCAAAGAGGTGCTGGCCCGCGCCCACGAGCTGGGCGTTTCGCTGACCAGCTATCTCGGCGCTTCGCTGATGCTGGCCATCTATGCTGAGATGCCCGCCCTGGAGCGCAGCAAGCCCATCGCCATCAGTCTGCCGGTCAACCTGCGCAATTACTACCCCAGCGAGACGGCCCGCAACTTTTTCAATTCGGTCTATGTCATCCTGACGCTGACCGAGACCGACACGATGCAGACGGCGGCCGCCGCCTTTGACGCCCAGCTGAAAGAAGCCTTGTTGCCCGAAAACATCAAGGCACAAATGGACGAGTACGAAAAACTGGAGCATATACCCGGCATCCGCCCGGTGCCGCTGGTTGTCAAAAACCTGACCGTAAAGTTCTTTACCGCGCTGGAGAAAAAGCACGTCACAGCGGTCATCTCCAACATGGGCCGCGTCACGCTGCCCGATGCGATGAAGCCGTACATCAAGCAGTTCGCCGCCTTTTCCAGCTGCGAGGATCTGTTTACCTGTGTGGCATCCTATGGGGATGATCTGGTGCTGGGCACGGCGTCGTCCCACCGCAGCACCAACGTATTGCGCCGGCTTTACCGCGGCTTTGCCGAGGCCGGGCTGCAGGTAACGCTGTATGCAACGGAGGTAGAAAAATGAAGACCTGCCCGCATTGTCATATCCAGGTGGGCGGCGACACCGGCTACTGCCCGCTGTGCCAGAACCGCCTGCACGGGGAACAGGGGAGTCCCTGGTTCCCGCCCACGGCACCGCGCATCCACCGCGCCAGCCTGTTTTATAAGATCGTTGCTTTTGTTGTGCTTGCCCTGACTGTCGTTGCCGGGGCGATCGACTTCCTGCTGCTGGACACCGCCCACCTGCATTTCAGCCTGCTGATACTGGTGTGGGGCGTGGCTGGGCTGTCTGTGCTGCGGGTGCTTCTGCGCCGCCGCTACAACGGTCCCCGGCTGGTGTTCAACCTGCTGCTGCTCGTCTCGGCGCTCATCGTGTTTACCGACTGGTTCACCGGCTATACCGGCTATAGTCTCGACCTTGTGGTGCCGATCTTGTGCAGTGTAACGCTGGTATGTAATTTTATCTTTGCGTTTCTCCACAGCCGGTTCACCGCCAACGCGCTGGTGTATCTGCTGATGAACATCGGCGTCGGGCTTTTGCCGTATATCCTGCTGTTTTTCCGCATCGACCGCGGCCGCATCGACGGCCACAGCATCCCCTGGGTCAACTGCCTGATCATCAGCGTGGTGACCTTTCTGGGGCTGGTCATCTTTAAAGGGCGCGACCTGCGCAGCGAGATTGCCAAGCGGCTGCATCTGTGAAAATTTGTAAAAATTGCGAAAAGGGTAGCGTAAGCGCCCGAAATGGTGTACAATAACAGGTACGCGTTTTTATCTTAAGTTCAACCTCCTATCGGAAAGGATCAGCCAATGGCAGGCAAAACGAAACAATCAGAACCCAAAATGCGGCTGGATCTCCGGGCAAAAATGTACATTGTGCTGGTCATTTGCAGCCTGATGCTGCTGGCCAGCGTAGGTGTTGCCTTTTTCCTGGTGGGCGGGTTCGGAAGCAGCGAGGACGCCGCTTCCGACTCTGCCGTAGAGCCTGAGTCCATCATTACCGAGAGCGGCTACAATAAAGAGGAAAACACCATCGACACCACGGCCTACTCGGCCACCATCCTGCCGGAAAGCAGCGATGCGGGCCAGACCTATGTGGACGAAACGCTTTTCCTGGGCGACAGCAATACCGCCCGCATGTACCGCATGTTCGACTTCTGCACCTACGATAACGCCATCGGCTCGGTGGGCATGAGCGCCAAGAGCCTGGCCACCTACGCCTGCGTGGAGCTGAACAACTCCGGCAGCTACGTCACCATGGCCAAGGCTGTGGCAGGCATGCAGCCCAAGCGGGTCATCATCACCTTTGGCACCAACGACCTCAGCCCCAGCTACAAGGCGGCTGATTTTGTCAAAAACTACCAGACCGGCATTGAGAGCATCGTCGAGGCATACCCCAGTGTGGACATCCTCATCAACGCCATTCCGCCGCTGGGGCAGCAGCACTCCAACCAGAGCCTGACCCAGACCCAGGTGGACGAGTACAACAAGGCCCTCGTCGAAATGTGCAAAGAGAAGGGCTGGAAGTTCCTGAACAGCGCCGAGGTGCTGAAGGACTCCGCCACCGGCTACGCCAAGAGCGGCTATGTGGAGTCCAGCGACGGCATCCATCTGACCCGTGCAGCTATGGAAGCGCTGTTTGACTACATCCGCACCCACAGCTGCATTACCGAGGATGACCGCCCCACCGTGACGAAAGTTGCCAAGCACACCGGCGAAAAGGACGTGGTGACGTATACCACGCCGGTCGTGACCAGCACCGAGACCTCCGAAGCCGAGTCGGAGAGTGAAGCGGAGAGCGAGAGCACGTATGTGGAAGTAACACCCACACCGACCCCGGAACCGACGGCGGCACCGACGCCGACACCTGAGCCGACCGCTACCCCAGCACCTACGCCTGAACCGACCCAGGAACCCACACCTACCCCCAGCCCTACGCCCATGCCGGAAGTCACTTCTGTTCCGGAAAGTACAGACACCAACGGCAATGATACCGGCGGTGGTGAAACTGACGGCGAAGACAATGCCAACACAACTAACGAGAATACATAACAGCAAAAGGCAAGTGCAGATCAATTGCACTTGCCTTTTTATTGCGCATTTACTTTTGGCCCCCTCTGCGAGGGGGCTCCTGCGAAGCAGGTGGGGGAGAGAGCCCTTCCGCACTTCGAAGCTTTGGATAAAGGGCAAGCTCTCTCCCTCTGGCCCTTCGGGCCACCTCCCTCACAGAGGGAGGCATTGGGCGCACTTATTCTTCCGGCAGGTTCCGCAGCTGGTGCAGGGTCACGCCGTCCACATATTTGTTGATAAGATCGTTCAGCCCGCTCCAGAAATCCAGCGTGTGGCACTGGCCCCGGCGGGGGCACTCAACGCTGGAGGCCAGGCAGGGGATAGCCGTCAGCTCGCCTTCCACCGCACGCAGGATCTCGCCGGCAGTGATCTCGGTATCCGGGCGGGCCAGGCGGTAGCCGCCCTGGGCACCGCGCACGCTAAGCACCAGCCCGGCCTTGGTCAGGGGGGTCACGATCTGCTCCAGATATTTTAAGCTGATCTGCTGTGCGTCGCTGATTTCCTTCAGTGGCACAAGGGCATCGGCACCGGCGCGGTTGGCCAGTTCCACCATCAGCCGCAGGGCATAGCGGTCACGGGTCGAAAATTTCATACAGGGGCTCCCCTTTCAAGTTGTGTGACTATAGCAAATAGTATAGCATCTTTGTAGGAATTTGGCAAGTCCATAACCTGCCAAACCGGTGGGTTTGTGTAATTTGTCAAAATTGCAACGTTCCTGCATAAATGTGCAGGGAAAGTGTTGACATTCCCGTAAAAGGGGCGTATACTGCAAACATCAAAGCCAGCCGGGTGCTGAGCAAATCTTGAGGAAAGGGGTACACGACCATGAGCCGCAGCAACACTATGATGATGTGCATGTGCATGTGCAGCTTGCTTCGGCAGTCTGTGCCTGTTTCCCCGTGCGCAAAATCTGGCGCATAAGGGTAGCATGCAGCAGGGCGCCGAAGCGATTCGGAGCCCTGCTTTTTTCTTGTGGCAGCATGCCGCCTTTACCGCTTTGATAAAACCGAGGGAGGAACTTGTATGACTGCGATCTACAAACAGCCCGGTGTGCGAATGTGCCGCTGTACTTGTTGAGGGACATGACTGCCGGAACCAACACATTCACACATGAAACCACACATGAAAAGGAGACACCTACTATGAAAAAGCTGATTTCTGTTGCCCTGGCCGGTACCCTGGCCCTGAGCCTGGCCGCCTGCGGTTCTTCCGCTTCCTCTTCCGCTGCTGAGAGCACCGCCCCCGCAGAGAGCGAGGCTGCTTCCACCAGCGAGGCCGCCTCTGAGGAGACCACCGACCTGGCCGGCACCACCCTGAAGGTTGCCGCTTCCCCCACGCCCCATGCCGAGATCCTGAACGCTGCCAAGGACATCCTGGCCGAGCAGGGCATCACCCTGGAAGTTGTCGAGTTCAGCGACTACGTCCAGCCCAACCTGGTCACTGAGAGCGGCGAGGTCGACGCCAACTACTTCCAGCACACCCCCTACCTCGAGAGCTTCAACGAGGAGAACGGCACCCATCTGGTCAGCGTCGGCGCCATCCACTACGAGCCGTTCGGCATCTACCCGGGCAAGAGCAACGACCTGGAGAACATCGCTGACGGCGCTACCATCGCCGTGCCCAACGATACCACCAACGAGGCCCGCGCCCTGCAGCTGCTGGCCGCCCAGGGCATCATCACCGTCCGTGACGGCGCTGGCCTGACCGCTACCGTCAACGACATCGAGGAGAACCCCCACAATGTCAAGATCGAGGAGATCGAGGCTGCTCAGCTGCCCCGCACCGTCGCCGACGTTGACTTCGCCGTCATCAACGGCAACTACGCAATGGAGGCCGGCTTCTCCGTCGGCACCGACGCCCTGGCCATCGAGGATGCTTCTTCTGAGGCTGCCCAGACCTACGCCAACGTTCTGGTCGTGAAGGAAGGCAACGAGAACGCCCCCGCCATCCAGGCCCTGTACGCTGCCCTGACCAGCGACACCATCAAGGACTTCATCAACAACACCTACGACGGTGCCGTTGTGCCTATCTTCTAATGAAAAAGTCAAAAATCCTTGCAACCTGCCGGGATGTAGTGTAAAATTGATAGCGAATGGGTTTTGCCGCCCATTCGCTATCTTTGTAAAGAATAAGGGGAGAGACCCATGATCGAACTGCAACACCTGACCAAACGCTTTGCCACGCAGGGCGGTACGGTCGTCGCGCTGAATGATATTAACCTGACCATTCAGGATGGCGACATCTACGGCATCATCGGCATGTCCGGCGCCGGCAAGTCCACGCTGGTGCGGTGCATCAATATGCTGGAGCGCCCGGACGAGGGCAAGGTCGTTGTCAACGGCCGCCAGATGCAGGAGTTGTCTGCAGCCGAGCTGCGTGCCGCCCGCCGCGAGATCACCATGATCTTCCAGCAGTTCAACCTGCTGATGCAGCGCACCTGCCTGCGCAACATCATGTTCCCGATGGAGCTGGCCAAAGTGCCCAAGGAAAAGGCCGAGGCCCGCGCCCGCGAGCTGCTGGAGCTGGTCGGCCTGCCTGATAAGGCCGAAGCTTACCCGGCCCAGCTTTCCGGCGGCCAGAAGCAGCGCATCGCCATTGCCCGTGCGCTGGCTACCGACCCCAAGGTGCTGCTGTGCGACGAAGCCACCAGCGCCCTGGACCCCAATACCACCCACGCGATTTTGGAACTGATCCGCAAGATCAACAAGGAGCTGGGCATCACGGTGGTCATCATCACCCACCAGATGAGCGTGGTCGAGGAAGTTTGCAACCGTGTGGCCATCCTGGACAACGGCACCGTAGTGGAGGAGGGCGAGGTCCAGGCGATCTTCAGCCATCCCTCCAGCGCCGCCGCCAAGCGGCTGGTGTATCCTGCCGGTGCCCCCAAAGCCGAGAACCTGCCCGGCCACAAGCTGGTGCGCGTTGCCTTCGGCGGCACCCAGACCACCGACAAGCCGCTGGTGGCAAGCCTCGCCATCGAGTGCGGTGCCCTGGTCTCCATCATGGGTGCCGACACCCGCATCGTCAACGGCCAGACGCTGGGCAGCATGCTGCTGGCCCTGCCCGAGGACGAACACGCCGAAGCCGCGCTGGAGTACATCAAGAACTATCCCGGCATTACCTATGAGGAGGTGAACAACTGATGGCTGAATTTTTTGCAGGCAAAGATTGGCAGACTTTTTTGCAGATCCTGCCCACCATCCCGTTTGAAACCTGGGAGACTGTCTGGTCCACAGTTGTTGCCACCCTGCTGGCGCTGGTCATCGGCCTGCCTTTGGGCGTGCTGCTGGTCACCGGCGAACCCAACGGCATCCGCCCGCTGCCCAAGTGGGTCATGGCGCTGCTGAACGGCCTGATCAACCTGCTGCGCAGTGTGCCGTTCCTGATCCTGATGATTATCGTCATCCCGCTGTCCCGTTTGATCGTGGGCACATCCATCGGCACCGTAGCTTCTATCGTGCCGCTGGTCATTGCGTCCTTCCCGTTCGTCTCCCGTCTGATCGAGACCAGCATACGCGAGGTCGACCCCGGCGTCATCGAGGCCGCCCAGAGCATGGGCGCTACACCTTTGCAGATCATCACCAAGGTGATGGTGCCTGAGAGCATGCCCAGCCTGGTAGCCAACATCACCATTGCGGCCACCACCATCATGGGCTACGGTGCCATGGCCGGTATCATCGGCGGCGGCGGCCTGGGCAAGATCGCCATCAACTACGGCTACTACCGCTTTAACGTGGTGCTGGAGTTCTTCGCCACGGCGCTGCTGGTGGTGCTGGTGCAGATCTTGCAGACCGCAGGCACCAAGCTGGCCGTCAAATACGATAAGCGGATTCAGAAGTAATTGTTTTTATGATAAGAAAAGCTCCCGAACATTAAAAGTCCGGGAGCTTTTGTTTTTAAATGGCTGCGCCGTGCATTGCCCCCCTTGGGAGGGAGGCTTTCACTGTATTACAGCTTCTTCACTGCCTCGATCAGCGTCTCCACATTCTCGGCCTTGGTGGCCCAGCTGGTGCAGATGCGCACGGCGGTGTGGGTCTTGTCGGGCTTACCCATATGGGTCATGGCAAAGTTCTTGCTCAGGACCTCGTGCCATTCGTCCGGCAGCACAAAGAACTGCTGGTTCGTGTAGGAATCATGCAGCAGCTTCACACCCTTTTCCTCAAAGGCTTTGCGGATGGCCATAGCCTGGCGGTCGGCCTCGGCAGCCAGGGTAAAGTACAGGCTGTTGCCTGTGCCGTCCTCGCCGTCCAGCAGGGCCAGGAACTGCTCACCCAGCAGGCGGCCCTTGGCCAGCATGCCGCCGTGCTGCTTGATGGCATAGCGGAAATCCTCTTTCAGAACGTCGTTGGTGATGACCACGGCCTCGCCAAACAGTGCGCCGCACTTGGTACCGCCCAGGTAGAACACATCGCACAGGGCGGCGTAGTCCTGCAGGGTCAGGTCGTTGGCTTCGCTCATCAGGCCGTAGGCCATGCGGGCGCCGTCCACAAACAGGTACAGCCCCAGCTCATAGCAGGCGGCAGAGATGTCGGTCAGTTCGGCCTTGGTGTAGAGCGTGCCCACCTCGGTGGGGTTGGAGATGTAGACCATACCGGGCTGCACCTCATGCTCGTGGCTGGCGTTGGCGCGGTGTTCTTCCACCGCGTGGCGGATCTGCCGTGCCGTGATCTTGCCGTTTTTATTGGGCAGGGCCAGGCACTTGTGGCCGGTGGCTTCTACTGCGCCGGTCTCGTGTACATGGATATGGCCGCTATCGGCGCACAGCACACCTTGCCAGGGCTTGAGGGCCGCATCGATGACCGTCAGGTTGGCCTGGGTCGCACCTACAAAAAAGTGCACGGCGGCATCCGGGGCGTCGCACAGGGCGCGGATCTTGTCCGCAGCGGCGGCGCAATAGCTGTCCTCGCCATAGCCGGGGGTCTGGTCAAAGTTGGTCTTTTGCATCAGTTCCAGCACCGCGGGGGCAGCGCCTTCGCCGTAATCACATTCAAAACGAAGCATAAAAGCTCTCCTTTTCTCACTTTTTCGCTGTTTTTTATTATAACACTGGAGTGTACGCCTTGCAACCCTGCAAAATTACAGGTATAATAGCTGGTGCGTGTTTTATTGTAAACCCATACGGCAATACCACAAGAAAAGAGGCTTTTTATGGATTCTGGCAAACAGCGAGAGGGCTTTGCTTCCCGCCTTGGTTTCATCCTGGTCAGCGCCGGCTGTGCGGTCGGCATTGGCAACGTGTGGCGCTTTCCCACGGTAACGGGGCAGAACGGCGGCGGCGTGTTCGTGCTGTTCTACCTGCTGTTTTTGGTGCTAATGGGCGTGCCTGTGCTTACCATGGAGCTGGCCGTGGGCCGCGCCGGGCACAACAGCGCGGTAAAAGCCTACAAAGCGCTGGAGCCGAAAGGCACCAAGTGGCACCTGCACGGCTGGGTGTGCATGATCGGCTGTGCGCTGCTGATGATGTACTACACCACGGTAGCCGGCTGGATGCTGGACTACTTCTTTAAGTTTTTGACCGGCCGCTTCACCGGCCTGACCCCCGACGCCTCGGCCCAGGTGTTCAGCGATGCGCTGGCCAACCCCGGCGAGCAGGTGCTTTGGATGGTGGTCATCACCGTGCTGGGCTTCCTCGTCTGCCAGAAGGGTCTGCAGGGCGGTCTGGAGCGCATCGGCAAATGGATGATGGGCGCTCTGCTGGTGCTGATTCTGGTGCTGGTTGCCCACAGCTTTGTGCTGCCCGGCGTCAAGGAGGGCCTGGCCTTCTACCTGCTGCCGGATTGGCAGCGCGCCTGCGAGCAGGGGCTTGGCAACGTCATCACCGCCGCGATGAACCAGTCCTTCTTCACTTTAAGCCTGGGCATTGCCGCCATGGAAATTTTCGGCAGCTACATGGACCGCCGCTTTACCCTGACCGGTGAGGCCGTGCGCATCTGCGTGCTGGACACCTTTGTGGCCATCTGCGCGGGGCTTATCATCTTCCCGGCTTGCTTCTCCTTCGGCATCTCGCCGGATGCCGGCCCCAGCCTCATCTTTATCACGCTGCCCAGTGTGTTTATCAATATGCTCGGCGGCCGCATCTGGGGCACACTGTTCTTCCTGTTTATGACGTTCGCCAGCTTCTCCACCGTCATTGCGGTGTTCGAGAACTTGATCGCCTCCTGCATGGACAACTTCGGCTGGGACCGCCGCAAGACCTGTCTGATCGGCTGCGTCGCGCTGATTTTGCTGGGCCTGCCCTGCGCTTTGGGCTACAACGCCTGGAGCTTTATCCAGCCCATGGGCGCTGGCAGCACCGTGCTGGATTTCGAGGATTTCCTCGTCAGCAACCTACTGCTGCCCGGCGGCAGCCTCATCTACCTGCTGTTCTGCGTCACCCGCTGGGGCTGGAATTTTGACAACTACCTGGCCGAGTGCAACACCGGCAGCGGCTTCAAGATGCCCTGCTGGCTGAAGAACTACTTCCGCTTTGCACTGCCCGTGCTGATCCTGGTCATTCTGGTGCAGGGGCTGTAAAACCTTATACCTAAGGCAACACCGCACAATTCCCGCCTGACGGCTTAAGCACCGCTCCGGCGGATCTC
>UQDG01000007.1 GCA_900539695.1 uncultured Oscillospiraceae bacterium
TCCTAGGGGCGAGTAGCCCCTAGGCCGGGCCTCCCGCGCTATCGGAAGTAGCGGGACCTTTTTCGGTTCCTTTTGGGGTTCCAAAAGGAACACCTAAAAGACATTATGCCGTTTAGACGAGAGAGCGGCCGCAGGGTGGCCGCGAGCGGAAGCCGCCCGCCGCAAGCGAATCAAAGCCCTTCGTCCGCCACAAACTTCTTCGTCTTAACGTCAAACTTGCCCTTCACCTTCACGCCGGTGTAGTGTACATTAAACGGGATCTGATACCCGGTGGTGTCGCCGCCGTAGCTGACGACCTCGATGTAGCACTCCTCGCGCACGGCGGGGTAGGTGGTGTCGGCGGTCTCGCCCCACAGCTTCACCTCGACGATGTCGGTCTTCAGGTCGTCCAGCACCAGGTCGCCGTCGATGATCTCCTGCAGCTTTTCAAACAGCGGGTCGCCGGCCTCGGCGTAGTAGGGGCTGACCTCGCCCTGCTTCTGGTAGCCGTCGATGGTGACGGACGTCTGGCCCAGGATGTTGGATTTTTTCTCAACATTGGCGGTCAGTTCGGGGCTGTATTCCTCCAGGTCAGCGCCCAGGCGGCAGTAGTTTTCTGCGCCGCCAAATCCGGCATTGAGGTAATGAGCCATGTATCTACGTTCAATTTTCATGTTTTGCTCCTTTTCGTGTTAAGTTTGTTATGCGTCGTACCGCATGGTGTACTCGGCCATCACGCGGATGCTGTACAGCGCGGTGCCGCCCGGGTCGGTGCGGTCCAGCTGGCCGCCCTCGGTGCGGACCTGCTCGGTGAGGGGTTCGCAGTTGCCCAGCCGAGGCGCGCGGCCTGCGGCGCTTTCGGCCGCGACCCACGCCTGCAGCGCCGCCAGGCGGCGGGCGTTTTGCAGGGCGGTGTCGGTGTCCCCTGCTGGCAGCGGCAGGCAGAGCCGCAGCAGAAATTCCGCACGGCAGCGCTGTTTTTGGCAGCCCAGCAGGTCGGTTTTGGTTTGCAGCACCTTTACGCCCCGCAGGTACACACCGCCGGTGCCCAGCCGCGGACCGGCCTGGCCCCAGGTGAGGGAGAGGTCCCCCAAAGTGGGGGCACGGGCCAAAAATGTCAGCATTTCGTCGATCATCTTGTCATGCAGACGCTGATAAAGAGGGCATCAGCCGCTCCAGCATGCTCAGATCGCTCAGGAGCTCCGGCTTTCAGGAATACACTTGCAACAGGGGCAAAAAAGGCGCATACACCATTTGGTATGACACCGAAAAGTTTCCAGATGGCTTTCCCGTGCAGTTAACGTTGGAGGACGCGCGCGTAATCAAAACTTGACTACTAGAATAGTAGTTAAATATAGTACATAAATACGTTATATTTAACCAGTATTCAAACTTGAATAGTAGTGAATAGTACCAAGGTAGTATTCAAGTATTCAGGTATGATATAAGGAACACCTTTCGGCCAGAAGCCAATAAAAAAGGGCGTTGCCGCATGGTGGCAACGCCCGTAAGGCTGCTATGAAAATCAAAAAATCAAATCGACCGAAACCCTTTACCCACGATCTCACTGCTGTTCACGATCGTAATAAACGCATGTTCATCCAGCGAATGTACAAACAGCCGTAATTTTTGCGCCTGTCCGCGGGTCAACACAGTAACCAGCACCCACTTTTCCTCGTGGGTGTAGGCACCCTGGGCCTGCTCCATGGTGGCCGAACGATGCAGCTTGTTCACGATAAAATCCCGCACCGGTTCCGGCCGGGAGGTCACGACGGTACAAACCTTTCGCAGGTTAATACCTTCAATCGCGCTGTCCGCCACGGTGCTTTTCAAGATCATGCCCAAAATGCAGTACAGCCCGGTAGCCGGCCCGTACAGGTAAGCCCCCGCCAGCACGATGCCTAAGTCGCTGACCATCAGGGCGCGGCCCACCGGCATGGAGGTGTACTTGTTCAAAATCATCGCTACAATGTCGGTTCCGCCGGTGGATGCGCCAATGTTGAACACGATGGCCGCGCCCACGGCCGACAGGATCACCGCGTAGCAAAGCTCCAGAAACACATCGTTGGTCAACGGCGCACGTAAAGGTACAGCCCATTCAAAAGCGGACACATAAAAAGAAAGTGCAAACGATGAGTAAATCGTCCATCCCATGGAACGTATGCCAAGGAAGATGAACCCCAAAACCACCAGCACGGCGTTGACCACCCACATAAACGCACCTACGTTAAATCGCGGGAACAGCGTCGCCAGCACGATGGACAGGCCCGACGTGCCGCCAAACGCAAAATGGTTGGGCGTTTTAAACAGGGCGATGCCTGCGGCAGTGGCCACAAGCCCCAGGTTCAGCAGAAAGAAGAACTCTGCATCTTCCCGGATTTGTTTCGGTGTAAGGTGCTTTTTTACCTCAGTCAGCACAAAGCATCCCCCTTAGAACGTCAGGTTGCCGAACTCGGACAGCTTCAGATCGGGGTTATGCTGCTCGGCCCAGTTGATGCTCCACGGGCTGCCAAACAGCAGCAGCGGGTTGCCCTTCATATCCTCGATGGCGCGGGTGTCGCTGGTCAGGTCCAGGTGCTTTATGTCCAGCTCGTCCGGGTCATTCAGCACCCAGCGCAGATGCTCGTATGGGAGAGTCTGCATGCGAATATCCACATTGTACTCGTTTTTCAGGCGGTACTCCAGCACTTCCAGCTGCAGCACGCCCACCACGCCGACAACGACCTCCTCCATGCCGGAGCCAAGGTCGCGGAAGATCTGGATAGCGCCCTCCTGGGCGATCTGCTCCATGCCCTTCACAAACTGCTTGCGCTTCATGGTGTCCACCTGGGTCACGCGGGCAAAGTGCTCGGGCGCAAAGGTGGGGATGCCGGCGAACTGCACATGCTTTTTGCCGGTACATAACGTATCACCGATGGAAAACACGCCCGGGTCAAACAGGCCGATAATGTCGCCCGCATAGGCCTCGCTGACGATGGCGCGGTCGTCGGCCATCAAACTGGTGCCGGTGGCAAGCTTGATATTTTTGCCCTCCTGGACGTGGAAAGCCTCCATGCCGCGCTCAAATTTGCCGGAGCAAATGCGCAAAAACGCGATGCGGTCGCGGTGGTTCTTGTTCATGTTGGCCTGGATTTTGAACACAAAGCCGCTGAACTGTTCACTGCACGGGTCGACCAGCTCGCCGGTCACGCTGTCCTTGCGGGGCAGCGGGGTGGGGGTCAGGCGCAGGAACTCCTTCAAAAACGGCTCCACGCCAAAGTTGGTCAAAGCCGAGCCGAAGAACACGGGGCTCAGCTCGCCGTGCTGCACAGCGTTCAGGTCAAATTCTTCCGCTGCACCGTCCAAAAGTTCAATATCCTCCGCCAGCTTGGCGTGGTTGGCCGCGCCGATCAGCTCGTCCAGGCGGGGGTCGCCCAGCTCGGCCTCGATCTCGTCCACCATCTTCACGCCGTTGGCGCGGCCGTCGCTTTCAAACGCCAGCACGCGGCGCGCGGTGCGGTCGTACACGCCCTTAAAATCCTTGCCGCAGCTGATGGGCCAGTTCATCGGGTAGGTCTTGATGCCCAAAATTTCCTCGATGTTCTCCATCAGTTCAAACGGGTCGCGGGCTTCGCGGTCCATCTTGTTGACGAAGGTAAAGATGGGGATGTGGCGCAGGGTGCAAACTTTGAACAGTTTGATGGTTTGTGCCTCAACGCCCTTGGCCGCGTCGATGACCATGACGGCGCAGTCGGCGGCCATCAGGGTGCGGTAGGTATCCTCGGAGAAGTCCTGGTGGCCGGGGGTGTCCAGGATGTTGATGCACTTACCCTGGTAGTTGAACTGCAGAACAGACGATGTAACGCTGATTCCGCGCTGTTTCTCAATGTCCATCCAGTCCGAGACAGCGTGTTTGGCGCTCTGCTTGCCCTTCACGGAGCCAGCGGTCTGGATGGCCCCACCGTAGAGCAGGAGTTTTTCGGTCAGTGTAGTTTTACCGGCGTCGGGGTGCGAGATGATCGCAAACGTGCGCCGGGATTCAATTTCTTCGCGCAATGATGCCATTGGGGCATACTCCTCTACTATAAGTATCGTAGTATATCATACACAGTTTTAAGCGAAAATGCAATATTTTTTGAGATTTTTTAAGGCTGCGGCGGCTTCCGTTTCGCGCCACCCTGCGGCGCTTCACGCGATTTAACGGCTTTCTTCCGCTATGTGTTCCTTTTGGAGACCCAAAAGGAACCGAAAAGGTCCCCGCTACTTCCGATAGCGCGGGAGGCCCGGCTTAAGAGCGCTAGTTCGTGCTGCGCACGAAGCGTCGCTACGCGCCGCGGGCCGCGCTCTTAAGAATTTAACAAAGGTTGGTTTGGCGGCTGCCCGCCGCCGATTCCTCTACACCGGGATACGGTCTCGCTAAAGTGTAGGGGGCGATGCTTGCATCGGCCCCTACAGAAAAGGTGTAGAGGAATTTCGGCCCCGAAGGGGTCAATCTGGAGAGGAGCGAAAAAGCGTTAAGAAAAATGCAGCACTCCTGCATTTTTTAGCTTTTTTGCTGCTCGACCACATCTTTGGGGTTCTCAGGGGCGAGTAGCCCCTGAGGCGGGGTTCGCTGCCTCGCAACAGCGAGACTTTTTCGCTTCCTTTTTGGTCACAAAAAGGAAGGCATAAAAACAGTATGCTGTTATATTGGAAGGGTTGCCGCAGGGTGGCAACCCTGACTAAGCGCAAACCTAAACACAACAGAAAGGACAAAAAATGCAAACCTTAACCATCGATACCGGCATGCAGGAATATCTCATCAATAATCGCGCGGTGCTGCGCTTCAACCCCAGCGACCCCAACCTATATCACAGGTTCTTCGCTGCAGCCCCGAAGCTGGACGCCCTGGATGCCGAGCTGACCGAACAACTCAAGGCCCTGCCGGCAAAGCCGGACGATGCCCGCGCGGAACGGGGCCTGGCCCTGCTGACTGACTACGACCACCGCATCAAGGCGCTGCTGACCGAGATCTTCGGCGGTGAGAACGACTTTGACAAGGTGCTGGAGGGCGTCAACCTGGCGGGCACCGGCGCCAACGGCAAGCGTGTTGTGCAGAACCTTTTGGACGCACTCACGCCGATTTTGCAGGACGGCGCGGCCCAACACCTGCAAACTACCGCCGCCAACGCCCGGGCGGAAGCCGACGCCGCCCGCGCGGCGCGGGAGCAGGCATGACCCCGAACCTGTGGACGCTGCCCGAGACCGTACACTTTGCTGACACGGATTGGCGGGTGCATACCGACTTCCGGGATGTGCTGGAGATCCTGCGCTGGCTGGACGGTTCTGCTGACCCTGCACTGACCGACAGCGAGCGTTGGTACGTAGCGCTGGCGCTGTTCTACCGAGATTTTTCGCTCATGCCGCCAGTGCAATACCGAGAAGCCTGTGAAGCAATGGCAACATTTGTGCAGGCAGGTCGCCCCGACGGCGGACCCTGTGCGCCCCGGCTGATGGACTGGCAGCAGGATGCGGCGCTCATCGCGGCGGGCACGGCGCGGGCGGCCGGGCAAGACCTGCGTGCGCTGCCCCACCTGCACTGGTGGAGCTTTTTGGGCTGGTTCGACAGCATCGCTGACGGGCCGTTTGCCACCGTGGTGGCCCTGCGGGACAAGCTGCGCCGCGGCAAAAAACTGGAGCCGTGGGAACGTGAATTTTACCGCGCCCACGGTGCCGAGGTGGACCTGCACCGCCCCGCCAGCCCCGAAGCAGACGCAGAAAAGCAACGTCTGCTCGCACTTTTAAAGGAGGACGAAAGGAGAGGAAGGTAACGTGGAAACGATTTCTTTTGATGAGATGTCGACCCTGGACGTGCCCAGCGCCGCGCTGCGTAGCAGCCTGGACAAGATCGCGTCGGCGCTGCAAAAGGTGGGCGCGGCGGGCACCGATGCCAGTGCCGCCGTGGACGAACTGCGCACCAGCCTGCGGGCGGCCGCCGCCCAAAGCGTGAAAAGCGCCCGCAGCCTGGCCAAGTTTGACGAGATCAACCGGCTGAGCGCCCCCGCTGCCGAGAAAGCAGATGCCGAGAAAACAACCGCTGCAGCGAAGAAAACAGGCGGCTCCACCCGCAAAAGCGGCAGCCGGTCCGGCAGCAGGGCCAAGGCCGAAGCGGACGGGGAGGTGAGCATCTGGCAGGCGGCACTGCAAACCTTGCGGGATGCCTGGGATGGATTTTGGTTGTATCTGCAAACCTATTATGGCCCGGCCATTGCGGCGTGGCAGGCCGCGTGGGAGCAGATCAAGCAGACAGCGCTGGCTGTGTGGGAGCCGGTGCGCACGGCGGCGCTGGACCTTTGGAATGGTGCACTGCAGCCCTTGGCCGACTACCTGCTGACGGTGTTTCTGCCCGGCGTGGCCAACAGCTTTTCCCAGGCGTTCGCGCCGATCCTGGGTGGGACCATCAGCGCGGCCATGACAATTTTGGGCAACCTGTTTGTCTGGCTTTGCGGGCTGATCGGGGAACTGGTCAACACCGTGGTGCAGCCCGCGCTGGCCCTGCTGCTGGAGATCTGGCAGGGGGTGATGGACGGCATCACGGCTGCGTGGCAGGCCTACGGGCAGCCGATCCTGGACGGGCTGGTGCAGGCGTTTCAGGGCTTGACCGACCTGCTGACCGCCCTGTGGCAAAGTGTGCTGCAGCCCGTTTTAACGGACTTGATTTCGGTGATCGGCACCCTGTGGAGCGAGCATTTGCAGCCCCTGTGGCAGCAGCTGACCATGGCGCTGGGCGCTGTGATGAACCTGGTGCTGACCGTGTGGAACACCGTGCTGATGCCGCTGGCTGCCTGGCTGGTCAGCACGTTGGGACCGGTAGTGGCGCAAGTGTTTAACGGTATAGCGTCTGTTGTTGGCGTTGCCATCGGTCTGGTGGCGGATGCCGTCAACATTGGCCTGACCATTTTGCAGGGATTGGCGGACTTTTTGACGGCCGTATTGCAGGGCCGGTGGTCCACTGCCTGGAACGCCATGGCCGCTACCGTTACCACCGTTTGGAGCAAGATCACTTCGACGATCCAAAGCGCGGTCAGCGGCATTTTGTCGGTGGTGCGGGGCATGGTCAGCGGCATCCAAAGCGCTGTCAACGGCCTGCTGTCGTCCATCAGTTCGGTGCGCAGCGCAGCGGGCAGCGCCATCGGTTCCGTGATGGGCCACAGCCTGCCGGTGGGGCTGCCCGTCGTGGCCGGGCTGGAAGACCTGCCGGTCCCGGCGCTGGCGGCGGGCGCGGTCATCCCGCCAAATCGCAAGTTTCTTGCGCTGCTGGGCGATCAGGGGGCGGGCACCAATGTGGAGGCTCCGCTGGCCACGATCCGGCAGGCGATGGCCGAAGTTTTGGCCGGCTGGAATGGCGCAAACGACGGCCAGCCCATCAACGTGTACATCGGTGAGGAGCTGCTGGACAGCGTTATCGCCAACAGCGAGCGGCGCCGCAGCCTGCGCAGCGGCGGGAGGTGAAGGATATGGATATTTTGACCATCGGCGGTGTGACGCTGCCCGCCCCCAACGAGTACAAGGTGCAGCTGAACGATCTGGACAGCAGCGACACCGGCCGCACCGAGGACGGCGTGATGATGCGCAACCGCGTGCGGGAGGGCATTGCCAAGATCTCTGCCAGCTGGGCGGCGGTCTCCACCGCGGATTGCGCCAAAATTTTGAATGCCGTAAAGCCGGACAGCTTCGATGTGGCGTACTTTTTTGGCGAAATGCGGACGGCAAGGATGTATGCGGGGGACCGCAGCGCGGATTTGATCGCGGCCCGGGAAGGGAAAGGCGTTTGGGATGTTAGTTTGAATTTGATTGAGTTTTGAGGGTGATGATTGGTCAGGGTTGCCACCCTGCGGCAACCCTTTTTTATAACGGCATCTTGCGAGTAGGCCTTCCTTTTTGGACACCCAAAAAGGAAGCGAAAAAAGTGCCCGCTACTTGCGAAAGCGCGGGAGGCCCGCCTTAGGGGCTGCTCGCCCCTAAGAACCCCAAAGAGGAGGTTGAGAAGCAAAAAAGCTAAACCGTGCAGGAGTGCTGCACGGTTCTTAACGCTTTTTTGTTTCTCTCCGATTGACCCCTCCGGGGCCAAAACGGGCCGATGACGAGCATCGGCCCCTACAGTATGGTTATAGAGGAATTTAGGGCCCGAAGGGGTCAATGTGGAGAAGGGCCCAAAGGCGTTAAGAAAAATGCAGCACTCCTGCATTTTTTAGCCTTTGGGTCTTTCGACCACGACTTTGGGGTTCC
Source organism: uncultured Oscillospiraceae bacterium (assembly GCA_900539695.1). Taxonomy (GTDB): domain Bacteria; phylum Bacillota; class Clostridia; order Oscillospirales; family Ruminococcaceae; genus Gemmiger. The sequence goes on from UQDG01000007.1 coordinate 8,227, forward strand.
AAGGGGCGAGCAGCCCCTTGGGCGGGGTCCGCTGCCTCGCAACAGCGGGACTTTTTTCGCTACCTTTTTTGGTCACAAAAAAGGTAGGCCTATCGGAAGAATCCCATTATAAAAGGCCCTGCCGCAAGGTAGGCAGGGCCGCAAAGCCGCCCTATACAATCCAAACAATCTCAGAAAGGACAACCAAAAATGTACGATGTACCAAAAGAATACCGAACTGCGATCCGCTCCCCGACGCGGAATGACCGCATGGCGGGCAAGCTGACCCTGACCGACGGCAGCACCATCGAACTGACCGACAGCGCCGTGATTGCCGGGTCGGTCAGCGTGGACAACCAGTGCGTGTCCGGGCAGGAGCTGGCCTTCGGCAGCGTGTACATGGGGCAGGCGTCGCTGCAGCTGCGCACCGCGCTATCCAGTGCTGCGTTTTACGATGCAGCGCTGCAAATCGACTATGAAATCCAGCTGGCAGACGGCAGCTGGTACACCCTGCCGGTGGGCCGCTACACCGTAGCCGAGGCCGAGCGCAGCGCCGCCGTGGTCAGCCTGACCGGCTACGACAACATGCTGAAACTGGAGCGCAAGTTCTCCGGCAGCGCGATTTTGGGCGACGCCTACACGATGCTGACCCAGATCGCCGGCACCTGCGGCGTGGAGCTGGCGCAAAGCGAGGCGGAGATCAAGGCCCTCTCGCCCAACGCCGAGATCCTGCGCCAGCTCGACGGCAGCTACCGGGTCTCCACCTGGCGCGACTGCGTGGGGGCCATTGCCCAACTACTGGCCGGGTTTGCCACCATCGACCGGCTGGGCCGGCTGCGGATCGTGCAGTTTGGAGAGACGCCCTGTGTGACGCTTTCCGAAAACGCACGTACCAATGCGAAAATCTCTGACTTCTCCTGCCACTACGCCGCGCTGGTCATCGAGACCGACACGGATACCTTCACCTCAGACATCGAGGGGGAGAGCGGCCTGGAAATGACCATCTCCGACATGCCGCTGGCCGAAAGCGGCACCGCCGAGGTGCGGCAGGGCATCTGCGACGCGGTGTTTGCGCGGCTGCGTGCGCTGGACTACACCCCCGCCGCCGTGACGATGCCCGGCGACCCGGCGCTGGAGCTGGGCGACCGCCTGGCGCTGCCCACTGCCGATGCCGCGCCCGAAACGCTGGTGACCCACCTGGTGTGGAAGTTCCGCGGCGAAATGACGCTGAAAGGCGTGGGCAAAAACCCCTACCTGGCGGGCGCTGCCACCCACACCGACGCCCAGCTGCGCAGCCTGCAAAAGCAGGCCGGCGCGAACAAAATCATTTATTACAGCTTCACCAACGGCTCCGACATAAAAGTGAAGGACAACGGCAAGGAGACCAACGCCGTGAACTTGACTTTTGTTACCACGCAGGATACCTCGGCCATGTTTTTGGCGCAGGTGCTGCTGACGGCAGAGCCGGATGCTGAGGTGGTGAAACTGCCTGTAACAGGCGATACTGCGTCTGATTTTGAAGGTGCTGCCACGCTGGAACAGGATGCCGCCCTGACGCTGACCGTGCGGTACTACCTGGACAATGTTCTCATCGACAGCTTTACCCCGGCCCAGCGTCTGGTGCGGGGCGCCCACGCCTTGGCGCTGTTTTACCCCTTCCCGGATTTGGAGGGCGCGGCCAGCCACCGCTGGAGCGTGCGCCTGCTGTGCGCGGGCGGCGGCGTGAAGATCGCCAAAGGGCAGATCCGTGCTACCATCACCGGCCAGGGCATGGCGGTGGGCGACGCCTGGGACGGCACGCTGGAGCTTGAGGAGCTGATTGGCCGACCGACCCGGACGCCTGTGGCCCGCAAGGTGTTGGCCATTCAGGACGTCATCCTGGCAGGCACGCAGAAGCCCATCGGTGATGCGGCGGCCGAGATCATCACCAGGCTGCTGCGCAAGGTGCCGGCAAGAAACATTTTGTAAAACCGAGAGGAGGAACTTTACCATGCCCATCCATGGTCACACCAAAATCGAACTCACCAGCAAAACCACCGGCGAGGTCGAGACGATCGAGAAAGACAACATTGTAACAAACGCTGTATCGCAGATATTTAACGCTTTCAACGGTATGGCCCTCCTGCGGGAGGCCAACGCCAACGGCGAGTACGGCAGCACATCGGATAAGAGCTGGGAGCTGCCGGAAAGCCTCTACGGCGGCATTTTACTGTACGACACCGCCCTGGGCAGCGACCCGGACACCCTGTTCGCCCCGCCGGAGGCCAATCTCGTGGGCAGCGGCGTGCCCAAGGTGCTTAACAACGGCAAGGGCCTGCAGCGCGGCAGCTTTAACACCACCGAGAGCAAAACAGACCTGGAAAACGGCGTTGTCACGTTTGTTTACGACTTCGCCACCAGCCAGGCCAACGGCACGATCGCCAGCGTGTGCCTCACCAGCCGCTACGGCGGCTTCTTCGGTGAGAGCGAGACCGCCCTGCCCGCCGCCGACGGCTCCAACACGTCGAGCTACTACAACAGTGCGCTGTTCGGGCAGGAGACGATCTTTCCCAACGCGCCGGGCAAGAACGACCGCCACCTCTACGGCCGCCCGCTGTACGCCGACCCGGAAAACGACGAGATGGTGTTTGGCGCTATCAGCAACAATAAGCTGGTGCTGCGTTACGCCACCGCTTTGACGACCGAGATCGATCTGTTCAATCCCATCAACACCACCCGCGTCAAAAAGACCGAGGAGCGTGACCTTTCGGACTTTCTGCAGGTCGACCACTTCAGCTACAGTGCCGTAAGTTATGACGTAGATGCGGATAAGATCTGCGTCGTCAGCACCCCCGGCGCCGACCAGCTGAAAACCACCGGCCTGATCCGCGTGCGCACCTACGACCGCAAGACCCTGGAGGAAAAAACCTACGCCTTCACCAACCCCACCGGCGTGACGCTGGCGGGCAACGTGGGCGGCACCTCGCCGGGACTGCGCAATACCGGCCGTCTGCTGGGCGGCTGCCTGTTCATGGCCGGGTACACCACCTCGCCCTCGGCCAACGCGGTGCCGTTTTTCAAAATTCCGCTGGCCGATCCCAGCAACGTGACGGCCATCACCACCCACGATCTGCTGATGCCCATGTTCCAGGATATGCACGACGGGCGCATCTACTTTATGGGCAGCAGGTACACGGCCTGCGGCACCGTGCTGAACACCGCCACCAACGAGATGCACGCCATCGAGGCCTACTACAACTACGAGCAGTACCCCTACCTGGCTGTGCCCGTGCTGGGCCAGCCCGCTGTGCCCTACATGGTGCGTTACGACGCCAACTCCGGCAACAACCAAAGCACCGTGCACCAGGGCATCCGGCGCAATTACCTGGCCACCATCAACGATTTGGACGCGCCGGTGCAGAAAACAGCCGATAAAACGATGAAAATTACCTACACACTGCGCAGAGAGGAGAGCTGATATGCAGGGCATTTTTGCGGGGCGCACCCAGCTGCGCTACCCCTACGGCCGTTACGGATACACCCGCGGCGGCGGCAAAATTTGGCACGGCGGTATGGATCTGGTCGGGTCGGACTCGACCGATATACGCATGCCGTATTACAAAAATAAGCGTATCACCGGCAAAGTTGTCCGTGCCCGCCGCGTGACCGACCACAGCAATAAGACTTGGGAGTGGGGCTGGTACGTCTGCGTGCAGCTGGACCCCGGCCAGACCCCCGACGACGTGAACTATCTGTACTTTTGCCACTGCCGCGAGCTGAAAGTGACGGCGGGGCAGGCGGTGGCCAGCGGCGACCTGCTGGCCGTGATGGGCCAAAGCGGCAACGCGGCGGGCGGCTACGACCATTGCCACTTCGAGGCCCGCGCCACGGCTGCCGGCAAGGGCCTGGACCCCAGCCAGTACGCGGGCTGCCCCAACGCGGTAGGCGTGTACGGCGAGGCGCCGGGGCAGGCGGATTCCGGCGAGGAGAATGAGGAAAACGCCGATGCTGCGAAGAAACTGCAGCGTATTTCCATCGGCCCGGTAAGCCGGGGCGACGCCGACGCGGTGTATGCGGTGTGCGTCAGCCGCGGGTTGGTGGCCGCTGGTTTGTACAAAAGTGAATGGAGTGTTTGAATATGAACGGAAATTTGGACAAGAAAAACGGTTTTTTATATGCAAAAGCCGCCGTGGCCGCGCTGTGCGGGGCCTTTACGGCGGCGTTTGGGTGGCTGGGCTGGCTGGTGCTGGCCTGGGCGGCCTGCATGGCGCTGGATTGGCTGAGCGGCAGCGCGGCCGCCGCCAGCAGGGGAGAGTGGTCCAGCGCGGCAGCCCGCGCGGGGATCTGGCACAAAGCCGGCATGGTGGTGGTCGTCTGCGTAGCGGCGCTGACCGACTTGGTTTTAAACGTGGCGGTAGAAAACCTGCCGGCGTTTGGGGATGGTGTTGGGTTTGATTTTGAAGGGGTAGTCCTGCCGGTGGTGTTGGTGTGGTATATTTTTACCGAATTAGGCTCCATTGCCGAAAATGGTGCGGCCATGGGGGCACCGGTGCCGGGGTGGCTGCTTTCGTTGTTGGCCGAAAGCAAGGAGAAAGCCGCTAAGTAAACTTGCGGCAGTTTTTACGATGAAATAGTGTTATTTGATATGTCAAGCAAAATATGTAAATTCATCAGAATGACAATTTTAGCATATTGACGAACACAATGTATTGATATATAATAAAAGTAACCAAAACAGCGTTGACAGACGTTGCTTCGGTTAGTGACGAATAGGAGAATAGACGACTGGACAAAATCGCCTAAAACCCAAACGAGACCTGCCTACGGCTAATAGGCGGGTCTCTTACTGTTTATTGTCCTTGTGAAAGAAGCTATAAACAAATGGGCCGACAAGAATTCCAAGCTCGATTAAGGTTTTAAGATAATCGAGATACTTAAAAATCTGATCAAGTTCCATATTGCATCCCTCCTTGTGAGTTGGATTTAACCCACGTCAGAGGCTGCAGTTAAGAGACGACGGGCTTTCCTCAACCACCGCGTAAACGGGGTTATGTGGGAAGCATACGCCTATCGTTGACGTCTATGAGGTGACAAGTTCGACGCGCTGTTTTGATTACAAACACAATTATACTCTTATACAGTAAGTAAGTCAACAGCATTTCCGACAAAAAAGCACAAGAAATTGTAGCTCTGCGGGGAAAAGTCGAAATCCGCACTATATATTGTGGTGTTTTGCAAAAATGCAGTAAAAAAGTAAGACCGCCCCGCGAAGGGACGGCCTTTTGTTGTTTATGGAGGTTTTTTATGGGGAAACTCTTAGAATGCCAGAAAGCATTACTTGTTAATCGGTGGTATGACGCAAAAACAGATTCTTTAATGTACGAGTGTAGACCTGGCAATGGAAAGCGTAATATTGCAGCTGTGGCGTATGATGATCTGACTGTTGAAGATGTTGCGCACAATACCGACTTGGTTGCGTTGAGCTCCTTCAAGATTCAGTGTTGCATAAATTGCAAGGAATGTAAATAGGTATACCGCAATTCGGGCAATAACAATCATAGCAGTCAACACCATTTATATCTTGAGGTCTTGTATTTAGTGGTACCTCATTATCGTTTACAGTTGTAACCGGATATATACCAGAACCATTTCGCTCCCGCAAAATAAGTTTCCATTTAAATGTATACCCGCAGTCACTACACGTACAAGTCCCTTTTACTTCATGCATAGTGTTACCTCACCACTAATACCTATAATTGTTACAGTGTAATTATTTCTTTTCTTGTGGGATAAATACAAATAACCTATCGCATTGTTTACATTGCCAAATGATCCTTAGTTGTTTTTCAAATGGATAATGCTGACAGAAAAGCATTGCGGAATTACACGCCGGGCAATACTCTGGTTTTGTTGCCTTTGGAGCTAAACGGTAGCCAATGGGCGTTGCGTGATGGTCGTAGTCGTTATCAAACACCATACCAGGGGCAAATTGACCACGATAATGGATACCTGCAAAATGTTGCTCTTGGTGTGACATAGTATTACCTCACCACTCATATCCACAATTGTTTTTTAATCTATTGTTTCATTTTCGCAATTACAGCAGTAGAAATAACTGACGATGCAGCTTTTATGAATGTTTGCATTGATACTTGTCCGATACATTCTTTTGCTTTGTTAATAAGGTTATTGATTTCAGGGTTTTTAATATCGTTTAATAACCGATGTCCGTCTGGTGTCAGGTCGTCAATATTAAAGTTTGAAATACGACCACCCTTGCGTAAAATGCCGTCAATTTTGATTAAGTTCGCATCGGCCATTTGTGTTAATGTGTAGAAAATTTCTTCGGCACTGTAGTCAACCATTTTGTCTGCAATAACACTCTTTAGAGTAATGCTATTTATAGCAAAAGTCCCATTTGTGTTGGTCGCACTTGTTTTGCTTTCAATATACGACAACAAATCCTTTATACATTCGTAATTTAAAACCATAATAATCAGTCCTTTGTGGAGGTGATAAAATGAGCGCTTGTATTACGACAGCAACTACAGAAACAATGCCACAATTGCAAAAATGCTTTAACGATTGTATCGATGCTTGCATTAAGAACGGTTGTAACAATAAATCTGCAATTCGTATTGTTGGGAAAATGATAAGCGGTGAACCGTTTTTGCTAAATGAAAGCTGGAACGGCGACATTGATAATGCTAAGATATTTTACAATTGGAAGCTGTACACAATTAAGGAGATTCAAGAACTACCAGATAGCGAGCGAATTTGGATTGCAGAATGGTTTGAAAAAAATGGACTTTGGTAATTACCACTCATATCCACAGTTATTGCAATGGAACTGGTGCTTTACTTTTTGCGAGAAAATGCCAAACAGGCCGACACTGACCGCCTTGGCACCTGCGGAGATCTTTTTTACGTTGGTGCTGTTACAGGTTGGGCAGTGGGGTTTTGGGCGGCGTTCCTCGGCTTCCGCTTCGGCACGGTTCTTTCTGCCGTATTCTTCAAGTTCGGCCTCGCGTTGCTTATCGTATGCAATGCGCTTTTCGTTTAGGTCTTTGTCAAATACGGGGCTATTGTAGACGTATTTTTCTCGATATTCTTCTTCGACCATTTTAGTCCGTTCGTTAGAGTCTTTTTCTGGAAACGGCTCTTTCAATTCCGCAATTCTTTTATAATAATGGAGCTTTTTTGCCTTTTCTTCGTTACTAAAATCCAGAACATCTTTATATCCACAAAAATCACATACAGGTTTTTTATCTACGAACCGACTTGATATTCTAGCACAACGAGGGCATATACAATAATAACTTCTGTGCATGACTTCACCTCCAAACGATTTTATAACCTTGTCTGTATTATATCACACTATAATATTTTCGACAACAAAAGATTTTCACCCCGTTTGGAACTGCGCTCGACACTGAAAACTATGGCAAACTGCAAGGGTCATTCTTCGGAAAAAACGTTTCTGATATTGCAGAAAATGCAAGGCCCATTCAAGATGTGGAGGAGATGATGGAAAATATGGTTATATAAAGAAATAGATAAGATTGGAATCATGTTAAAAAGAAAGAGGGACCGCAAGGTGGTCCCTCTTGAAAGGCTGCTATTAAAAATCAAAAATACTGCTCAAGATCCTTCTTATCGGTAGAGCACCGCAGCGCGGCCTCGCGGGTAATCTTCCCGCAATCCACCAGCCGGGCCAGGTCGCCGTTCAGGCTGTGCATGTCTAAAGCGGCCCCGGACTGCAAAACACTGGGGATCTGGAAGCACTTATTCTCGCGGATCAGGTTGCACACCGCATCGCTGCCCACCAAAATTTCAGTGGCGGCACACCGCCCGCGGCCGGTGGCCAGGGGCAAAAGCTGCTGGGTGATAACACCACGCAGCACCGTTGAAAGCTGCCCGCGGATCTGGCTTTGCGCACCCGGCGGGCAGACGTCGATGATACGGTCAATGGTCTGCGCTGCGCCGATGGTGTGCAGTGTGCTCATAACTAAGTGGCCGGTCTCGGCGGCGGTCACGGCGGCGGAGATGGTCTCGTAGTCGCGCATCTCGCCAACGAGAATCACGTCCGGGTCCTCACGCAAAGCACTGCGCAGGGCGGCGGCAAAGCCGGTCACGTCGCTGCCCACCTCGCGCTGATGGATCAAAGCTTTTTTGCTTTTATACACGTACTCGATGGGGTCCTCGATGGTCAGGATGTGATCGGAGCGGTTCTGGTTGATGTAGTCGATCATCGAGGCCAGCGTCGTGGACTTGCCGCTGCCCGTGGGGCCGGTGACCAGGATCAGGCCGCGGGGCTCGTCCGCCAATTTCTTCAAAACCGGCGGCAGGCCCAGCTGCTCCATGGTGGGGATCTCATCGTTTAAAAGACGCAGCGTCGCTGAAATTTTGCCCTGCTGGTAAAACACGTTCACACGGCTGCGGGTGCCGTCCGGCGCGGCGATGGCAAAGTCCGCGTCCAGCCGCTGGGTGTCCAGTGCTTCGCGGTGGCTCTCGTCCAGGGTATTTTCAATCAGGGCACGGGTGGCGTCCTCGTCAAACTGCACGGGGGCTTCCACCAGCTTGCCGTCAATGCGGAACATCAGCGGCAGGCCTTGGGAAATATGGATGTCGCTGGCCTTCATCTGGCGGGCCAGCGCGGTCAGTTCATGGATCTGCATAGGGTATCACTCCTCAAAATAGGTGATCTTCAGCAGTTCTTCGGGGGTAGTCACGCCGTCGCGCACCAGCTGCACGGCGCTCTCCCGCAGGCTGCGCATGCCCTGGGTTTTCCGCGCTGCATCGGTCATTTCTTCAATGCTCGCGCCCTCGGCGATCATGCGGCGCAGCGCCTTGTTGATGACCACCATCTCGTGGATGGCCACGCGGCCTTTGTAGCCGGTGCCGTTGCACTGGGGGCAGCCGGTGCCGCGGGCGACAAAGGGGATGCCCGGCCCCAGCAGCTCGGCTTCGGCCTCGGTGACGGGCACTTTCCTGGCGCAGGCAGGGCAGACGCGGCGCATCAGGCGCTGGGCCACCACACCGGCCAGGGAGTTGGCGATCATGTACCGCTCCACGCCCATATCCTCCAAACGGACAATGGACGATAGAGCGTCGTTTGTGTGCAGGGTAGAGAAAACCATGTGGCCGGTGATGGCCGCACGGACGGAGATGGACGCGGTCTCGGCGTCGCGGGTCTCGCCCACCATGATGACGTCCGGGTCCTGGCGCAGCAGGGCGCGCAGGCCGCTCTCGAAGGTCAGGCCCGCCACGTTGTTCACCTGGGTCTGGTTGATGCGGTCCAGGTTGCGCTCCACGGGGTCTTCAATGGTGGAAACGTTCACCTGCCGCTGGGCGACCTCCTGCAGCACCATGTACAGCGTGGTGGTCTTGCCGCTGCCGGTGGGGCCGGTCAGGTAGACGATGCCGTTGGGGCGGTCCAGCAGCGGGCGGAACCGCTTATAGGTCTCGTCGTCCATGCCAAAGTGGTCGGCGTGTTCAATGTGGGTGTTGGTGGCCAGCAGACGCAGCACGGCTTTTTCGCCAAACACGGTGGGCAAAATCGACACACGCACGTTCACGTCCGGCCCGGTCTCCAGCCGGGCGCGGAAATGCCCGTCCTGGGGCACGCGGTGCTCGGCAATGTCCAGGTTGGACATGATCTTGATACGGGCAATCAAAGACTGGTGCAAAGCACGCTGCAGCGTTACATAATCGATGATAACGCCGTCAATGCGCATGCGCACCTTCGTTTCGCCCTCGAACGGCTCGATGTGAATATCGGAGGCGCCGGTGGTGGCGGCGCGCTGGACCAGGCTGTTCAGCAGGCGGATGATGGGCGCGTCGGTGTCGCCGCCCTCCTCGGTCATGTCCACGGCGAACTCCTCGCTGCGGGCGGCGGCCATGTCGCTGCTGTTGGCCTTGCTGGCGGCCTTGCGGGCGCGGACCTCGGCGTAATAATACTGGATGCTGCGGCGCAGGGGCTCCAGCTCTGCCAGCACGATCTCCGGCTCCATGCTGGTCAGCTGGCGGATGTCCTCGATGGCGTAGTAGTTCAGCGGGTCGTTGGCGGCAATGACCAGGCTGCGGCCGTTGATGGCGATGGGCAGCATGTCGTACTTTTGGGCCAGCTCGCGGGGAACCTTCTCCACGGCGGAAATATCCGCGTTGATCTGTGTAAAATCAATCACCCGCAGATGCAGGCGCTGGGCCAGGGCTTCCAGCACCTGGCGCTCGTTGACATAGCCAAGCTCCTGCAAAGCCTGGCCGACGCGCAGGTTTTTGTGCTCTTTCTGGTAGGCCAGGGCGGCCTGCAGCTGGTCCCGGGTGATATAGCCAAAGTCGATCAGGACATCGCCAAGACGGATGTTGTTCAAGATACCACACTCTCCTTATCGCAGAGGATCACATTCAGCTGTACTGTATAGGTGGCGGTGTTGGTGGTGGCACCGCTGGCGTTGGTGTAGGCGGCGTGGTCGATCTGCACGCTTTTCAGCTGTACCGAGGGGTACTGCGCGGCCAGGTCGTCCAGCATGGTGTAGAAGTTGCTGTCGCTGCCGGTGCAGCGGAAAGTGACGGTACACTGTTTAAAATAGTCGGCCTGGGCATAGATGCGGGTCAGCGGCGGGGCCAGTTCCATCAGCACGGTGTTGGTGTCGGCGGTGGCCAGCATGGGGTCGGCGGAGTTAATGTCCGTCGGCGCGGCGGTGTCGTCGGCCTGGGTGCTGGCGGCGTAGCCGGTCAGGCTTTGGGTGTCAATGGCACTGATGTCCAGCGAGACAGGCCCCAGATCATGCCCCAGCTCTAAATTGGAGACGAGAGTGTCCAGGTCGCTGCTGGAAAGCAGACCGTAGTAGTTGGCGTTGGCCTGCTGCAAAGCGGCCCGGCTCTCGGTTTTGGCGGCGGCGTTGGTGCCGGCCAGGGCGATGGTCTCCTGCATGGCGATCTGCGCCTGCTGGGCCTCGGCCAGGCTTGCTGCGGCCTCGTCGCTGGCTTCCAGGGCCGGGGTGAGCATAAATTGCACAAAGAAGAAGATGAAAGCTAACATACCTACGACATAAAGCAGCAGCTTGTCGCGGGCGGTGATCTCAGTAGTCATGGCGTCCTCCTTACAGGGTTATTCCGGTGCGGCCAAGGTGCAGCGCAGGTTCAGCGCGTACCCGGCGGGCTGGCCCCGGCCGTTGGTGGACTGGTAGCCGGTGTAGTCCACGTCCGAAAAGACGCCGCAGTTTTGCAGCGCCCGCACGTAGGCGGGGATGTCGATGACGGTATTGGAGGTGGCGTTGAACTGCAGCACCCCGGAGGCGGCGTCGTAGCTGGTGAACTCCACCGTGATGCCGCTGCCGGAACCTGCCGCGTCGATGCGGTTGAGCAGGCTGCTGGTCAGGTCGGGATAGCTTGCCAGCAGGCTGGTCACGCTGTTGGCGTAGTCAGTCAGGCTGTGGTAAGCGTCGGCGGCCTGCTGGTCCTGCAGCGATTGCTGGTAGGGCGTAAGGTTTTGTTCATCGGCGCACCAGGCCCGCAGGTCGCGGGTATCGGCACGCATCATGGCCGTGTGCAGAAACACACCGCCCCAGGCCAGCATGCACCCGGCCACAATGATGGCCCCCGGTGCCGCCTTGCGCAAAAATGCCTTACGGTCGGCATTTTTGCCCGCCTTAGCGGCCAGCTGGTATTGCAGATAAAAGTTGTTTTGTTTTGTTGCCATAAGGATGACCTCTTTATGATATATGCTGTGCGGCTAACCCGGCGGCTTCCGTTTCGCGCCACCCTGCGGCGCTTCACTCGATTTAGCGGCTTTCTTCCGCTATGTGTTCCTTTTGGAGACCCAAAAGGAACCGAAAAGGTCCCCGCTACTTCCGATAGCGCGGGAGGCCCGGCTTAAGAGCGCTAGTTCGTGCTGCGCACGAAGCGTCGCTACGCGCCGCGGGCCGCGCTCTTAAGAATTTAACAAAGGTTGGTTTGGCGGCTGCCCGCCGCCGATTCCTCTACACCGGGATACGGTCTCGCTAAAGTGTAGGGGGCGATGCTTGCATCGGCCCCTACAGAAAAGGTGTAGAGGAATTTCGGCCCCGAAGGGGTCAATCTGGAGAGGAGCGAAAAAGCGTTAAGAAAAATGCAGCACTCCTGCATTTTTTAGCTTTTTTGCTGCTCGACCACATCTTTGGGGTTCTCAGGGGCGAGTAGCCCCTGAGGCGGGGTTCGCTGCCTCGCAACAGCGAGACTTTTTCGCTTCCTTTTTGGTCACAAAAAGGAAGGCCTAAAAACAGTATGCTGTTATATTAAGGAAGCCGCCGCATGGTGGCGGCTTCCGCTGAACGCGAACAAAAAATCAACGACCAATCAAATTGCCAGCCGCCAAGGTAATATCCGCCAGCCGGATGCCTTCCGGCAGCTTGATATTTTCCGTCTCCGGGTAGGCGGCGACCTCCAACTGCAAAGCCCGGCAAGCCGGCGTACAGACAGCCAAGTCAGCGGCGGTGCTGCCGCCGAAATAAACGGCCTTAATGGGGTGCTCGCTCTTGGCAGCGGTCTGGAACTGGATCAAGCCGGAAAGCTTCTGCCCGATCTCGGCGCCCGAAGCCTCGGTCCCGCGGGGATTGAACAACCGGCTGCGGGTGGAGTATTTGTACTGCCCCTTTTCGTACAGCCCTGCAATCAGCGAATCACCGTCAAATTGCAGCATTACAAAGCTCTTGCCGGCAAGCTCCGGGGTGGCGCGCACCAGCTTGATCTGCCCGGCCAGCGCCAGGTCGATGCTGTACAGCTTCAGCCCGCAGGCTGCGGCCAGGTTGATGTAAGTTTCGATCACGGCGCTCTCCACGCGGGTGGCCAGCACCGTGTCGGCCTTGGTCTTTTTGTCGGTGGAAAGCAGCATGTAGTCGTCCAGCGGGGCGGTCACGTCGGCGCCGCCGGTGGAAAACTCCCGCGTCAGCACGGCCGCGCGCTTCTTTTCAATCATGCGGGGCAGGGTCAGCACCCGGTGGTTGAACTGGCTGCCGCCCACCGCCAGCGCCACACGCTGGGTGGGCAGCTCGTTGGCGGCAAAAAAGCCTTGCAGCGCAGCGGTCAGCTCGGCCTCGTTGGTGATGATGCCGTTGATCAGGCAGCCCTCCGGCAGTTCGGTCTGGCAGGCCGCCGTGATTTTGGCCCCATTCGCCGTCGGTGAGCCCACCGCCGCATACACGGTACGGTTGCAAAGATAAAGCGAGGTTAAAACGGGCATGGTATGTATCTCCTTAGCTGTTGTTACTGCGCAAATTTTTTTGGGGGGATGGTCCCCCATTGACCCCTTCGGGGTCGAAAATACTCTGTAACTTTAGCCGACTGCTATACCCTGCAGAGGAATCGGCGGCGGGCAGCCGCCAATCCGTCCGCTCTTGGATTCTTAAGGGCGCGCTTTGCGAAGCGTTCGTGCGTAAGCACGAACCCAAGCGCCCTTGAGCCGGGCCCCCCGCGCTATCGGAAGTAGCGGGACCCTTTTCGGTTCCTTTTGGGGTTCCAAAAGGAACACATAAAAAGCAAGATGCTGTTTAAGCGAGGGAGCGGGCGCAAGGTGCCCGCGAACGGGAGCCGCAATCTTCCCGCAGGGTGCCCGGTGACGAAAGCCGCCCGTACAGAGAAAAGCAAAAAATCAATACGTCGAACTCGACTGCCCGATCGTGCCGTAGGACTGGTAGATGGGCAGGATGACGGCGACCACCACGAACGCCACGATGAGGCCCATAATGACGATCATGATGGGCTCCAGCAGCGTTACCAGCCGCTTGGTGGCGACCTCCGCCTCAAAGTCCAGCGTCTCGCTGATGGTGGCCAGCAGCTCGTCCAGCTTGCCGGTCTCCTCGCCCACGGCGATGGAGGAGGACATCGACTGCTCGAAGCCGTCCACCAGTGCCAGCGATTCCGACAGGCTGTTGCCGGCGCGGACCTTGTCCAGCACCTCGTCAAACTGGCTGATGATCCAGCGGTTGCCCACGGCGTCGCGGCTGGCAATCAACGTAGCTACGATGGGAACGCCGCTGGAATACAGGTTGGACAGCGTGCGGGCGAAGCGGGCCGTGCAGATCTCCTGGTTCAGCTTGCCGATGACGGGCGCGTGCAGCTGCATGCGGTCCCACTGGCGGCGCACGGCGGGCTGGGCCAGCGCGATGCGGCCGCCCACCACCAAAAAGGCTGCGACCAAAATGATAAGCACCCAGTTGGCCGAAACAAAGTCCGATACAGCAAACAAAACTACCGTGGGCAGCGGCAGAGAGTCCATCTGCTCAAACATGGGCATGAACTGGGGCACCACAAAGCCCATCAAAATAGCGATAACACCCACGATCATGACCGACAGGATGATGGGGTACATCAAACTGTTGCCCACCTGCTGGTTGACCTTGTGCTCGCGGTCGTAGTAGCGGCCCATGCGCAAAAAGCTGGCGTCGATGCTGCCGGTGCCCTCGGCGCTGCGGGTCATGGCGATGAGCAGCTCCGGGAAAGCGGGCGCACACTGGTGCATCGCGTCGGAAAGCGGCACGCCCTTGCGCAGCTCTTTTAATAAGGTGTTGTACAGCAGCTTGGTGCGGGCGTTCAGGCCGCGCTCGTCCGCCATGATGCGAAACGCGCGCACCAGCGGCACGCCCGCCGAAAGCAGTGTGCCCAGGCCGCGGCAAAACTCCGCCAGCTCCGGCGTTTTCAGCGGGCGGTAGACGCTGGCATTGGTGCCGACCTCTTTGGCGTCGGTCATGTACAGGTCTTGCTCCCGCAGGGTGATGTACAGCGCTTCGGCGCTGGCGGCCTCGGTGACACCGTGCAGTGTCTTGCCCGAAAGCGCCGTGGCTGTGTAGCGGTAACGCGGCATGGAAAACCTCCGAAATTACGATGAAACGTTATAAAAACCGGCAGTACCATGCAAGCACGGGATCGCCGAAAAGCAGCGCCAGCACAATGCCGACGCAGAGGAATGGTCCAAATGCGAAGTGATCTTTTTTGTCGGCCTTGCGGGCGGCCAGCAGATACATGCCGTAAAACCCGCCGCCCAAAATGCCAAAAAACATCGCCAACAGGGTATGCTGCCAGCCCAAAAACAGCCCGGCAGCGGCCATTAACTTGATGTCCCCGCCGCCGAACGCGCCGGGGATCGCCAGGCAGAGCAGCAGCATCGGCACGCTGATGCACACCATGCCGATGAGCGCCCCGGCCCACCGGGCAGGGGAGAGCAGCAGGTTGAGCACCGCCAGCACGGCCACCGCGGCGTTGAGCCGGTTGGGGATAAGCTGGGTCTCGGCATCGATCAGCGCGATGCTGAGCAGCACGCCGCAGAGCGCCAGGGCCAGAAGCCCCTGCCACCGCATGCCGAACAGCCCCTCGCCCAGCGTGTAGGCCGTGCCGAACCGCCAACGGCAGCCCAGCGCCAGCACGCCGCCCAGCAGCTCCACCAACAGGTAGCGCACCGGGATGGGCGCCCTGCAGTGGCGGCACCGCCCGCGCAGGAATAGCCAGCTGAACACCGGGACCAGATCCCCGGCGGTGAGCGCGGCCCCGCATTGCGGGCAAAAACTGCGGCCGGTCAACGGATTTTTACCCCGGGGCAGCCGCCAGGCCACGACGTTCATAAAGCTGAACAGCGCGGCCCCCAGCAAAAACGCGATGAGTCCCAGCAGACCTTCCACCAGCAGCATCACGCGCCCTCCGATCTGTCAAAGCGGATGCGCTGCTCGGCCCGCCAGACAGTATAGCCGGTCTCGGCGTCGTACAGCGCGCGCATGTCGCCCTCGGCGTAGAGCAGCTGCTCCACGGTGTAGCCGTCCTCGCTGATCTGCAGCAGAGTCACAGCGCCGGGCAGAGCGCCCAGGGTCTCGATTTGTCCGGCGATGCCCTCAGCGAAGCCATCATGGGTGGACTGGTCGGCAAACGGCGTACCGGCAGAGTAGCATTGGGCCGACACGGCGCGGGCGGCCAACTGAGCGGCCTTGATCTGGGTCAGCGCGGCGCGGGCCTTGCCCTGGCGGTCCAGCTGGGGATAGCCGGCCAGGCAGACAAAGACCAGCGCGGCGGCGCAAAACGCGAGCAGCAGCTTTTCCGCCATCGAGAGCGGCGGAGCGTCCTGGAAACCCCGGACTTTCGCGCCGATACGATCAGACAGCATCCCGCCGCCCCCCTTCCGTTGGATTTTAGGCAATACCGCATAATTCTAAGTGCCGCAGCCGCCGGAGCGGTGCTTAAGCCGTTAGGCGGGAATTGTGCGGTGTTGCCTTTGCTTTTATACAGACTAAAGTATACTGTACCTTGCGACAATATGCAAGGCGATTCGACAAATTTTATGTTATATAAGAACGGGATTTTTTGGCCGGCGGCAAGGGGCAGCCCTACAATTAGTGCCCGCCGCCAAGGCAAACTACCATATTTCCTCTTGCAACTTGCAAACTGTTATACTATAATGAACCTACTTATATTGGAAAATCTGTCGATTTTCGTCGACCGCCCGGATATAAACGAGGTACACTTGTGCTGCCTATTATAAAGGAAATCAAACAAAAACTGCGCACCGCCCGGGGCTTCACGATGGTGGAGCTGATGGTCGTGCTGCTCATTCTTGGCATCCTGGCTGCCCTGGCGGGCACCGGGCTGATCGCCTATGTCCGCCTGGCCCGGTTCGAACATAACGAATCCGGCGCCCGCACCGTGTTCCAGACCGCCCAGATCGCCCTGACCCGCAAGGATACCAGCGGCGATATGGATACATTTTTGACGGAGCTGCGCGAAGTCGGCACGCTGGGCGACCACTTCAGCGCTGACGGATTGAGCGAACAGTTCGGTGGCGGAGCCGCGGAAAAAGCCAATGCCTTCAACAGCCAGATCTACGCGTTGTACTATGATAAGGCGAACCCCGACAGCGACGCCAGCAGGATGGTGCGCGGCCTGTTGGACCCCTACGTCTACGATGAGTCGCTTTTCAACGCGTCCATTGTGGTGGAGGTGGACAGCCTGACCGGGCAGGTCTACTCCGCTTTTTACGATACAGCGTCCGATAAGCTGCGCTTTGCCTCGGATGAAGGTGCCGACGGCGCGATGCTTATTGACGACCGCAGCTACGGCCACCGCCGCGGTGATTCGCTGGTGGGCTACTACTCGGCCGAGGACACCGTCAACGTGGTGGCCCTGAGCCAGACCCGCCTGAAAGTCAAAAACCCGCAGCTCATCAACAACGAGACCCTGACCTTAAACTGGAGCGGCAACAGCAAAAACGGCGACATCGACACCATTTATGACGCTGAATTCTACGATGCAACGACCAATAGGCCCCTCTTTAAGCTGGAGATCGAGTGGAGCCGCGTCCTTGCCGACCCCACCCACAACAACGCCCAGATCAAGGTGTACCGGCCCAACGCTGAGGAAAACGGCTGGAGCGAAACGTACCAGGACTACACCTTCCCCCTCAGCTACAGCAAGGGCCGCTTTATCCTGACGCTGGACGCCATGTGCGACGCCAACCTGCTGCGCGCCGCCGAAAATGACGGTGCCGACCTGAGATCCACCAAGACCACCCTGTTCAGCATTACACGCCTGACGGACAATGCTCCTAAAGATGTTTACGTTAAGATGAAAGCACGTCCTAACGCGAATTTTCAGGATCTTTATACCGAAAGCAAACCGCAGCAGTCCAATACCGAAAATACATTGTTTGCCGCAGGCAGCAAGGCAAGCGGCGGCACGTTGAAATACTTCCGCCACCTGTACAACCTGCGCTGGGTAAATAGCGGCGAATATGCCTTTACGGGTAAAAACACCGCCCTGGATTGGACCGACGGCGGCGTCACCGTCTACTGCTCGCCCGAGAAGAAGAACGCGGAGCCTGTGGCCAAGGTGCCCAGCCGCACCGGCGAGGTCGTGGCCTGGCCCACCATCCCCGCCATCGGCAAGGACGTCACCCTCAACGGCAGCACCGGCGGCAGCGGGCAAGTGGTCATCAGCAACCTGCAATTGCGGGGCAGTTCTATCGCTGCCGTGGAGCGGAAATATGCCGGTGAAGCTGCCTACAAGGCCCGCGACCACTACCTAGGCCTGGTGGGTGAAAATAACGGTACACTGAAAAATATCACCCTGCGCGACCCCGATGTGCAGATCAACGCCGAGGTCAGATCCGCAGGCGGGCAAAACGCCGACACCGCCATGACGATGGATGCCAACGGCACCCAATACCTGCAGGCCCTGGCCGATACCGACCCCGATTACCGCACCGAGATCTGGTCGGTGGGCGCGCTGGCGGGCGTGGACACCGGCAGCCTGACCAACTGCACCATTGACCGCAGCAGCCGCCGCGGCGCTGAGGCCAAGGTCACCGCTGTGCTGACCTTCAGCAGCAAGACCACCGGCGTGAACCGGGTGGACGGCACCTTGTACAAAGACGAACCCCACGGCATCGGCGGGCTCGTCGGCTTTGCCATGCCCAAAACCGGCGCCAAACTCACCGGCCTGACGCTGGACCAGAACGTCACCGTGGCGGGCATCTTCCAGGATGAGGACGCCGCCAACAACAGCGGTGCGGATACCGGCACCAGCGCCGATACAGCAGAAAAAACACGCTATAACGCCATAGCAAACGAAAACGAGAGCCAGACCCTCTGGCGCGCCGTGGGCGTGGGCGGCGTGGCCGGTGTACTGGACGCCACCAACCTGACCGGCACCGGGAACGCTGAAAACCTCAAGGACATCACCAACAAGTCCACCGTGGTGGGCAATGCCTTCGTGGGCGGCATCACGGGCAACCTGTACTCCACCACCGAGAACGACAGCGACGCCAAAACCCTGACCGGCCTGGCCAACCAGGGCACCGTGCTGGCCGGGGCCAACTACCAGGGCAGTACCGCAGGCCAAAGCCGCGTGCTGGGCCAGTTCTTCGGCGGCATTGCGGGCTATGCGCGCAGCCTTGTACTGGATGCGTGCCACAGCGCCACCCGCAGCGGCCTGAGCGAGACGACCCTGACCAACCTTGTGCAGGCGGGCTATAACGCCGACGGTACGTTGAACGAGAACAGCCCCCTCAAGGGTGACTTTGTCGGCGGCCTGGTGGGCTTTGGCCGCGATGTCCAGATGACCAACTGCTACACCGAGTCCGGGTATGTGCTGGGCCGCAGCTTCGTGGGCGGCTTTGTCGGCGGTTTTGTGGGCAGCAACCTGTACACCAGCGGCGGCACCAACAACAGCTATGTGTTCGGCAACCGTTACGTGGGCGGTATCGTCTCGGTCAACGGCCTGAACAGCACCATCGAAAACATGACCAACAAGGGCCTGGTGGCAGGCCTGGGCGCCAATGCGGCCTACGTGGGCGGCATTGCGGGCGTCAACGATGCTGCCTGGGGCAAGCAGGACAGCGCGGCCCTCACCAAAAACGAGACCGCCAAACTGGTGGACAGCGTCAACAGTATGTCTACTGTTGAGGTAACGGATAAAAACAAGATTGCGCTGCTGCAGCAGTTGAGCCGGACCGGGGACGGCACCCCCCGCTATGCCGATTTCGTGGGCGGCGTGGTCGGCTGCAACGGAACCCACGGTCAGATCAGCTGGCAGGCCGAGTCCGATAAGGGCGCGGCCCTGGGCGCGGTGCTGTACGGCGGCAGCTTTGTAGGCGGCGTGGCGGGCTACAACGACGCCACCGCCACCATCACAAACAGCCAAGCCACCATCCTCAGCGTCACCGGCACCATCGTGGCCACCGGCGACTGCGTGGGCGGCGTCATCGGCCTGAACGGCGCGGCCAGTCTGCCCACCGTGCAGGTCAGCGCCAACCGCATCGAGGGCGTCCACTTTGTGGGCGGCGTCATCGGCGCCAACCTGCCCGCGAACGAATTCAAATTTGTCAACGCCGACGGCGCGGCGGCCAACGCCGCCACCATCGGCACCGGACGCATCGTGGCCGACGGCGTGGCGGGCGGTATGATCGGTTATAACCGCGTAGTCAACGCAGATACGCTGAAAAACGCCCTGCAGAACAAGAACGGCACCATCGCGGCCGACCTGCAGACCTTGCTGCCTAAGTTCAGCAGCGGCAACGCCCTCGACGAGCCGGCGCTGAACCCTAGCGGCAGTGCCATCACCCTGACGAGCCTGAGCAACCAGTTCAACATTTACGCCAACGCCTACGTGGGCGGCATCATCGGCTACAACGCAGCCGACACCACCCTCACGCTGGAAAACGCCAGCAACGGCAACCAGAGCCAGGCACAGTCCTACGGCGGCCTGGCCCTCAGCCCCAGGGCTGACGCGGCCAACGGCGGGGCCTACAGGCTGGACAGCGGTGTCTCGCTGGGCGAGCTGGACCCCGACCACAACGGCTACTTTGCGGGCGGCATCATCGGCTGCACCACGGCCAAAACCACGCTGAATCATTGCACCAACTACGGCGGCGTGCAGCACCCCGTGGCCGCAGGCGGCCTGACCGGCGTCAACAACGGCACCATCACCAACGGCCGGATGGTCAACTCCATGGGCAGCCAGCAGGAGGGCTACCGCTACCTGGGCGGCATCGCGGGCATCAACAACGGCACCATCACCAACTCCGCCCCGGCGGAAAGCAGCAGCATCCGCGGCGGGCTGGACATCGGCGGTGTGGCCGGTTATAACAGTAAATCCGGCGTTATTACGCTGGAAAGTGCCAACGGCAATGTCTACGGCATCACCGTCACCGGCGGCGTGGCAGGCTATAACTTGGGCACCGTCACCGCCAAGAGCGTGACGGTAAAAGTCAGCGGCACCACCCAGACCGGCGGTGTGGCGGGCTTGAATGCGGCATCTGGTACGATTGGCCAGGAACCGAGGACCCCGACCAGCATATCCATCACCGTGCAAAACGGCACGACCGTTTCCTCCACCACCCAGGGCGGCGGCGTAGCAGGCCGCAACGAGGGCCTGATCCAGAACGCCACGAACCGCGCAGGCTCTATCCAGGTGGTAAACCAGTATGCGGGCGGCATTGCCGGCAGCAACAGCGGCCGCATCTGCTTCTGCATGCACGCAGCCAGCGGCAACCGTGTGCTGTATACCGGCGGTGGCTTTGCAGGCGGCATCGCCGGCTGCAACGAGGTCGGCGGCGAGTTGGAGAACGTTACCATGAACGGCAGCGTTACAGCAGCCAACGGCGAAGCCGGCGGCGTGACCGCCCATAACTACGGCAGCATCACAACGTCCCGGGTCTACGGCTCGGATATTCGCGGCACGTCGGACGCTATCGGCGGCATTACAGCCTGCAACGAAGCCGGTGCAGTGATCAGCGATGCGAACCTGTTCAATATGGCAAGTTTCGGCGGCGACGTGCGCCTGTACGGCCCGGCTACCCGGGTGGGCGGCCTGGTCGGCTATAACGCAGGCTCCCTCAGCAAGGGCAATGTGCGTGCAAATTCTCTCAGCCTTGCCAACCTGACGGCCGGCGACAGCACTGTCACGGCGGGCGGCGCACTGGGCGAAAACACCGGCACGGCTGAGAACGTGACCGTAAGCACCAACCTGCAGGACAGCATGGCAAAATATCTCAATCTGGGCGGCGTTGCTGGCAGCAGCAGCGGCACCTTAAGTGCGTGCAGCTATACGGGCGCCATCGGTAAGGATAACGGCTTTACCACTGTGGGCAGCACCGTGGGCGGCATCGTGGGCAGCAACGACGTGGTGTATAACACCGACGGCACTGCCGCCGCCACCGGCAAGGTGAAGGACTGCAAGGTCGGCTATATCGAGCTGAAAGTGCAGGGTGCCTCCAACGTGGGCGCCAGCCAGGACGCTGCCACCAAGATGAACAGCGCCGCCCATATCGGCGGTATCGTGGGCCGCAACCGCGGCGAGATCACCGGCAGCACCGTCGGCACCAAAGACAAAACGGGTAGTATCATCACCGCCCGCAGCGGCTTTGTGGGCGGCGTGGCCGGCTCCAACAGCGGCAGCATCTCCACCAGCGGTGGCCTGGACACACAGCCCCTTGTAAAACAGATCAACGCCTGGCTGGATGTGCCCTATAAAGACGAGACCACCACCGACGAAAACGGCAACAAAGTCACTGCCAAAGTGGTAGACACCGACAAACAGAACGCCAACCTGAACCAGATGGTCCGCGTACTGACCGGCAAGGCCAGCGGTGAGGCAGAGAAAAAACTGCAGATCGACTTTAAGGCCATGCAGGGCTTTGATACCCTGACCTATGGCGATAAAAACTATAATACAGTTTATACCAACCGCAGCGTCAACCAGCTGCTGGTCTCGCTGCGGGGCAGCACCAGCCATGGCAACGGCCTGGCCGACGGTTACCTGGGCGGCATCACCGGCTTTAACGATGTCACCGGCCAGATCACCAACAGTGCCAGCGGCCAGTGGTTCGTCTACGCCGATAACATCAACCAGAGCTGGGGCGCCGTGGGCGGCGTCATCGGCCAGAACGAATCCAATGCGGATTCCACCAGCGGCCTGGTCAACTTTGCCGCCGTGCGCCGCTTTGTGCGCGGCACGCGGGGAACGGCGGATGACAATATCAACGCTAATAATGACCGCTATGCTACCACCAAAGGTGACAATGCAGCAGATAACTATGTAGGCGGCGTTATTGGTACGCAGGAAAACCGCACCGGCGACCGCTGGACGCTGGAAAAATGTATCAATATTGGCACGGTGTTCAACAGCCGCTCCAACAACGCGGGTGGTGTGCTGGCCTACTGGCTCAGCTACGGCGGTACGCTGACCAACTGCTATAACTTTGGCGAGATCACCACCAACGCCAACAACGGCGAAAGCTCCGGCACCGTTGGCGGCGTGGCAGGTTACTTCAATAATCCTGTTGCCGGTACGGCGGCCAACCTGTATCGCTGCAGCAACTATGGCAGCGTAAAAAAGATGACCAATGGTGCAAACGACGTAGGCGGCGTTTTTGGTAAGGTACAGCTGGCGAATGACCATAACAGTGATGCCATGACCATCAACGTGATCGAGTGCGTCAACGGCTCCAATGTCGAACTACAGGCACAGTCGATGTCTGTCGGCATCTTCTGCTATATTGGTCCGTGGGCGGCTATCCCCAACGTTGAGGTCAACATTGACCGCTGCCGTAACTATTGCACCGAAATGTGGGGCCCCGTCCGTTCAGCTGGCATCTGGGGCAACCGCGGCAACGGCAGCACCTCTAACAAGAAAACGACCATCACCAATTGTTTTGCCTTGTATAAAAGCACGAACAATACTGGCAGAAGCTGGTTCCCGATTGCCTATCGCCATACAGCCAATGAAAAACTGACCGGTTCCAACAACTACTACATGCAGCTGGATATGAGCTTCGATGGTTATTCCGGCATTGCTGGGCTGCAAGAGGGCCTGGGCCGCACCAATGTTACAGGCGGATGGACCCAGGGTACCAATGAAAGCGAAGCAGGCGGCGGTGCGACTACCGACGTAAAAGCGCATCGCCTGTATGCCGGTGTGGACAGCGGTGCCAACGCCGCCCAGGATGGCGACAACTTCTATCACTTCTTTGCGATGCTGCCAAAGATTTCAAACGATGGCAGACCGGTCGTCTCGATGCAGGCTGTAAAAAAGAGCAGCTCGTATATTACCACCTTGCCGGGCCAAAGCTTCTCGGAAGCTTCGTCTGTGCGTTATATCTTTGCAGCGGATGCCAAGGATCTGACCCAGTATCCTGTGCCGGAGAAATGGAATGTCGGCTATGTCGGCAAGATCCTGCTCCTCTTCGACGACGTTAACGGTGACAACAAGACCAGCAAGGAAGATATTACCGATGAGGTGCTCCAACGCTACTACAGCAATATCCTGGACAACAGTGCCCCGGATGCCCCCACAGGACTGAAGATCGAACGCAGTGATGCTACCGGTTCCGATAACGAGAGTATTTACGGCCGTTATAACGTGACCTGGAATGCCCCCACCACCGGCAGCCCGGCCATCTACTACCATATCACCGTTTACGAGACCGATGAAAACGGCGACCGTATCGGCAACACCTCCCTGCTGGAGGCCGATGCCTACGACACCCGCTTTACCTTTGAAAGTAAGGCCGAGTGGAAGGGCCGCTATTTCAAGGTCAGCGTGGCTGGCGTCAACAGCAAGGGTACCGGCACGGCAGCTGCTTCGGGCCGGCAGCAGTTTGTCCGCGCCCTGCCCACGCCGGAGCTGGAGGTTCGCCTGATGCCCACGCCGGAGGAGGGCGGCCATGTTCAGTTCAGCCAAAAGCTGGTGCTGACCAATGCCGATGAATACGATAAGTTGATGCAGAACAGCGGCCTGGCCGATTGGAGCGTCACAGTCAAGGTCGGCGGCGATAACGGCGACACCTACCAGTTCAGCAATGGGAATACCACGCCCAAACGCATTTCGGAGAGACTTGGCAGCAGCCAGCGTATGACGGCGGAAGCCACCAGCAGCGACCAGCGCTGGATGCGTTCCGGCCAGTATGACGAGACGGTGTATATGCCGGTCTCCTGGGTCGTGGTTCCCGGCGACAACACATGGGGCAACAGCAACTCCGGCCTGGCCGAGGGCAGACTTGCTGCCAAAAATGTCGAGATTACCGGCGCTACCATCGACGACCTGACCGTAACGGTTACGCTGAACTTTACCGCCAGCGTCAGCGGCACACAGCCAACCTACCGCGTCATGCTCATGGGCCGCTACCTGGGCGATGAGGCCGTCACGCTGAACGGCGAAAATGTCTATCTCAAAGACCAGTACATCACGCTGGCTGCACGCCAGAACGTTGTGCCCAACAGCAACACTACTTTTACCTTCAATAACCTGCCGGACGACACCCTGACCAACTATGATAACTGGACGGTCGTGGCTGTGCCGGTCACCAGCGGTTTGGGGGATGTGGTCACCCGTTGGGATGCTGCCGATGCCGAAGCGCTGGCCAAGCTGCAGGCTTCCTCTGCCGACCGCCCGGCGTCCTGGTATGGCGGCCTGGAAATCGTGCGGGAAAGCAACGGCTACAGCTTTGCCAACCTGACCCCGCTGTATTTTGTAAGCCAGAATCTGACAGACTACAGCAACTGGGCTGGCTATGCCGCGAACCAGGTCATTTTTGAACAAAACAACATCACCGTTGCCCAGGCCCCGAAGTTGACGGGCGTGCCTGCCGATGGCGACCTGTACCTGAATTACGACGCCGACAAGCTGGCCAACGACAACCAGCTGGCCTACACCTTTACCTGGACCCAACCCGGCGAGGCGGCTGCCAGCGGCGGCAACACCAAGTATAAGCTGACGCTGTACGGTGTGACCGAAACCAGGGATGAAAACGGCAATGTAATTTCTACGGCGGAGGAGACCATCACCCTGCCGGATGATGCCAACAGCAAAGTCCAGTACAAGGACGGCACCTACAGCTACACCCTCCCTATCGATACCGACCTTGCGGGCGGCAGCAACAGCTGGCGCTTTGATAAAGTGCGCCTGCGCGTCACCCGCGATACCACCGGCACCACCCAGGGCATCGGCGCAGCCGACACCGCCGTCTATACCGTGCTGCGCCGCCTGCAGCAGGTGGGCGAGCCCGGCCAGGTGTTCCCCGTGGATACCAGCAATGCCGAACAGACCCGCTATCAGATCAGCTGGCCTGCCGTTTCGGATGAACGCGTGGACCACTATGAGCTGTGGGCACAGGTGCAGACCACCAACGCCGCCGGCACCACCCTGGGCGAAGCCTTTAAGCTGCACCCGGCGGATGGCGACAGCACCACGCTCATCAAAGACACCCAGACCATCGTGGACCTGGAAGCTTACCAGGGCGAAACGCTGGTGTTCTACGTGGTGGCCTGCCCGGCAGACGGCGACACCACCGTGCTGCGCAGCCCCAACGGCGAGGTTAGCGACCCGCAGACCATCATCCAACGCACCGAGGCCCCGGCCATCCGCAAGGTGGACTTTACCTGGACGGGCAAGGCCGCCAATGACGCCCTGCCGCTGATGAACGCTTTCTGCAATGACCTGACCATCCGGATGACGGTGGACAAGGCCGACGCCGCCAGCTACTTCTTTACCGGCTATTTGTTTGATGATGAGGCCGCCTACAACGACGCCTGCGCCAAGGCCAAGACCTGGATGGACGACCCCACCAAGGAAAACTTGGACGCCCTGAATGCCGCCCTGCGTGAGGACAAGGCAACGCTGATGATCCCCGAAGCCTCCAAGACCGTGGGCAGCGAGACCCAGGTCAGCGGCGATGGCACCACCGTGTCCTACACGGTCACGCCCAACGCCAACGCTTTTACCATGCAGCCCGCCGACGCCAACCGCTACCTGCTGCCCGCCCTGCGCGCCATGGTGGCCAACAGCGAGTCGGCAGCTACCTCCTCCTCCTGGAAGTTCTACGTGCCGGACGATTATGCCGAGACCGCAGGCGCTTTGCACCTGCCCAAGATCCAGCTGGACAAGCCGGAAAAAGACGGCGTTCTCAGCGTGACCTCGGTGGAATCCACGGTGGAGGGCAAGCTGTACGGCACCGAGGGCGAAGCCTGGAAACCTGACAGCGCAGAGATCACCATCCACCAGTACGCTGTGCAGTGGCCTGCCGTCAACGAGTACACCGATACCGACGGCACCACCCGCAACTTTGCCGAGAAGTACCGCTTCCACGTGACGCCTGCCGCGGATATGCCCGATGACGACCCGAACAAGGAAGGCTACGACATCCGCTTTACCGTGGCCCCGGCGGATGTGGTAACGGAAAATGACGATGGTACGCAAACCATAACGACCCACCGCGGCGATATTTTGAAGGTGGAAAAACTGCCGTCTGGCTTGAACGAAAACGACCCGGCCAACTGGCTGGACATCACCAAGGCCGCCCGCAACATTGCAAACGAGGGCACCGAGGATGAGTATGTCTGGTACGATTTGAGCATTGTGCAGCTGACCCGCACAGTGACGAATGATGACGGTACGACGTCCGAAGTGACGGAGCTGGTCAGCCAGCCCATCACTCTGACCGGCCACCACGCGATCGACAACGATAACCCCAGCTACCGCATCAAGACCGTGCCTGCCCTGCGCCAGGCCGAGATGACCGATTATTCCCTGGGCTACCGCCTTACCCTGCCTGATATGACCCAGCGCGCCGACGGCGACAACGACGAGACCAGAGCACTGGAGAAGTACACCGAAAAGGTCACTATCTGGGCTGTGGGCAACGGCGAAAAGACCGTCGATTCCGACCGGCTGGAAGTCTCCCTGCGCGCAGAGGGCCAGGCCATGACCGAGGATGCCGCCCGCCCGGTGTTCGCCATGGCGGAAGCCGACCCCCGGCCCGCACAAAGCACGGGTCGGGCAGGGGAGACGGACCCCACGCCCCCGGCCAACGACCCCGGGGCAGAGGATGCCCCCGTTACCCCCGAAACCGCCGCTTGATTTAAAGCAGAAAGGAGGGCGCACCATGCCCCCAAAACGCAACCGCCCGCTGCGGGACCAGCAGGGCCTTGCCATGATCTTAGTGCTGTGCCTGGGCGCACTGTTTGTGGCGCTGGCTGCCGCCCTTGTGTATGCGGCCTCGCTGATGATGGCCAACGCCGACCGCCAGCTGCCGGAGCAGGACGTCTACGAGCTGGCCGTCAGCTTCTCCGACGTGCTGGAGCAGGAACTGCTGCATTACACCGGCGCTAAAGAAAAAGACGGCGCGATGACCGAGGAGAACGACCAGAGCATCGGCTACTTTATCAACCATATCTACGTTAAAAAAGGCTCTATCGATAACCCCTACGGCGACGACACCGACCATACGTTTACCCTGCAGGCGCCCGAGGGCATCGACGAGATGACCGTCACCCTGAACAAGCACCCCAGCGACGATGTGGACGAAGGCGGCAACGTGATCGATAACGAACCCATCACAGAGAACCTGAGCAACCTTCTCATCAAACTGAGAAATCAGAGGGAGAACGGTTCCACTATGAATGTGGATGATTATGTCATTCGTGTGACCGTCAAAGTGGTCAAGGGAGACCAGAGCTACAGCTACACCAGAAAGTACAAGCACACCGGCATTTACAGCTACTATTACACGCTGGATAATGAAAACACTCGTTACAGCTTCAATGGTGCCGAGGGCGATACAGCTTTGAAATTGACCAACATGGCAACCAGTGAGGAACGTACCGTCACAAAAAATGATGCTTCTACACTATACCTGCGCTACAGCATGGATACGGATAGTGCGTGCATTTTTACACGCATCAACGGCAATGATGAGTAAGGAAGTGGCACTATGCAAAGATTGAAAAACGCCCTCCGTGACCGCCGCGGCGAAACCATCGTGGAAGTGCTGGTGGCCTTTGTACTGCTTATGCTGTTTCTGGCGCTGTTTACCGCGTCGCTGCGGTTTGCCCGGCGGGCCTCGGCCCAGGCGCAGACCACCCGCGATAACGCCTACCTGCTTACCGAAGCACTTTACCCGGTCAACGACGATGCGGCCGAGTGGAAAAACGAATCCGGCACCAGGACCAAGATGAGCTTCAGCCGCGGTGACCGCACGGTCTTTGCCGTCAAGGATGTGGAAATACAGACCATACAGGCTAAGGTCAAAGACGATAACGATGAGGCTGCTGCCACGCATACCTTCACCCGTTACTACAAAAAAGTGGACGAAGATAAAGACGACACAAAAGAGGACACGACCCCATGACCACCCCGCTGAACAATAAAAAAGGTACCACCCTCGTGGAGCTGATGGTCTGCCTGGTGCTGCTGGCACTGTTTGGCACGGCGGCGGTCACGCTGGTCAAGCCCTGCGCCGAAGCCTACATCGAGGTGCAGCAGCTGACCCGCGCCCAGAACCTGGCCGATGCCCTCACCGAGACCATCCGGGGCGAGCTGGCCGATGCCGACGGCACGATCTCTATCGTAAACGCCGCAACAGAGAGCGACGCGGATTCGGCAGACGCGGATTCGGCAAATAATATTTTTATAGAAGATGCCCGCTTGACGGAAGGCACTGCTCTGCGCTTTACAGTGGAAAGCAGCTATACCGAGATACTTGATGCCGGTTATGTGCCCAAGCTGACCGCCACCACCCTGAACGCCGACAACACCACCAGCACCAAGGTCCTCTACGACCCCGCCGACGACATCTTTGCCGAGCTGAACCGCTACCTGCACATGCGTTTTTACAAGCAAACGGAGGGCAAGGACGGAAAGAAAAAAGAGTACACGACCTACGCTTATACAACGGCCTATCCTAACAAAGATTATATGGGGCTTGTCGTTTCGGATCTTGCGTTCTATGCCCGCGGATGGAAAGAGGAGAAGGAAACCGGGAAGATCTGCCTGACCTCGCTGTCTATGCAACTGACCGTCGCTAAGCCCGATGGCACCCCCGTCTACACCCAGACCGCGGTCATTCCGCTGCCCGGCGCACCGGAGTTCCAATAAAAATAACAAATGATTTGGCGAATAAATTGTTGTATGGGCACTGGACAATCGGGTGAAAAAACAGTATACTAATTAAAAATAACACCGCAAGGTGTGTCAATCGTGAAACAAACGCACAGGAGAGACCTACCATGGCAGACATTGAGATCAGGATGCTCGGGAAATTTGAGATCCTTATGGACGGCAAGCCGGTCCTAGCCGCACTGAAACAGTCCCGCAAGGCTACGATGCTGATCCAGTACCTCGTCCTGCAAAAGGGCGAAAAGGTGACCCACAAAGACCTGACGGATACCCTGTGGAACGGCGAACGGTCCACCAACCCGGATATGGCTCTGCGCGCCATCATGCACCGCTTCCGCAACATGATCGAGGCCGAGGGCCTGAAGGAGCTGGAGACCTGCATCATCACCAGCCGCGGCTACTACCAGTGGAACCCCACCATGGAGTGCCGTGTGGACGTGTTTGAGATGGAAGCCCTGATGGAGGAAGCCCGCCGCCAGCTGAACCCCGCCGCCGCCGTAGCCCGCTACGAGCGCGTGCTGGAGCTGTATGCTGGCCGTCTGCTGCCGATGTCCTGCAACGAGCCTTGGGTCGAGACCCGCAGCCTGACCCTGCACGTGCAGTACCGCATCGCGCTGTTCCAGGTGCTGGAAGCCTGCAAGCGCAAGGGTGAAAATGAGCGCATCGTTAAGCTGTGCCGCCGCGCCATCGAGCTGGACCCCTACGAGGAGCGCCTGTATCTGGAGATGATCCAGGCTTTGGAGACCCTGGGCCGCCATGAGCAAGCGCTGGAGATGACCCGCCGCGGCAACGCGATGGGCTGCCTGCACCATGCCGTCGAGCCGGAGCGTGTGGGTGTGGTCTCCCGCCAGGCCCGCCAGGCTGACCGCAACCTGGAAAATGACATCTCCCGCCTGGCCGAGGAACTGTCCGCCGACGACACCCCCGGCGCTGCGTATTGCAGCTTCGAGAATTTCCGCCAGATCTATCACCTGCAGCGCGGCGTGCAAAGCCGCTTCGGCGTGCCGGTCTACCTGGCGCTGCTCACCATGTCGCCCGCCCAGAACGCTGACCCCGCCGAGACCGGCTCCATGATGGAGCAGCTGGGCGAGCTGATCCACAAGAGCCTGCGCCAGTGCGACGCCATGGCCCGTTACAGCGAGAACCAGTATGTGCTGCTCATCAGCGGCAACAGCAGCGCCGAGAACGGCAGCACCCCGCTGGAGCGCATCAAGGCGGCTTTCTACCGCGTGCCCGCCCATGGCCGTTACCTGCTCAACTACCACATGTACGCCCCCGAGCTCCACGCCCTCTCCGCCGACGCCCGGAGAAGATAATTTTAGGCAATACCGCGTAAGCGGGTGGGGGAGACATTAAAATCATTGCATCCTTGCCTTTTTAATCCTATGCCACTTCAAGACACGCTCCGCCAAAGCGTGTCTTTTTTGTTAAATCATTGCAACGCACGCCCCATCGTGCTACAATAGGTACAACAATGTTAAATCCGTGACAATTTGCCCCGGAGCAAAGGAGAATCCCCCATGGCTTTGTTCAATTTCCATTTCGACCGCCCCGGCCCCGGTGTCTCGCCGGACGCCCCCCGCAAAAAAGGCCCTGCCCGCTTTTTCGAGATTTTGGGCCGTGACCTCATGTCCTTTTACCTGGCGGGTCTGCTGGCGCTGGTCAGCGCACTGCCGTTCGTGTTTGGTGTGTGGTTCGCCGTCGATACCCACTCTCTGGTGCCGCTGCTGCTGGCAGGCGTGCTGGGCGGCATGATCGCCGCGCCCCAGCTGTGCGGCCTGCTGGATACCATCCTGCGCAGCCTGCGCGACGAGCCGGGTTTTTGGTGGGCTACCTACCGCCGCGCCTGGAAACGTAACGCCAGGGCGTCGCTTTTTCCGGGTGCCATCTGCGGTCTGCTGCTGGCCATGCAGATCTTTACGGTGTTCCATTATGACGTTTCGGCCGGTGTAGTGCCGGGGGCGCTGCTGGCCGTAGGCCTGTTTTTGCTGCTGGGTCTGGGCGAGTTCCTGTTTGCCCAGGTCGTGCTGCTGGAACTGCCGTTTGCGGGGCTGGTCAAAAACTCGCTGTTCCTGTTTTTGGGCTACCTGCCCCGCGCCGCGCTGGGCGTAGTGTGGCAGTTTGTCTACTGGAGCATCATCCTGCTGCTGTGGCCCATCAGCGGCTTTGCCATGGTCCTCACGGGCCTGTGGCTGCCCGCCGTCCTGACCATGCAGGCCATCTACCCCGTCCTGAACAAAGCCTTCGACTTGGAACGCCAGATCAAAGCCATCCGCGATGCGGAGCTGGATTCTTCTTCTGATTCTGATAATTAAGTGCAGCCTTGCGGGCGTCACCACTATGCGGTGACGCCCTTTTTTTATGGCGTCCTTCCATTAGGCCTTCCTTTTTGTGATCCAAGAGGAACACCGAAAGCCGCACGCTTTAAAAAGCCCCTTTGCCGCAGGCTAAATCCCCCACCCTCAATCTTGCGTTATGCCCCAAAAAAGGTTATAATAACATAATAGCCCATCTCTACCCATTCGGGCGAAAAATGTGTACAAAAGGGGGCCTTCCGCGGTGAAAATTCTGCTGGTGCACTGCCATTATCGGATGCCGGGCGGTGAGGATGCCGTCTTTGCGGCCGAGCGCGCCTTGCTGGAACGCCGCGGCCATCAGGTCATCGTGTATGAGCGCAGCAACGAGGAAGCCGCCCACGGTCTGCCCAAGGCCCTGCTGCCCCTGCATGCCGTGTGGAACCACGCCGCTGCCCGGGATATAAAACACATTATAAAAACACAAAACATCGATGCTGTGCACATTCACAATACGCTGCTGCTGCTCAGCCCCGCGGTGGTCCGCGCCGCCAAAAGCACCGGCGTGCCCGTGGTGCAAACGCTGCACAACTTCCGCCTGTTCTGCCCCAACGGCATTTTATTGCGGGACGGCCGGGTCTGTGAGGACTGCCCCCGCCACGGCCTGTCCTGCGCCATCCGCCACCGCTGCTACCGCGGCAGCCTGGCCCAAACGCTGGTAGTCGCTGCCGCCTACGGTCTGCACCGGCGCTTGGGCACCTGGCGCGGTGTTACCATGGTGGCCCTGACCGAATTCGACCGCCAAAAACTGCTGGAATTCAACCGCCAGTACCCGATGTTCGACGCTGACCGCCTGGTGGTCAAGCCCAACCCGGTCTGCGTGCCGTCCGGCCCCGTCAACCCGTGGGGAGACCGCAAAAATCAAATGCTCTTCGCCGGCCGGCTGGAGGAACTCAAGGGTCTGCGCACCGTACTGGAAGCTTGGCGGCTGCTGGGCGATGCCGCCCCCGCGCTGCTGGTGGCAGGGGATGGCCCCCTCGGTGACTGGGCCCGCGCCCAAAACTTATCCAACGTGCAGTTTTTGGGCCAGCTCCCCCGCGCGGAACTCCATGCCCGCATGGCCGAAAGCCGCGCCGTTGTCGCCGCCAGCCTTTGCTACGAGAGCTTCGCCCTTGTCCCCGCCGAGGCCCACGCTTTGGGCACCCCGGTGCTGGCCAGCGGTTTGGGCAATGTGGGTGCGTCGGTGCAGCCGGGCTTTGACGGCCTCTGTTTCGCCCCCGGCGACGCCAACGCTCTGGCCGATGCCGTGCGCGCCTTTGGGCAAATGAGCTTTGACTGCAATGCCATCGCTGCCCGCGCCCGCCGCACCTACAGCGAAGATGAAAATTATAACGCACTGATGCGCTTTTATACAAAAGGAACGATCCAATGAACCAGCTTTACCGCGCTTTGCATATCCCGCCTAAACGGCTGCTGCGCAAGCTTTCGGGCGAAAAAGAGATCTACACCATCGCCGTGCGCCCCGTGCCTAAGGCCGAGGGTACCGACCCGCTGCCTGCGCTGGGCGGCACCCCCTACACCATGCTGCCCGCCCGCCCCGGCTTCTGGTACGCCGACCCGCTGCTCTACCACCGGGACGGCCGCCGTTGGCTCTACGCCGAGGCCATGGACCTGGCCACAGGTCTCGGCCGCATTGAGGTCTGCGAGCTGCACGACGACGGCGCGGCAGGGGAGTGGCAGGTCGCCCTGCAGGAGGACTTCCACCTCTCCTTCCCCACAGTGTTTGACTGGAACGGCGAGACCTGGATGATCCCCGAGACCGGCAGCGACCACAGCCTGCGCATCTACCGCTGCAAAAATTTCCCGGCCGAGTGGGAGCTGGTGCAGCGCTTTGCCGTGGACGCCGAACTCTGTGATACGATTTTGGTCAACCGCACCCCCAACGAGCTGACCCTGCTTTGCAGCGAGACCCTGCCTGAAAACCAACTCTGGGTGCGTTACCGCCGCTACACTCTGCGCCGCGCCGAGGCCCCTGTCGACACCGTGCCCGGCGCCCAGGCGGACGCCGCCCCCGCCCCGGCAGGTCCCTTTGCCCTGCTGCCGGACGAAGCCTACAACCTGCAGCACCGGGAAAACGACCTGACCAGCCGCAACGCCGGGCCGCTGTTTGTGCTGGGCGGGCAGGTCATCCACGCCACCCAGGTCAGCACCAAGGTGGATTATGGCGTTTACCTGCAATTTTTTGCCCGCCGCGGCAGCAGCGAGGTGCCCCTTTGCGCCGCCATGCCCCACAACGTGACCATCACCGGCCTGCGCACCGAGGACATCGTCGGCATCCACACCTACAGCCGGGACGAGCAGCTGGAAGTCATCGACGCCCGCTACCTGACCCGCCTGCCCAAGCTGACGCCGCCGGAAAATAAGGAACCGAACAAGGAATGAAAACAATCGCTATACCGCAGTTTTACTGCGGCCCCTCAGGCCAGAAGGGCCTGTATAACCGGCAGGAAGTCGGCCTGGCCCGCGCCTTTGCGGCCCTGGGCTGCCGCGCCGTGGTGCTGTACCCTGCGCCGGGTGCTGCGGCCCCCACGGTGGAAAACCCGGAGCCGAACGTAAAGATTTATTACCTCCCGGTACGAAAATTAGGCGCGCAGGCGTTCTTTTCCAGCTGGCAGGTGCTGCTGGACGAGCAGGTCGATGCGGTCCACGTCATGGGCGATAACTCCCCCGGCGTGCCGTCGCTCTACCGCTTCTGCCGCAAACACGGCATCCTGTTTTACAGCCAGCTGGGCGCGCTGAAAAGCACCTCTGGCCGCGCCGCTGTCCGCGCTGTGATGGACCTGCTGCTGCGCCGCAACCTGGCCGTTTACAAAAAAACACCTACCTTCGCCAAAACGCCCGCCGTCGCCGCCGAGCTGCAAAGCCTGGGCGTGCCCTGCGCCGGGCTGATGCCCGTGGGGCTGGACACTGCCATCATCCCCGACGTGCCCGGCACCAGGGCCGACCTGCGCCGCGCCCTGAAATTGGACGTTGACGCGAAGATCTTTGTCTTTGTAGGGCGGCTGGATGCCTACAAAAAACCGCTGGACCTGGTGCCCCTGCTGGAGGCCGCGCCCGATTGGCAGGCCGTCATCATCGGCCAGGGCACCCAGGGAGCGGAGCTGGCCCGCCTGCTGGCCGCCCGGGGGTTGGCCGCCCGCTGCCGGATGATACCCCAGCTGCCCAACGAGTCTGTACACGTTTATTATCATGCCTGCGATGCTTTTGTGAATCTGAACGATCAGGAGATCTTCGGCATGAGCCTGCTGGAGGCCATGTTTGCAGGCTGCCCGCCAGTGGCTCGCCACGCGCCGGGGCCGGACCTCATCATCGAGGACGGCCTCAGTGGTTGGCTGTGCAGCACGGTGCCCCAGCTGGCCGAGGCTCTGGGCCGCATCACACCCGAGATGGGCGCTGCCGCACAACGACGTATCAACGAGCATTTTCTGTGGCAGAACAGTGCCGAGCTGGCGCTGACCCTGCTGCCCGCCAAAGGAAACCGCCATGGATAACGACAACAAACTGGTGCAAAAAGCCGCCGACCTTTACCGCAGCCTGCGCTTTGCGATGAAGTACCGCGGGGTGGAAATCCTAAGTGCCGAGGATGGCAACGATCTGGCCCGCGGATTGCTGGAAAGCGGCAGGCCGTTCCTGTTTGCCCGCTGCGGCGCTACCGAGATGCGCACCGTGGCCGATTACCTGCGCTGCGGCGGCGTGGGCTTTGCCGAAAAAACACGGCAGGACATTCAGAACCTTTCCGGCGTGTTCCCCACGGATGATGCCACGCTGGCAAAGTTCTGCCGCCTGTACACTGAGGCCGCCCACACCGCCGACCTGCTGGCCTTGTGGAATGTGGGAGCCGAGCGGGAAGTTGTGCGCGGCTGCGGCCACGCCACCCGCTACACCAGGCTGCGGGCGCTGGAGCCTTACTACCACCCCCACCCTTGGAGTGCGGCGCTGGCCGGCAAGCGGGTGCTGGTGGTGCATCCCTTTAAAACAACGATAGAGCGCCAATATGCACGCCGTGCCGAGCTGTTCCCCGGCACCGATATTTTACCGCAGTTTGCCGACCTGCGCATCGTGCAGGCCGTGCAGGGCCTGGCCGGGGCCGACACAGGCTACGCCAGCTGGTTTGATGCCTTGGCCGCCATGGAACAGCAAATGGACGCTGCACCGTATGATGTGGCCATCATCGGTGCCGGTGCCTACGGCCTGCCTCTGGCCGCCCACGCCCGCGACACCGGCCACGCCGCCATCCAAATGAGCGGCGCCCTGCAACTCCTTTTTGGCATCCGCGGCAAACGCTGGGATGACCACCCGATCATCAGCAAACTCTATAACGATGCCTGGGTGCGGCCCGAGGAGACTTTGGCTCATAAAGAAAAAGTGGAGGGCGGCAGTTACTGGTAAAGTGTCCGACGCCCGGAAACCAATAAAAGGATGTATCTATGCGTATTCTCATGATCAGCAACCACTTAGGTGTACAAAGCGGCGTGCAGCGTTATGTGCAAAACCTGCTGCTGAATCTGGATACAACTAAATATAAAGTTGACCTCTTTGTGGGCCTCTGCCCGGCCGACCAGGCAAGCACCGCCCCTGCCCTCATCGCCCATGGGGTCAACATCATCGGTGTGCCGGACCATAAAAAGGACCGCATCCGGGCCCTGTACCGCCACCTGAAAAATCATAAAAATTATGACATCATCCACTACCACACCGCCAGCAAGATCGGCGCACCCGTCTGCGCCATGATGCGCGCCCTCTGCCCCCGCGCCAAGATCATCGTCCACAGCCACATCGTCTACCCGCCCATAACGCTGACCTGGCGTGCTGCCCACGGGGTCTACCAGCTGTTTGCCGATTACTTTCTGGGCTGCGGCGTCGCCGCCGGGCGGTTCGTTTTTGGCGACTACATCGACCGCAAGCCCAACTTTGCGGTGGCCTGCAACGCCGTCGACCAAGGGCGCTTCCACCCGGATGCTGCCGCCCGCGCCGCCACCCGCGCTGCCTGGGGTGTGGCGGATTCCGACAAGCTGGCGGGTTTCGTTGGCCGGCTCAACCACCAGAAAAACCCGCTGTTCCTCGTCGAAGTCTTCGCCGCCATGGCCCAGACCGATCCTGCCTGGAAGCTGCTTCTCGTCGGCGCAGGCGAGATGGAGCAGCCCATGCGCGAGGCTGCGGCCAAGCACGGCCTGACCGATCGCATCCTGTTTGCAGGGGTACAAAAGGACGTACCTGCGTTTATGAACGCCTTCGATCTGTTCCTGCTGCCCTCCAATTTCGAGGGCAGCCCCGTCACTTTGGTGGAGGCCCAGGGCTGCGGCGTGCCCTGCCTTGCTTCCACCAATGTGCCCAATGACGGCTCGGTGACAGACCTTGTGCATTTCTTGCCGCTGACTGCGCCCCTTACCAAGTGGGCCGCCAAGGCCAACGAGATCGCCGCCCACGGCGACCACACCGACTACTGGCCCACCCTTGCCGCTGCAGGCTACGAGCTGAAGACCGCCGCCCGCCGCATGGAGGAACTGTACGACAGACTGGGGGCGCGCGCATGATCTACGCCGAACTTGCCGGGGGCCTGGGCAACCAGATGTTCATCTACGCCTTCGCCCGTGCCCTGGGCCTGCGCTGCAACGAACCCGTCACCCTGCTGGACCGCCAGGATTGGAAGGACGGCGCCCCCGCCCACACTGTCTGCGCACTGAACGATTTGTCCATCAGCCCGGATGTGCAGATCCTCGCTGACCCCGGCTTCGCCAAGGCCCACCTGCCCCGGCAGAACACCGCCAAAGCGCTGATGATCAAGTACGAGCAGCGCCGCGGCCTGATGGCCTGGGATTGGCAGCCCTTTGAAACCCGCTGTGCCCCGGCATTGAACGCCCTGGGCCTGCACTTTGCCACCGACGGCTATACCCCCGTACACCGCGGCCGTGCCAGGGACTTTCTGGCGTGGGGATACTTCCAAAGTGCGCGGTACTTCGATGATTTTGCAGATGAAATCAAAGCGGAGCTTCGCCCCAAAGCCGCCCCCGCCGGGGAGCTGGCCGCCGCCATCGCGGCCGCCGCTTACCCGGCAGCCGTCCACATGCGCCGGGGCGACTACTGCCGCCCCGAGAACGAGATTTTGCAGGTATGCACCCCGGCCTACTACGCCCGCGCTGCAGCTGCCGTAAAAGCTGCCCACCCCGATGCAACATTATTCGTGTTTTCGGACGATGTGGATTGGGCAAAGCAAAACCTGAACACCGCCGACTTGCCCGCCGTTTTTGCCCCCCGGGGCAGCGCGGTGGGGGACATGGCCCTGATGGAGCAGTGCCGGGGCTTCGTGCTCAGCAACTCCACCTACAGCTGGTGGGCACAGTATCTGGCCAAGACATCGGACAAATTGGTGCTGGCCCCCGAAAAATGGTACGCCCACACCAAAAAAAGCGCGCTGTATCTGCCGGATTGGCAGCTGATAGAGACCGATTAAAAAGGAGAAACCATGCCCCAGTTTTCCATCATCGTGCCTGTTTATAATGTGCAAAACTACCTGGCGGCGTGCGTCAAAAGCGTGGCGGAGCAGCCCGGTCCCAGGGATTGGGAGTGCATCCTCGTGGATGACGGCTCTACCGATACCAGCGGCCAGATCTGCGACGTGCTGGCGGCGGAGATCCCCGGCCTGCGGGTGCTCCACCAGCAAAACGGCGGCCTGGCGAACGCCCGCAACACCGGGCTGGCCGCCGCAAAAGGCGAGTGGGTGCTGTTCCTGGACAGCGACGATGCCATGGCCCCCGGCCTGCTGGAGACGTTGCGCCGCGAACTGGCCGTTCATCCGGATTTCGACTGGTTCATCGGCAAGCATCTGGAGTGGCAGCCCGACGGCACCCTGACCGAACACACCGGCCTGCGCCTGCTGCCCGGCCCCTTTGACAGCGATGACTACGCTGCCCGCCTGAAAAGCCTGTACCGGGCCGGGCACTGGTCGGTGTGGAAATACTGCATCCGCCGCGCCTGGCTGGCCGACACCGGCGTCCGCTTTTGGGACGATGTGCGCTGGGCCGAGGATTGGCCCTTTGACCTGATGCTGCTCAACCACTGCACACGGCTGTATTTTTTGGACACGGTGTTCACCCACTACCGGGTGGGCCGGCAGGGCAGCTTGCTGACCGACGCCAAGAACCTGCCCAAGCGGTTTGACGCCCTTGCCGCCGCCCAGCGCCACTTGGCCGCCCAGGCCGCCCTGGGCAAAATACGCCCGGAGGTCTACGCTGTGATGCTGGATGCCGCCGCCGATGTGTTTTGGCCCCAGGCCCGCACTGCCGCCGTAAAAGACGCGGCCCTGCGCGAAGCCTGCCTGCCCGGCCTGCGCCGCCTGCGCCCCCTCTACCCCCACGGCACCGAGGTGCAGACCCGCAAGGATTGGAAACTGTTCCAAACCATGATGAAAACCATCGGCCCCCGCCTGACCTTATGGATGGCAAGCAGACGCTGAATCGGTGGCCGTAGGGGCGATGCACAGCATCGCCCCTACAAACCACTACACAAACGAGGTACACCCATTTGCGCACCAAACGTACATTAATAAATATGGCCTACGCCCTGGGCTCCAGCCTGCTGCTGCTTTTGCTGGGGCTGGTCACGCGGCGGCTGCTGGTCGATAACTTCGGCACGCAGGTCACCACCGCGTCCCAGGTCGTCAGCCAGCTGTTCAACTTTTTCTCGATTGCCGAGTTCGGCGTCGGCAGCGTCATCAGCTACCGCCTGTATGAGCAGATCGCTGCCAAAAACGAGGAAAAGATCAGCAAATACATGTCCATGTACAAGTGGGCCTACCGCGCCGTGGGCAGCGTCATTGCGCTGCTGGCGCTGTGCGGTGCGGCCGCCCTGCCGTGGATCATGCCGGACGTGCCCCTGGCCACCGGCTACACGGTCTATGGTTTAAATGTGGTTTCTACGATGTGCAGTTACTTTTTGGTTACCCGGCGGCTGATGTACACCTGCACCCAGCAGGGTTACCGCTGCACGCAGATCGACTTCTGCTGCAACGTCCTCACCTCGCTGGCCAAGATCGCCGTGTCGATGTGGTGGCCAAACTATGTGCTGTATTTCAGCGTGTCCATCTTCTTCAATGTCTGCGCCAACCTGCTTATTGCGTGGCGGTTCAAAAAGGACTTCCCCTACGTCAAGGACGTAAAGGTCACGCTGGCGGACTTTAAGGACTTGGGCATTTTCCATGATCTGCGGTACTATTTGGTTCACCGCCTGTCCAATACCATCTACGGCTCGTCGGATACCATCGTCACCTCCCGTTTGGGCGGCTCGGTGCAGACGACCTACCTTGGCAACTACTCCACCATCTCCACCAGCGCCACCGACCTGGGCAACAAGGTCATGGACAGCTTCGCCGCGGCCATTGGAAACATCGTCTACGATAAGTCCGCCGCCGCCAACGACCACGACAAGCAGGTGTTCTGGGGCATGGACCTGTTCAGCTACCTGTTTGCAAGCTTCGTCGCTACCGCGTACTTTTGCCTGTTCCAGCCCTTCATGGGGGCCTGGATGGGCGAGCGCTGGCTGCTGCCCCTTGGCTTCGTGCTGGTGTTCTGCTTAAACGAGTACGTCGGCTGGAACCACCGCATGCTCGGCTCCTACCGCGCGGTGCTGGGCCACTTTGAGCAGGACCAGTGGTTCATGGTTAGCTCGGCGGCGGTCAACCTCATCCTCAGCTTCATCCTGTTCCCGATGTTCGACATCACCGGCGCGCTCATCGCTACCGTCGTGGCCCACTGCATCATGTGGGCAGGGCGCGTGGTGGTGGTGTTCCGCCGGTACATGGCGGGCGGGCTGGCCCACTATCTGGCCGTGCAGGCGCTGCATCTGGTCACGCTGGTGGTGTGCATGGGTGGCAGCTACGCAATTTGCGCCCGCATGCCCGGCGGCTGGCTGGGGCTGGTGCCCCGTGTGCTGGTGGTGCTGGTGGTGCCCAACGTGCTTAACCTGGCCGTTTACGGCTGGGGCAGGGATGCCGCTTATCTGCGCAGCTACGCAGGAAAACTGGCGGCCAAACTCAAACGAAAGGGGAAAGCGGAATGACGAAAGTCGGCATGCTGTACATCTGCACCGGCAAGTACACGGTGTTCTGGCCGGAATTTTACCGCACGTTCAACGAAAAATTCCTTCCCAACTGCGAGAAAGAGTACTTCGTATTCACCGACGCCCCCGCTATTGAGTACGAGGACGCCCCCGGCGTCCATCGCATCTATCAGGAACCCTACCCCTGGCCCTACAGCACCCTCAAGCGGTTCTCCATCTTTTTGACACAGGAGACTGTGCTGTCCAAAATGGACTACCTCTTTTTCTTCAACGCCAACCTCACCTGCACCCAGACCATCACCGAGGAAGAATTTCTGCCCCGCCCGGCCCGGGGCGAAAACCTGCTGCTGGTCCAGCAGCCGGGCTTCTGGGATAAAAAGCCGCCCTTTTTCAGCTACGACCGCAACCCAAAAAGCACAGCGTACATTCCGTATAATTGCGGAAAATATTACGTTTCGGGCGGACTCAACGGCGGCACGGCCCCGGCGTTTTTGGCGCTCTGCCATGAGCTGGAGCGCCGCACCGAGGCTGATCTGCAACAAAATGTCATCGCCCTTTGGCATGATGAAAGCCAGCTGAACCGCTATGCGGCCGAGCGCAGCGACTACCGCCTGCTGACCCCGGCTTACTGGTACCCGGAGGGTTGGCAGATGCCCTTTGAGCAGAAGATCACCGTGCGGGATAAGTCCCGCTACTTCGACGTAGCAGCGGTTAAAAACAAACAGGCCAAGCCGCAAAGCCGGCTGCAGCGCAAGTGGGGGGCGTTCTGCGAGAACTACCTGCCCTACTGGTACTGCCTGCGGGACACCCTGCTGCATAAAACCTTGAAAGGGGGCGGCGCCTGATGGCGCAGACCCGTAAAAACCGCATACTGCCGCTGATTCTGGTACTTGTCTGCGCTGCCGTTATGCTGCGCAGCGCCTTTACGGGGCTGGAGATCGACGAGGAGTACGCTTTGTCCCTCGGCTACCGCCTGGTCAGCGGCGACCGGCTCTTTTATGATATGTGGGAGCCGCATCAATTGTCCAGCCTGCCCGCCGCCGCACTGTTGGCGATGTTCATCGGCATCACGGGCGGCACTACCGGCGTGCTGGTGTTCTTCCGGCTCGTGGTGCTGGCCTGCAAGGCGGGCATGAGCTGCGTCTTTTACCGGGAGTTCCGCCGTGACCTGGGCAAGCCCGCCGCGCTGCTGGCGGCGCTGGTGCTGTTCGCCTTCGTGCCCAAGTGGTTCCTCGGCCCGGACTACACCGGCCAGCAGTTCCACTGGACGCTGGCGGCATTCCTCTGCCTGCACCACTATGTCACCCGCGGCTGCAAGCAGCTGTGGCTGGTGCCGCTGGGCGCGGTGTGCGCCTGCTTCGGGTATTTGGCCTTTCCCCAAAGCGCGGCGGCCTTTGCCGTGCTGTGGATCGGCATGTTGATTTTGGGCAAGCGCTATGGCGAGCCGAAACACCGCGGCGCCTGGGTGCTGCTGGGCAGCTGCGCCGTCTGCGGTGTGGTGTTTCTGGTGTATGCGCTCTCCGGCGTGGAGTTCAGCATCTCGCTGCTGCTCAGCCGCCTGACGTTGATTTTGCACGACCCGCAGTACAATTTTACCACCGCCCAGCGCATGGCCCTGCTGGCCGGCCAGGCATTGACCGTAGCACGGTCGCTGCTCTGGCCGCTGCTGGCCTCCGCCGCCGTCTGTGCGGCGCTCTACCTTATTAAAAAGCAGCCTGTTACGGTGGGGCGGCTGCTCAACCTGTGGGCGGCCTTTGCCACGGTGCAGTGCCTGCTGCGTGCCGTTAAGGACGGCAGCCTGGACGAGCGCCAGTTTGTGCCGGTGGTGGTGCTGGCCGGGGCGTGGGCGTTCTGGCGCGGCCGCGGCAGGCCCGGCAACGCCGAGCTGTTCTGGCTGGGTTATCTGCCGGGGCTGGCGGCCTACGCCATGATCCTGCGGTCGACGCTGCTTGGATTGGCCCCGACTTTTATGTACTTGACATGGCCCGCCGTCTGCGGTATGCTGGCGCTGGTGAACCATGCGGATGGCGGGGACAATGCCGCAAAATCCCGCCGCGCCGAGGGTGTGCTTTGCCTGGCCGCGATGCTGGTGTTTTTGCTCGTCTGTCGCGTCTGGTGCGTGCAGACAACCGGCTGGAAATCGGCTGACATCACCGACACGCCGCTGGTGCGCATCACCACCGGCCCGGCCAAGGGCATCTATGCCGACGCCAAAGCCGCCGACATGCAGGAGTGTCTGTATGAAGCGCTGGCGCCCTACGCGGGCCAGCCGATTTTGCAGGCCATCGGCGAGCAGCACGGCCTGGGCTTTTTAATGGCCGATGGTACGTTGGATGTTGCCCAGGCGTCGGTCATCTCCGGCACCGACAGCGACCCCCGGTTTGAACAGTATTACACCGACGTCCCCGGCAAGACGCCCCGCGTGATCCTATACGATGACGCCGAGGTCCGCGATATGGCGGAGTTTCATTCCTGGATTGAAGCTGATTTTAACATTGTGGACCGGTACACGGTGACGCATGGCAGCGCCAGCTTGCAGGTCCTTCTGGTCGGCTGATGCCCTCCCCATAGGGGCCGATGCTCGCATCGGTCCGCCAAACCCCACACAAACAGGAGCAAACACATGGAAAAACTACTTATTTTCATCCCCGCTTACAACTGTGAAAAACAGGTCCCGCGCGTGCTGTCGCAGCTGCTGGACCCGCACGTTTTGCCCTGGGTGGGGGAGTGCATCGTCGTCAACAACCGCTCCACCGATGGCACCGAGGCCGCCGTGCAGGATTGGATGGCCCGCCACCCGGCGGCCCCCGTGCGCCTTTTGCGCAACGATGAAAACTACGGCCTCGGCGGCAGCCACAAGGTGGCCTTCGGTTACGCAGCCGCCCACGGCTACCAGCATCTGGTGGTGCTGCATGGCGACGACCAGGGCGCTGTAGCTGATCTGCTGCCTATCTTGAATGATGGAACGTACAAAAACTACGATTGCTGCCTTGGCTCCCGCTTCATGAAGGGCAGCCGCATCAAGGGGTACAGTGCCTTGCGCGTGGTGGGCAACTACGGCTTCAACGCCCTGTTCAGCCTGGTGGCAGGCAAGCGCATCACCGATCTGGGCAGCGGGCTGAACCTCTACGCGGTCGAGCCGCTGAAAACTGAGTACTACAAAAAATTCCCCGATACACTGTACTTTAACGATTGCATGATCCTCGCCCTCTGTCAGCTCAAACAGCGTGTGCTGTTTTTCCCCATCTCCTGGCGGGAGGAGGACCAGGTCAGCAACAACAAGCTCACCAGCTTCGGCATCAGCCTGCTCAAACTCTGCGGGCGGTACCTGGCCGGCAAGCAGAAATTTGTCACCCGCGAATGGCG
Organism: uncultured Oscillospiraceae bacterium; assembly: GCA_900539695.1. Taxonomy (GTDB): domain Bacteria; phylum Bacillota; class Clostridia; order Oscillospirales; family Ruminococcaceae; genus Gemmiger. Next base: position 52,368 of record UQDG01000007.1, read on the forward strand.
CGAAAAACCCATTGAAAATTATACAAGCAGCGTTATTGCGTCCAATTTATAAGGAGGCTCTCTTATGAAAGTTCTGGTAACGGGCGCCGCCGGATTCATCGGCGGCCAGCTGTGGCACACCCTGTGGCAGCGCGGGGACGAGGTCGTCGGCATCGACAACTTCTCCTACGGCAACCTCGACAACTTAAAGTTTGACGACCACGATTTCGGCTCCGAAGTCCGCCGCATGGACATCCGCGACTGCGAAGCCCTGCCTAAGCTGTTTGAAGAAGAAAAGTTCGATGTTGTGTATAACATTGCGGGCATCGCGCCCCTGCCGGACTGCCAGAGCGACCCCGTGCAGGCCGTTGAGGTCAACACCATGGGCCTGGTACACGTGCTGGAATGTGCCCGCCGCACCGGCGTAAAACAGGTGGTGCAGGCCTCCACCAACGCCATGTACGAGAACGAGACCGAGTTCCCGACCGTGGAAAGCAAGTTCAACCCGCCCACCCTGATCTACCCCAACACCAAATACTGCGCCGAGCGCTTTGCCCAAAGCTTTGCCGACACTTATGGCATGACCGTGACCTGCCTGCGCTTTGCCAACGTCTACGGCCCTCACATCGACTGCCTGCGCAAGCAGCCGCCGTTTGTGGGCTATATGATCCGCGAGCTGTACTATGACCGCACGCCGGAGTTCCACTCCGACGGCAACCAGCGCCGCGACTACATTTATGTGGACGACCTCATCGCCCTGGCCCTGCGCGTGGTCGAGCGCCCGCAGCCCGGCTTTGATGCGGTGAACGTTTCCAGCAACCAGAGCTACTCGGTGCGGGAACTGTACGCCATCGCCAACAAGATCATGGGCAAAAACATCGAGGCCAAGTACTGCCCCAGCAGCCATTACTGGGCCAAGTACCCCGAACTGTACGGCGGCGCCTACGGCATCAAACCGGAGATCCTGGACCACGAGGTCAACAAGTTCAGCCTGTGTGACAACGCCCACGCCCGGGAGGCTTACGGCTGGGTGCCCCGGGTGGATATTGAAACAGGCCTTTCCCGCGTGGTGGAAGCCGAATGTAAAATGCTGGCTGCACTTTAATAGCGAATGGCGGCTGCCGTTCCGCGCCGCCCCGTGCAATTTGGCAAAAATCCGCAAAACAAAAGGAGTCCAAACTATGCCTAAACTCCACCTCATCCTCCCCATGGCAGGCCGGGGCAGCCGGTTCTTCGAGAACGGCTTCGTCTGCCCCAAGCCGCTGATCGAAATTGCCGGTAAGCCCTTCTTCTATTGGGCCGCCCGCAGCATCGAGAAGTACGTCGACTGCGCCGACCTCACCTTTGTGGTGCTGGAAGAGCACATCCGCGATTTTGCCATCGACGCCAAGATCAAGGCGTACTGGCCAAACGCCCGCATCATTGCGCTGCCCGCCGTGACCGAGGGCGCGGCCATCACCGCCCTGCGCGGGGCCGAGGGTCTGCCCGACGGTGAGCCACTGCTCTTCAACGACTGCGACCACCTTTTCCTCTGCCGCAGCTTCAACGACTTCTGCAACAAGGGCGGTTTCGCCCACGGCCCGGACGGTGCGCTGCTCACTTTCACAAGCGACTCGCCCGCCTACAGCTACCTGCAGTACGGCCCGGATGGCAATGTCTGCCATACGGTGGAAAAGCAGGTGGTCAGCCACGACGCCATCTGCGGCGCATACTACTTCAAGGACAAGCAGACCTACGCCGACGCCTGCGCCGCCTACCTGAAAAACTGCGAATACAAGGAGTTTTTCGTCTCCGGCATCTACAACGTGCTGGCTGACCGCGGCGCGAAAGTGGCAGGCTTCGCCACCGACCTGCACCTGCCCTTCGGCACCCCGGCCGAGTACCGTGCCGCCGAGGCCCCGGAAAACAAATCCGCTTTTGAGGAACTGCTGTAAATGACTTTTTACCTCGTATTATCGCTATTTCTTGTGCTGGTGGGGCATGCGTTCCGCCTGCTGCGGTGGGAGCAGTTCATCCGAATTTACGAGCGCCCGCTGCGGGGCCAGATGCTGCGGGGCATGGCCGGCGGCTATGCCCTCAACTTTGTGCTGCCCTTCCACCTGGGCGATGTGTTCCGCGCGGTGTTCACCGGCCGCCGCATGAAAAGCGGCATCGGCTTCGCGCTGGCTACCGTCATCATGGACCGCTTCCTGGATGTCTGGTTCGTGGCGCTGGGCTTCGGCACATTTTGGGCGCTGGGGCAGGGCGGTGCGGCCGTGCTGGGCGCGGCGCAGTATTACTTGGTGTTCTCGCTGGTGCTGGCGCTGGGCCTTGTGCTGGTGGTGGCTCTGCGGGACCTGCTCAAAAAAGGCTGCCTTGCCTTCTGCGGGCTGTTCAATGATACGCTGAAATTGGACGGCATGATGTTCTTTTGGAGCCTCATCAACACCTTCAAGGACCTGGGCCGCATCAAGATTGGACGTCTTGTCGTTAATACGGTGCTCATGTGGGCGGCCTACCTCGGCTCCTACACGGCGCTGGCAGCGGCCCTCACCGCGGCCGGTCAGCCCATGGCGCTGGTGGATGTGTTCGACCTGCTTTTTGGCCGCAACGCCGCCGACCTCAGCGCTCTGCTGCCCGGCGGGGCAATGGGCGCGGCTGCCCCCGCCGCCAGCATCCTGCTGCTGTGCTGGTTTGCACTGCCGCTGCTGGCCATGTGGCTGGTCACGCTGCTGCCGGAAAACGTGCGCGGTGCCGTCAATCAGGCCACTCAGGCCGCCCCGGCAGGGGAGAGCTACCTCAACCTGCTGCCCCAGGCCGACCCGCAGGACCGTGCGGCGTTTTTAAGCCAGTATTTCGGCCTGCAAAACAAGGAGTGGGTCAAGGGCTTCCTAAAAATGAACCAGGGCATCACCATTTTGCAGGACTATTCCGCCGGTTCCAACGCCACCACCATGCTCTGCATGGACGCAGAAAAGACGTTCTACCGTAAATATGCCTTTGGTGCGGACGGCGACAAGCTGGCCGAACAGCTGGCCTGGCTGCGCACCCAGCAAGACCGCCTGCCCCTGTGCGACATCCTGCAAAGCAGCACCGAGGACGGCTGCTGCTGGTACGACATGGTCTACGACCCGCAGGCTGTCGGCCTGTTCCGCTACCTGCACTCCAACCCTGTGGAGAAAAGCACCGCCATCCTGCGGGAGGTGCTGGACACGTTGGAAGAAAAGCTCTACCGTCCCACCGCCCGCCCGGCGGATATGGAAAAAATCGAGCAGTACATCGATAAAAAGGTGGACGCTAACCTGCAAAAGCTGCGGGACGCCCGCTCCCTGCGGGAGCTGATGGCCGCCGACACCATCTGGGTCAACGGCGTCGAGTACAAAAACCTGCACCAGCTGGCCTGGCTTTTCGACCGCGAACGGTTGAAAACTTTGTTCGCTGCTGACCCCGTGGGCACCATCCACGGCGACCTGACCATTGAAAACATCATCTGCCGCCTGAACCCCGGCGCGAACGGCGGCTGGTATCTCATCGACCCCAACACCGGCAATCTGCACGAAAGTCCCTTCCTGGATTACGGCAAACTGCTGCAAAGCCTGCACGGCAGCTACGAATTCATGATGAAGACCCCGCGGGTCACCGTGCAGGGCAGCCGCATCGACTTCGCGCTGACCCGCTCGGCCGCCTATGATGCGCTGTATCGTGCGTTAATGGCCGACCTGCAGAGCCGTTACCCCGCCGCCCAGGTGGAAAGCATCCTCATGCACGAGGTCATCCACTGGCTGCGGCTGATGCCCTACAAACTGGCCAAAGACCGCAAGCGCGCGCCGATGTTCTACGCCGGGCTGGTCATGGTGGCCAACGATGTTGCCAACTTTGCAAAAGGAGAGAACGTATGCTGATCTGCGTCGACCTGGACGGCACACTGCTGGACACCGTCCCCGCCAACGCCGCGTCCTACCGCGCTGCGCTGGAGGAGCAGGGCTTTACCGTCACCGATGAATACTACGCCCAATACTGCAACGGCGGCTATTATAAGCAGTTTTTACGCCCGCTGATGGGCGGCGACCCCGCCCCCGAAGCCGTGGAGCGGGTGCACGACCGCAAAAAGGAGCTGTACAGCAGCTGCCTGCCCATGGTGCGCCCCAACACCAGCTTACTGGCGATTTTGCAGGCGATGAAAGCCGCCGGCCACGACCTGGCCTGTGTGACCACCGGCAGCCGCAAAAACGCCACCGAGGTGCTGGAGTATTTCCACTGCGCAGATTGGTTCGGCGTCTTTATCACCGGCGAGGATGTTGTCCGCAGCAAGCCCGACCCCGAGGGCTACCTGAAAGCCATGGCGCATTTCGGCGTTACCCCGGCGGAAACGATGATCTTCGAGGATTCCGGCCCCGGCCTTGAAGCCGCCCGTGCCAGCGGCGCGACCGTATATAAGGTGGAAGCCTTTTAAAGAAATAGTTGATATTTTTTAAACAGGGCGTATTCTGTTGATTTTCTTTTGGTAATGCCTTACAATATAAAATGACAGAAAATGGGGAGTTTTGCATAAATCCCCGATAAAAACAGGAGGCAACCCATGGAACATGCCAACCCGATCCTGCTTGGCAATAATAGTCCGCAGAAATTTATTACCATTGGCGAAGTCATGCTGCGCCTGACCCCGCCGAATTATGAAAAGATCCGTATGGCATCCAGCTTCGAGGCCAGCTACGGCGGCAGCGAGGCCAACATTGCCCTGGCCCTGGCCAACCTGGGCGTGGACTCCACCTTCTTCAGCGTGGTGCCCAACAACTCCCTGGGTAAAAGCGCCATCCGCTGGCTGCGCTGCAACGACGTGCACTGTACGCCGATGATCCTCTCTACCAAGGAGGAGACCCCCAGCTGCCGCCTGGGCACCTATTACCTCGAGACCGGCTACGGCATCCGCCCCAGTAAGGTCATCTATGACCGCATGCACAGCGCCCTGACCGAGTACGACCTGACCAAGGTCAATCTGCAGGAGCTGTTTGAGGGCTTTGACTGGCTGCACCTGTCCGGCATCACCCCGGCGCTGAACAAGAACTGCGCCGATTTCATCCTGCGCTGCCTGCGCGAGGCCAAGGAGATGGGCCTGACCGTCAGCTTCGACGGCAACTTCCGCTCCAGCCTGTGGACCTGGGAGGAAGCCCGCGACTACTGCACCCAGTGCCTGCCCTACGTGGACGTGCTGTTTGGCATCGAGCCGTATCACCTGTGGAAAGACGAGGAAAACCACGCCAAGGGCGACTGGAAGGACGGCGTGCCCCTGCAGCCCAGCTACGAGCAGCAGGACGAGGTTTTCCAGCATTTCATCGACCGTTACCCCAACATGAAGTGCATTGCCCGCCACGTGCGGTACGTACATTCCGGCAGCGAGAACAGCCTGAAAGCCTTCATGTGGTATGAGGGTCACACCTTCGAGTCCAAGCTCTACACCTTCAACATCCTGGACCGCGTCGGCGGCGGCGATGCCTTTGCCAGCGGCCTGATCTACGCTATGATGCACGACTACAAACCCATGGACATGGTGAACTTCGCGGTCGCTTCCAGCGCCATCAAGCACACCATCCACGGCGATGCCAACATCACCGACGATGTAGAGAGCATCCGTGATTTGATGAATATGAATTACGATATTAAGCGTTGATTTTGTTTTAGTAATAAATAGTGCGCCACCCCGGCTCTGCCTACCCTGCGGCAGGGCCTTTTATAATGGGATACTGCCGTTAAAACAAGGGAACATCCATACAATACCCCGCCAACCTAAACCGAGCCTAAAAAACCACTGCATCTGCCCAAATTTATTGACAAACCGCCCCGTTTGTGGTTGAATACTAGTATCACACGAAACACACAACGGACACCGCCCCAGCGCGAATCTTCGTGCGCGGGCGGTGCTTTGTTTTGATAGGAGATATGTAACGATGGCAGAAGAAAAACGTAAACGCATCCTTTCGGGCATCCAGCCCACCGGCACGCCCACCCTGGGCAACTATATCGGCGCGGTGCGCAACTGGGCCCTGCTGCAGTCGGACTACGACTGCCTGTATATGGTCGCCGACCTCCACTCGCTGACCGTCCGCCAGAACCCCGCTGAGCTGCGCCGCCGCACCCGCGAGCTGTCCGCCCTGCTGCTGGCCGTCGGCATCGATCCCAAGGAGCATGTCCTCTTCGTCCAGAGCCACGTGCCTGCCCACACCCAGCTGTCCTGGGTGTTGGCCTGCAACACCCAGTTCGGTGAGCTGTCCCGCATGACCCAGTTCAAGGATAAGAGCGCCAAACACCCCGATAACGTCAACGGCGGCTTGTTCACCTACCCCGTCCTGATGGCAGCCGACATTCTGATCTATAACGCCGACCTCGTCCCCGTGGGCCAGGACCAGACCCAGCATCTGGAGATCGCCCGCGACATCGCCGGCCGCTTCAACGGCATCTACGGCGATACCTTCATCCTGCCCGAGGGCTACGTCCCGGCCTCCGGCGCCAAGATCATGTCCCTGGCCGAGCCGGCCAAGAAGATGAGCAAGTCCGACACCAACGTCAACGCCTTCATCCTGATGACTGACGACAAGGATGCCATCGTGCGCAAATGCAAGCGCGCCGTCACCGATTCCGACGGCTGCGTCCGCTTCGACCGCGAAAATAAGCCCGGCGTTTCCAACCTCATGACCATCTACGGCACCTTCACCGGCAAGAGCATGGACGAGATCACCGCTGAGTTTGAGGGCAAGGGCTACGGCGACTTCAAGATGGCTGTCGCCGAGGTCACCGCCGACGCGCTGGCCCCCGTCCAGGCCGAGTACGGCAAGATTCTTGCCGATAAAGCGTATGTTGATGAGGTGCTCAAGTCCGGTGCCGAGCGTGCCTCCCGCCTGGCAAACCGCACCGTCAACAAAGTCTACCGCAAGGTGGGCCTGCTGCAGCTGGATAAATAAGATGAAACTGCCTCGTATCCGGCAAAATGCACTTGACAAAACGGCGCTGAACCGTTTATAATATTACAGTTAGTGCGGCTCGTATTGGGCCGCACAACTTTTACTATTTACACGTTAGGAGAAACTACCATGGCGAAAGAAGTCGTTGTTACCCGTGAGGGCTATGATAAACTGGTCCATGACCTGGACGAACTGCGCACCGTTAAACGTAAAGAGGTTGCTGATAAGATCAAGGTTGCACGTGGCTACGGCGACTTGAGCGAGAATGCCGAGTACGACGCCGCTAAGGAAGAGCAGGCCGTTGTCGAGGCCCGCATCGCTGACCTGGAGGCTACCTTGAAAGTCGCCCGCGTCATCGACGACAGCGAGCTGTCCGGCGATACCGTTTCCATCGGTATGAACGTCACCATCCAGGAGGAGGGCGAGGAGCCGGAATCCTACGACATCACCGGTTCCACCGAGGCTGACATGAACCTGAACCGCATCAGCGACGAGAGCCCCGTCGGCGCCGCCCTGATCGGCCATAAGCCCGGCGACGAGGTTGACGTCACCCTGCCCAACGGCAGCATCGTCACCTACAAGCTGCTGACCGTCACCCGCTCCAAGTAAGCGGAAACCGCCGCATATTCATGATTTAAAAACACGAAAGGACGATCTCACATGGAGCAGAATAAGCCCCAGACCGAACAGGACATCAGCCAGCAGGCAGCCGTTCGCCGCCAGAAGCTGGCCGACCTGCGCGCCGCCGGCAGCGACCCCTTTGTCATCACCAAATATCCGCAGGATTCTTACTCCGCTGATTTGAAAGCCGAGTTTGCTGACCTGCCCGCCGAAGCCGAGACCGGCAAGATCGTCTCGCTGGCTGGCCGTATGATGTCCAAACGCATCATGGGCAAGGCCAGCTTTGCTCACCTGCGCGACCAGAAGGGCGATATCCAGATCTTCGTCAAGCGTGACTTGCTGGGCGATGAGCCTTACGCCGCCTTCAAAAAGCTGGACATCGGCGACATCATCGGTGTCAAGGGCGAAGTGTTCCGCACCAAAATGGGCGAGATCTCCGTCCGCATCTCCGAGCTGACGCTGCTCTCCAAGAGCCTGCTGCCCCTGCCCGAGAAGTTCCACGGTCTGACCGACCGCGAGGCCCGCTATCGTCAGCGCTATGTTGACCTCATCGTCAACCCCGAGGTCAAAGACACCTTCGTCAAGCGCAGCCAGATCTTGAAGGAGATCCGCGCTTACCTGGACGAGAAGGGCTTCCTGGAGGTCGACACCCCCATCCTGACCCCCTTTGAGATCGGCGCCTCCGCCCGCCCGTTCTATACCCACCACAACACGCTGGATATGGACATGGTGCTGCGCATCGAGACCGAGCTGTATCTGAAGCGCCTGATCGTCGGCGGTATGGACCGCGTGTACGAGGTCGGCCGTATCTTCCGCAACGAGGGCATGGACCCCAAGCATAACCCTGAGTTCACCACCATCGAGCTGTACCAGGCTTTCACCGATTTCCACGGCATGATGGATCTGGTCGAGGAGATGTACAAGCGCCTGGCCCTGAAGGTCTGTGGCAGCCTGGAAATCACCTACCAGGGCAAGCAAATCGACATGGGCCACTGGGAGCGTCTGACCATGATCGAGGCCGTCAAGAAGTATTCCGGCGTTGACTTCAACGATTGGAAGACCGACGAGGATGCCATCGCTGCTGCCAAGGAGCACCACGTCGAGCTGCCCGAGGTCCCCACCAAGGGTGCCATCCTGGCCGAGTTCTTCGACGCTTTTGTCGAGGATAAGCTCATCCAGCCCACCTTCATCTATGATTACCCCGTCGAGATCAGCCCGCTGGCCAAGCGCAAGCCCGATGATCCGGCTTTCACCGAGCGCTTCGAGTATTTCATCGACTGCACCGAGTACGGCAATGCCTTCAGCGAGCTGAATGACCCCATCGATCAGAAGGCCCGCTTTGAGCGCCAGGTCGCCGAGCGCAAGGCCATCGAGCCCAACTGCAAGGCCCAGGTCGACTACGACTACGTCACCGCCCTGGAGTACGGCCTGCCCCCCACGGGCGGCCTCGGCTTCGGTGTCGACCGCCTGGTCATGCTCCTCACCGACAGCGCCTCCATCCGCGACGTCCTCCTCTTCCCCACGATGAAGCCTGTGGATTGAAATTTGACGTATAATCGCTATAAAATGGCGTAAAAATGCAAATTTCTGACACCATTACACCACTACTACACCAACTTTTCCTATTTTATATAAAGGAGTCTTACAAATAGTGGTGTAAAAACACATTGCCCATAACCCTAAGCCCCCAAGCCTGACCCGCTTGGGGGCTTTTTGAATGCGGTGAACTTGACAGCGGGCTATAATGCGCTTACAATAAACATGAAATGGAATGTTTTCTGCTTGAGAAGAAAGGGCGTTGTTCCATGAGTGTAGAAGATAGAGATTGGTACAGAGAGGACTTTAAGCGCAAGGAGGAAGAATATGGTGGCGATTTTAGTCTTGGTAGTAGACCAGTCCGTAAACAACCACAGCGCTATGGAGAACGACTTTCAAATAAACAACTTGATTGGCAAAACGCGATTATCTGTCCCATTTTGTGCTATTTTGGCCTGAGACTAGCTTCTGGTCTTGTAGCCGATAAACTTCAACTCGGGGGTGCTATATCTGTTATATTGGCGATATATTCCATTTGGTGCTTTGTGACGGCTATTCATCGTAATGAGAAGGAAAACGATAAAACTGTAGCAAATGTTATTGCCTTGCTTTCCGGTGCAGGTTGCACGATTGTTACGGTTGTCATTGCCTTTATGATGATATCAAGTTTGATTGGGTAAAAGAAAATGGTGCAATATGAAAGAGCATTATGAAGATGACCGTTGCATTATCCCCGAAGAAATCAAGAAAATGAGCAACGAGGAACTCCAGAAAAAGATTGCTCAATTTGAACAGGCCGGAAAGACGCATAAGACCGCGCAAATACCGTATCGTCCAACCCGTGTGATACTACCGCATCATCTGACATAATGCAATACAAATGGCTACCCTTTCGTGGGGTAGCCATTTTTTATTTAAAGTAGAAGTTCTTCTTTAGACGTATTGAGCCATCATCACAGATAACAAAAAGTTCCTGCCCTAAATGCGCAAGCTCTGCAGGTTTGATGATAGGCTTCGGCTTAATATCATTATCACTATTTACAAGTGAACGCTTGTCCCCTATCATCGAACGCGCACGGGCAGAGGATGCCGCGGCGTCTGCGCTGACAGAAGCAGTTCTTGCCTTTGCCAAAGAGAACGGCTTCGAGCAGTTGAATCTGGAGGTGCGCAGCGACAATGCCCGCGCCATCAGACTGTATGAAAAATACGGCTTTCGGAAGCTGTGTACATTTCCGGATTTTTTCAAAATCGACGGTGAATCTATTGATTTTGACTTGATGAATCTTGAATTGACCTCAGCAGGCGACTAACAAGGGCAAGCTGCGGTACGTTGACGGGCGGCCGATGGTCGCCCCTGCACACGCAATAAGGGAAGAATTCAATTTTTTGACGGTCTGATTTAGTATCCCAGCGTTTTCAGCACACCTGCCACGTCATCGATCTGCGTGGCAAACTCTGCCTTTAAATCGGCAGGCGCAATGCGCATCAGATAGGGGTGCGCCGCGGCACGGAGCATGGGGGCATCGTTGTAGCTGTCACCGAAGGCGTATGTATTTTCCTGCGGGATACCGAAATGCGCGCACAGCAAATGCAGCCCCTTGTCCTTGCCCGCCGCGGTAAAATCCAGCCAGTGCTCGCCCGTGATGGCGGCACCGATGCGGTCTTGCCAGAGGGGCAGGATTTCCTTGGCCGGAATGTTCATATCCCCTGCGGAGATGGCGGAAATCTGGGTCACATCTCCTTTTACCTCGCTGAAATCCTTCACGATACAGCAGCCCCCAAACTCAACGCCCACCGCGTCAAGATTCGCCTGGGCGGCAGCGGTTGGCACAAAATAATAGCGGCCTGTCGTAGTGCAGGCACGGGATACACAGTCCGTGCGCGTTCCCAGATAGGCGACCAGCTCAGCGCAAAGCGCCCGCGGCATAGGTATGGTATGCAGCAGCTTGCGGCCATAGCAGACATAGGCAGCATTCTCGGACATATAGGCGATTTCGTCTGCCACGGGAGCAAACAGTTCACGCAGAGTGTCAAGGGGGCGGCCGCTCGCAGCGCAGAACAACACCCCGCAGTCATGCAGGCGGCGTATCTCGTCAAACACGGCGCAGGACAGTTCGGTCTGTCCCTCCGGCAGCAGGGTACCGTCCAGATCGCTGGCAACTAAGGTGTGAAACTGTATCATCCAAGTTCTTTCCTTTCCCGATTGGTCAATGCCATGCAATATGATGGCTGTGCGGTGAAATCATTCCATACGCTCCACCAAAAAATCAATAAAGGCGGCGTAATCTTTGCACAGAAGGGCACCCTTCAAATTGTTGCTGTCCAGCAAGATCATGGACAAAGGCTCAAAAATATCGTAAAAAATCTTGCGGTCATTGGGATTGAAGCTCAGCATGATCACAAGGCTGACGGCCGTGTCGTCCCAGCGGATGGGGGTACGGCTGACATATACAGCCATACAGGTGCGCGGGCTGCACATTTTCAGCGTGTGGGGGATTGCAAACTGCCCGAACGCCGTGGACGAAATACTCTCCCGCTCCATGACAGCGGCCTCAAACGCCGGGGTCGTGCAGCCCTGCGCCAGCAGGCGGCTGCACATGTGGTGGACTACTTCCTCCCGCGTGGTACAATGGGAGCCTGTTTCAAACAGCTCCGGCGTCAGGATAGCCGACAGGCTGCGGCGGAAGTTTTCACGCCGCGCCTGCGTGTTGATCTCCTCCACCTTGCGGTTCAGCGCCATAATGTCGGAGTTTGTCAAAAAAGGCGAGATAAGCACAAGCGGCATATTCAGCACCCTGTGGGGCCGCACGGTGGAGATGATCAGCGCACTACCGGTAAGCTGGTCAAGAAGGCTCTCCTTTGTAAAGACATTGGTAAGCAGGATTTTACCCTCCATGCGGCGGCTGATGCGGTCCGCCAGGCTGCTGTCCATATTGTAGTAGCTGGGGCAGTACAGCACGGCGGGCACACGGTTTGCCAGTTCCTTCTGTGTTTCCAGCGCACCGCCCAGATGCAGCGCGATGTAGGCGATCTCATCCTCATCGAGCGTGATGCCTGTCTTTTCGCGGATGATGCCCGAAAGCTGCACAGACACATCGTAAATCAGCGGGCAGCTCTGGCGTATCTCACTGACCAGCGGATTCTTGCAGAAGCTCCTGTTCTGCGCGCGCACCAACAGGTTGTGGGTATGCAGCGCAAAGCGGATGAAAAATTCCGGCTCGTCCAGATTGATGTCGTAAAAATCCTTTACGGTGTTGATGAGTTGGTGCACAAGGTCGGTGCAGTCGCTGCCGATATAGTCAGCAATGTTGTCGGGCGTGATGGCCGCATAGTCCAGCATCGAGGTACGGGAAACAAGCAGCAGCGCCATTTCATATTGCTCAGCTGCAGAGAAACGAATGCTGAAATTGCGGGCCAGCCTCTCGGTCAGCTCCTGCGCAAGCTTTTCATTCTGCGGGTCCAGCGGGTGCATAGTACTGGGGGCTTCTGTGTAAACGCAGCCGTTCTGTACACGGTTTATGGCGATGGCAATGTGCAAAAGCAGATTCAGTAGTGAATAGTCATTGATGAAGTAGTGGTTTTCGTTCAGCACATCCATGACATCCGCGCGTATTTTTTCAATGTCAATGCTGGGGAATGCAGCCTGCAGGGAGTCCGTGCTTGTAAACGCGCTGGCGGATTCATGGTACAACAGTCCGCTGAGCAGGCGGCGCTTGTTGCGTTCGCTGCCCGTCAGTGTCACGGTGTCCCCGCTGACGGCAAGGCTCAGGTCGTACTCCCTCGTCAGGCGGCGCATCTTGCCCATCAGGCCGTGAAAGGTCGTTGCGCTGATATAAATTTCATCGCACAGGTCGTACAGGTTCAGGCTGCCGCCCTTCTGTACAAGGCGGTTCAGGATGTAGGTGCAGCGGTCCTGCGCGTTCTGCGGGATGTCGTTCGGGCTTTGGTGCAGCATCTGCTGCGCCATAGCGGGTGCAATGCGGTATCCTGTCGGCGTCGAGACGATGGCGTCCGGGTATTGCGCATTGACTGCATTGATATAGTTATGTACCGTGCGCACCGATACCCCCAGCGAATTGGCAAGCTGGGTGGCGTTGAGCTGCTGGTTCTGATCCAGCAATGTCTGCACGAGCTGGTTTTGCTTGCTAGCCATGAACGGTGGATCCTTTCGTTTCGTTGAATGTGTGGCATAAATCGGCTTTTTCTCTCCGGGCGGGGCGCTGCTGTAACTGCCGTATTGCAGGGTGGGACACCCTGCCTTACTTTTATATTCATAGTATACCCCAACCCTGCCCCAAAAGAAAAGCGGCAATTTTCACAGGGGGTCTGCAAAAAGCCGTACAAAATGCCAAAAAATATGCTTTTTCTGTTGCAAAAATCTGTAAAAGCTGCTTTTTTAAGCAGAGTGCACAAGTTTGGTGTGCAATTATTTTGCACATTGACAGATTGCACCAACGGTGTGCAAAAGTCGGGTTGCACTATGCAAAAAATTGCAGTATGCTGAAAACACAGAAAGGGTCCTGGGTATGAAGACCCGCAAAAATATGAGGAATTTAACACGAAAGAGGTAAACAACTTATGAAAAAGCACAATGTTCTGCTCGTCTGCGGTTCCGGCGCATCTTCCGGCTTTATGGCTGCCAACATCCGCAAGGCTGCCGCAGCCCGCGGCCTGTCCATCACTGTCAATGCACGCAGCGAGTCCACTGTTGAGGATTATGTCGATGAGATCGACTGCCTGATGATCGGGCCCCACCTCGCCTCTACTCTGCCCGATATGGAAGAGATCTGCGAGGGTTATGATGTCAAGGTCGGCGTCATTGAGCAGGCTGCCTACGCACGCCTGAACGGCGAGGCTGCGCTGGATCAGATCCTTGGCATGTTCGGCGAGGCCTGATACTCTACGGTACCAAGCAGGGAAGCGGCCCTGCACTAAATAGTGCTGCCGACCATCGGCAGCATAAATGAGGAGGAAACCAATGGATAAACTCATTAAATGGCTCGAAAATTCTTTCGCGCCGAAACTGCAAAAGATCACGAACCTGACTTGGATCGTGGTCATCAAGGACTCGATGATGCAGCTGCTGCCCTTCATTCTGGCAGGCTCTATCTTCTGCGTCGGCACCATCCTGAACGACTACATTCCCGCTCTGCCCAGCTTCTGGACTCCCTTCGGCTGGACGATGAGCAAGATCGGCCTGATGGCCTCCTTCCTGATCCCCTTTAACTACTGCGAGAAAAAGCGCTTCCGTAAGCAGCGCATCCTCGCGGGCTTCACGGGCATGATGCTCTTTATGATCTGCATCGACCCGCAGTCTGCGGAGGAAATGGGCCAGGGCCACTCCCTGTACGGTGCCAACGGTATGTTCGTTGCCATCTTCACCGGCATTATCGTTGGTCTGGTCTTTGGTGCGTTCGCTAAGTTCTCTTTCTTCAAAGAGGATTCCGTCATTCCCGACTTCGTTCGTCAGTGGTTTGACTCCCTGCTGCCCATCATGCTTCTGATCGCGGGCGGCTGGCTGATCGTTCAGGTCGCCGGTGTCGATGTTGCCGGTGCTGTGCAGGCCGTCTTTATGCCGTTGCAGAGTGCTTTGACCTCTCCTGTCGGCTTCGTGTTCTTCTGCTTCCTGAAGTGCTTCATCTACTCCATGGGTATCTCCACTTGGGTGCTTACCCCTGTTGATGAGCCTGTCAAGCTGGCTGTTATCACCGCCAACCTGGAGCTGGTCGCTGCTGGCATTGCCACCTACCAGAACCTGGGCATCTTTACCGAGACCTTCATGTTCTGCACCTATCTGTGGATCGGCGGTGTCGGCTGCACGCTGTCCCTCTGCCTGTTGATGATGTTCATCTGCAAATCCAGCGAGCTGAAGGCCCTTGGCCGAGCCTGCGTCGTGCCCGGCATCTTCAATATCAACGAGCCCATCATCTTCGGCGCCATCGCCTGGAACCCCCTGCTGATGCTGCCTATGTGGCTTCAGGGCATCATCCTTCCCATCGTGACCTACATCTTCACGAAGGTCATCCCGTTTGCCCCCATCCCGCGCATCCAGTTCGACCTGTGGTACTGCCCGTACCCCATCAGCACCTTTATCGCTACGCAGGGCAGCATCACCGGCGTGATCTTCGCCATCCTGACCTTTGTTCTCTCTGCCGTCATCTGGTTCCCGTTCGTGAAGGCCTATGACGACCAGAAGGTCAAGGAAGAGACTGCCGCCATCAAGGCCTGATAGCCGCAAAACGCTTACAGGTGCCGCTTGATCTGTAAGTTGAAAGTGAAAAAAGTACCGTCCGGCCGGCTCTACTCGACCGGGCGGTATTTTCATCAGGGCGCAGTCACACAACATCCTGTAAGTCACACGATTTAACCATAACGAATACAAAGGAGCATTTTTATGGAAGAGGAAAAGAGCCCGATGACGGGTATGACCCAGGAAGAAAAAGACGAATATGTCATGGGCAAGGCCATGGATATCATCATGGGCTCCGGTGACGCTCGCCTGCACGCCAGCAAGGCTATGGACCACATTGCCAAGGGTGAGCTGGACGAGGCCAAGGCTGAGCTGAAAGAGGCTGACAAGCTGCAGGCCGAGGCCCACAATGTTCAGACCGAGATGATCCAGGGCGACATTCGCGGCGGTGATGAGAAGATGGGCTACTATGTCCTGTTTGCCCACGCACAGGATACCCTTATGACGATCCAGGTTGAGATCAACATGACCAAGAGTATGCTGAAGATCGCCAAAAACTATGAAAAGCGTCTTGCCGACCTTGAGGCCAAGGCGCAGGGCTGATTTTTGACAAGGAGAATCTAAAATGGAAAAGATGAGCAAATACAACGGTATGCCGAAGGACTTCCTCTGGGGCGGTGCACTGGCCGCCAACCAGATGGAGGGTGCATGGAAAGAGGGCGGCAAGGGCTGGTGCCTGGCAGACATCAACCGCAGCCAGTATGACATCCCGCCGGAAGAGCGCTACAACATGGAGATCGACACCGCATACATCAAGCGCGCCATGGAGGAGGACGACAAGTTCTACCCCAAACGCCGCGGCATCGACTTCTACCACACCTACAAGGAGGACATCAAGCTGCTGGCAGGCACCGGCATGAACAGCCTGCGCACCTCCATCAACTGGGCCCGCATCTTCCCCAACGGTGATGATGCCACGCCCAACGAGGAGGGCCTGAAGTTCTACGATGACCTCATCGACACGATCATTGCCAACGGCATGGAGCCGCTGATCACGGTCAGCCACTATGAGATGCCGCTGAATCTGGCCCTGAAATACAACGGCTGGGCCAGCCGCGAGGTCGTTGACTTCTTTGTGAAGTACTGCGAGGTGCTGTTCAAGCGCTACAAGGGCAAGGTCCATAAGTGGATCCTCGTCAACCAGATCAACCTCATCGTCCACGAGAGCTTCAACCATCTGGGCATTGCCAGCGACAAGGTCGACAACCTGCTGGAGGCCAAGTATCAGGGCGTCCACAATGAGATGGTCGCCTGCGCCAAGGCCACCAAGATTGCCCATGAGATCGACCCTGCCAACGAGATCGGCATGATGTTCTGCTCCAACCTGACCTATCCCATCAGCCATCGCCCCGAGGATGTGTACTGGAATATGCGCCACAACCAGATGGAATATCTGTACGGTGACATCATGGTTCGCGGCTACTATCCCGGTTACGCCCTGCGCTATTACGATGAGCACAACATTCATATCAACTTCTACCCCGGCGACGAGGAGGCTCTGAAAGAGGGTACGGTCGATTTTGTATCGCTGAGCTACTACTACAGCCGCCTGTCCGGCGAGGAGCCGTACCTGCACACCGAGTTGGGTCAGGTGCCGAACCCCGATATTCCGGCCAGCGACTGGGGCTGGAGCATTGACCCCCTCGGCCTGCGCATTGCGCTGAACGAGTACTGGGACCGCTACCAGAAGCCCCTCTACATCACCGAGAACGGCTTTGGTGCCTACGATAAGGTCGAGGCCGATGGCTCCATTCACGACCCGTACCGCATCGACTATCTGCGCAAGCATGTTGAGCAGGTCGTCGAGTCGGTCAAGGACGGCGTTGATGTGCGCGGTTACTATCCGTGGGGCCCCATTGACATCATCTCCTGCTCCTCCAGCGAGATCGAGAAGCGCTATGGCTTCATCTATGTCGATTACGACAACCAGTTCAACGGCACCGGCAAGCGCAGCCTGAAGGACAGCTACTACTGGTACAAGAAGGTCACCGCCTCTAACGGCGAGGACCTTGGTTAAGGAAGCTTTTTGACAAAAGCAAAATATCCGATTACAATGGAGTACGGACTGTGAAACAAAAGGAAACAGCAGCAGTACTGATGGTGCTGCTGGCAGCGGCCTGCTGGGGCGCAAACGGCATCTTTATCAATATCCTGACGGCCTACGGCGTCAACGGCACCCAAATGACCCTCGTGCGTATGGCCTCGATGGCCATTCTGACAGGCATCTGGCTGGCGGCGAAAAACCCCGCCGCGCTGAAGATCGACCTGCGGGACCTTGTCTGGTTCGTCCCGGCAGGTGCATTGGGGCTGTTTATGTTCGGCCTGTTCTACACCTACTCCATCCAGCTTGTGGGTATGGGCACGGCTGCCGTGCTCATCTACCTTATGCCGTCCCTTGTCATGCTGTTCAGCGTCGTGTTTCTGCATGAAAAGTTCACCCCCGGCAAGGGGCTGTGCCTTGTGCTCAGCCTGCTGGGCTGTGCGTTAGTCAGCGGCGTGGCAGGCGGCGTGACGCTGGATGCGGGCGGTGTGGCCTACGGTCTCGGTGCCGCGCTGTGCTACACGCTGCAGAATATTCTGCTGGCCACCAAGCTGAAAAAGTACAGCCCGATGACAAATTTGTTTTACATGTTCCTTTTCAGTGCAGCGGCAAGCCTTGTGTTTACCGCCGCCGCAGGTGAGCTGCCGGGCGTTGCCTATATCCTGACAACGCCCGGTGCGCTGGCCGCCAACCTCGGGTTGGGGCTGGTGTGCTCTCTGGCGGCGCAGTGGCTGTACACCGCCGCGCTGAAAGCCATCCCCGCCAGCCGTGCGTCCATTGCCGCCACCTTTGAGCCTGTGGCCGCCGCGCTGTTCGGGCTGGTATTGTTCGGGCAGAAGATGGATACATTCGGCGTAGCCGGCATTGTGTGCGAGATCGCCGCGCTGGTGATTTTGCAGCTGCCGGCCCCCGCAAAACGGAAAGGATAAGCAAATGGCAAAGAAACAGACCCCCACGGCACAGGATTACCACAAGAGTGAGACCTACAAGAACGCTGATGCCGAGACCCGCCGCAATCTGTACCGTTATAAAACCGAGCTGAACATCACAGACGAGCAGATGAACTGGCTGATGGCCTTGGAGGACGTGCGCCTGACCCCGAAGGAGCAGCGCCGCAAGGGCAATGCCACCGCGGAAATGATGGTGATCGGCTCGACGGTCACCTTTTTGCTGGCCGCCAATGTGGAGCAGCGTGCGTTTATGCTGATTGCCAGCGTATTCTTCATCTTTGCCGCGGGGCTGTACCTGTCCGGCGCCCTGAACCCCTACAGCATTGCCATCCGCAAAATGAAAAAGCAACTGAAAGCTTACCCAAAAGTTCCGTCCTTTAAAGAGTGGAGCAAACCAGCCGACGAGGACGACAACGAATAAGCCATTCCCTTGCTGAGTTACACAGCATTCCTCATATTACACAAAGCCCCTGCCGCAGCACTGCGGCAGGGGCTTTGTGCCGTAGTGCGCCCAGCATGCTTTTACGGTAAATGATCAAATGAGCGAATCGTGCAAGTCCCCACGATGAAGCCTGTGGATTGAAATTTGACGTATAATCGCTATAAAATGGTGTAAAAATGCGAATTTCTGACACCATTACACCACTACTACACCAACTTTTCCTATTTTATATAAAGGAGCCTTACAAATAGTGGTGTAAAAACGCCCTGCAAATAGTCCTAAGCCCCCAAGCCTGACCCGCTTGGGGGCTTTTTGTATACGGTGAACTTGACAGTTTGGCAAAAAACCTCTACAATAAAATTAGGTGATAGGATGATTTTAGAGTTTCAGCGCTATGGGCGAAATAAAGAAACCACGGTTGACAGCAGTTATATCAGCGGTGGAGAGTACCGCCGCAAATTTGATAGTATTATAGACAACGCAGCCGTCAGCCGCATCCTGTACAGCAAGGCCAAAGAAATGCTGCTGCACCGCAGCGGCACGTTGTTTGAAGATATGTACTGGTTCGATGGTGCAAGCGGTGCTGTCCTTGCCAGCGTCTTAGACGAGACAGCCGAAGAACAAATCGGCTACACAACGGCTGTTGCCCGCGCCATTGATGGCGTTGTAAACCTGATTGCAATGCACACGCATCCGAACAGTATGCCGCCGAGCATTGCAGATTTCAATTCGGCCTTCCGGCATAAATACGCTGTGAGCATCGTAATTTGTCACGATGGTTCGGTCTATATTTACGCATCCGCACAGGAAGTCCCAGAATATTTGTACAAATTGTATGTAGAAAATTTTCTCCGAATCGGGTATACTGATAAAGAGGCACAGTTAGCTGCCTTAGATAAAATTAAGCAATCCTACGACATTGATTACTGTGAGGTGAGATGATATGAAAGAGTATTATGAAGATGACCGCTGCATTATCCCCGAAGAAATCAAGAAAATGAGCAACGAGGAACTCCAGAAGAAGATTGCGCAATTTGAGCAGGCCGGAAAGACGCATAAGGCCGCGCAAGTACCGTATCGTCCGACCCGTGTAACACTACCGTATCATTTGGCATAATATAATACAAGTGGCTGCCCTTTCGTGGGGTAGCCCTTTTTTATTTGAAGTAGAAGTTCTTTTTTAGGCGTATAGAGCCATCATCACAGATAACAAAAAGCTCCTGCCCCAAATGCGCAAGGTCTGCGGGTTTAATGATAGGCTTCGGCTTAATATCATTATCACTATTTACAAGTGAACGCTTGTCCCCTATCATCTTTGAAAAATATTCCTGCGTTTCAGTATCTTTGCATCCCAAAAGCACGGTAAATTTGAAATTTCCAAGCATGGCCTTTCGTTCGTCTTTCCCATAAATAATATCCAAATCCGCAAGGGATTGAGTCAGAGCCATTATGCGTATATGCCGCTTGCGGAGTTTGCGCAATGCTTCGGTAATTTGCAATTTCCCAAAAGATGCAAATTCGTCCAGACAGAACAGGATCATTTGCTTATGCTCTGGCGGGCGTGAAGAAAAATACTCCATTGACTGTGCGGTTATTATACGCATCAAGTCACCGTAGATTTTCAACTTCTCGTCAGGCAGATAGACATAAATGCTTTTGGTTTCAAGGGCTGCGGGGCTGATGGATTTCTCATAACTGGCGGGTTTTCTAAGTGCATTTTTAATTTTGGGATTCACTGCAAAGAGCTTCAAAGCATCATCCGCAGATTGCTTGCAGCCAGCGGTATTTTGTTCGCTGGCTCCTGCAAAGCTGCTTATGTACATATTGGCGGTTGCGTTCTGCTGCTTGGCTATATCATTTAAAAGAGAGCGCCAGTCATGCGACAGGAAGTGTTCGCAGATGGCAATAAAGTCCCATCCCATGCCGTAGTAGCAGATCAGTGCTGCGGTTATCATCTTCCTGCCGTTCGTTGTAAAGAAAACGCCAGCTTCGCTATCGTTCGCCTTATCAGGTAGTAGCAAGTAGGCAAGCTGTTCCAAACGCTCTAAGCGCTCTGTCTCGTCTGTTACAGTGTCGATTGATGCGAACACGTCATACGGGATGCAGTTATCGCTTGTGGGGTCGAAGACGATTTTGTTGGGGGTGTCCACATTGGCAGATATATCGCCGGATATATCCACGACCAATGCTGTGCCTTGCCAACTGCGCAGCGTGGGAATAAGTAATGCACTGGTTTTGCCTGTTCCAGATGGCCCCATAACAACTATGTGTCCCTCGTCCTGTTCTGGGGAATACGCGGTCAGACCAAACCTCTTACCAAAGATAATACCATTTGCCAGATTGGAGCATTGGTATTTGATGTCTTTGTGTTCAAACGGGTTTGTAAATGTATGGCTTATCTGTCCCCGAACATATACCAGCAGCAACAGAACAGCCAGCATAATAATTATTATACCGTACAAATAGCAGTTTACAAGTAGTATGAAGTCACCCATAGCCGCACCTCAAAAATGAAGTTCCGGCCCGGAAGACTCACCAAAGTACAGTGCAGGGCGTTCTTCCTGCTGATATTCTTCCTCACGCGCTGCTTTTAGTTGAGCAACAGTGCGGTTTCCGCCCTGTGCGCGGGTAACGCCTGTCATAACATGAGCGTCTTCCAGCCCGTTTGCATTGAGGTACTTTTGCAAGTCGGGATGAAAATTGCGCAGTTCACGGCGGTCTAAGACCTCGTTCGCGCACACTTTGTACCCTTCATCGTGCTTTTTATCTTCCACAACAGGGATGAAACAGAAGTGCAAGTGCGGTTGACCGCCCTCGTCATCATGGACGATAGCTTGAATGACATTTTCCTCACCATAGCGGTCTGCAAGAAAGTCGTAGGTTGCGCAGAAAAAGTCATCATACCGTTCTGGTGCTAAGTCTTGCGGAGCAGTAACTATCCAGCCAGCCATTACTTTAACGTCATCCCGACCATATACATAGAGCTGGCTCAAGCGCTCTTTGTAATAGTCGTATTCACTTATGTCCCTGTCGGGGGACAGAACATAGTCCTGTCCCTGCCGAGACGGGTCGATATCCGGGTTCCCGGAGTGTTCAATTTCTCGCCGATTGTGGCGAAGTTGGTTGCGGACTGCGCCCGCAGTAAACTTCTTCACGCACGCCATCATAATCTCACCTTCCTACTTTACGGGGACGATGCCCCATCCGCTTACGCCTTAAAATGTGCTGCATAAGTAGGCAGCGCATTTAGGCTCCATCTGCTGCGTCATACAAGGTATGGCAGCTTCTGCGGAAGCTCCCACCGCCCTTGCGGGCTTACCTTGCCAAAGGGCGTGACCCTCTGGACTCCCACTGCCGACAAGCTCGCTTGCCGTCAGCCGGGGGCTGCGGCCCCCAACGGAACGCCTTGTGGCCGTTCCTGCCCCTATAAGAGCGGCGGCGCGATGTTCTGCACATTTAGCGCAGTTCATTCACGCCGCCCTTTGCATCGACCTACGCCTTACTAACGCAAAGGCGATTGGTCTTATTCGCTGCGGTTCGTTCCGCCACTCCATTGAGCCAGTGCGTCACGCTCTATGTCGCTTAAAAAGGAAATTCCGTCAAACCAATCGAACGGCTTACACGGTTCGCACCGATAGGCGAGCGTTGCCAGTACGTCATAGGTTGCCGCTTTGCCCCAAAGGGCATTCCAATGTGCAAAAATCTCGTCTACCAAATGTGAGCCATCCATTTTGCCGAAGCCGTCCATCGGTGCCTTTTTACCGATGGTGCTGTAGATCATTGCGGAAGGTTCCCACAGGGCATCTCCCTCAACTATAGTGCAATTTTTTGTACTCTCGTCAAAATAGTAATGTGCGAAAAAGCCCTGCAAATGCTCGGCGTTTCTGGCGGGGCGGGAACTTAGCGCACGGATTCCACGAGACATGGATTGCTTGATTACCCATGCGTCAAGTTTCCCATCCGTGTGAGACTGAAGCAGAAAAGCGGCTTCTGTTCGGAAGGGGTCTGTCACAGGGTACAATTCATTTTTGATTGCCATGTTGATAAACTCCCCAATTTTAAGACCGTAAAGTTTGGTGACTTTTTCGATGAGTGCGTCACTTTCACGGTCAGACTTAAAAAAACGTTTCATTAGTGTACTCCTTTGTGTACGGGATGTAATTCTTCTCTATATAGTATTATACAATACGTAATGCATAAAGTCAATATATACAGATTGTATTATTTCTATATTTCGATATTCTTCGCTGTGTTGCGAACCGTTGATACCGTTGATAATCGTTGATATGGTCGCAACAATTAGAATTTTAAGAGGTATTGTCGCTGCGGCGGGAACGAGGGATTGCTCCAACCGCTCAAATCATCATATACGCCCTCTTACCTTAGTCAACGAACTTTCGCGGCATAAATGCTTTGCAATTATTCCACGGTTTCATTGACACGGTGCGAGGGCGTTATTCTTTCTTTTCGCCGGTTGGGGGCAATGCAAAGCACCCCACGGGGTTAAAAGTAAACTTTTAAAGACGAAAGGACAGAAAACGTATGAAACAGACCATTAAAACAAGCCGCGTAGCCGGACAGTTGGAAAAGATGTTCCGCCTTTTAAACAATCACTTTTACGGCGGGCAGTTGCCGGAAGTAGTTATAAGTTTAAAAAAGACCGTTGGTGCTTACGGACACTTTACGTGCGGCAAGGTCTGGCAAGCGGGAGACGAACGGCGCTATGAAATCAATATTAGCAGCGCAACATTGAATCGCCCTATAGAGCAGACCTGTAGCACCTTACTCCATGAGATGGCACACTTAGCTTGTGCTGTTGGGTATGGCAACACGGAGAAGGACGAAAACGGGAACCCGCTCCCCATCAAAGATACGAGCGGTTCCGGCAATACATACCACAACAAGCGGTTTAAGGCAATGGCAGAAGCCCACGGCTTAGAGATCGAGAAGCACCCCAAATATGGCTGGACTATCACAAGCCCCAACTTAGAACTGCTGGATTTCATCGCCGCGCAAGGTTGGCAAGACCTGCAAATGGTCGAGGGCGTGAACCTTCTGGATATTTTGGGGACACTCCCCAAAGGCGGCGCAGGGACAGCAACCAGAACAAAAAAGCCCACCAGCACCCGCAAATATATCTGCCCTAAGTGCCAAAACAGTTGCAGAGCTACCAAGGCAATCAACATAATCTGCGGGGACTGTATGGAAAAGATGGTTGTAGCAGAATAAACCATCAGACAGAGATTAAGGTCGAGTGAGAGTAGACCACATTTTTATATGTACACTTTTAAAGAGGTAACTACTATGTGCTATGATTTTTATTCCTGCCCGTTTGAGCCGGATGTTTGCTATCCCGGATGTGGAACGCATGACGAGTGCCGCGCTTGCAGTTGGTGCAAAGTGGCTTGTGCCGAAGATAACAACAGCCATCAACGGTTATCAACGGTATCAACGGATGCAGACACAGCGGTTAAATAAACGCGCCCCCTCATTCAAATCCGAATGAGGGGGCTTTCTGTGGGGGTTAATTGGAGCCGCTTTCGCGGAGTTCTCTTTTATACTTGTAATAAGTGTTTCGAGCTATTCCTATCAGTTTAATGCACTCGGTATCAGAAAGTGTTCCGTCAAAATCCTTGCTGTACCTTCTGATTTGCTCTTTACATGGAGCAGCTTTCTTTACTGTCAGCTTGCGCCCCGCCGTCTGGCCGATTTGCTTTCCGTTCAATTTGGCGGTAAGCATCCCTTCCTTTGTGCGCTGGTGGAGATCATCGACTTCCTTCTGTGCCTGTCCGAACGCAAGCCGGATTTGCTCTTTTGCCAACGCAACGGTGTACTGGTTCAGCGCATCTATGACGGCAGAAACAAAGCTGTCCGTGGCGGCGCTCCCGGTTTCCAGCCGCGTGCTGATTTGCCGCTGGATGGTCTGGCGATAAGTTTCAGTGTCGATGTGCGGTTCTTTTAAAAAGTGTAGTTTAATTTGGCGGTCAAATAGTTCCTCGTAAAGTTGACAGCCCTCGTCAGCATTGCGGCTCATACGGGAAACACTGTCGAACACGATGGTATCTCCCGGCTCCACGATACGCAGGAGCTTGTCTAATTTTTTGCGGCCTTGGTACTTCGTCCCCGTGTAGACTTCCTGCACGATATGCGCGTTAGGGCATGCAGCTCGGATGTTCCGCACTTGTCTGTCAATGTTCTGCGCCGGAGTGGAAATCCGGCAGTACCCATAGGTTTGCATTTTGTATCACCTCTAAGGAGCGTTATATTTGATACTTCTACTGTACCCACTTTGTCATAAAAATGCAAGCACTTTTGATATTATCTGGTGACAGCCTAATTTTGATACTGACGATTTGCTTACAGTGCTTGTATAGAAGGTGTCTGCGACGCTTCGGACGCGCCTAACAGGGTCAATCATGCGCAATGCGTCCGCCTTCGCGGACTTACGATTAAGGAATCTTTTTAATAGACTTTTGGGACGGTTCGATATATAATAAAATATATATACATATCGGGGGGACTAATATGGCTCGTGGATGTTCGTTTTTGCATTTGCCCCAAAATGATGCTACCGTTACTGTTGAAGTAGAGGATAACACCCATAACAAAATCTCATATTCCGCAAAATTGGGAAACGAGCTTGGACTCACCCCCTGCGGATACCGTGTCTATCATGCGGAGTTTAAAGATAGTACCGAGGAAGAAGGCGAATACAAGGTCGCTAAGGATAAATCGGTGTGTCCCTATTGCCAAAGAGTCCGAAATAATGCGTCAACAAAAAATATTATCTATGAAAAGAATGAGAGTGAGCTTTCCCACTGCCGCACAATAAGCGGTGAATATACAGGAATGCGCCGCTATGTCCCGGCAAAACTCCAAATTGAACTCTATAAAAATAAGTGCGGATATTGTAATAAGCCTTATCGGGACACACTAAGCGATCTCCGTGAAGGCAATAAGCATTATACACCAGCCTTGGAAAAGTATATAAGGGAAGTATCTGTTCAATCTGACTTGACCGAACTTGCTAATAAGTTTTCTGTTAGCAAGAAAGAAGTTTTTACATGGTACAAAGAACAAGTCGAGTACAGGGATAGCAAATCTCGGAAGGTTCCACAGCCTAAAAGCCTTGGATTATACACTCTGACTTTTAATGATACGGCAACAGATAGCGCAGGAAAAAAGATAAATGCGGGGAAAAAGGCGGCGTACTGCCTGTGTGTTGATGAAGAAAACCAGACCTTTATCGGATTTTTCCCGTGGCATGATGCAGCTAAAAAGAAAGCATTTTTTGATAGCATACCTAATATATCAAAAGTCTCTACAGTATTCATTTATTTAGATGATGTTGCTGCAAAAGAGTGCAAAAGAGTCTTCCCATCTACGACAAAAATTGTTGTGGAACGGTGTGATGTTCTAAACCATGTGCGTGAAGCTACCGACCAAGTTCTTGAAGATGAACGTAAGGCCAATCCAGACATTGAGCGGCTATTGCTAACACTCAAAAACGATTTGCTTTATGGTAGCGCAGAATCGTGGAAACAAAATGCAGAGCAGATGCAGGATTGTTATAATGCTTGCCCTGCTCTCGAAAAAGTGCAGCTTCTTTATAGTGACATCTTATCCATGTACGATAGCACGGATATTAAAGATGCAGAAGACGAATTTGATAACTGGGTGGCAGAGATCAAAGACGATCTGCTACCGATGAAGGCACTTCAACCACAGTTAGAAGCATACCGCAAAGAAATTCTTGGCTTCATTCCCCTTCGAGGTCAGTTGAAAACTATCTCAAAAACGCGTAAAGAGTATGAGGAACTTCTTGAATTTGTACCTTATGCAATAACTAATCTCAATCGTAACGGTAAAGAGGGCGCTTATGCTGCGCGGACTGCGGGCTGGGATTACCTGTACGGCCATGTTATGTATGGTGTTATGGATAGGGTTAATAATCGCCGCATTCAAGAGCATCAAGACAAACAGAATGCAGCAGCCGAATCAAAATTCACACACAATTTTGGTATGGCAGAAGCACTAGTCTCTACAATCAACAAGACCATCAACACAGTCCGGCACGGTACTACTCCGACGCCAGAGCTTATCACTTACAGCAATTTTTCCATTCCCCTCAAGGAATTTTATGACGCATTGGTAATGATGCACGAGCTTATGATTCCAAGAGAAATCCCAGAAGATACTTTCGTTCGTGACGACCCCGAAGAACCCCCTACATCAACAAAAACAGAGGTTACACCGATGGACGGATTTGACAAAATCCTTGCGCAGCTTCGCGCTGCCAGCACCAGCAAAAGCAACCAAGGCACAATGATGGAGCGCCTTATCAAGCAGTTCCTTCTTGTCAGCCCGCTTTATAGCCGCGTCTATGATAAGGTCTGGCTGTGGACGGAGTTCCCGTATAACAGCAATCAGCACGATTTGGGCATTGATCTCGTTGCGCATATCCGTGGAGAGGACGATGGCTACTGTGCTGTACAAGTCAAGTTCTATGACGAAACCCATGCCGTGCAGAAGGCTGATGTAGACACCTTCCTGTCTGCATCTGGCAAGCCCTTCTATATTGGCGGCGTTCCTGTCTACTTCCAGCAGCGCTTGATTGTCTCTACTACGGACAAATGGAGCGGCACGGCAGAAAATACCATTATCGGGCAGCGCCCGCCTGTGAACCGCATCCGCTTAAAGGATTTGCGAGACTCCGGCATTGATTGGGACAGCTTCACGCTGGACTCTATCGAGAGCATGAAGCAAGCCCCCAAGAAGCAGCCACGCCCGCACCAGCGCGAAGCCATTAAAAGTGTACTTTCAGGCTTTGCAGAGCATGACCGTGGCAAGCTGATTATGGCTTGCGGCACGGGCAAGACCCTAACCGGCCTAAAGATCGCCGAAGGGCTGACGCAGGGCAAGGGCAATGTATTGGTGCTGGTTCCTTCTATCAGCTTGCTCAATCAGACCCTTTCCGAATGGGCGGCACAGTGCGCTTATCCGTATACCGTATATGGCATTTGCAGCGACCCCAAGGCAAGCAAAATCACAGAAGACGAAATCATTGATACAATGGTTCCGGCAACCACAGATGTGGATACCCTTATCCGGCAGTTCGCAGACTGCGACAGCAATACCTTACAGCTTTTCTTCTCGACCTACCAGAGCATCAATGTTGTGCATGATTTCCAGCAGAAGACGGGTGTAGCATTTGACCTTGTTATCTGCGATGAAGCCCACCGTACAACAGGCGTAACCCTTGCTGGCGAGGATGACAGTAACTTTGTTCGCGTCCACGATAACGAATATATCAACGCGGCAAAACGCCTATACATGACCGCAACTCCGCGTATTTACGGAGATGACAGCAAAAAGAAGGCTATGGATAATAGTGTCCTTCTTTGCTCGATGGATGATGAATCCATCTATGGCCCGGAGTTCTACCGCCTTAGCTTCTCTGAGGCTGTCTCGCAGGGATTGCTTTCCGATTATAAAGTCATTGTTCTGGCAGTAGATGAGGAATTTGTTAGCCGCTCCCTGCAAAAGCAGTTGACAGATGCCAACAATGAATTGACGCTCGATGATGCTGTCAAGATTGTGGGCTGTATGAATGGCCTTGCTAAGAAGACCCATTTCCCCGGTGAGGAAGACTATTTTTCCAACGACCCGCAGCCGATGCGCCGTGCCGTTGCCTTTACTCAGACTATTGACCAGAGCAAAAAGTTTGTGGCAATGTTCGAGGAAATTCAAGCTCTTTACAAAATCAACACTAGTGATGGAAACAGCCAAACCGTTGAATTAAAGCACGTTGACGGCAAAACCAACGCCCTTGAACGCAAGAACCGCATCGACTGGTTGAAGCGGGATGCAGGGGAAGACACCTGCCGTGTCCTTTCCAACGCTCGCTGTCTGTCGGAAGGTGTGGACGTTCCAGCGTTGGATGCGGTTATGTTCCTTAGCCCGCGCAGTTCTATTGTGGACATTATCCAGTCTGTAGGCCGTGTCATGCGCAAGAGTGAAGGCAAGAAGTATGGCTATATTATTCTGCCGATTGGTATTCCTGCTGGCGTGGAGCCAGAAGCAGCGCTTACAAAAAACAAAAAGTATGAAGTTGTATGGAACGTATTGCAGGCTCTCCGTGCGCATGATGACCGTTTCAATAACACCATCAACCGTATCGAACTGAACAAGAATAAGCCAGATAATATTTCTATTATTGGCGTTACGGGCTTTGATGAAGACGTCAACACCAACAGCATCAATGGCAATAGTGACAGCTATAACGGTTCCCAGCTTGCTTTTGATTTGACAGAGTTGAACCAGTGGAAGAATAACATCTATGCAAAAATCGTAAAGAAGTGTGGAAGCCGTCAGTATTGGGAGACATGGGCAAAGGATATTGCAGAGATCGCCGCCCGTCATATTACAGAAATTAAGGTACTGATTGAGCAGCCGGAGATTGCGCCAAAGTTTGAAGCCTTCCTTGATGGGCTGCGCCACAACTTGAATCCCAGCATTGGCAAAGAAGATGCGATAGAGATGCTGGCGGAGCATCTTATCACGAAGCCCGTCTTTGACGCGCTCTTTGAAAATTACAGCTTCTTGCAGAGCAATCCCGTGTCCCAAATTATGCAGAATATGCTGGATGTGCTGCATGACAACGCCCTTGAAAAAGAGCAGGAAACCCTTGATAAATTCTACGCCAGTGTGCAGGAACGCGCCAAGGGCATCGACAATGCCGAAGGCAAGCAGAAAATAATCATCGAGCTGTACGAACAGTTTTTTAAAAATGCACTTCCAAAACAGACGGAGCGGTTGGGCATCGTCTATACCCCTGTAGAAGTCGTTGACTTTATTATCCAGTCGGTAGAGTATGTGATGCAACAGCGCTTTGGGCATAGTATAAGCGATATGGGGGTTCATATCCTTGACCCATTTACCGGGACAGGAACCTTTATTGTCCGTTTGCTGCGCAGCGGCATTATCAAGCCGGAAAACCTGCTGTATAAGTACACGAGTGAAATCCATTGCAACGAAATTGTCTTGTTGGCTTACTACATTGCGGCGGTCAATATCGAGGAAACCTACCACGAGTTGAGCCAGAGCGAGAATTATGTTCCGTTTGAGGGTATTGTTCTAACAGACACATTTGAACTGGCAGAACGTGTCGGAACTCGTGAGGGTGAAGCAGACACAAGCATTTTCCAACCCAACGCAGATCGTGCGACCAAACAGATGCAGACCCCGATTCAGGTTATTATCGGCAACCCGCCTTATTCTGTTGGGCAAAAATCCGGCAATGACAACAACCAAAATGTTGCTTACCCCAATTTGGACAATGCCATTGCTGAAAAATATGTGACAAAATCTACTTCCAGTAATAGCCGCAGTGTTTATGATTCGTACATTCGGGCTTTCCGCTGGGCAACTGACAGAATCACAGATAATGGAATCATAGGCTTTGTATCTAACGGCGCTTATATTGATACGATTGCCCTTGATGGATTCAGGCGTAGTCTTGTTGATGAATTTAATTCTATTTATTGTTTTAATTTAAGAGGAAATCAACGCACGTCTGGTGAGCTTTCCCGTAAAGAGGGTGGAAAAATTTTCGGCTCTGGTTCCCGAACGCCTGTCGCAATCACAATCCTTGTGAAGAAAAAGGGAGTAAAAAAAGATGGTTATGTTCGCTATTATGATATAGGTGACTATTTGAGCCGCGCTGACAAGCTGCACATTATTTCTGATTTTGGTAGCATTGAAAAGATAAAGTGGCAGTATATTACCCCGGATGAAAACGGAGATTGGATAAATCACAGAAATCCCAAATTTGCAAGTTTGATTTCCCTCGGCGACAAGAAAAGGCGTGAACAGAGCAGCTTTTTCAGCAACAATTATTCTATGGGAATTTCTAGTAATCGTGATGTATGGGTTTACAATTTCGATGCGCAAAGACGAGATGCAAAAGAAATGGTAGACTATTACAATCAGGAACTTGCCCGTTGCAAGAGTGAATTTGCAGCAGTGGTAGCGCAAGGAAAGGCATCTGGAGATCAAAAGGCAAGGGCAACTTTCTATTCAAACGCAAGAAATCTGGATGCGAAAAAGATTAGCTGGTCGAGAGGTCTTTTAAATACCTTCTGTAAGGACGAACATATTGAATTTACAGAAGACTATCGAACTGCTATGCACCGTCCATTCTGCAAAGAATCGCTCTATTTCTCCTCAAAATTGATTGAGTGGCCTTCTATATGGCGCTCGATTTTCCCGGAAAAGGATACCGAAAACCTTGTAATTGCTGTTATGGCAACATCGTCAAGAAAATTCAGTGTACTTATCACAAATGTGATTCAGGACTATGATTTAGTGCAACACGCACAATGCTTCCCTCTTTACTTGTATGAAAAGGAAGAAAGCAAAGAAAGTGCACAGCTTTCGTTCGACAATATGACCGAAGGCGAAACCGTAACATGGCACAAGCGGATGGCTCTGACAGATTCGATTCTTGCGAAATTCAAGGATGTATATGGCGATAAGGTAACGAAAGAAGACATTTTCTATTATGTGTATGCCGTCCTGCATAGCCCTGAGTACATCAATGAATACGCAGAAAACCTAAAAAAAGAAATGCCCCGTATTCCAATGCTGGCACACTTCCCGGAGTATGTCAAGATTGGTCGTGCGCTTGCTGACTTGCACCTACACTATGAAAAGCCTGTGACTGCCGCAGAGATCGGTGTGACCGTTGATATGCGTACCGAGGACTACACTATCGTTGACAAGATGCGCTTCGGCAAAGGCAAGGACAAGAGCATCATCGAATACAACCCCTATATCACTATCCGTGATATTCCGGCTGCGGCCTATGATTACATCGTCAATGGCAAGTCCGCTATCGAGTGGATTGTTGAGCAGTATGCCGTTACGACAGACAAGGCCAGCGGCATCGTCAACGACCCCAACACCTACGCAGGCGGCAAGTATGTCTTTGACTTGCTCCTGTCTATCATCTCCGTCTCCCTCAAAACCCAAGAACTGATTGCACAACTCCCCGAATACAAAGAAATCTAAATACCCTTTCATCCCCGTGGTTTGGTCAATTTTGATCTTCCACGGGGATTTTGTTAATAAGCTGTGAATTTTTCAAAAAGCCACTTGACTTGCGCCCTAGGGGCAGCTTTATAATCAAGTCAAAGGAGCGATGCCGATGAAAAGATTAAGCGAAGTCTGCAAAATGGTTGGCGTAACGAGGAAAACCTTGCAGCAATACAATGACATAGGACTTCTGAAGCCAACAGTCAAAACCGAAGGCGGCTATTGGCTGTATGATGACGAGAGTATTCAAATGTTAATGACAATACAGGTTTTTGTTGAAGCTGGCTACAAACGTGCGGAGATTAAACCATTGTTGACCGCCAAACAGGACGAACTTCCCGAAATACTAACGGATGCCATTGAGAAACTCAAGGCCAAACGGGCAAGAATCGATGGCATGATAAATTATTTCCAGACGCTTATAAACATTGCAGATTTGCCGCCAGAAGCATTTAAAACGTTTTGCAGAGTTGATCTAAATAGCGCCTTCGACCAGAAGAACTTTAAATCGCTTTTTGAGGAAACCCTCGACATTGCATCTGGTAAGGATGGTGATGGCGAAGTTGTACAAGCATCTGTAGCATTTTGGCTTAGACTTTCGGCAGTTGGAGCACTCGTATCTAAAGGAGCGGATTCGGAGATCGTTCAGGACAACATTAAGCTGGCCTATGAGTCGTATCTGAATTGTATTTTGCAGGGACTATCTAACGATGAGCAGGCTGAATTTGATACATTCCCTATTGCAAATAGAATGGAAATTTTTAAAGAGTGCGTGCTCGGCTTACTCTCCGAACAAGAGGTTATAGAAAATTTAACAGCGCAATGTGGGAAAGAATCCGCACCATTTATTAAAGATGCAGTTTTAACTTTCTGTGAAGCACAGAGTTCTAAGAAGGAGGACTAAAATGGGCGTTTCAGCAAGAACCCTTGGGCAACAATATGGATTGACCGCAGCAGAAATGAACCGTGTTCTTGTAAAGAAGGGTATCCTTGCAGGAAATCCCGGTGATTACTACTTGACAGAATTAGGCGATCTATACGGTGCGACCAAACACTTTCATCGTGGATGCGGTGGTTCAGCACAATACAACCGCTACTGGTCTGAACGTACATACGATGAAAGTATCAAGAATGTCCTAAACATTACAGATGAATTGATTACACAGGTTCGCAGTGAAATGGCAGCAGAGCGCGCGGCTAAAGCAGCCGCACGGGTTGCGGAGAAGGAACTATTACAACGCCAGCACCTAGGAGAACTTGCAAAGGTTGCCGCCGCAGAAAAGGCCGCGAAAGAAGCCGCAGAGCTTTCGGCTAAGAAGATTGCAAATTTGAAGAAGGCGGGCTGCGTTGCGCTCATCATACTCGGCGGAGCGGCATTATGCTATGCAGGGTACTATGGATATAAAAAGATCAAGGCGTATCGGAAAGATTCTATTTGTCGGTTAAATCCGCCAGACTGCCCCGATGATAAGGATGCTGAAAAAGAAGAATAGTTCAGTAATGAAGACTCGTAAATGAACCGTAAGGGCTTGTTTACGAGTCTTTTTTTGCACCTTTTTCCAAAACGAAACTTTTAATTGAGGTTTTCCAAAACTACACTTTTAATGGCGGCTCTAAAAATAGCTGGCAATTTCGGCCTGCGGTATAATAAGACTGTAGCTACAAACAAAACCAACCGCCCCGACACCGGGAAAGGGGCGTTCATGCAAGGAGAACAAATTATGAGATGCAATGTTATTAACTTCAAAATGCGCACCCGCAGCGACAACACCTACGAAGATCGCTTCTGTCACAATAAATCCGATGCCAAGGGCACTTTGGAATTTCTGGGAGAGCGTGTATACGTTGAATTGGATGTCACCCAGAAAATCGCTGGTGACTATCTCGGCGGCACAATCTACTTTAGCGCTGGTGAATACACGGGTGACGTTATGATGGACTTTATGTGCAATACCGCTGTAAATATCTACAAGGGTAATGAAGTGATTTTTCGGCATTACGATAGACACTGGCGCTTTCCCGATGACGGCTTAGATGACGTGACATCCGATTATAAAATCCATAATCCGGCGATTGATTGGATTAAAGAGAACTATGGCGGCTTCTGTTACTCTACGCTTTCATATGCTGATGATTGCAGCAAGAAATGCCCTGATGTGCGCTGGGAGATTTACAACACCTGCGATGATTCGTGGGCATCTGTAAATTGGACAGTTACAAATCTTATTCGGACTGCCGAAAATGACGGCTATGAATGTGATGCTACGGCATACTTTGAAAGTAATGGCCAGAAAATTGAACGGGAAGAATCCGAACCCTGCTTTCATGTGGTAACGCTGGATAAAGACCCCATCAATGCCATGAAAGTAATCTATAATGGAGAGCATCTGTCAAACATCGAAGGCCCTGGATTTGACAGCTTGTGCGAAGCTTTCCTCAACTATATTGATTTATGTGATTTAGGATACGGAGAGTGTTAACCATAGCGAAAGACTCGTAGAAGAACCGTAACGGCTCAACTGCGAGTCTGTTTTTTTTGCGTTTCATTCCAAAACGAAACCTTTAATTGGGGTTTTCCAAAACGAAACTTTTAATAGCGACTCGAAAAATAGCCTCACATCAAAAACTGTCCTATACTGGAGATACTAGATAGCTACTGGAAATCTACAGGAAGGAACACGGAAATCTGGCGCCGGATTTTTGTGACATTACATGAAAATTTCTGAATTTACCAACATTCTCCTAAAAATCAAGAATGAGGACGATGGGATGCAACTGCTGATGCAGGAGTACGAGGTGACCCGTGAAATGTACAAGGGACGCCACCCTGTTACCAGCAAATATGTCACCATCTTCGTGCCGCACAGCATCGGACAGGCTGACAGTGACATTGTGTCCGCTGCGATTGCGGACTACCACGAGCGCGGCTACAGCGTCAATGTCATGCACTCCGGCAGCGAGCCGTTGAAGGACTGTATATGTGACCTGCTCCACAACAACCGCAATACAGAACCGCCAGATGAAGTGGTGCATCCCACGAAAGGGGGTGTAGATCAATGATTACTCCAACTCTCGCATCCGAATTTGCCCAGAACATTGATGGTGCAAAGCAGCACGGCGAATGGTGGAGCGGGCGTTGCCCCGCGCATGATGACAAGAATCCCAGCCTGTCATGGAAGGATGGCGAAGACGGGAAGCCTGTCATCGTTAAATGCCATGCGGGCTGTTCCCGCAATGCAATTTTGGCTTCCCTCGGAATGGAAGATCACCTCCCAAGGGAAGCTCTGCCCCCTAAAAAGTCCAATGTCGCCTACCCTTACTATACAATAGACGGTAAGTATCTCGCAGAAAAAGTGCGTGGTTATGATGACAGTGGAAAACATACCACTAGATGGCGCAGAAGGAACGGAAAAGGCGGCTTCATGAGCGGGCGTGTTAAAGGTGAGCTTTACCTTTATGGACTCCCGAACCTCAAAAACGTGCGTGATGGCGATACCGTATATATTGCGGAAGGCGAAAAGGATGTCGAAACGCTTCGTAAGCATGGACTTGTTGCAGTAAGCGGCCCGGATGGTGCTGGACATAATAAGTTCCCGCAGGAAGCTGTTAAATGGTTTGCCAAGAAGAAGGTCGTAATCTTCCAAGATAACGATGAGGTCGGCAAGGCATTTGCGCAAGACGAAGCGGCTGCTGTATCTAAGGTCGCTGAATCCGTAAAGCTGATTGATTTACAGGCACTTTGGCCGGATATTCCAGAACACGCAGATATTAGTGACTACTTGCAGCGTTTTGGCGATGAAATTTTCTCGAAGGTGCGGGAACTCATTGATAACACTCCGCATTGGGAGCCGACTACGAAAGAAGTGACTGTAAATTCTGCTTCGACTATTGCCACGGCTTCCACTCAGTTTGAATGTTTCTCAGCAGAGAGCATTTTGAATGAGTATGTCGAACCGCCGCAGTTTATCGTTCAGTCTTTATTAGCGGAAGGGCTTGCGGTTTTGGCAGGGCCACCTAAGTATGGCAAGTCGTTCCTCTCAATGGATTTGTGCTGTTCTGTTGCGACTGGAAAGCCTTTCTTGGGCTTTTCTACTGTGCAAAGCCAAGTCCTTTACCTGTGCCTTGAAGACAGCAAAGGCCGTATTAAGAAGCGGCTTACAGAAGTCAACCATGACAATCTGGTAGCCAAGAATCTTTTCTTTGTAATGAATGCTCCCGACATGGATAACGGCCTGTTTGATGCGTTGGAAGGCTTTCTTAAAGACCATCCCGACTGTAAGTTGATTGTGATTGATACCTTCCAGAAAATTCGCGGCGCATCAAGTGGCAGCGACTACAGCTACATGATCGACTCCCGTGATGGCGGAAAGCTCAAGAGCTTCGCTGATAGCCACCATCTTTGCTTGCTTGTGATTCATCACACCGCAAAGAAGCGTGATGAGAGTGACCCGTTCAACTGCATCAGCGGAACCACGGGTTTGCCTGGTGCGGCTGATACGAATATTGTTTTGCTTCGCAATGAGCGTATGGAAGGTACAACCAATATGTACATTTCTGGCCGTGATGTGGTCGAGGCTGCATATTCGCTTAAATTCAACAAGGATACCCACCTTTGGGAATTTCAAGGTGATGCGGAAGAAATTGAGAACAGCTTCCGAAAGAATCTATATACCGCAGACGATGTGGTTAAAACCATCAAAGAAGCTGTTGCTCTGGGTAAAGGAACATGGCATGGCACGATGAGCGATCTTAGTCGCTTGGCAGAACAAACTTCCTACATTGGACATTCCCTCGGAGAACCACGAGCGATTGCAAGTGCTGTAAAACAGTACGCCGATGACCTGTATCGGTATGACGGAATCTCATATACGGCTGCACAGAACGGAACCGGGGGTCGAAAGTACACTTTTACACAAGCCAACTGTAAAGGGCTTGAAAAGTGGGTCGAAACGGATATTTCGTTCGATGACGTAAAGGATTCAAACTGATTTTAAGCTGTGACGGAGTGGCCTGACCTTGTGTCCCAGATTACCCCGTTGCGGAGATGGTATCAATAGCTTTCGCGGCATATTCTCGCATAAATGCTGCGATATTCCACGTCCTTATTGACACCACCTTCGCAGCGGGGTACTGGGAAGCCACAAGGCAGGAACCGAAACGCCTTGCACAACAACGGAGGTGCATATAATATGCGTAATGTAAATGAAGTCCCTATCTGGGAAAAAAGCAATCTGACGCTGGAAGAAGCCGCTGCCTATTCGGGCATTGGGATTACCAAGCTGCGCGCAATGTCCAATGACGAAAACTGTCAGTTTGTTCTATGGAACGGCGCAAAGCGGTTGATTAAGCGCCGTGAGCTTGACAAGTACACCGATAAGGCGTATTCAATCTGACAAAATAAGTAATAGACAGGAGCCTTACATGGTGGTATACTTCATTGTGTAAGGCTCCTTTTTTGAAAGGAGTAACTACTATGTCTGTGGCAAGAAGAAAAGATAGTCGTGGTCGTGTTCTCAAAGACGGTGAGGTTCAGCGCAAGAACGATGGACTTTATATGTTCCGCTGGACTGCCCGCAATGGAAAGCGCCACACGATTTATGATGCAACGCTGGAGGGGTTGCGCGATAAGGAAGACAAAATCAAGCATGATCTCGCTGACGGTATTCGTGCTGTTGAGAGCAATGTGACGGTCAATGATATGTTTACGCTGTGGCGTAAAGATAAGATTGGTATTAAGGAACATACACTCACCAATTATGTGTATATGTATAATCGCTTTATTAAAGACACGATTGGTGAGATGAAGATTAAGGATGTCCGCAAATCCGATATTCGGCATTTCTACGGAGACATTTTGCGCAACAACAAAATGGCAATTAACACTCTTGATACTATCAACAATGTTCTCCATCAAGTCTTTGCCGTTGCGGTTGACGATGAGTACATTCGGGGTAATCCCACGGACGGTGTATATGCGTCTATAAAGGCAGCATACCACTACGAAACACCGAAAAGGCACGCTTTAACTCGTCCGCAGCAAGCAGCATTTCTTTCGTTCATCAAGAATACGCCGAAGTATCTGCACTGGCTTTCCCTTTTCGTATTTCTGTTGGGAACAGGATGCCGCATTTCGGAAGCAATCGGGCTGTGCTGGGAAGATGTGGATTTTGAGAACGAAACCATCACTATCCGGCACAATCTGGTTTATCATCAAGATCAAGCCGGAAAGTGCTACTTTACTCTTTCAACACCAAAGACAAAAGCTGGTGAACGGGTAATTCCTTTAATTGACGAGGTGCGAGAAGCACTATTGAAGGAAAAGGCTCATCAAGATGAACTTGAAATGACTTGCCAGTTTCAAATTGCCGGATTGAATGATTTTGTATTCCT
Source organism: uncultured Oscillospiraceae bacterium (assembly GCA_900539695.1). Lineage (GTDB taxonomy): Bacteria > Bacillota > Clostridia > Oscillospirales > Ruminococcaceae > Gemmiger. The sequence continues at coordinate 90,607 of UQDG01000007.1, forward strand.
AAACCGTTTTGGGAGTGTCCAGAATCCACAAGCTGTTAATCGTGCTATTGCAAGGATTACGCGTGATTATAATGAGCATGAACTTGATCTCGCAGAAAAAGAAAAGCGTGAAGCGCAGTTGTTGCCGCCGTTCTCTTGTCATAACTTGCGCCATACTTATTGTACTCGTCTTTGTGAAGTTGAGACAAACATTAAGCTGATTCAGGAGCTTATGGGACACGCGGACATTAAAACTACGATGCAGATTTACGCGGAAGTAACCCAGCAGGCAAAAGCTGATGCGGGTGTGCGGTTAAGTGGTAATCTCGGTATTGCCATTTGATTTTACTGCACCAGCCACTACACCACTTTTACACCAACTTTGTTGAGAGTTTTGCAAGAGCTATTGAGGGTTACACCAGATGACTAAGTAGAACATCCTATAAAGTAAGGGTTTTATAACCTTATAGAGACATCTAAGGATGCCAACTTAGAATCCCGACGATGAAGCCCATCGACTAAAAAGCATTGATTCTACGCATTTTATCAACCGCGTTTGGATGATTTGACACCACATTGACACCAAACTTGTGCAGAAAAGGCTTTACAAGAAAGCAGAGAGTTATCCTCTTACGGATGACTCTCTGCTTTTTTTGTTTATGTAGTTGTGCATTTCTGCGCGGAAGTAATGAGGTGATAGCTGACGCGAAGGAACAGGGCCGTAAGGGTCTTGTCCTGACCTGCAAGGTCCGACCTGTCCACTACTACGCCAAGTTCGGATTTGTGGATGAGGGTGTGACCGACAAGTCCACGCACGGCAATGTTTCGTGGCATCAGATGCGATTGACATTCTAATACTGTGCAAAAAAATCCCCCAGAGTAATTGAACTGCACCCCATTTGTTAGACAGTATGATATACTATCTAACAGATGGGGTGA
>UQDG01000008.1 GCA_900539695.1 uncultured Oscillospiraceae bacterium
GGAAGGAACGCCCAGGGGGTTCAGCACGATGTCCAGCGGGGTGCCGTCGGGCAGGAAGGGCATGTCCTCCTGCGGCAGGATGCGGGAAACGACACCCTTGTTGCCATGACGGCCAGCCATCTTATCGCCAACGCTGATCTTACGCTTCTGGGCGATGTAGCAGCGCACGCACATACGCACGCCGGGCTGCAGCTCGTCGCTGTTCTCGGGGGTAAAGACCTTAACGTCGACCACGATACCGTAAGCACCGTGGGGCACGCGCAGAGAAGTATCGCGGACTTCGCGGGCCTTCTCACCGAAGATGGCGCGCAGCAGGCGCTCCTCGGCGGTCAGCTCGGTCTCGCCCTTCGGGGTGACCTTGCCGACCAGGATGTCGCCGGTCTTGACCTCGGCACCGATGCGGATGATGCCGCGGTCGTCCAGGTCTTTCAGGGCGTCGTCGCCGACGTTGGGGATGTCACGAGTGATCTCCTCGGGTCCCAGCTTGGTGTCGCGGGCTTCGGTCTCGTACTCCTCGATGTGGATGGAGGTGTAGACGTCCTCGCGGACCAGCTTCTCGTTCAGCAGAACGGCGTCCTCGTAGTTGTAGCCTTCCCAGGTCATGAAACCGATCAGGGCGTTCTTGCCCAGGCTGATCTCGCCGTTTTTGGTGGCGGGACCGTCAGCCAGCACGTCGCCTGCCTTGACGACATCGCCAACATTGACGATGGGGCGCTGGTTGTTGCAGTTGCCCTGGTTGGAGCGCATGAACTTGATCAGCTCATAGGTGTCGGCAGAACCGTCCGGGCAGCGCACGACGATCTTCTCGGCGTCGACAAACTCAACGGTGCCTTCGCGGGCAGCCAGGATGCAGACGCCGGAGTCGGTAGCAGCCTTGTACTCCATACCGGTAGCAACGATGGGCTGCTGGGTGACCATTAGAGGCACGGCCTGACGCTGCATGTTAGAGCCCATCAGGGCACGGTTACAGTCGTCGTTCTCCAGGAACGGGATGCAGGCCGTAGCGACGGAAACCATCATACGGGGAGAAACGTCCATGAAGTCGACCTGAGAAGCATCGAACTCCTGGATGTCGTTGCGGTGACGGCCGGAAACGCGGGGACGGACGAAGTGGTTGTTCTCGTCCAGCGGCTCGTTGGCCTGGGCAACGATATATTCGTCCTCGACGTCGGCGGTCATGTAGACGACCTCGTCGGTGACGGTTCCGGTAGCCTTATCGACCTTGCGGTACGGGGCCTCGACAAAGCCGTACTTGTTGATCTTGGCGTAGGTAGCCAGGTAGGAGATCAGACCGATGTTGGGACCTTCAGGGGTCTCGATCGGGCACAGACGGCCGTAGTGGGTGTAATGAACGTCACGGACCTCGAAACCTGCGCGGTCACGGGACAGACCACCGGGGCCCAAGGCAGACAGACGACGCTTGTGGGTCAGCTCGGCCAGGGGGTTGTTCTGGTCCATGAACTGAGACAGCGGGCTGGAGCCGATGAACTCTTTGATAGCGGCCACGACGGGGCGGATGTTGACCAGGCTCTGCGGGGTGATCTCGCCGTTCTCCTGGTTCTGCAGGGTCATACGCTCACGGATGACGCGCTCCATGCGGGAGAAGCCGATGCGGAACTGGTTCTGCAGCAGCTCGCCGACGCTGCGGACACGACGGTTGCCCAGGTGGTCGATCTCGTCGGTCACGCCGATACCGTGGTCAAGGCCCAGCAGGTAGTTGATGGAAGCGAAGATGTCATCGACGGTGACGGTGCGGCTGATCAGAACATCGTGATTCTGGCGCAGCAGCTCTTTCTGCTCCTCGGGGTCAGAGGTGGCCTCAAGGATCTTGCGAATCTCGGCGAAGTTGGCGCGCTCGTTGATGCCGGCCTCAGCATCGACATCGAAGCTGAAGAAGGGCTGGGCGTCCACGCAGCCGTTGGAGATGACGATGACGGGGTAAGCCTCCTGGCCCTTCTTCTCCACCAGAACGGTGACGCGGGTAACACCGGCGGCATCGATCTCGTTGGCCTTGGCCAGGTTGATCTTCTCGCCCTTGGCGGCCAGCAGTTCGCCGGTCAGGGGAGCGATGATGTCCTCGGCGGCCTTGTAACCGGCAATGCGGCGGGCCAGCGCGAGCTTGTTGTTCATCTTATAACGGCCGAAACGAGCCAGGTCGTAGCGGCGCGGGTCGAAGAACAGGGCGTCCAGGTGGGAGCGGGAGCTCTCGACCGTCGGGGGCTCGCCGGGGCGCAGCTTGCGGTAGACTTCCAGCAGGCCTTCCTCGGTGTTATGGGTGATGTCCTTTTCGAGAGAAGCGTTGATCTTCGGTTCGGAATCGCCGAAGAACTGCTTGATCTGCTCATCGGTGGACAGGCCCAGGGCACGGATCAGGGTCGTGACAGGCAGCTTGCGGTTCTTATCGATGCGGACATAGAAAACGTCCTGGGAGTCGGTCTCGTACTCCAGCCAGGCACCGCGGTTGGGGTTCATGGTGGCGGTGAACAGGTCCTTGCCGGTACGGTCCTTGCTGGAGCCGTAGAACACGCCGGGAGAACGAACCAACTGGGAAACGATTGCACGCTCGGCACCATTGGAGATAAAGGTGCCGGAATCGGTCATGAGCGGGAAGTCGCCCATGAAGATCTCCTGCTCCTTGACCTCGCCGGTCTGCTTATTGAACAGACGGGCAGTGACGTACAGGGGCGCTGCATACGTAGCGTCCCGTTCCTTACATTCTTTAATGGTATACTTGGGGGTTTTGTCCAGGCGGTAGTCCACAAACTCCAGCACGAGATTGCCGGTATAGTCCTCGATAGCGGCAATATCGTGGAAGACTTCGTGCAGACCTTCCTCCAGGAACCAGTTGTAAGAGTTTTTCTGGATCTCGATCAGATTGGGCATGCCAATCACTTCGTTGATGCGGGAAAAGCTCATGCGGGTCGTTCTGCCGTTTTGTACGGGCTTGACCTTTACCATAAAACGCGACCACTCCTATTCCGTAGATTGACAAAGTCGGTAAAAGCCGACCTAAAGGAGCTGTGCGAAAGCGATGTATATTCGTCGTTTTTCACAAACTTTTGAATTTTGCCGTTTTCGCAAAATCCCTTTAGGGCGCTCTATTCCATTTTTGTGATACTGTTTCAGTATACATGGTAAAAGGCTTGCTGTCAAGGCTTTTTCGGCTTTTTTGCGAAGTTTTTCTTGGCCGTCGAACGCCCGGGCGAGTGTAACAAAATTTCGGCATATTGACGATTTTGCACTGTTTTGCAGGGGTTGACAAATTCGTAACGGGTGCTATATTCCCCGCTTTTGGGCAGTTTTCACAAGGATGTGGACACCTTTTTGCGCAGGATTGCTCTTGACAATCGCGCTCTGAAAGAAAAGCGCCCCCTCAAAAGAGGAGGCGCAAGATGTTGTGTTGGATAGAACACGGGGAGCCTGTCCCCTGTTTTACATAGCAATGATCCCAAACGCATTGGCCACGGAACTGGCCAGAATGATCGCCGCGAACACCGGGCAGAGCCAGCGGATCATAAAGTTGAAGACCTTCTTCCGGCGGAAGCTTCCGCCCTCGAGGGTGACCTCGTGTTCGATGCGCTCAACGCCTACCACGCGGGACACCAGCAGGCAGGTGGCGATGGCCGCGATCGGCATCATCACCGAGTTGGTAAGGAAGTCGAAGAAATCGAGGAACTGCATGCCCAGCACTGTCACCCCAGCCAGCGGGCCGTAGCCCAGGCTGGACAGCGTGCCCAGCCCTACCATGATAACACCCACCAGCACTGTGGCCTTGCGGCGGCTCCAGCCCAGCTCATCCTGGAAGGTGGAGACCGCGCTTTCGGTCAGCGCGATGGAGCTGGTAACCGCTGCAAACAGCACCAGCACAAAGAACAGCACGCCCACTGCCCTGCCCAGGTCCATGCTGGCAAAAACTTTGGGGAGCGTAATGAACATCAACGCGGGCCCCGCCCGCAGGGTGTCCGGATTGCCATCGGAGAAGGCAAACACTGCCGGAATGATCATCAGGCCCGCCATGACGGCGATGATCGTGTCGAACACCTCGACGTTCTGGGTCGCGTCCTCGATGGAGACGCGCTTTTTCATATAGGAACCGAAAGTGACCAGGATGCCCATGGCGATGGACAGTGAGTAGAACATCTGCCCCATCGCCGTGACCACCGTCATCCAACTGAAGTTGGCGGGGTTCGGCACCAGGAAATACTTGACGCCCGCCAGCGCTCCCGGCCGCGTGACCGAGTAGGCAGTGATAATGACCGACAGCACCACCAGCACCGGCATCATTACTTTGGAGACACGCTCGACGCCGTTGCGCACACCCGCAAAGATGATGCCCAGCGTGAACAGCGCAAAGGCCAGGAAGCAGATCTCTGTTACAGCACCGTTGGAAATGAAATCTGAGAAGAAGCCGTCCGCCGCCAGCGCCTGGCTTTGGCCGGCGAGATACCCCACCAGATACCGAATGACCCAGCCGCCGATGACCGAGTAATACGGTACGATCAGCACCGGGATGATGGCGTTGATCCAGCCGCCGAAGCCTAAGAACCCGCCGTGCTTGCCAGGCTTGGCAAAGCTGGCGTAAGCGCCCACCGGGCTTTTGCCGGTCATGCGGCCCAGAGCCGTTTCGGCCATGATCATCGTGTAGCCAAAGGTAAGCGCCAGCACGATATAAATCAAAAGGAAGATTCCGCCGCCATATTTGGCCGCCAGGTACGGGAACCGCCAGATATTGCCCAGTCCCACCGACGCCCCGGCTGCCGAGAGCACAAAGCCCAGCCTGCCGGAAAAGCTGCTTCTTTTTTCGTTTTCCATTTTTCCTACGTCCCTCCAGGTTGTTTCTCAAACGACTACAAGTGTAGCATAAATGAGATAAAACTTCAAGATGAATTTTTTTCACGTACCTTCCCCTATTTTCCGTCTTGACCCTTACGCTGCGTCATAGTGTATGCTATACTTACCGCAAGGGAAAGTGAGGTGTCCCCCCATGATGACCGTAAACGAAGTCAGCCGCCTGACCGGCGTGAGTATACGCGCGCTGCACTATTACGACCAGATCGGCCTGCTGCCCGCCACCGGGCATACCGACAGCGGCTACCGCCTGTATGACGATACAGCGCTGGAACATTTGCAGCAAATCCTGTTGTTCCGGGAATTGGAATTTTCGCTGAAAGACATTCAGCGGATCCTGTCTAATTCCGCCTTCGACCGAGAAAAGGCGCTGGAGCAGCAGATCGAACTGCTGAAGCTGAAGCGACAGCATATCGAGGATCTCATCGCCCTTGCTGAAAAGACACAAACCACAGGAGGAACCATTATGGATTTTACCGCATTTGATACACAGAAGATCAAGGACTACGCCGCCCAGGCCAAGCAGCAGTGGGGCGCCACGCCGGAGTACAAAGAGTTTGAGCAAAAGACCGCCCTCAAGACGGAAAAAGAGGTTTCCGCTATGGGCGGCCAGCTGATGGAAATCATTGCAGCTTTCGGTAAGATGCAAAGCATGGATCCTGCCGCCCCCGCCGTGCAGACCCAGGTGAAGAAGCTGCAAGATTTTATCAGCGAGCATTACTACACCTGCTCCAAAACCATTTTGGGCCAGCTCGGCCAGCTGTACACCGCAGGCGGTGCGTTTACCCAAAACATCAACGCCGCAGGTGGCCCCGGTACCGCCGAGTTTGCCAGCAAGGCGATCGAGGTGTATTGCCGGACGGCAAAATAAGGCTGTCCAAGTCACGCAATAGCAATATGCACAAGAATACGTTCGTTTTTTTGTGCGAGTTCGCCGATTGACTTTTTTGGGGGGACATCGTAGAATATGAAAGAAAAATGAACATACGTTAACGGATTGTTACTCTTCGGGAGGCATGACCATTGACAGATGCAGAAAATGCACCTGTATGGTCGTGTCTTATTTTTTTGCCCGCATGTTCATTTTACCCCGTATAAGGAAGGTGAGCCCATGAAAGTCATCAAAAAGATCAACAATAACGTAGCGCTGTGCCTGGATGGCAACCAGCGTGAGCTCATCGCCTTTGGCAAGGGCATCGGCTTCAAGCCCATCCCATACGAGCTGACGGACCTCTCGGTCATTGAGCGCACCTACTACGGCATCAGCCCCGAATACCAGGGCCTGCTGAAAGAGATCCCCAAGGAGATCTTCGATGTCTCGGGTATGCTCGTTGATCTGGCCGCCAACAGTATCGATGCCGATTTCAACCGCAACCTGGTCATCACCCTGGCGGACCACATCAACTTTGCCATCGACCGCTACAAGAAAAGCATCCACATCAAGCCGCCCTACGTCGGCAACCTGGCTTACCTGCACGAAGCAGAGTACAAGGTTGCCACCCAGGCTGTGGCGTGCATCAACCAGCGCTTCGGTGTGCACCTGCCCAAAGAAGAAGCCGCCGCCATTGCGCTGCATCTCATCAACGCCGAGAACTCCGTGGCCCCGAAGGCCGATTTCCTCGACGCCAGCACGATGATCAGCGATGTCATCGGCCTGATCGAAAAGCGGGAGAACATCACCATTGACCGTTCTGGCTTCAACGCCAGCCGCTTTATCACCCACATGGAATACCTGCTGGCCCGCATCCGCAACAACGAGACACTGGAAAACAACAACGACAAACTCTTCAACAATCTGAAACAGGAGTATAGAGAGACTTACCTGTGTGCGGAGGATGTCCGCACCTACCTGCAGCAAAAGACCGGCAAGAACCTGGGAAGTGAGGAAATGTCCTATCTCATGCTTCATATCGAACGGTTCTGCTCCCGCGAGCAGGCTTAACCTCGCATGTAATAAAGGGAAGCGCGCACCCTTTGTACAGATATACCAAACACACTGAAAATCAAGAAAGAGGAACCAATAATGGCACAGAAATATCAGGAGCTTTCTGACAAGATCGTTGGTCTTGTCGGCGGCAAAGCCAATGTCCAGTTCTTTACCCACTGCGTGACCCGCCTGCGTTTTAACGTGAAGGACGAGTCCGCCGTTAAAAAAGACGAAATCGAAAAACTGCCCGGTGTTCTCGGCTCCCAGTGGCAGAACGGCCAGTACCAGATCATCATCGGCCAGGCTGTCAACGATGCCTACCGCCTGATTTGCGAGAAGAACGGCTTCGCCGTGGAGAAATCCGTGGACGAGAAGCTGGACGATGAAAAGCCCGCCCAGAAGAAGGGTGTCAAGGCTGTCATCGACAAAATCTTCGACGGCATCTCCGGCTCGCTGACCCCGCTTATCCCCGCTCTGATTGGCTGCGGCATGATCAAGGTCATCCTCATCCTGATGGACATGGCCGGCGTGCCCGCCGACAGCGGCACATACCAGCTGCTCACCTTTGCCGGTGACGCTGGCTTCTACTTCCTGCCCATCATGATCGGCGCATTCGCCGCCAAGAAGTTTGGTGCCAACCCCGCCTTGGGCATGGTCATCGGCGGCCTGCTGATCTACCCGTCCTTTGCCAGCGGCGTCAGCGACGGCACCGCCTTCAACTTCCTGGGCATCCCCGTGTACGGCGTGAGCTACTCCAGCACCATCTTCCCCATCATCCTGTGCTGCGCCGTCATGGCCCCCATCGAGAAGTTCTTTGCCAAGCACTCCCCTGAGATCCTGCGTTCCGTGCTGGAGCCGCTGCTGACCATCATCGTCATGATCCCCCTGGCCTACTGCGTCCTCGGCCCCATCGGTTCTTTCCTGGGCACCTACCTGAGCACATTCGTCCTGTGGCTGTACAACACCCTGGGCTTCATCGGTGTGGCCGCCTTTGCCGCTGTGATGCCGTTCGTTATCATGACCGGTATGCACGGTGCCTTTGTTCCCTACCTGATGCAGATGCTGACCGTTGACCCCCTGTACGAGCCCATCTTCTTCCCCGCCCTGATCATCTCCAACATCGATCAGGGCATTGCTGCACTGGCTGTCGCTCTCAAAACCAAGGACGCCAACCTGAAGTCCACCGGCTTCTCCACCGCTGTCACCGCTGTTGTGGCCGGTGTTACCGAGCCTGCCATGTACGCCATCAACCTGAAGTACAAGACCCCCATGTACGGCGCCATGATCGGTTCTGCCATCGGCGGTTGCGTGGCAGGTCTGCTCAAGACCGCTATCTATGCCTTTGCGGGTGCTTCCTCTGTCATCGCCCTGCCGCTGTTCGTCAGCGCTGACAAGCCCAACAACCTGCTGTTCATGGTCATCTCCGTGCTGGTGGGCGCTGTGGCCACCTTCGCAGCCACCTGGGTCCTGTACAAGCCCGAAGCTGCCAACAAGTAATTTTCTCCCGAAAGGATGCTTTTTATGACGTTTTGCAAAGACTTTCTCTGGGGCGGTGCCACCGCCGCCAACCAGATCGAGGGCGGCTGGCAGGAGGGCGGAAAGGGCCCCAGCGAGGCGGATATGCTTTCTGCCGGGACGCATACCTCTCCCCGTCAGATCACACCTGACACCGAGCCGGGCCTGACCTACCCCAACCGCACCGCCAGCGACTTTTACCACCATTATAAAGAGGACATCGCCCTGATGGGCGAGATGGGCTTTAAAGCCTACCGCATGTCCATCGCGTGGAGCCGCATCTTCCCCACCGGCGAGGAGACCGAGCCGAACCCGGCCGGCCTGCAGTTCTACGATGACGTCTTTGACGAGCTGAAAGCCCACGGCATTGAGCCGATCGTGACCCTATCCCACTACGAGATGCCGCTGCACCTGGTCAACAAGTACAACGGCTGGGCCTCCCGCGAGGTGATCGCGCTGTTTGAGCGTTACGCCCGTACGGTGATTGCCCACTTCAAGGGCAAGGTGCGGTACTACCTGACCTTCAACGAGATCAACTGCGGCACCCTGCCCCTGGGCAACTACATGTCCCTGGGCGTCCGCAACGAGGGCACGCGGGATTTCCTGCATCAGGTGGATGATGTGCAGGTGCGGTATCAGGCGCTGCATCACCAGCTTGTGGCCAGCGCCCGCACCGTGCTGGCCGGGCATGAGCTGGATCCAGAGGCGAAGATCGGCAACATGATCGCCATGATGCCCGTCTACCCCTTGACCTGCAACCCTAAGGACATGCTGGAATTCCAGCAGAACTGGCGGCAGTTCAACTGGTACTGTGCCGATGTGCAGTGCCGCGGTGCCTACCCCTACTACGCCCAGAGCTTCTGGGAGAAAAACGGCATCCATCTGGAGATCACCGATGAGGACCGCGAGGCCCTGCGCCGCGGCACGGTGGATTTCTTCTCCCTCTCCTACTATCAGACCAACTGCGTGACGGTCGACCCCAATGCGGCTCAGGCCTCCGGCAACCTGCTGGGCGGCGCAAAGAACCCGTACCTGGAGTCCAGCCAGTGGGGCTGGCAGATCGACCCGGACGGCCTGCGCTACACCCTCAACGAGATCGAGAGCCGGTATGATCTGCCCATCATCATCGTGGAGAACGGCCTGGGTGCCCGGGACGCGCTGGAAGCTGACGGCAGCATCCACGACCCCTACCGCATCGACTACCTGCAGCGGCACATCCGCGCCATGAAGCAGGCTGTCGAGGAGGACGGCGTGGACCTGTTCGGCTACACCGTGTGGGGCTGCATCGACCTGGTCTCCGCCTCCACCGGCGAGATGGCCAAGCGCTACGGTTTCATCTACGTCGATTGTGACGACCAGGGCCACGGCAGCTTCAAGCGGTATAAAAAAGACAGCTTCGATTGGTACCGTAAAGTGATCGAGACCAACGGCGAGGAGCTGTAAGTTCCAAAACATCTACACAAAAGAGCCGCTCCCTTCCAATGGAAGGGAGCGGCTCTTGCTATATTATGCTGTCAAATCAATCCAGGAAGTCGCGCAGTTTTTTGCTGCGGCTGGGGTGGCGGAGCTTGCGCAGGGCCTTGGCTTCGATCTGGCGGATGCGTTCACGGGTGACGTTGAACTCCTTGCCGACCTCTTCCAGCGTGCGGGGGCGGCCATCCTCCAGGCCGAAGCGCAGGCGCAGGACCTTCTCCTCACGGGGGGTCAGGGTCTTCAGCACGTCGGCCAGCTGCTCTTTCAGCAGGGTCTGGCTGGCGGCCTCGGCGGGCACGGGGGCGTCATCGTCGGGGATGAAGTCACCCAGATGGCTGTCCTCCTCCTCACCGATGGGGGTCTCCAGGCTGACAGGCTCCTGGGCTACACGCATGATCTCGCGCACCTTATCCACAGGCATCTCCAGGCGCTCGGCAATTTCCTCGGCGCTGGGGTCATGGCCGTACTCATGCAGCAGCTGGCTGGAGACCTTCTTGACCTTGTTGATGGTCTCGACCATATGCACCGGGATGCGGATGGTGCGGGCCTGGTCGGCAATGGCGCGGGTGATGGCCTGACGGATCCACCACGTTGCGTAGGTAGAGAACTTGAAGCCCTTGGTGTGGTCGAACTTTTCCACAGCCTTGATCAGGCCCAGGTTGCCCTCCTGGATCAGGTCCAGGAACTGCATGCCGCGGCCGACGTAACGCTTGGCTATGGAAACGACCAGACGCAGGTTGGCTTCGCTCAGGCGCTTTTTGGCTTTCTCGCCCTCGGGGCCGCCGGCCTGAATTTTCAGGGCCAGGTCGATCTCCTCCTCGGGGGTCAGCAGGGGCACGCGGCCGATCTCTTTCAGGTAGACCTTGACGGGGTCGTCGATGGTAATGCCGTCGGTATTCAGGGCGTCGTCGAAGTCGTCGGCACCTTCCTCGGTGGTGCCGCTCAGCAGGCTGGCGTCCACATCGCTGACAGGGTCATCATCGATGACCTCGATACCGTTGCTCTCCAGTTCCTCGTAGAGCTTTTCCATCTGCTCCACGTCCAGGACGTGACCGCTCTCCTCCATCGCGTCGCTGATCTCGCTGTTGGTCAGCTTGCCGGCACGGCGGCCGGTCTCGATCAAGCTGCGGATAGAATCTTTCTTTTCTGCCATAAGTACGTTCTCCTTTGGTTTTTTATATGAACACGGATGTTTGAGAGAAATTCTTCAATCAGATTGGGGCGGGTCGGCCGCGCCTTTTTCTTTGCGGAGTTTCGAGAAGGCGCTTAAAAACTGGTCGTCGGTAGTGCCTTTGACGGTCTGGCTGATGGGCTTGGCGTTGTCCAGCCGTTCCAGGTACATGTCAATGTCCTCCTGCTGGAGGGGGTGCCCGGCGTTGACGGCCTGGGCGCGGTTGACTTCGGCCATCGGCTTATCGTCCAGCATCTGCTGCAAGCTGGTGATGTTCACCGGCAGCTGCTCGTCCGCACAGCGGAAAATAGCCCGCAGGGCCTCCTGCATTTCGGGCAGGACCACGGCGTCCATGTTCAAACGCTGGCGCACATAGGGGATCTTTTCGGGGCTTTGCAGCAGCGCGGCGATGAGTTGCCGCCCGGCACTGGCGGCACCCAAAGCGGTATCTCCCCCGGCACTGTAGGGCACCCGGATGTCGGCGGCATTGCCCTGCCCGGCCAGGTCGCGCTGCTCTTTGCGGCGGTCGCGGCGCTGGGTGCTGCGCAGCACATCGTTCATCTGCTCCAAGATCGCCTTTTTACCCACGCCGGTCTCCTCGGCCAGGCGGCCTGCGTAGACGTCCCGCGCTGTGGGGGTAACGCCCTTGCGGGCCAGGATGTCGATGGCGTCCTTGAGGTAGTTCAGCCGCCCGGCCGAATCCCGCAGGTCATAGTTGGCGGCAGCCTTTTTCAGCTGGAACTCCGTCGGGTCAGCGCTGCCGTCCAGCAGCATGGCGAACCGCTCCTTGCCGTATTTTTTAATGAACTCGTCCGGGTCTTTAGCGCCCTGGTAGCTCAGCACCCGCACCTTGATGTCGGCGTCGGTGAACATGGCCAGGCTGCGGGCGGTGGCCTTCTGGCCCGCCTCATCGGAGTCATAACTCAGCACCACTTCGTCGGCGTATTCGGTCAGCAGTTTGACCTGTTCGGGCGTCAAGGCGGTACCGCAGGCGCAGACGGCGGTGTCAAACCCAGCCTCGTGCATCGAGATGACGTCCATGTAGCCCTCGCACAAAATATAACGTTTATTTGGCGATTTTTTGGCCACATTCAGGGCAAACAGCGTACGGGACTTTTTGTACACCATCGTCTCGGGGCTGTTGATGTACTTGGGTTTGGAGTCGTCCAGCACACGGCCGCCGAAGGCGATGATGGCCCCGCGCACATCGATGATGGGCACCATGACGCGGTGGCGGAAGATGTCGTAGAGATTGCCCTTGGCGCTGCGCTTGACGAGGCCGGAGTATTCCAGCTCTTCCTCGGAGAAGCCGAGGCGGCGCAGGTAATGCAGCAGGCCGGTGAAATCCTCGGGCGCGTAGCCCAGACCGAAGCGGCGGATGGCGGCGTCGGACAGGCCGCGCTTTTCCCGCCAGTAGCGGCGGGCCAGGGCGGCTTCGGGCGTGCGGGCGTTGAGCTGCTCGTAAAAGTAGCGGGCGGCGCAGCGATTGATCTCTAAGAGGCGCTGCCGGGCGCGGGATTCCTTATCGTCCTCCTCGGGCAGGGGCATGCCTGCACGGCTGGCCAGCTGTTTGACGGTCTCGACATAGCCGAGGTTATTGTACTTGCGCACAAAGCTGATAACATCCCCTGCCGCGCCGCAGCCGAAGCAGTAAAAGCTCTGAGTGTCCGGGTAAACCACGAAGGAAGGCGTTTTTTCGTTATGGAACGGGCAAAGGCCGGTGAGGGTGCGCCCGCGGCGGCGGAGCTGAACGTATTGGCCTACGATGTCCTCAATATCGTTGCGGCGAACGACTTCCTGGATGTATTCCTGGGGGATCATACCTGCGTGGGGCACCTCCTTTTTGCTTTATTTTTTGTTAGCAGTTGACGGATGCCGCCACCTTGCGGCGGCAGGCGAAAGCCGCCCACTTAAAACAAAATCATAAAACCGTCCACTTTTGGGGGACAAACAGATCCTCAAAAAGCCGGGTGGCGAATTCATCGCTCATGCCGCTGATGTAATCGGTCACGGCGCGGTCGACACCCTCGTTGTAGGCGATCTGCAGGTAGAAGTTGGGCATCAGGGTCGGCTCCTCGCACAGGCGCTCGTACAACTCGGCCACGAGCTTGTCCACCTTTTTTTCCTCGCGCTTGGCTTCCTTGTCCACGTAGACTGTGGAGTACATGAAGTCCTTCAGCACGGCGTAGGCGGCGTCCACTTCGGGCGAAAAGTTGATGCGGCCGCTCTGGCTGTGCTCGATCAAATCCGTTATCATCGTGGTGATGCGCTGGGACTTGGTGGTGCCCAGCACGGCCACGGCTTCGGGCGGGAGCTGGCGGGGGTCCAGCACACCGGCGGTGACGGCATCCTCGATGTCGTGGTTCAAAAAGGCTATGTGGTCCGCGCGGCGCACCACGCAGCCCTCAGGCGTGCGGGCCCAGGCGCCGGTGGTGTGGGTAACGATGCCGTTGCGCACCTCCCAGGTCAGGTTGAGGCCCTTGCCGTCTTTTTCCAGGAAATCTACCACCCGCAGGCTTTGGCGGTAGTGGGTAAAGCCGCCGGGGCACAGGCGGTTCAGCGCGCGCTCCCCCGCGTGGCCAAAGGGGGTATGGCCCAGGTCGTGGCCCAGGGCGATGGCCTCGGTCAGATCCTCGTTCAGCCGCAGGGCGCGGGCGATGGTGCGGGCGATCTGCGCGACCTCCAGCGTGTGGGTCAGCCGGGTGCGGTAATGGTCCCCCTCGGGCGAGAGAAAGACTTGGGTCTTCTGCTTCAGGCGGCGGAACGCCTTGCAGTGGATAATGCGGTCGCGGTCCCGCTGGTAGCACGGGCGGATGGGGTCCTCGTCCTCCGGGCGGCAGCGGCCCCGGGTGGATTGGCTCAGGGTGGCGTAGCGGCTCAGGGTCTGGCGCTCGATCGCCTGGGTCTCTTCGCGGATGGTCATGGTCAGCAGCCCCCTTTCCGGCTTATGGCAGCCCTGCTTTTGCGCCGTTCTGCAGCTGCGGCGCACGGGGGCAGTTCTGCCTTATTTTTCCCTCTATATATAAATACGATAAAACTTGGCGAAATACTCTTTTTTTATGCGGAATTTTTTGAAAAAATTCAAAGTCGGTCCTGCGGAAGGGGGCAAGCCCCTCTCCCTACAATACCACCTTGCATGAGGCTGTAGGGGGCGATGCTTGCATCGCCCCGCAAGTAGCCGCCCGCCTATACGGGCCGATGACGAGCATCGGCCCCTACAAAAAGGCGTAGAGGAATCCAGGCCCTGAAAAGCCGCAGCAAAAATCAAAACGGTGCGTACATCGCTGCCGAAACGGTGACTTCGGCGCTGCCGCGGGTCAGTTCGGTCAGCTTGGCACACAGGGGGCCTTCCTCCCCGGCAGGCATCCGCCAAAGCAGGGTAACGGCATCGTCAAACACAGGCTCCTCCGGCTTGGCCCCGGCCGCAGCGATAATGCGCTGGGCCTGCTCGAACTGGGCGTAGGGCACCCGCAGGCGGCAGTCCACCACCAACCGCATGCTGACAAGTTCGGCATTTTGCAGTGCGCCGCCGGCCGCCGCCGTGTAGGCGCGCACCAGGCCGCCGGTGCCCAGCAGGATACCGCCGAAATACCGCGTGACGACTACGATCACGTCCGACACGCCCGCGTGGCCGATGGTCTCCAGCACCGGGGTGCCGGCCGTCTTGGCGGGTTCGCCGTCGTCGGAGTAGCGGGTGCGGCCGTTTTGCAGCACGTAGGCATAGACGTTATGCCGCGCGGTGCGGTTGGCGGCGCGCACGGCGTTCAGCACAGCCAGAGCCTTTTCCTCGGTATCGGCAAAGGCGGCGGTGGCGATAAAGCGGCTGCGCTTTTCCTCGTACGTAAAGGTCGAGGTCCCCCGCAGGGTCTTGTAGTCAGGCATGGCGGCACTCCTTGGAATTATACAAAAACATCCGCATCGGCGGACATGCGCCGACGATGCGGATACTTCTAGAGCAAAAAAGTGCATTTTTGTGTCGTCAGGCGCGAAAATGTGCTTTTTTGCGACGGGGCGAATCCAAAGGAGGGGTGCAGGAGCGTGGCGCAGCCACACAGCGACGAACCCCTTCTTTGAGCTGAGCAAAGCTCAGCACATCAAAAAACCCCAGATGTCGCCATCTGGGGTCAAAAGCTTTGGAAAAATTACTTGCCGGACTTGGCAAAACGGCGCTTGAAACGCTCGACGCGGCCACCGGTATCGACCAGCTTCTGCTTGCCGGTGTAGAACGGATGGCACTTGCTGCAAACTTCGACGTGGATCTCCGGCTTGGTGTCACGGGTGTGAATCACGTTGCCGCAGGCGCAAGTGATGGTGCAGTCCACATAGTTCGGATGGATGCCCTGCTTCATGGTATTTTCACCTCTTTCTCGATTATGATAACGGGAGCCATACTTGATATATGTGCTCATCACAATCTCCGAATTGCGGCTACCAGCGCCCACCATCCTGTGCGGGCGGAGCAGCCATCTGAACGATTGCTGAAATATTATAGCGGATTTTTGGGGCGATGTCAAGTATTTTTTTGTGTTGACTTACAGGCTCTTTCCCCCGGTGCACACGGTGCGGGCGTCCCATTTTAAATCACTGCCATTATAAATGGAAAAGGTGTACTGCACGGCGGGGGTGCCGTCCACGCTGCCGGTGGCGGTGATGGTGCCGTTGTTGTTGGCATACGCCCAGGTGTAGGCGGGCGTTTCGGGCAGGTCGTCGGCGGTGGTGGTGGTGCCGGGCCAATCGATGGCAAAAAAGCGGGCGTTACTGCTCCAATCGTCCTCGGCGGTAAAGTCGATGGTCAGCAATCGGTTGGCCTGTTCCGCCGTAAAGCCCAGCAGGTTGGGGCCGTAGTCCCGGCTGCGGGCGGCGAGGTAATAGGCCGTCTGCTCCTCGGTCCAGTCGGCAGGGGCGGCAAAATCGGTGATGCCCGCCGCGGCCAGGGCGCGGCACTGGTGCACCAGCATCGTGTGCTGCCACTCGTTCAAGTTCAACTCGCGGGCCTCGTCGCTCAGTTCCGGGATGGCGGCAGTGCTGTCGGTACTGTACCAGCCGCTGATGGCCTCGCAGGGCCGGGCGTCGTCCACCGGGGTAAACACGTAGATGCTGTTGGTGCCGTCGGGGTACTGGGTGCCGCCGTAGTCAGCCTCGGGCGAGTAGACGACATAGAAGCTGACCTTGACCAAAAAGGCCTCACCATCGTCGATTTTGGTGCGGTAGTCCGTGCCGCTGCCGGCGTCGGTATTGTCCAGCAGGTCGGCGGCTTCCTCGTCATCGGCAGGGTCGACCACGCCGGACATGCCCACGCGGGTGGTGATATAGCGGATGGCGTTCTCGTCCAGTACCGTCTGCCAGTAGTTGGCCGCGCGCTCGGCCGCTACCGCCAATTGCGTCAGGTATTCCGGGTCAATCGGTTCACGGCGGTTGGCGTCCAGCGTGGTGGATGCTGCCAAGGATTCCGGTTCCGGCGTGGGTCCGGCGGCGGATTCCGAGGCAGGTGCGGCACACCCGGCCAGCACCCCGGCGCAAAGCAGCACCGCCGCCAAACCGGCGGCACGGCGGGAAATGGCAGACATAGACAAGCCTCCTTCTTGATGCGATTTATATAATAGGTATACTTTTATTGTAATGTACCACCGGCAAAAGTCAACGGTGTGCGGCAGATTTTACAACTATTTCTAAAATGTTTCCAAATGGGCCTACACATGCGGCAAGCGCACGGGCGGATACAGAATCCGCCCCTACGGGTGGGGTTGCGCAGATGCCGTAGGTACTGATTCCATATCGGCCCGCGGACACATAAAAAGGCTTCCCTCAAGGGGAGCCTTTTATTTAACTTTTACGCCAGCAGCGGCTTGCAGGCTTCGGCCAGCTTTTCTTTCTGGGCTTCGGCCTCGGCCAGGTCTTTGCCCTTGGTGGTGAAGTAGGTCTTGATCTTCGGCTCGGTGCCGGAGGGGCGCACCACCACGGTGGCGCCGCTTTCCAGCGTGTAGATCAGCACGTTGGCGGCGGGCAGGCCGGTCTCCTCGGGCTTCTTGTAGTCCACGACCTTGACGACCTTGTCCCCGGCGAAGTCCTTCGGCGGGTTGTCGCGCAGGTTCTGCATGATGTCGGCCATCTTGTCCATGCCGGACAGACCCGGGAACTCGAAGCTGTCGACCTTGTTCAGGTAGCGGCCGTATTCAGCGTAGATACGCTCCAGTTCTTCCTTGATGGAGGAACCCTTGGCGCGGTAGTAGGCAGCCATCTCGCAGATCAGCATCGAGCCGATGATGGCGTCCTTGTCACGCACGTAGGGACCGGCCAGGTAGCCGTAACTCTCCTCGAAGCCGAAGATGAAGCGGTCCACCTCACCGGCGGCCTCCAGCTTTGCGATCTGGTCACCGATCCACTTGAAGCCGGTCAGCACGTTGCGGCACTCGACACCGTAATGCTCGGCCACCTTGTCGGCCAGCGGGGTGGAGACGATGGACTTGCACATGACGGCGTTCTTGGGCATGGTCCCCTGTTCGATGCGGCCCGCGCAGATGTAGTCCAGCAGCAGCACGCCCACCTCGTTGCCGGAGAGCAGCTCATAACTGCCGTCCTTGCACTTGACGGCAATGCCCACGCGGTCGGCGTCGGGGTCGGTGGCCAGCATCAGGTCAGCGCCGGACTTCTTTGCCAGCTCCAGGCCGAGGCGCAGGGCCTCGAAGATCTCGGGGTTGGGGTACGGGCAGGTGGGGAAATTGCCGTCCGGCTTCTCCTGCTCGGGCACGACGGTGATGTCGGTGATGCCGATGTCCTTCAACACATGGGTGACGGGCACCAGGCCGGAGCCGTTCAGCGGGCTGTAGACCAGCTTGAGGCCGGCGGTCTTGCAAATGCCGGGGCGGATGGAGCGGGCCTCGATGGCGGCGTACAGGGCGTTGATGCAGTCGTCACCGACGTACTCGATCAGGCCCTGGGCCATGCCGTCCTCAAAGGAGATGAGCTTGGCGCCGGTGAGGATGTCGGTCTTCTGGATTTCGGCATACACGATGTCAGCGGCTTCATCGGTCATCTGGCAGCCGTCCGGGCCGTAGGCCTTGTAGCCGTTATACTTGGCAGGGTTGTGGCTGGCCGTGACCATGATGCCCGCATTGCAGTTGTAGTAGCGGGTAGCAAAGCTCAGGGCAGGCACGGGCATGAGGGCGCTGTAGATGCGCACCTTGATGCCGTTGGCGGCCAGCACCTCAGCAGCGGTCTTGGCAAAGACGTCGCTCTTGATACGGCTGTCGTAGCTGATGGCGACGGTCTGGCTGCCGCCCTGGGTCTTGACCCAATTGGCCAGGCCCTGGGTAGCCTGCCGCACGACGTAGATGTTCATGCGGTTGGTACCCGCGCCGATGACACCGCGAAGGCCTGCGGTGCCGAACTTCAGGGCCACAGCAAAGCGGTCCTGGATGGCAGCGTCGTCGTCCTTAACGCTTTCCAGTTCGGGCTTCAGATCTGCATCGGCCAGGTCAGCCGCCAGCCAGCGGTCATACATTTCCTTATACATAAGTATATACACCTGCACTTTCTATGGTTGATACTATACTAAATATACCAACTTCTGTGCGGTGTGTCAATTGAATTTTGGCTATTTTTACCGATTTGTTGCTTTGGTTTTGCAGGGTGGCTTTCGTTCCGCGCCACCTTGCGGCGCATCACTCGTTTTAACGGCTTTCTGCCTTTATGTGTTCCTTTTGGAGACCCAAAAAGAACCGAAAAGGTCCCCGCCACTTCCGATAGCGCGCTGCCTCGCAACAGCGAGACTATTTTCGCTACCTTTTTTGGTCAAAAAAAGGTAGGCCTAATAGAAGAATCCCATAATAAAAGGCCATGCCGCAAGGTGGGCAGGGCCGGGCAAGCAACAAATAGAACAATTCTTGCGCCCCATTTCCACCACTTTTTGCCCCTTATATACCCAATAACTGCAAAAGTGGTATACCACTTTCTAACCACTTTTACAGTTTAATAAGTGGTTAAATATAACTTAGATATGTAATTTTTATAACCACTTATTGAGTTATTCAGTTGTATAAGGGGGCGCAGGTGCTTTTCCCAAAACCTTATCGCAAAATAAATGCGCCCCACCATCCCGGCAGGGCGCATTGCTTGTTTACTTTATTCGCCGGTCTCCTCTTCCAACACATGGGTGATGGTTTCAAGGTCGATCGGCTTGGGGATATAGCCGCTCATGCCCGCATCGTAGCACTTTTTGCGGTCGGCGGCAAAGGTGTTGGCCGTCATGGCAAAGATGGGCACGTCGTGGTCGGGACGGTCACTGGCGCGGATACGGCGGGTGGCCTCCACGCCGTCCATCACCGGCATCTGCATGTCCATGAACACCGCAAAATAGCTGCCGGGGGCCGACTTTTCAAACATTTCCACTGCCTTCTGCCCGTCCTCGGCCCAGTCCACTTTCAGGCCAATGCTTTGCAGCAGCTCCACGGCGATCTCGGCGTTCAGGGCATTGTCCTCGGCCAGCAGCACCCGTTTGCCGGTAAAGTCGGCGGTGGTCTCCCCCGTCTTGTGCGGGGCCAGCACGGCGGCGCGCTGGGCGTCGTCCGCCTCGGCAAAGGGGATGCTGACGACAAAGGTCGAGCCGTGCCCCTCGTGGCTGTATATATCCAGCGTACCGCCCATCAGGTCGGTAAAGCCCTTGACCACCGACATGCCCAGCCCGGTGCCCTGCACTTTGGAAACGCGGCTGTCCTCGGCCCGGACGTAATCCTCGGTGATGTGGCCGATGAACTCCGGCGTCATGCCGATGCCGGTATCGGTGCAGCGGAAGATGACCCGCCCGCCGGGCAGGCAGTCCAGCCGGACGGTGATCTCGCCGCCCACCGGGGTGTACTTGATGGCGTTGGAGATGATGTTGATCATGATCTGGCTGTAGCGGTTGACATCGCCCACCACCACACAGTCGGGCTTATCGCAGTGCAGCGCCATGGTCTGGGCCTTTTTGTCGGCCAGCGGGCGCAGCAGTTCCACACTGTCGGCCGCGCAGCGCACCGCATCAAAGGGAGCCTTGTTCAGCTCCATGTGGCCGTGCTCCAGCTGGTTCACGTCCAGAATCGAGTTGATGAGCACCAGCAGGTAGTTGCCCTCGTTGGTAATGCTGTCCAGTGCGCTTTCCAGCCGCGGGGCGTCGTTCTTGTACTTCTGGGCGATCTGGGTCATGCCCAGCACCACGTTCAGCGGCGTGCGGATGTCGTGGCTCATCTTGGAGAAGAATTCCTGCTTGGCCTTGTTGGCTTCTTCGGCATCGTTCAAAGCGTCGGCCAGTTGCAGCAAGATAGCCTGCTGCTGTTTTCTGCTGCGGACAGACTGCAGATACAGCAGCACCAGGCAGCCCACCAGCGCCAGCACCGCCACAAGCAGGATCAGGTAGGCGGGGTGGTCGAACAGGAATGCGAGCACTGTGGGGGTCGCCATGACCTCGGTATAGCTCTGCACGATCTCGGCGGCATACTGGGTCGAGATGCCGTTCAGCGTCTTTTCCCACAGGCCGTAAAAGCGGCGGTCGACCTGCACGTTTACGCCATTGCGTAAGTACACCAAAGCGCCGGGCACGATGTCCACCCGCATACGGTTCTGGATGTCGTCACGTGCCAATTTCTGGGCGGTGTAGCTCATCAACAGGGCGGCGTCGGCCGTGCCGTTCTCCACGGCTTCGGCGCAGGCACCGGTGCTATCCAGCACGGTCACCTCGGCCTCCGGCCAGTTGGCGGCGATGAGCTCCCGTACGGTGGCGGAATCTTCCATCACGACCAGGCAGTGCACGCGCTCATAGGCGCCGCGCTGGCGCAGCAGCGAGACGGTCGTCCGCATGTAGGTATCGGTCAGCTGGTAGGCGGTATCGCCGTAGGTGATCTCGCCGCTGTCAAGGTCGAGACACAGGTCGGCCTCGCCGCTTTGCAGCAGGGCATTGTAGTCCTTGCGGGTGGCTGTGGGCACGACCTCCAGCGTCAGGCCCAAGGTCTCGGCGGTTTTTTGGGCGAGGTCCACCGCGATGCCCTGCATTTTGCCGTCTGCATACCAGGAGTAGGGCGCGTTGTCCGGGGCGGCCGCCGCGCGCACGGTGGTGCCGTTCTGCTGCATCTGGGTCAGCAGGGCGCTTTCCTCCGCCGTAAACTCGGTATTATGCCCGGCTGCGCCGTGGTATTTGTTGTACAGCTCCACGCGCCAGTTGGGGTTATCGATGTTCATCGCATCAAAGGCGGCGTCCAGTGCATCGATCAGGCCCTGGTCCTCCTTGCGGGCCAGGATGTAGTAGGCCGTCTGGCCGAAATACTCGATGGTAAGTTCATCCTCCGGGGTGCGGATATAGCTGTCCACAATGGCATCGACCTTGTCCTCCTTCAGGGCATTGGTCAGGTCGGCGGGTGTATCGTAGTAGGTAACGGTATAGGCAAAGCCCTTTTCGTCGGCCCACTGCAGAAACCAGTCGTTGCAGATTTTGGACTGCAAAAGGCCGATGCGCATCCCCTCATAGGTGGCATAATCCCCTGCCACCACTTTGCTGTTGCCGACCTTGATGTTCATGCAGGTGGTTACCGTGATAGCCGGGTGCTGCGAGACTGCGAACTCCGCGCGGCACTCATCGGTCGCCTTGGCGGCGGTGTACAGGTCGACCTCGCCGCTGCGCAGCATCTCCATGCTTTCGGCGGGGGTCTTGTCGTAGCCCACATAGTCAAAGGTGCACTGCATGTACTTGGACAAGCCCTGCATCATCTCGTAGCCGTAGCCTCTGCGCCTGCCGTTCTCATCCTGGACATGGTAACAGTTGGCGGCGTAGAACGCCACCTTATAGACCGGCGTCTCCCGCCGGGGCACGCCCTCGGCCCAGGCGGCGGTGCTGAAACCGACCGCCAGTACCAGCACCAGTATCAGTGCTGCCAGACGGCGGGTAAGTTTTTGTGTTGCTGCTTTCAACTTTTCCCCCTGAAAAAAATGAAGGAAGCCCCACTAAGAAACGCTTCTATAGTGGAACTTCCATATTTGAACAGTTTTATTTATATGCTATAAATGTATAAGCTGTGCAACTGGCTGCCATTTTACAGGCCCTATAGCTTTGCGTCGCAGCCTTTCAGCTGTTTTGCCCTATGTAGTTATATATGCCATTATACAACCCGCCAAACCCCCGTGTCAATGCAGTTTTGCCACTTTTTGTAAGCGGTTACAGCATTTTACAGCTCCCTCTGGGAGGGGGCCAGACATGCTCTACATCGCTTTTCTATCCAGCGCCCGATATTGCAGTGCTTCGGAAATATGCGCGGTGTCCACCTGCTCGCTGCCGTCCAGGTCGGCGATGGTGCGGGCCACCCGCAAAATGCGGTCGTAGGCGCGGGCGCTGTATCCCAGGCGCTCAAACGCCGCGCGCAAAATTTGCTGGGCCTTGGGGGTCATGCGGCAGTATTTTCGCAGTGCGGCCCCCGGCAGCTGGGCGTTGCACCGCACGCCGGGCAGGTCTGTGCAGCGCTCCTGCTGCACCTTGCGGGCGGCGGTAACGCGGGCGCGGATGGCGGCGCTGCTCTCTCCCCCGGCCTCGGCGGCCAGGGCCTCGTACTCCACAGGCATGGCTTCCACATGCAGGTCGATGCGGTCCAGCAGCGGGCCGGAGATGCGGCGGCGGTACTGCTCAATGGCGCTGGGCGTGCAGGTACACTCCCGCGTGGGGTGACCCAGGTAGCCGCACTTGCAGGGGTTCATGGCGGCAGCCAGCATGAACTGGCAGGGGTAGCGGGCGGTGCCGTGTACCCGGCTCACCGTGACGGCGCCGTCCTCCAAGGGCTGACGCAGCACTTCCAGGGTGTCGCGGGAAAATTCCGGCAGTTCGTCCAAAAACAGCACACCGTTGTGGGCCAGGCTCACCTCACCGGGGCGCGGGGTCGACCCGCCGCCCGCCATGGCGGCGGTGCTTACGCTGTGGTGCGGGCTACGGAAGGGCCGCTCTTTCAAAAGCCCGCTGCCCGCAGGCAGCAGCCCGGCCACCGAGTAGATGGCGCTGGTCTCCAGCGCTTCCTCATAGGTCAGCGGCGGCAGGATGCCCGGCAGGCGCTTGGCCAGCATGCTTTTGCCCGTGCCCGGCGGGCCGACCAGCAGTAAGTTGTGCCCGCCTGCGGCGGCGATCTCCAGCGCACGGCGGGCTTCGGCCTGACCGCGCACATCGGCCATATCAGGGCCAAGCCAGGTACCCGCTTCGTCAAAGCCGCCGGGGGTGGCCGGGGTGATGGCTTCTTCCCCGCAAAGATGGCGCACCACGTCGCTGGCCATGCGGGCCGGGTAGACGGTCAAGCCTGCGGCCTCGGCAGCTTCGGCGGCATTCTCTGCCGGAAGGAACAGTTCGGTCACGCCCAGGGTCACAGCCGCCAGCGCCATGGGCAGCACGCCGGTCACAGGGCGCAGCGTGCCATCCAGGCCCAGTTCCCCCAAAAAGGCCTGATGCGGCGCGGGCACAGGCAAAACGCCCTGGGCGGCCAGCAGGCCCACCAGTAAAGGCAGATCGTACACAGGGCCGGTCTTGCGCACATCCGCCGGAGCCAGGTTGATGGTGATGCGGCTGGACGGCCAGGGGTAGTGCAGGTTTTTGACGGCACTGCGCACCCGCTCGCTGCTTTCCTTCACGGCCGAGTCCGGCAGGCCCACCAGCGTGAACTGCGGCAGCCCGCTGGAGAGATCGGCCTCGACCTGCACCACATACCCCGCCAGCCCGCTCAGCCCCAGGCTCGTGACCTTTGCAAACATTTACACTTCCTCCTTCAAAATCCCCAACAGCTTCTCTGCACTCTTCTCCCAGCTGTACTTTTCCAGCAGCAGCTGCGGATCGGCTTGGGGTGGGGTGGTGTCGTCCACGTTGCCGGGGTTGGTATCCAAGTCAATATACCCCGCACAGTCGCCGTATACCTCCCGCATGCAGGGCGTGTCGCTGACCAGGATCTGCTTTGCCCCGCAGGCCACGGCCTCCAGCGGCGGGATGCCGAACCCCTCGTACAGGGTCGGGAACAAAAACGCCCGACAGTTGGCCATCAGGCTTTTGGCTTCGCCATCGCTGACATAGCCCAGGTAGACTACGTTGGGCAGGTCGGCCAGACCCAGGCGCCCGGCTTCCTCGGCCAGGCTGCCGCCGCCCGCGATAGCAAACATTGCATCGGGCTTGGCCTTGGCGGCCCGCAGCACCCAGGGGAAGTTCTTGTTTTTCAGCAGGTTCGCCATGCTGAAATAGTACCCGCCCTTTTGCAGCTGCGGGTGCCTGGCAAACACACCGTCATCGGGCGCGATGCGCTGCATCTGCTGCCAGGCGTTGTAGACAACATCCATCTTTTCCGGCGGCACACCGTAGTATTTGTGGATCTCCGCCTTGGAAAATTCCGATACCGTAATAATGCGCTCGGCCTTTTGGGCAATGCGGCGGTACTGCAGGCAGTGCCACGCGGCGCTCAGCCGGGCGCGGCGGGTGTCCCTATAAAAATCCCGCCGGGCGCGGTAGCAGACATCGTGCACCACCGCAATGCCGGTAAACCCGAACCACGGGATGACGTTGCAGGTAGCCAGCCCCTTGGCGCTGCGCCGTTTCAGGTAGCACGGGTAGTCCAGCTGCTGCCAGGCAAGGCCCTTGCGGGTGCCGAACGGAACAACTTTTATGTTGGTGTATGCGGGCGTTTTGACCCCCTGTGGCACAACGATCTCCACCAGCCCCGCCGGGACGATGGCGTCCAGCGCGGCCAAAAGCTCAATGGAGTAGCGCTGGATGCCCGAGATTCGCTGGGCAAAAAACGAGCCATCCATGGCCCAGACGGTTTGCTGCATAGCAGCCTCCCTTATGCGCAGAATTGCGCTTTCATACGTAAAATTTTGTTAACGCTCAGGTCCAGTCGGTCCTCGCTGAGGGTGCCATTCTGCACGGCCGCCAGCACAGCATCGTAGGCATCGGCCAGGCCGTCGGGCATCAGCAGCACGTCGCACCCGGCCTGCAAAGCCTGCACAGCGGCTTCGCCGGGGGTGTAGCTGTCGGTGATGGCCCCCATGGCCAGCGAGTCCGTAACGATAAGCGTGTTCTCCGCATCCGGCACCAGCGCAATGGCGTCGGCACAAAGCGTTGCGGGCAGGTCGCCGGTCAGCTCCGGCACCACGATGTGCCCCACCATCACGGCGCGTGGGCCAACCTCAGCGGCGGCCTCAAAAGGCAGCAGTTCGCAGGCAGCCAGTTCATCCACCGTGCGGTAGCTGTAGGCCAGGCCGGTGTGGCTGTCCTCGGCGGTATCGCCGTGGCCGGGGAAATGCTTGAAGGTGGGCAGGATTCCCTCGCCCGCCAGTCCCCTGGCCATGGCCGCCGCACAATCGGCGGCGTCGGCGGCGTCGGACGAAAACGCCCGCGTGCCGATGATGGGGTTATCCGGGTTGGTGTTCACGTCGGCGTCGGGGGCGAAATCCATATTGAAGCCGTAGGTACGCAGGTAGCCGCCAATGGTCTGCCCCATGGCACAGGCGGCGTCGGCCCCCTCGGCTCCCACGGCGGCGGCGCTCTCATACCGGGGCAGGTCAAAGGTATCTTTATTGGCCAGCCGCGCCACCGCGCCGCCCTCCTCGTCCACCGAGATAAACAGTGGGACGTCGGAGGCCTCCTGCAGGGCCGCGTTGAAGGCGGTGATCTGTTCCGGGTCCACGATGTTTTTGCCGAATTGGCACACGCCGCCCACGGGATACTTTTGCAGCGCGTCCCGCATGACGTCGGTCAGCTCGGTCACGCCGTCCGCCTTGGCGTCGTCGATTTGCTCCTGCGGCAGGGTCAGATCCAGGGAATCCGGCCGGATAATGAACAGCTGGCCGACTTTTTCTTCCAGCGTCAGGTCGGCGGCGGTCAAGGTCGTTTCCGCTGCGGGCGTCGGTTCGGGCGTTGGTCCTGCCTCGTCAGCAGGCAGGTCAGACACCACCGGGCGCTCGGTATTCATAGGCAGGGTCACAGCGCTCTGCCCCGTTGGCTGTGCCCCGCAGGCACACAGCACCCCCGCCAGCAAAACAGGCCAAACAAACCACTTTTTCATAGGCAGATACCCTTTCTGTCGCTTTTGTTCATTGTACCATATTCCCAGCAAGGGAGCAAGAGAGTTACATCCGGGTATAAGGGGGTAGGTGTGAAAAAGGCTCCCCGCAAGGGGAGCCTTTTCTCATAATTCAGTGTTCCGCCACCACATCATCGGCGGCCGCCGTTTCCTTTGTGGAGGTATCCAGCAAACTCTCCTTCGTCACAGCAAAGGCGTCCTTGTGGGCGGCCTTTACCTCGTAGACAATGCCGGGTGCCCCATCGCTGGCCAGATAGCACAAACTCGTGGTGGTCGTGCTGCCGGTATCCGTGTCGTCCGCGGCTTCGGGCACCAGATCACCAAACCGCACGGTCAGCTGCGTGCCGTCACTAAACGCCAGCACCGCCGTCACATCCGGCGCATCCAGCCCGTAGGCGCTGTCCGCTTCCGGCGTGGTGATGCTCCACTCGGTCTGCATCTCGCAAAGGGTGCTTACCATCCGCTTCACCGCGCTCTGGTCCAGCGCATAATCGGCATCATCGGCCAGCTGCCAGGTGCCATCGTTCAAAACGAACTGCAAGTCGCCCACCGTCAGGGCGGTCACATCGTCGCTGGTCTTGTCGGTCAAACTCTGTGCCGCGTACAGGCTGCGGGGGGCCTTGCATAGGTTGTTCAAATCGCTTTTGGCCACGGTGTACACGCCTCCCGCGTCATCGTAGACGTAGTACACGCCTGCCACATCGTTGAGCTGATCCACCGTCAGCGTGCGGGTCGTTTTTCCTGCCTTCAGGGTAAATACCATGGCCGGGGTGTCGCTCATCACGGGGATCTCGCCCAGCTCACTGTCCTGCAGTTGGCGGGCAGCGGTCAGGTCGGTGAACTTCTCCACCAAACTCTGCACGGCGCTCTGCTCCAGCGGCAGGGTCGGGTCGGAATCCAGCATCCAGTTGCCCTCGCTGCCCTTGAGCAGCGTCACATCCACATTGTTGCCGGAGTAGGCCAGCTCGTCCACATCCTCGGCGGCAAAGTCCACCAGCTGGATGCCGGTATCTTCCTCCGCCTCATTCTCGCAGGTCAGCACTGCCAGCAGCACGCCCAGCAGCACAGCCCCCGCCGCCAGCAGCACCAGCGGCAGCATTTTTTTACGGTTCATGGGGTCTCCTTATCTTCTGCGCCGGATCACGCAGATCACAAGCCCAGCCACCACACACACGATGGGCAGCACAATGGTAAACAGCAGCCCCAGCACGATGATCATGTTGTTGGGCACGGTCAGGCTGGCGGCGCTCAGGCTCTTGCCGCTGATGACCGCGGTGGTCTGCTCGCCGTCGAACCAGTTGACGATGCTGCCCAGCAACTGGGCATTGCCACCGGACACGCTCTGGTTGATGGTGCCCTGCAAAAAGTTGGGGCAGTTGATCCACACCACGCGGGTGCCGGTGGTGGTGTTCTCGGCAGCCAGGGCCACGTCAAAGCTGCCTTCGGGGTCGGTGTCGGCCTTCTGGGCGGTCTCGGCGGTGGCGTAGCCTTCCATCGAGTAAGCGGTCGAACTGGTGGACAGCAGGCTGGTAAAGGTGTAGTCACCATCCTCGTGCTTCACGATGCCCTGGGCGATGGGGGTGTACACCATCATGTTGCTACCCACACCGGCGGTGATCTCATTGCTCTGCACCGTCGGCAGCAGGTAGGTCTGGGGGTAGCCGTAGGGGTAATGGTTGGCGTCGTTTTCAATGAGCAAGCCCGCCTGCCGGGTCATGCCGCAGCTTTCCAAAATGGCATCCAGGCGCGGGGTGTCGGTGGTAAAGTCGGTCACGGCCAGCAGCTTGCCGCCGTTTGTTACGTAGTCGCTCAACAGGGCGGCTTCGGCCTCGGTCAGGTCGGCCAGGGGCGCGTTCAGCAGCAGGCTGTCGGCATCGGCGGGGATGCTGCCCGCCGTGGTCAGGTTCAGTTCCTCGGTGGTCACACCGGCGTTGGTCAGCGTGTCGGTAAAGTCGGTGTCCAGCGCCAGTTCGCCGTGGCCGGTCAGCTGGTAGAGCTTATAGGCCGTGGTGCGGCTGACCTGGGCCAGGGCGCTTGTCAGGGCGTTTTCGGCTTCAAAGGTGTACTGCTGGCTGCCGCTGGTGTAGTAGTTCTCAATGTCCAGCTGGTACATATCGTTGTAGCCCACCACACGGTAGTTATCGCCGCAGCTCAGAACGACCGAGCCGGTGGCCGCGCCGTCGTACTGCTGGGCAAAGGTCGGGTACAGCACCGGGTCGCGCTGCTGCCAGCCGAAGTGGCTGCTCTCGTCGGCATAGCGGTCCAGCAGGCGGGTGATGTTGGTATCATCCTGCCCGGACTCGACCAGGTAGTAGGCGGTGACATCGCTGTTCAGCTCGTGCAGAAGATTTTTCGATGTATCGCTTAACGTAAACAGGGACGAAGTGGAAATATCAAACTCGGTCCACTTGCTGGGCAATGCCTGCACCACCAGGTTGACCAGGATCACAAAGGCCAGCACCACCACGGCCAGCACGGTGGCGTAGCTGCCGCTGCGCAGGGTGCGCTTGCTGCCCTGCAGGTTTTTCAAATCAAACTTTTTCATGGTCAACGCCCCCTTAGTGCCAACGGCGGCGTTCCAGCGACTGCCCCGTCAAAAACAAAAACAGCGCGATCACCGAAAGATAGTACACGATGGCCGACATGCTGAACATGCCGCCCACCACGCCGTTGAACGGCTGGAACAGTGCCAGCGCCCCCAGCACCGCGTTAAAGGCCGAGAGCAGCCACGCCGGGCGCAGCTGGAACAGCACCACCAGCACCACAGCGCCCGCACCGAACACGCCCAGGCCAACCGGCAGGCTTTTGCAAAGCACACCCACCAGCACAGCCGCGATGAGCAGTACCACCAAAAACACGATGAGCGCCAGCAGGTTGCCGCTGGTGAACATGGTCTTGATGCCGTTCATCAGGTAGGCGATGAGCAGCGCGCCAAAGGTGGCCAGGTAGGCAATGATCTGGTTTTCGGTCAGCGCCGAGATCCAGGTCCCCACGGCCAGGCAGGCCGCGCCCAGCAGCAGATACGCAAACAGTGCGCTGAACGCCGACACCAGCGACACCGTGCCGAACGCCGTCAAGATCAGCGGCATAATAACGGCCACGGTCAGCGGCAGGGCAAACACCACGACCTCGGCCAGGAACTTGCCCAGCACGATGCCGGGGATGCTGACCGGGCTGGTCAGCAGCAATTGGTCGGTCTTGTTGCGGCGGTCCTCGGCAAAGCTGCGCATGCTGATGGCGGGCAGCAGGAACAGCATGATCAGCGTAGTTGTGTACAAAACGGACGCAAAGTCCGACGAAGCGTACATCAGGTTGCGGTTGGTAAAGTACAGCCCCAGGAAAAACAGGCTGACCGCCGCGGTGACGTAGCCCACCATGCCGGTGTAGTAGCTTTTGGTTTCCCGTTTAAAGATGGCAGCCATTTATTCTGCCTCCTGTTCATTGGTTTCCGTTTCGGTCGTTTCGGTTTCTTCCGGTGCCTCGGTCAGCTGCAGGAACACATCCTCCAGGCTCATGCTCTCGGCTCTCAGATTCAGCACCGGGCAGCCTGCCTTGGCCAGTGCCAGAGACAGCGCACCGCGCAGGTCGGCGCCGCTCTCGCTTACGGCGGTAAAGCTGACCTCGCCGCCCTTTTCGGCGGTCACCCGCAGGTCGGTCAGGCCGGGCACGGTGGCGGCCGCAGCCAGCACGGCGTCCCGTTCGCCCTGGGCGGTGGCCGAGATGGTACCCTTGGCGGCCAGCTTGCCGGCCAGTTCCTCGGGCGTGCCCTGGGCTACCAGTTTACCATGGGCAATGATGAGAACGCGGTCGCATACGGTCTGCACCTCGCTTAAAATATGGCTGGATAAAATGACCGTGTGGGTCTTGCCCAGGTCATGGATCAGGCTGCGGATTTCGATCATCTGCGCAGGGTCCAGGCCGACGGTGGGCTCGTCCAGGATGATGACCTTGGGGGTGCCCAGCAGCGCCCCGGCAATACCCACGCGCTGGCGGTAGCCCTTGGACAGGTTGCGGATCAGCCGCCCTTCCATCTCCTGCAGGCCGGTGCGGGCGCAGGCGTTTTCTACAGCCGCGATGCGGTCGGCCTTTTTGCGGTTGCCCTTCAGCTCGGCCACAAACAGCAGATATTCCCGCACAGTCATATCCTGGTACAGCGGCGGCTGCTCCGGCAGGTAGCCGATGCAGGCCTTTGCGGCGGCGGGTTCCTCGGCAATATCATGGCCGTTGATGGTCACGGTGCCGTCGGTGGCCGACAGGTAGCCGGTGATGATATTCATGGTCGTAGACTTGCCCGCGCCGTTCGGCCCCAGCAGGCCGTAGATGCAGCCGTCCTCAACGGTAAAACTGATGTCATCCACAGCGGTATGGCCGCCGTAGCGTTTCGTCAGATGTTCGACTTGAATCAAAATGCTCTCCCCTTTTTCTATGCAGAGTCATGGACATGATAAAGTATAGCCGCCATTTGTGAAAATTGTGCGATAGCCTTATGAAAAAATGTGGGACAGTGCTGCCACCATCCCACAAAATTCAAACCAGTTCAACTCGATATTTCTTCATCCAATAATTTACCTGCAAAAACCAGGCGATCGTCTGCGGCGTGGTCATCAGCTGGCCGTACCAGGGCACGGGGTTGTCGGCCCCGCTGGCCAGCAGTACTTCCAGTGCCTCCTTTTTGATAATGGCAAGCAGCGGCGCCGCCGGGTCAGAAATCACCCGCCGCAGCTCGGCACTGACTGCCGCTAAATACGCCGGGTTCCAGGTCTTGGGGTAGGGGCTCTTGCGCCGCCACAAAACCTCTTTGGGCAAAACACCCTGCATGGCGTAGCGCAAAAGACCCTTCTCCTGGCCCTGGTAATCCTTAAAATCCCACGGCACAGCGTAGAGATACTCTGCAATGCGATAATCGCAGAACGGCACGCGCACCTCCAGGCCCGAGTACATGCTCATCCGGTCCTTGCGGTCCAGCAGCGTCTGCATGAACCAGGCAAAGTTCAAATTGACCATCTGGCGCATCCGGGTCTCCACTGCATCCCGCCCCGGCAGCACCGAGGTCTCGGCCAGCGTTTGCTGATACCGCGCGTCCACAAACGCTGCCGGGTCGATATCCCCCAGCACGCCCTCCTTTATAAATGCCGCCCGGTAGGCCGTGGACTGCGCCCAGGGGAAACCGTACTTTTCCCGCACGGCGGGGTCGCGGTACCATGGGTAACCGCCAAAAATTTCGTCGGCGCACTCGCCCGAAAGCGCCACCGTGGCATGGGGCTTGATCTGGCGGCAGAACAGCAGCAACGAGGAATCCACGTCCGCCATGCCGGGCAGGTCGCGGGCCTCCACCGCGGCGTAGAGCGCCAGCACCAGTTCGGGGGTGTCCAGCGTGACCCAGTGGTGCCGTGCGCCCAAAAAGTCGTTCATCTTGCGGATGTAGGGCGCGTCGGCCCCGGGCTGAAACTTGGTGGCGTGGAAATACCGCCGGTTGTCCTTGTACCCCACCGAGAACGTCTGCAATTGCCGACCCCGCGCGGTAAAATAGGTGTCCGCCACCGCCGAGATCAGGCTGGAATCCAACCCGCCGGACAAAAACGTCGCCACCGGCACATCACTGACCAGCTGCCGCTGGATGGCATCCACGACCAAATCCCGCACGTTGCGGGCGGTGGTCTCGAAGTCGTCGGGGTGGTCGTGGTCGGTCAGCTGCCAGTAGCGGTTCAGGGTCAGGCGGCCGGTGTCAGCCTCATACACGGCGCACTGGCCGGGGAGCAGCTCTCGGATATTTTTAAACACCCCGCACCCCGGCGTGCGGCCGGGACCAAGCAGCAGCACTTCGGCCAGGCCGTTGGCGTCCACCCGGGGCGGCACGGCCGGGTGGGCCAGCAGGGTCTTGATCTCGCTGCCAAACAGCAGGCTGTCCCCTGTCTGCACGTAAAACAGCGGCTTGACCCCGCAGCGGTCCCGCGCCAAAAACAACCTACCCGCCCGCTGCGCCCAGACGGCAAAGGCAAAAATGCCGTTGCAGCGTTCCAGGCAGCCCGCCCCCCACTGGGCGAAGGCGTGCAGCAGCACCTCGGTATCCGAATGGCCGGTAAAGCTGTGGCCCTTGTTTTGCAGCGCGGCACGCAGTTCCGGCGTGTTGTACAGCTCGCCATTATACACGAGGGTATAGCTTTCGCCCTGCCAATCCAGCTGCATGGGCTGCAGGCCGTTCTCAATATCCACCACCGCCAGCCGCGCATGGATGAGCGCCGCCCGCCCGCTGATGAACATGCCCCGCTGGTCCGGCCCACGGCGGGATAAAGTTTGCTGCATCGCGCAATAGGCCGCATACTGCCCTTGGATCACCCGCGGGTCCCGCCCGATCTGCCCTGCGATCCCACACATAAAAAGTCCCCCTTTTCGCTGTGCTCATTCTCTTGCATGAGTATGCGGGAAGGGGGTGGTTTTAGTATTTTATTTATCTATTTCGTTCGCCGCCACCCTGCGGCGGCTCTCTCGTTTTAACAGCAATATGCCATTATAAAAGGCTCTGCCGCAAGGTAGGCAGAGCCGGTCTAGCACAATATCAAAAATCAGGCAAAATGATCCACAATCGCCATGGCTACATCATCTTTACTTTGCAGCGGCAACTGCTCTGCCCCCTCGTGGGTGATGATCGTTACCACGTTGGTATCCACACCAAACCCGGCGCCGGGGACTTTCAGGTTGTTGGCCACGATCATGTCCATCTTCTTCTTGTTCAGCTTGGCGGTAGAGTTCTCGACTAAATCCCGCGTCTCCATCGAAAAGCCGCAGACAAACAGCGTTTCCGGCTTGTGTGCGCCGACCCACGCCAAAATGTCATCGGTGCGTTCCAGCGCGATGTTCATCTCGCCATCGTGCTTTTTCACCTTGTCCGATGCTACTTCCGCCGGGCGGTAGTCGGCCACGGCGGCAGCCATCACCAGGGCATCGGCATCCATGGCGTTGGCCTTTACGGCTTCAAACAGGTCTTTGGCCGTGGTGAACGGCACCTTCTTCACAAAAGGCACGTCCGGCTGGGTGCAGCTCGTCGAGGACAGCAGCACGACCTCCGCGCCGCGCAGCATACAGGCACGGGCCACGGCGTAACCCATCTTGCCGGTGGAGTGGTTGGTCAGGTAACGCACGGGGTCCATCGGCTCCTGGGTGGCACCGGCCGAGACCACCACCTTTTTGCCCGTCAGGTCCTTCTCGCAGGCCAGCTCCCGCAGCACGTAATCCACCAGCACGCTCTCCTCGGGCAGACGGCCGGAGCCGACGTCGCCGCAGGCCAGCAGGCCGGAGCCGGACGGGATGACCGTAAAGCCGTAATGCTCCAGCGTCTTGATGTTATCCTGGGTAATGGGGTTTTCCAGCATGTGGGTGTTCATGGCCGGGGCCACCAGCTTGGGGCAGTGGGCCGCCAGGGTCACGGTGGTCAGCATGTCGTCGGCCTGGCCGTGGGCCATTTTGGCAATCACATTGGCCGTGGCCGGGGCGATGAGCATCAGGTCGGCGGCGTTGGCAAGGCTGACATGTGCCACGTCGTACTGGAAGTTGCGGTCAAATGTATCCACGATGCAGCGGCGATTTGTCAGCGTTTCAAACACCAGCGGGGTGATGAACTCGGTGGCGTTCTGGGTCATCAGCACATGGACGTCGGCGCCCAGCTTGACCAGCGCGTGGGCCACATTGGGCATTTTATAAGCGGCAATGCCCCCGGTAATGCCGAGGACGATGGTTTTGCCTTTCAGGTTCATGGAGATCACATCCTTCATAATGTTAGTATACCCGTTTACAGCACTGCCGTCAATCTGCTATAATGGTGCTACATTTTCAGGAAAAGAGACAAGCACCATGGTTTTAGCAGTTGACATCGGCAACAGCAACATCTGCATCGGCGGGCTGGCGGGCGAAGCGCACCGCGACATCCTGTTCACCACCCGGATGGTCACCCGCCCCCGCTGCACAGCGGATGAATACGCCGCCGAGCTGCGATTTTTGCTGGGGCGCTTAAAGGTCGACCCCACCGCCTGCGAGGGCGTCATCGTGTGCAGCGTAGTACCGGGTTTAACGCCCGTACTGGCCCACGCCTGCAGGCGGCTGACCGGCAGGGACGCTTTAATTGTGAGCAACGCGCTGGACACCGGCCTGACCTTTGCCGTGGACGAGCCGGACCGCGTGGGCCGCGATCGTCTGGCTGATGCCGCAGCCGCCGCAGCGCATTATCCCCTGCCCTGCATGACGGTGGACATGGGCACGGCCACGACCTACAATGTGCTTTCGGCCGAGGGCTGCTTTTTAGGCGGGTTCATCGTGCCCGGCGTGCAGACCAGCCTGCGGGCCATCAGTGCAGGCACGGCCCAGCTGCCGCCCATCGCCCCGGAACCGCCGGAGCATCTGGTCGGCCGCAACACGGTCGAGGCGCTCAACAACGGCGCGATGTTTGGCACTGCCGCCATGCTGGACGGCCTGGCCGACCGTGTGGAAGCGGAACTGGGCCAACCGCTGACGGTAGTCGCCACCGGCGGCTTAGCGCCTTACATCATGCCCTGCTGCAAACGGAAGATTTTGTATGATGGAGATCTGCTGTTTAAGGGCCTGGCTTTGATTTGGGAACGGAATTCTTGATTTTTATTTATATGTTTACACTTTGCGGGGGACACCACATGGTGGTGTCCCCCGCAAAGCAGATATAATAATTACATGTCCACAGTAACCGGCACGGCGCCATAGTTGCGGATATTCAGCACATGGCAGCTGCCTTCGCCGAAGCAGGCATCGATGGTCGCCTTGTAAGTATCCAGCAGATCATAAGGCACAAACGCCTGGATGGTGCCGGCGAAGCCGCCACCCTGCAGACGCCAGGCACCGCGGCCGTTCAGCACTTTCTGGCTCAGGGCCAGTGCGATGGGCACACCCTGCTCCTTGTAGTTCTTGATGCTGTAAGCATTCTGGTTGAATTCAAAGCTGGAGTGGCCGCCCTCGACGATCAGCTTCAGGAAGGTATCCATATCGTCGGCGCGCACGGCATCGCACAGGGCGGCGGCGCGGCGGCAGTCGTTGTAGAAGTGGATGGCACGCACCACAGCACGGTCGCCCACGGCCTTGCGCAGCTGCGGGATGGCGGCGTAGAACGCGTCCTCATCCACCTCGCGCAGGACCTTTTTGCCCATCTGCTCGGCCACGCTCTCCATCTCGCGGCGGATGGCAGCGTAATCATCCGTCAGGTCAGCGTGGCTGCCCTTGGTGTCGGTGATACACATGGCCAGCTTGTGCTTGGCCAGGTCGATGGACGTCTGGCCCACGATGGGGTGTGCCGGGTCCTTGAAGTCGATGGTGATGACGCCGCCGACAGCGCAGGCGGTCTGGTCCATCAGGCCGCAGGGCTTGTCGAAGAAGACGTTCTCGGCATACTGGCCGATCTGGGCGATCTTGACCTGGGAGAATTTCTCCATGTCGTTATCGTTGTACTCGCCGCGCAGGATGGCACCGATGCAGACCTCGAAGGCGGCGGAGCTGGACAGGCCGGAGCCGCGCAGCACGTTGCTGGTGGTGTAGGCGTCAAAGCCGCCGACCTTGCCGCCCGCGTTGACGATACCGGCGGCCACACCGCGGATCAGGGCAGCGGAGTGCTCCTTCTCCTGCTCCTGCGGGACCAGGTTGGTCACGTCCACATCGTCGATCTTCTCAAAGCCCAGGGACTTGACGCGGATGATGTTCTCCTCGTTGGGGGAAACGACCGCCACAATGTCCAGGTTGACGGAACCCGCCAGCACCACGCCGTTGTTGTGGTCGGTGTGGTTGCCGCCGATCTCGGTGCGGCCGGGGGCGGAGTAGAGGCGCACGGAGCGCCCGGAGCCAAACTCGTTCTCGAACTGGTCGATGACGGAAATGTAACGCTCACGCTGGGCGTTTACGTCCACATCAGTACCGTAAAGTTTTACAAAAGCTGCATCATAGGCACCCTGCTGGATCTGCTGTTTCAGTTCAATGGTGTTCGCCATAATTGCACTCGCCTTTCTGTTGCGCGGCTCTTTTCGCCAGTATGCACAAAATGAGCCTGTATCTTTTAGGCAAACGGACAAAGTACACCGCCGCCTGCCGGGTTCTTAATCTTAGTATAACAAATTTTGAAAGAAAGTAAACATTTTTTTACGGCGCTTTTATGGACTTTTGATGAATCCCCTGCTATAATAAAATTACTATATTTTGCCCGCGGCCCCGGCTGCAGGCAAGGCGGCGCGGTGCCGGGGCGGCACCGCGCGGAGAGGGAGCTGTCATGGATAACGAAACCAAGCAATCCTATAAGCAGAGCTACACCGATAATGTAGAGCTGTCCATCTTCAACTGCGGGCATGAGTACTGCCAGCCGGGCCACACCTGGGGCCCCGGCGTGCGCGACCATTACCTCATCCACCTGGTGGTGGCGGGCCGCGGCGTGTACCAGGTCAACGGGTCGTCCTATACCCTGCAGGAGGGCGATCTGTTTCTGGCCAAGCCCAACCAGCTGATCACCTATGCGGCGGACGAGACCGACCCGTGGGAGTACTATTGGGTAGGCTTCAACGGGGCCTGCGCCAATAAGCTGGTGCAGCAGACGCCCTTCTCGGACACTCAACCGGTACACCGTTGCAAGGATCCCCAGGCCGTGCGGGAAGCGCTGTACAACATCTATCTGTCCCGCGGGCCGGAGCCCCAGTGCGAGGCCCTGATGACCGGCTACCTCTATATCTTTATGGCCCACCTGATGCAGGCGGCCCGCGAAGCCATGCCCAACGTGGGCTCCTCCAGCAGCCAGTATGTGCTGGCCGCCATCAAGTATATCCAGTTCAACTATTCCCACGACATCTCGGTGGACGACATCGCCAAGGCCGTCGGCGTCAGCCGCAGCCATTTGTACCGTGTGTTTATGTCCAACGTTGGGCAAAGCCCCATCGATTATTTGACGCATTATCGTATCAGCGAGGCCTGCAGCCTGCTGAAGAATTCCACCCTATCCATCGCCGAGATTGCGGTGTCGGTCGGCTTCTTTGACCAGTTCTACTTCTCCCGCGTCTTCAAAAAGGTAAAGAAAGTCCCGCCGAGCAAGTACCTGACCGCCCTGGACGCCGAGCAGAAAGCCGCCCAGCAGGCCCAGCAGTAAAGAGCAAAATGTAAGGAGCAACCATGGCCTTTCAGAAAAATCAGATCCTGACCCTCTCCATTGAATCCCTTTCCAACGACGGCAGCGGCGTGGCCCATCATGACGGCCAGGCCGTTTTTGTCGCAGCCGCCGCCCCCGGCGATGTGGCCGAAGTGCGCATCGTCAAGCCCATGAAAGGCTATGCCTTCGGCAAACTGGAAAAGCTGCTGACCCCCGGCCCTGGCCGCGTCAAACAGGATTGTCCCGTAGCCGGCCCCTGC
Organism: uncultured Oscillospiraceae bacterium; assembly: GCA_900539695.1. Lineage (GTDB taxonomy): Bacteria > Bacillota > Clostridia > Oscillospirales > Ruminococcaceae > Gemmiger. The sequence goes on from UQDG01000008.1 coordinate 37,394, forward strand.
GGCGGCTGCGGCCTGCGGCACATCAGCTATGCGGCCGAGTGCGCCGCCAAAACGCAGTTTGTGCGGGATGCTTTTGAGCGCCTGGCCAAGCTGGACGTGCCCGTGCACGAGGTGCTGGGCGCCCCCGCCGCCGACCGCTACCGCAACAAGGTGCAGCTGCCCGTCGGCACCGACGAAAACGGGCATCTGGTGACCGGCTTTTTTGCGGGCCGCAGCCATCGCATCGTCCCCTGCACCGACTGCAAGCTGCAGCCGGACTGGATGAACGCCCTGGCCGCCCGCGCCTGCACCCTGTTGGAAGAAAACGGCATCACCGCCTACAACGAGGAAACCCACACCGGCCGTGTGCGCCATTTATACATGCGTCAGGGCTGGCACAGCGGCCAGCGGCTGCTCTGCTTTGTGGTAAACGGCAACGGCCTGCCCAATGAGGCGGAGATTTGCGAAGCACTGCAAAAAGAGTTCGATTTAACGACGATTCTCATCAACCGCAACAACGCCCGCACCAATGTGATTTTGGGTGCTAAAACCCGTGTGGCGCTCGGCCCCGGGTATATCGAGGATACGCTGTCCGGGGTCTCGCTTCGGATGGGTGTGCACGAATTTTACCAGGTCAACACCCCCGCCGCCGAAGCCTTGTATGCCAAAGCGCGGGAATTTGCCGCGCTGACGCCGGATGATTTCCTGCTGGATCTCTACTGCGGCATGGGCACGATCGGGCTTTCGATGCTGCCCGACTGCCACCGCCTGGTAGGCGTTGAGGTCGTGCCACAGGCTGTAGACGGCGCGAAGGAGACCGCCGCCCGGCTGGGGCTGGATGCTGACAAGGCTGACTTCCGCTGCCAAGACGCCGGTGCCGCTGCGGCCCAGCTGGCCGCCGAGGGTGCCCGCCCGGATGTGATCGTCGTCGACCCGCCCCGCAAGGGCTGCGACGAAGCCACGCTGACAGCCATCGTCGCCATGGCCCCGCGCACGGTGGTCATGGTAAGCTGCAACGCCGCCACCGCCGCCCGCGACACCCGCTGGCTGGTAGAGCACGGGTATAAGGCCGAAGAGGTGCAGCCGGTAGACCTCTTCCCCCGCACTAAACATGTGGAGTGCGTGGTGAAACTGGTGCGTTGAGTAATACGATTTTTGCATAGCGAGGTCGTTATGAATCTTTTTCAATCTTTATGGGAAAAACTTTTAGACAAGTATAGAAACTATGCGTCTGCTCAAAAGGAACGCATTCAACACTTACAAGAATTGGAACTTGAAAACGAACAACATAAAGGGCATATTCAAAACCCATTGTCTCTTGTTTCTCGCAATCGAGAAATTAGCCGCCTAAAGCGTGAAATCAAAGACTATAGGAATAGATGTCTTTCCGTATGCGGTGTAGTTGCTCTTTTATTTTTTCTTCTTCTTTGTTTCTCCATATCTGCAATTGGTGCCCGCCGTGATGAACGCAATCACATTAGAGAACTTATGGTTTCTTCTATGGCAACTTCCAGTAGTTCTTTTGTCCCCACACCAATTCCAGAGGTCACCCCTTCCGCAACACCCCTTCCTACTCCTACAATAACTCCATCACCCACGCCGTCCCCCTCTATCTCGCCTTCTCCAACACCGACCCTTACACCCATTCCAACAATAGAGCCAACCACTTCTCCGCAAGTTTCTGTCGCTCAATCTTCGGTTACTCCTCCCCAAGATAGTGCCAATTCACCACGAACCAGCACATCTTCTTCAAATTATGTCTATATCACTGAAAACGGGAAAAAATACCATCGCCGTCCAGGCTGTAGTAATATGGAAAATCCTATGGAAGTTACCGTAGAGCAAGCCATTGCCTGGGGATATACCCCCTGCAAAAAATGCTATTGACGTTCTCGTTTCCCCCATTTGTTCAAACTCTTTTCCCCTCCTGTTCACGATTTGCCAATATTTGTGTGGGATAATAGCCTATAGACTATACAAAAGGTGGTTTTTTCATGAGAAGCTGGTTTCAGCGGTTTATGTCCGGGCGGTATGGGTTTGACCAGTTGGGCGGGTTCCTTTGCATTGTTTCGTTTATTCTGGTCATTGTGGGGGCCTGGGTCAGCCCGGTGCTGTACTGGCTGGGGCTGGTGTTGCTCATCTACTGCTACTTTCGGGTGCTCAGCCGCAACCGTTCTAAGCGATACAGCGAGAATTTAAAATACCTCTCCGTCCAGAACAAAGTCGTGGACTGGGCCAACCGGTACATCCTGCGCTTTAAGCAGCGCAAGCAGTACCGCTACTTCCACTGCCCACAGTGCGGGCAGCAGCTACGGGTGCCCCGCGGGCGCGGCAAAATTTCCATCACCTGCCCCAAGTGCCACAACCAGTTCATTAAAAAGAGTTGACGCACGATGTTCGGGTATGTTACCATCTACCACAAAGGGTTGGAAAAGCCGGAGCTGGACCGCTACCAGGCTTACTACTGCGGCCTTTGCCGCACGCTGGGCCAAAAGTACGGCCTGCCCGGCCAGCTGACGTTAAGTTACGATCTGGCATTTATCGCCATTTTGCACTCGGCGCTGTATGAGCCGGAAACGCAATTCTCCGCCGGACGATGCGCACCGCATCCCATCAAGGCACGCCCCCGCGCCGCCAACGAATTTCTGGACTACGCCGCTGATATGACCATCGCGCTGGCGTACTACAATTTTTTAGACAACTGGCAGGATGACCACAGCCGTGCCAGCCTGCACCAGGCGCAAAAGCTGGAGCCGTACTTGCCCGCCATCCGGGGGCACTGGCCCCGCCAGACAGCAGCCATCACGGCACAGCTGGAGGCGCTGAACGCGCTGGAAAAAGCAGGCTCCCATGATCTGGACGCTTTATGCCGCGCCTTTGGCGACCTGCTGGGCGCGGTGTTCGCCTTCCGGGAGGACATCTGGTCCCCCACCCTGCAGGCCATGGGCCGGGGGTTGGGCGGATTCATTTATTTAATGGACGCCTACGACGACCTGCCCAAGGACGCCCGCAAGGGGCAGTTCAACGCGCTGCAAGAGCTGCACGACACCCTGCCCCCCACTGAATTTGAGGACCGCTGCCACGACCTGCTGACCCAGCAGATGGGGCTGTGCGCCCAGCAGTTTGAACTTTTGCCCATATTAAAAGAGACCCCGGAGGGGAAACTATTGTACAATACCATTTATTCCGGCGTGTGGAGCAAGTATGCGCCAATCCGTAAGCACAGAGAGGGGAAGCAGAAATGACCGATCCGTACAGCGTTTTGGGCATCACCCCCAGTGCCGACGACGAGACCATCAAAAAAGCCTACCGCCAGAAATGCAAGCAGTACCATCCCGACCTGCACCCCAACGACCCAACCGCCGAGGAGCATTTTAAAGAAGTACAGGCCGCCTACAGCGAGATCATGCGGATGAAGCAGAGCGGCGGCCAGAACTATGGCAGCTACGGCAATCCCCAGGGCAGCTACAGCCAGCAGGGATACGGCCAGCAAAGCGGCTACAACCAGCAGTACGGCAACCCCTTTGGCGGCGGAACCGGCGGGTTTGGCTTTGGGCCGTTCGGGTTTGGGTATTACAGCACCTCCGGCGGGGCGCGCCAGACCTACACCACTGGCCAGGAAAGCCCCGAACTGCGCGCCGCAGCCAACTACATCCGCAGCGGATTTTATGAGGAAGCCCTGAACACCCTGAACGGTATCGCCCAGAACGAGCGCACCGCCCAGTGGCACTACTACGCCGCGCTGGCCAACCAAGGCCTGGGCAATAACATCCGCGCCCGGGACGAAGCCCGCACCGCCGTGAACATGGAGCCCAACAACTACGCCTACCAAAACCTGCTGGACCAGCTGCAAAATCCCAGCCAAAGCTACGCTGGGTCTCAGCAGCCCTACGCCCAGCCCAGCGGCAATCCGGGCCGGTTCTGCCTGTCCTTCTGGCTGTATATGATGTTCTGCCAGCTGCTAAGCTGCTGCTGCACCGGGCGGCCGGGCGGATTTTTCTTCTGCTGATTGGCTCAAACCCTATCTGTAGGGGTCGATGCAAGCATCCACCCCTACACCTTTATTTTCGTTCAATGTTCATCTAAACAAAAAGCCCGAACCTTTTTTTAAGGTCCGGGTATTTTTTATGCCAGCAGCTTCTCCAAAAGCGGCTGCAAAATCTCAATATTCTGTTGGAACTGCGGGTAAAAATCGTCCCCCAGTTCGTAGTCATAATACAGCGCCCGCTCCACACGCTTTACGGCAGCGGCAAAATGCGGGTGGTCAGCGGCAGCCTGCAGCTGCTCGGACAAGCGGGTACACACCACGGCCCAGCGGGCGTCGATGCCCGCACGGTCCAAAATGGCGGCATCGGTCAGGTAATCGTTCAGCACACGGCCACCGTCTGTCCGCGCCCCGCAAAGCGGCGTCTGCACGTAATATTCGATTTTCGCCGTCACAGGGTCGATGCTCTGCCCCAGCGGGTACAGCGCGCAGGCCAGCGGCCGCGCCGCATGGATGGCGCAGGCGCTGCCCTCAAAAAAGCGGCAGTTTCCGGTCCTGGGGTCGGGGGTCAGGCGCAGGGCGGGCAGCAGCGTTTGCGGGGCCAGGTAGCTTTTGCAGAACGCTCCCGCCACGATGCGGGGCGACAACCCCAGCCGCCGGGCGATGCGGTACAGATCGTACCCGGACAGCACCAGATCCCGCCGTCCGCGGCAGCAGCAACCGCACCCGGCGCAGGCAAAGTCAAAGCTGTCCCCTGCCGCAATGCGCGGCAGGTCATCCCAGTTCTCACCGCTGCGGCCGGGTTCCACGGTCACAGCGGCACCTCGCAGGGGTTGGAGCGGCCCGCGGCAAAGTCTGTCAGTTCCTCAAAGCCGCTGCGCACCATGCTGGCCACGTTCACGTCGGTATAAAAGGCGTTATGGGGACTGACGATGACGTTGGGCATACTGCGCAAGATGTTCATCGTGCGGTGGGGCAGCGCAGCGCCGGCGCGGTTGAAGTAGACGAGGTCGTTCTCCCCCTCGACCACATCCAGCCCGGCGCCGCCGACCTTGCCGCTTTCCAGCGCAGCAATCAACGCCTCTTCGTCGATCAGCGCACCGCGGGCGGTGTTGACGATGAGCACGCCGTCCTTCATCTTGGCCAGCGACTCGGCATTGATGAGGTGGTGGTTCTCGGCGGTGGCATTGGTGTGCAGGGTGATGACGTCGCTGCGGGCGTACAACTCATCCAGCGGGACATACTCGGCCATTTGGGCCACCTCGTCGCTCTGGTACAGGTCGTAGGCCAAAATTTTGCAGCCAAAGCCCTGCAAATGGGCAATGACAGTGCGGCCGATTTTGCCGGTGCCGATGACGCCTACCGTGCAGTTGGACAAATCCTTGCCCATCTTGCCGGGCAGCGTGTAATCCTGGGCGGCGGCACGCAGCATGGTCTGGTTCATCTTGCGGGTACACATCAGCATCAGCATGATGGCGTAGTTGGCCACACCTTCCGGCGGGTAGTGGCTGTGGGCTACCCGCATGCCCAGCTTTTTGGCGGTCTCCAGCGGGATATGATCGTAGCCGATGCTGCGGCAAAGCAGGTACTTTACGCCCATCCTGGCCCAGGCCTCGACGTACTCGGGCAGAATTTCGCAGGGATTCTGGCTGACGGCATCGCAGCCTGCGGCCTTGTCCAGATTTTCCGGGCAGGGTGCGCCGGGGATCGTCACGTAGTCGATGCCGAACTCCCTGCTGAACTGCTCGATATACGCCTGCTCGTCGAAGGGGCGCATTTGGTAAAATGCGATCTTCATATACTCCCCTCCCTGTTACAGATGAAAATGTAAGGTTTCAGCCAGCCAATCGGTGCACAGGGACACCCAGGCGGCGTTGTGGCGGTTGGGGGTGTTGACCTCCTGCGTACAGGTGCTGGAGCCATGCCCGCCGTGGGTGAAAAGGTGCAGCTCGTAGGGCACGTGGTTTTCGGTCAGGGCGCTGGCCAGCAGCAGCGAGTTTTCCACCGGCACAGCCTGGTCGGCCACGGTGTGCCAGATGAAGAACGGCGGCAGATCGCCGCGCACCTGGTTTTCCAGGCTGAAGATCGCCTGCAGGGCGGTATCGTCCCCGGCCAGGTTGGCGATGGACCCGCCGTGGGTCTTGATGCCCGACGTAATGACCGGGTAGCCCAGCACAACAGCGTCGGGGCGGGCTTCCTCGGCGGTGATACCCAGGGCTTTCTGCACGGGGGCGGCGTCCCACAAAATGGCGGTGGACGCGGCCAGGTGCCCGCCAGCCGAGAAGCCGCAGACCGCGATCTTGAACGGGTCCAGCCGCAGTTTGGCGGCGTTGCGGCGCAGATGCAGGATGGCGCCGGCGGCGTCGATCAACGGCTGCCAGCGCAGAGGGGCCTGCTCCGGCGTGTGGGCACAGGTGTATTCCAGCACAAAGGTCTGGTAGCCCGCCTGCAAAAACTGCATGGCGATGGGGTCTGCCTCCCGCGCGCTGCAAAAGGCATACCCGCCACCGGGCAAAATCAGCATCGCCGGGCGGATATTGAAGGCAGGCATCTCGTTGGTTTCGTCCCGCAGGTAACCGGTAAGTTTGGCCCCGCTGGGGAGAGTGTGGGTGTATAATTGCATAGGGCTTCTTCTTTCCTTTTTATATTTTATATATAAAGTAAGCATACCGCAAAAATCCCTATTTGAAAAGAGGATTTTAAAATTTCTGTTAAATCCGCCGTAAGGGGTTGCAGTTTGCTCGCAAGAGTGCTAAACTAGCATTAGCAGTTAAATCAAAAGAGTGCTAATTCACATAAATAAAGCGAGGTCCTTTTATTATGGCTATGCACCAATTCAAAGCCGAAAGCAAAAAACTGATGGACTTGATGATCAACTCCATCTACACCAACCGCGATATCTTCCTGCGTGAGCTGATTTCCAACGCATCCGATGCCTGCGATAAGCGCTATTTCAAGAGCCTGACCGACACCAGCATCGGCATTACGAAAGATGACCTGAAGATCCATATCCAGCCCGATAAGGAAGCCCGCACCCTGACCATCACCGATAACGGTATCGGCATGACCAAGGAAGATCTGGAAAAGAACCTGGGCACCATCGCCAAGTCCGGCTCCCTCGATTTCAAGACCGAGAACCAGAGCGATAACATCGACATCATCGGTCAGTTCGGCGTGGGCTTCTACTCTGCCTTTATGGTGGCCCAGAAAGTCACCGTCATTTCCCGTGCCCAGGGCGCTGACACCGCCTGGAAGTGGGAGTCCAAGGGCGTGGAAGGCTACACCATCACCGAGGCCGACAAGGACGATGTCGGCACCGAGATCATCCTGGTGCTGAAAGACGACACCGACTCCGAGAATTACAGCGAGTATCTGGACGATTACACCATCGCCAACCTTGTCAAGAAATACAGCGATTACATCCGCTTCCCCATCACGATGTATCGTGAGAAATCCCGCCAGAAGCCGAAGCCGGAAGACGCCGGCGACGACTACAAGCCCGAGTACGAGACCTACACCGAGCTGGAGACCCTGAACAGCATGGTCCCCATCTGGAAGCGCCCGAAGAGCGAGGTCAAGGACGAGGACTACAACGAGTTCTATAAGAACAAGTTCATGGACTACTCTGACCCGCTGCGGGTCATTACCAGCCGCACCGAGGGCACCGCCACCTACACGGCCCTGCTGTTTGTGCCCGGCCGCACGCCTTACGACTACTACACCAAGGAGTACGAGAAGGGCCTGGCCCTCTACGCTTCCGGCGTGATGATCATGGAAAAGTGCGCTGACCTGCTGCCCGACTATTTCAGCTTCATCAAAGGCGTTGTCGACAGCGAGGATCTGAGCCTGAACATCAGCCGTGAGACCCTGCAGAAGGACAGCCAGCTCAAGCTCATCCGCAACAGCCTGGAGAAGAAGATCAAGAACGAGCTGCACGCCATGCTGGTCAACGACCGCGAAAAATACGAGACCTTCTGGAAGAGCTTCGGCCGCCAGATCAAGTTTGGCGTCTACGGCGATTACGGCATGCACAAAGACCTGCTGGGCGACCTGCTGATGTTCTACTCCGCCAAGGAGCAGAAGATGGTCACGCTGGACGAGTACATCGAGAAGATGTCCGAGGGCCAGAAGTGCATCTACTTTGCTGCCGGTGACGACACTGACCGCCTGGGCAAGCTGCCCAACGCCCAGCTGGTGCTGAGCAAGGGCTACGATCTGCTGCTGTGCACCGAGGATGTGGATGAATTCTGCCTGCAGATGATGCACGATTACAAAGAGAAGGAATTCAAGAACATCAACGCCGGTGATCTGGGCCTGGAGACCGAGGAGGAAAAGAAAGCCGCCGAGGAGACCGCCAACGAGAACAAGGACCTGTTTGAGGAGATCAAGAAGGCCCTGAACGGCAAGGTCAAGGAAGTCAAGGTCAACCCCACCCTGCAGGAGCATCCTGTTACCCTGTCCAGCGAGGGCGGCATCTCGATGGAGATGGAGAAGGTCCTGCGCAAGATGCCTGGTTCCGGTGATGTGGAAAGCACCAAGGTGCTGGAGCTGAACCCCAACCACACTGTGTTCGCTGCGCTGAAAGCCGCCCACGAGGCTGGCGACACTGCCAAGGTGGACCAGTATGCCGAGCTGCTGTATGACCAGTCTCTGCTGATCGCCGGCCTGCCCATCGAGGACCCCGTGGCCTACGCACAGCTGGTCTGCGGCCTGATGAAGTAAGTTTACCCCACCGCACCCAGCTTATAAATAGCACGCCCCCTGTCGGAGTTTTCCGGCAGGGGGCGTTTTGTTTTTACAGCGGCAGGGTCAAAGCAGCGGCCGCGCCGTGGGGCAGTGCTTGGGCAAAAGCGGCAGTGCCGCCGTGGGCGGCTAGGATCTGCTCTACCACATGCAGGCCTAAAATGTGCGGGGGATTCTCCCCTGTTTCGCCAGCCTGCAATACGGCCAGCACGGCGGGCGGGTAGCCCTGGCCGTCGTCGGTCACCTGGATGGTCAGCATGCCGTCCGCCGCATCCGCGCGGATGGTGACATGCACGGGGACTGCATTGTGGCCGACAGTGTTGTGCAAAAGGTTTTCGATGGCCCGCAGAAGCAGGGCTTCGTCCGCCTGCACCACCGTGTGTTCTGCCGCCTGGGTCAGTTCCAGTTCAAGGGTGCTGTCACCTGCGGCGGGGCTTTCGTAAAATTCGGCGGCACACCGGCGCAGGAACGGGCCGACCGTCACAGCCTTGCGGCGTAAAGGCTGTGCGCCGTATTGCAGCTTGCTGGTCAAGTTCAAATCGCCGATGAGCGACCGTATCTTCTCGCTTTGGGTGCAGATGCCCGCGGCTTTCTGCCGGGCTGCGGCAGGCAGGACCTCATCCTGCTGCAGCTGCTCGCCCCAGCCCAGGATCAGCGCCAGCGGCGTGCGGATGTCATGGCTGACACCTGCGATCCAATCGGTGCGGGCGGTGTCCCTCCGGGCGATGATCTCATTGCGGCGGCGCAGCTGCTCGCCGGTCTCGTTCAGCTTTTCGGCCAGCTCCCCGGCAAAGCCGGTGGTGGGCAGCTGCACCGCGCCGCCCTGGGCTAAAGTGTCCAGCCCGTCCGCCACCGCCTGCAAATGGCGTGCCCCGCGCCAGCTGAACCACAGGCAGCACCCCAGCACCACGGCCAGCAGCAGCACCGCTACCGGCAGCAGCCCGCCGACCATTGCCTCCATGCGTGCCTGCGGGGCGGTGATGTTGTATTTCCATTGGCTGCCGACTGGCTCTGCTGCCACAAACAGGCCGTAATCCGCCGCCCAGCACTGCACGGGGTAATCGGCCAGATACCAGCGGGAGAACACTGCAATATCGCTGGCGGTGTAGCGGTGGTTCAGCGCCTCGGGCAGGTCTTGCTGCCAGATAACGTTGCCGTCCTCGTCCAGCACCATGGCCCAGGCATAGCCGTGCATCCACTCGGCCGGGGTGTGGGCGGCGTCCCGTTGCAGGCCGTCGGCGGTGGGGTGCAGGGCCTCGGCCAAGGCACCCACTTTTTGCACACTGTCGGATGCGCCATTGTACCGCACTCCGGCGTAGATCGTCATGCCCAGCAGCAGCGCCACCACCACCAAAATGATACCCGCCGTGGCCAGTACATAGCGGCGGATGAGACGCGCAAAAGTTTTCATCGCTGCGCCTCCCCTGCCAGCTTATAGCCGATGCCCCGCACCGTCAACAGCCATTGGGGGCGGCTGGCGTTTTCCTCCAGCTTTTCCCGCAGGTGGCGGATATGCACGTTCAGCGCGTTCTCGCAGCCGTAATAGTCCGCGCCCCAGACGGCCTCGCACAGGGCGTCGTAGGTCACGATGTGCCCGCGGTTGTCTGCCAACTTTTGCAGCAGGGCGCGCTCGGTGGCGGTCAGAGGCAGGGTCACGCCGTCGGGGCGGTACACGGTAGCATCGTCCAGATCGACCTGGCAGTCCCCCAGCTCCAGGGCAGGCGGGGCGGCGCGGCACAGTTCGGCCCGGTAGGCGCGCTGCAAAATACGCTGCACCCGCAAAAGCAATTCCTGCATCAAAAAGGGCTTGGTCAGGTAGTCGTCCGCGCCAAGGCCCAGCCCCAGCAAGCGGTCAGCGTCAGCGTCTCGAGCCGAAAGGAACAGCGCGGGCACATCAGCCTTGGCGTGCAGCTGGCGCAATAGGGTAAAGCCGTCGCCGTCCGGCAGGTTGATGTCCAAGATCATTAACTCCGGCGCAGCAGCGGCAAACAGTGCCCGGGCCTCGGCACATGTGGCAGCGGTGCGGATGCAGGTATACCCCGCCGTGCGCAGGCTGTCCCCCACCAGCACCAGCAGATCGGGGTTATCATCCACCAATAAAATCGATGCTTCGTAAATCGTCTGCATAGTCTCAACTCCTACCTTTATTATACACGCCCTGCGCACCGCTGCCAGCGTTCGTGGAAAATCTTAAGGCAAAATTAAGCTGGGCTTACGGGGCAGATAAGATTTGGCGTTTATACTGGGCTTGTACTTAAGGCAACACCGCACAATTCCCGCCTGACGGCTTAAGCACCGCTCCGGCGGCCGCGGCACGGCATCTGCGTTGCCAAAATGCTCGATAATACACAAAGTATTATCTGCGCTTTTGGCTTAGCATCTGCCGCACCTCGCTCGCCGTATCGGCACTTAGAATTATGCGGTATTGCCTTAAGATACGAGTAAGGAGCGTGTGACTATGCAAAACGTGATTGAAACCGACGCCCTGTGCAAGCGCTATGGCAGCCATCTGGTGGTGGATCATCTGGCGCTGACCGTGCCGGAGGGCTGTGTCTACGGCTTTTTAGGCCCCAACGGTGCGGGCAAATCCACCACGATGAAGATGCTGCTGGGTCTGGTGCACCCCACCGGCGGCACGGTGCGGCTGCTGGGCCGGGAGATGACCGACGCCAACCGCCTGGCTCTGCTGCGGCAGACCGGCAGTCTGATCGAGTCGCCCTCCGGCTACCTGCACCTGACCGCGCGGGAGAATCTGGAGATCGTGGCCGACTTAAAAGGTGTGCCCCACAAGGACATTGCCCGTGTACTGGACATTGTACAGCTGACCAATGACCAGCACCGCAAGGTGGGGCAGTATTCGCTGGGCATGAAGCAGCGGCTGGGCATCGCCATGGCCCTGCTGGGCAGTCCCAAGCTGCTGGTGCTGGACGAACCCACCAACGGCCTGGACCCCGCCGGTATCCAGGAGATGCGGGAACTCATCCGCACCATGCCCGCCGCCACCGGAGCCACTGTGCTGATCTCCAGCCATCTGCTGGGCGAGATGGAGCAGATGGTGGAGCATGTGGGCATCATCGACCATGGGCGGATGCTGTTTGAAGGCCCGCTGACTGAACTGCAGCGCCACAGCAAGGGTGCGCTGACCCTGCGGCTGCTGCACCCTGCCAAGGCTTTGCCGGTGCTGCAGGCCAACGGGCTGCCCACCGCCGCAGTGGGCGAGGATAACACCATCGCCCTGCCGCCCCTGCGAGATGACCTGCTGGCGGGCCTGGTGCAGGCCTTAGCGGACAGCGGCGCCGGGGTGGTGGGCCTGACCCAGCACACCAGGACGCTGGAGGAAATTTTCCTGACGCTGACCGCGCCGAAGGAGGTGGGCTGAGATGCTGCAAGCCCTGCATGCCGAATGGCAGAAAGCCCGCCGACGCCACGATCTTGTGCTGTGCCTTACCTTTGCGGTCATCCTCTATCTCTGGCTGGGCAGCACCGCGCCCACCGGGCAGGATGAACTGGCCAACGCCTACAGCGCCCTGTTTTTCGGCGCGCCCATCATCAATACCATTTTGCTGCCGGTGCTGATGGCCGTACTGGCCAGCCGGTTGTGGGATGTGGAGGTCAAAGGCTATACAGCCAAACTGCTTTACACCCTGCAAAGCCGCCGCAGTTTGTTCTTCGGCAAGGCGGTGTTTGGGCTGGGGGAAATTGTGCTGATGGTCGCGCTGGAAGCCGCCGTCCTCCTGCTGCTGGGGCACACGCAAGGCTACACCGAGGCCTTTCCTGCCGGGCAGTTTGCCTACCTCAACCTCTGCACGCTGACGGTCTGCACCATGCTTTACTTTTCGGAGCTGCTGCTGGCGCTGTGGTTCAGCAATCCCCTGCCTGCGGTGTGCGTGGGCGTCATCGGTGCGCTGCTGGGTCTGTTCTCGGCTTTTATGCCGCAGATCGCCAGCTATTTTGTGCCCTGGGGCTACTTTGTGCCGCTGTGCAGCTACGAGGTCAAGGTCTGGGACCAGGCCAGCCACACCGTACTTTACGGCACGCGGCCCTGCAACTGGGGGCTGTTGGTATTTACCTTTGGGCTGGCGGTCTCTTTGTTTGGCGTTTGCTGGCGCGTGATGTGCAATAAGGAGGTATGAACCATGCTGAAACGCTGTATTACAGCCGAAAACCGCAAGCTGCACCGCTCGCCGATCTGGCTACTGTTTTTTGTGATGCCGCTGATCTCGGCCAGTTACGGCACCTTCAACTACCTGCAAAATCTCGAAATCCTGCACGAGCGCTGGTACAGCTTGTGGACCCAGCACACGCTGTTTTACTCGATGCTGTTCTTCCCTGCCATGGTGGCGGCCTATGCGGCCTACCTGTGGCGGCTGGAGCATATGGGCCACAACTGGAATTTAATTATGGCCGCCCCCGTGCCGCCGCTGGATCTGTTTTTGGCCAAGTTCTGCGTGGTGTTTAAGCTGGCGCTGTTCACCCAAGTCTGGGAACTGACACTGTTTGTTGCCTGCGGCAAGCTGTTTGCCCAGTTTCCCGATTGGCCGCCGGTGGAACTGATTTTGTTTGGGCTGCGGGGCACAGTAGGGGCGCTGGCGGTGATTGCAGCGCAATTGCTGCTGGCCATGGTCCTCCGCAGCTTTGCGGTGCCGATCTTCCTTGCCATTGTCGGCGGCATCGTGGGCATGCTGCTGGGCAGCAAGGGGTATTCCCTCTTTTGGCCCTACTGCCTGATGCAGGCTGGCATGAACGCCAACCGCAGCGAGGATATTCTCGCCGGGCAGGGCGTGCAGTTTGCCGCCGCCAGCGCCTTTTGGCTGGCAGCCATATTTGTAACGGCCTACTTGCTTTTAAAAGAACGTGACGTGAAAGCTTAATTATTGCCAAGCCCCCTTTTGTGCGGTATAATGAGAGAAAACTACCGCCAAGGAGGGCTTTTATTATGGCCTGGACTGCCACTGACTTTGCCGGGCGCGGATGCGGACGCCGGTACGAGAAAGAACTGGAAACTCATTTCCGCGATTGTATGTTGTTTTATCTGGATGGCCGCATCCGGTTTGAGCGGTATTGCTACGGCGAGGCCGCGTGCCTGGTGTTCAGCGTATGGGGGCACGGCATCGACGCTGACGGTAAACTGCTGTGGGACCGGGAACCAGAATTTGAAAGCCAGCAGACCGCCCTGCCCCGGTATTTGACCGATGTGCAGGAGGACGGCAAAGCCCTGCAATTTGACGGTGCCCGCAAACGGTATATCCTGACCGAGGAATTTGATGAGGATAAACTCAATGGATATTCCAAATTCAAAGTTTTTTGGATGAAGAGGAAGAAGTAAGCAGCCGCCGAAGGCTCCCTCTGTGAGGGAGCTGTCAGCACAAGCTGACTGAGGGAGAGACTTTTCGTAGGCTCTCTCCCCCACCCGCTTCGCGGGAGCCCCCTCCCAGAGGGGGCCTTTATTATGGCTCTACAATAAACAAAAGGCATGCAGCCAAATCGACTGCATGCCTTTTCTTATTGATTTTGTTTAGAGTTTCTTCGGTTCCTTCTTTGCAAAGAAGGAACAAAACGTACTCCCGTAACTTAGCGGCTGCCCTTATCGTAGGGGATGCCCTCGGCCTTGGGGGCCTGAGAGTTCTTGGAGGTGAAGATCAGCACGATCATCGTGACGATATACGGCAGCATCTGGTAGAAGTTGGAGATTTCCTTAACGCCATCGAACTTCGGCAGGAAGGACAGCGACGAGCTGTAAGCCGCGATGACCTTGAACAGCGCAAAGAACACCGAGGATGCCAGGATCGGGAACGGTTTCCAGTTACCGAAGATCATAACTGCCAGCGCCAGGAAGCCATAGCCGCCCACGTCGGAGTTGAAGCCGGAACCGGCTGCCACTGTGTAGGCCAGGCCTCCGATGCCGCCCAGGAAACCGGAGATCAGCACGCCAGCGTAGCGCATCTTGTAGACATTGATGCCCACAGAGTCCGCTGCCTGGGGATGCTCGCCGCAGGCGCGCAGGCGCAGGCCAAAGCGGGTCTTGTACATGACGATATAGGCCACGATAAACAGGATGACGGCGATGGGGGTAGTCAGGTAGAAATACTTGAAGATCAGGTTGTTCCAGAAACTGGGGCCATCCACCGGGGCGAGGCCGAAAGTTTCGCGGGTGATGCGCACCCAGCTGGGGATGGCGATGGTGGTCAGGCCCTGGCCCTGGATGGCCCAGGTCATAACGACTGCGAAGGCCGGGGCGAACTGGTTCAGCGCCGTGCCGCCGATGGTCTGGTCAGCTTTCAGGTTGATGGCAGCAAAACCCAGGAAGAAGGAGAAGATCACGCCGGTCAGGCCTGCCACCAGGATGGCAACCAGCATGGCCAGCTGCGGATGTGCCGGACCGAAGCCGCTCTGGTCAAACGCCTGCAAGGTGAAGCAGGCAAACAGAGCGCCAATGATCATCATGCCTTCCAGCGCGATGTTGATAACGCCGGAATGCTCACTGAACATACCGCCCAGGGCAACCAGCAGCAGCGGTACCGCAAACAGGACGGTCAAGCTGATAATATTAGCAGCGATCATCATTTGGCAGCGCCCCCTTTCTCTTTACGGCCGGAAACCGCCTTGGCGATCACGCCGCGCATCAGCAGGGCGAAAGCCGCCAGATAGATGATGACAGCGATCACGATGTCGATCGTCTCGGAGGAGTAAGCCGGCTGCATGGCAGCGCCGCCCACCTGGATGTAGCTGATGAACAGCGCCGAGAAGATGGTGCCGATGGGGTTAGAGCTTGCCAGCAGCGCAACGGGGATGCCGTTGAAGCCCATGCCCAGGATGGATTTTTCGATAACGTACTGACCCGTGCCGGCCAAGTAGTAGATGCCGCCGCCGATGCCGGACAGCGCACCGGCGATGACCATGGACAGCACGATGTTGCGCTTGGCGTTGATGCCGGCGTACTGGGCAGCGTCGCGGCTGAGACCGCAGGCTTTCAGCTCATAGCCGAAGGTGGTCTTTTGCAGCACGACCCAGACGATCAGCGCGAAGATGATGGTCAGGATGATGCCGATGTTGATCCAGCTGGAATTACCGAACAGCCCGGCGAACGGGCCCTTGGGCAGGATGGCGCCGGGGTTGGCGGCAGACAGCGCCGCGGTACGATCCGAGTTGGAAGCGCCCCAGCCGGAAGCCAGCATCTTGGGCGAGTTGGCCAGAATCAGATTGACGAGGTACATGCCGATCCAGTTGAACATGATGGAGGTAATGACCTCGTTGACGTTAAAGTATGCCTTGAACAGGCCGGGGAAGATGCCCCAGATCGCACCGCCGATGGCCGCTGCCAGCAGGCAGACGAACCAAGGCAGCTGAAACTGGATGGCGCACAGCAGGGCGAAGAACGAGCCCATGGTGTACTGGCCAGGTGCGCCGATGTTGAACAGGCCGGTCTTGAATGCAAAGCCGACCGACAGGCCGCACATCATCAGCGGCGCTGCCTGATATAATACCTTGCCAAGCTTGTCCATGCTGGCAAAGCCGGTGGTCATCATAGCCTTCATGCCTTCCAGCGATGCGCCGGGGTTCAGCACCACAAGCAGGATAAAGCCCAGCACCAGGCCGATGACGATGGACAGCAAACTTGCCAGAACGCCTACCACGCCGGGGTTCTGCAAAAGCGGCTGTTTGGATTTTTTACTCATGCTTTCGCCTCCCCTTGCTTTTTAGCGCCTGCCATGTACAGGCCCAGTTCCTCAACCGTCGTGGTCTTGGGATCGAACTCGCCCACGATCTCACCCTCGTACATAACAAGGATGCGGTCGGACAGGTTCATGACCTCGTCCAGCTCCAGGCTGACGAGGAGAACAGCCTTGCCTTTATCGCGCTCGGCCACAATCTGCTTGTGGATATACTCGATCGCGCCGACGTCCAGGCCGCGGGTGGGCTGGACAGCTACCAGCAAGTCGGGGTCTTTATCGACCTCGCGGGCGATAATGGCTTTCTGCTGGTTGCCGCCGGACATGCTGCGGGCGATCGTGATGGGACCCTGGCCGCTGCGCACGTCGTACTGTTTGATGAGGCGCTCGGCATAGTCCATGACAGCACTTTTTTTGATGAAGCCGTGGTTCTGGAACTCCGGCTGCCAGTAGCGCTGCAATACCATGTTGTCGGCCACGGTGTAGTCCAGCACCAGGCCATGCTTGTGGCGGTCCTCCGGGATATGGCTCATGCCATCCTTGGAGCGCTCACGGATGGGGGCGTGGGTGATGTCCTTGCCGTTGAGCTTGACCGTGCCGCCGGTGACTTTCTCCAGGCCGGTCAGGCCGTAGATCAACTCGGTCTGGCCGTTGCCTTCGATACCGGCCACGCAGACGATCTCCCCTGCGTTGACCTTGAAGCTGACGCTGCGGACGGCGTTGTTCTTGTGCGCCTTGCTGGGCACGACCAGGCCGTCCACTTCCAGGATGGTCTTGCCCGGCTTGCAAGGGGCCTTGTCGACAGCAAACTGCACGTCGCGGCCGACCATCATGCGGGACAGTTCCTCTTTGGTGGTATTGGCAATATCCACGGTACCGATGCCGCGGCCCTTTTGCAGGACGGTGCAGCGGTCGGCAACCGCCATGATCTCATTCAGCTTGTGGGTGATGAACAGGATGCTCTTGCCCTCGGCCTTGAAGCCGCGCATGATCTCCATCAGCTCGTCGATCTCCTGCGGAGTCAGAACCGCCGTAGGCTCGTCGAAAATAAGGATCTCGTTGTCGCGGTAGAGCATTTTGAGGATTTCGACACGCTGCTGCATACCGACGGAGATGTCGCTGACCAGCGCATCAGGGTCGACTTTCAGGCCGTACTTCTCGCTGAGCTGCATGACCTTTTTGCGGGCAGCGTCCTTTTGCAGGAAACCATGGCGGGTATCCTCGACACCCAGGATGATATTGTCAAGAACGGTAAAACATTCGACCAGCTTGAAATGCTGATGCACCATGCCGATGCCAAGCGCGTTGGCGTCGTTGGGGTTCTGGATCTTGACCTCTTTGCCATTTTTCTTGATAACGCCTTTTTCCGGCTGATACAGACCGAACAGTACGCTCATCAGGGTAGATTTACCGGCACCGTTTTCGCCCAGCAGCGCATGGATCTCGCCTTTGCGCAGCTGCAGCGTGACATCGTCGTTGGCCTTGATACCGGGGAACTCCTTGGTGATGTGCAGCATCTCGATAACGAAATTATCTGCCAATCGGTACACGCCCCTTTCTATTTTCATAGTTTATTAATTTATATTATATAAAAAAATCGCGTGTTGTACAAGAGAAACTGCGCAAAAAGCGGAAAAAAGTTGGAGAAGATGTACTTATTGGTGCGGCTGAAGCAGCCACGCCTCAGTCGCCTGCGGCGACAGCGCCCCTCCAAGGGGAGCCTTTAGCCTTCCCTTGAGGGAAGGTGGTGCGCAGCGCCGGAAGGCTGGCTACTTTAGCAGAGTATTTCCGTAGGGGTCGATGCTTGCATCCGCCCCTACAGGTTCAACTTACTCTTATATATAAAAAACCGCCCCGCGCGGTTAAGCACGGAGCGGTTGACTTATTCAGTTACGAATTAGCCCTGGTAGTCCACGGTCACGTTGGTGACGGAAGGAGTAACAGTGGTATCGAAGCTGTCGTCGATGGTCAGGGTGCCGTCAACGATGGAAGCATACATAGCGTCGTACTGCTCCTGGGTGAACTTGTTGAACTTGCTGGTCTCCATGGGCAGGCCAACGCAGTTCTCGGCAGCGCCCAGCTTGGTCTCCTTGCCGGCGTAAGTCTCGGTGAACTTCCAGCCATTGTTCATGGAGTCGGTCAGAGCCTCGTTCACGGACTCGGCCAGGCCCTTCATGGCAGAGGTGATAACGGTGTCGTACCGGCCGGACTGGTCGACGTCAACGCCGATCATCTTGCCGCCGTTGGCCTGAGCAGCAGCGTCGCAGCTCTCGCAGACGGGGCCGCCGCAGGCAAAGACGACCTCGGTACCCTCAGAGTACCAGCCGTCCATCTTGTTCTTGACCTCATCGGTAGCAGCGAAGCCGCCGGAGTACCAGTACTTGATGTTGACATCGTCAACGCCCAGCTCCTTAGCAGCAGCGTCAGCGCCCTGCACGAAGCCGTAGCCGTAACGGATAACCGCGGGAACAGCCATGCCGCCCAGGAAGCCCAGCTCTTTGTAGCCGTCGTAAACAGCGGCGTAGCCAGCCAGATAACCGGCCTGCTCTTCCTTGTAGGTGATCAGAGCGGTGTTCTCAGCGGGGGCAGTGTCGCCCAGGTCGACGGTGGAAACGTCCAGAGCCAGGAACTCAACGTCGGGGTACTTGGCCTGAGCCTCAGCGATAGAGGAACCGAACAGGTAGCCGGCAACGACGACGGCCTTAGCGCCGTCATTGACAGCGTTGTCCATCTGCTCCAAACGGGCAGCGTCGGAGTCCTCGGTAGGACGATAGTAGTTAGCGTTCAGGCTGTTTGCAGAGCAGAAGTCCTGCACGCCCTGCCAGGTGTACTGGTTGAAGGACTGGTCATCGATGTTGCCAACGTCGGTAACGAAAGCGACGTCGGTCTTGCTGCCGGAAGCAGCAGCCTCAGAGGTAGCCTCGGTGCTGGTAGCAGTGCTCTCGGCAGTGCTGGCGGAGGAACCGCCGCAGGCAGCCAGAGAGAGGGCCATGCAGCCGGCCATCGCCATAGAAATAAACTTCTTCATGGTGTAAGCTCTCCTTTGTCATGGAACCAAAAATGGTTTTTTCAGGGCAGGGGCCTTCCCTGCCACAGTAGTTTCAGTATACCGCATTTTGGCGGGCATTTCAACGCAATAATAATCACAATTTCATTACAAAATGCAATTTTTTCGTTGTTTCATCAGTTTTGCTTCTCCACCGTCACGTTGGGGGTGTCGGGCAGGGTATTCATGTCGGCATAGGCGTCCACCTTCAGGTCGCTGTTGCGCAGCTGGGTGTACAGGCGCTCATAGTCGTGCTGGCTCAGCTCGGCAAAGCGCCAGTGGGGGCCTGCCAGGGCCACAGCGCCGGTGGTGTAGCCCACCTTTTCGCTCTGGCCTGCCGCAGTCTGGTCCCAGGCGGCATTGCCGGAGAAGAAGGCATACAGTTCCTGCTGCACGGCGGAGTTATAGCACTTGATGGCACTGCCCAGGATCAGATCCGAGGAATCGTTCTGGTCATAGTCGCTGGCCATCACGCGGACCTCGTTGCCGCTGGTGGTCTCCTTGGCGGCGTCGATAGCACTGGCGATCAGGTTGCCGCCGTTGACGAAGAGCAGCGTGGTGCCGTTGTTGCACCAATCCAGCATGCGGTTGGTGGTGTCATCGCTGGCGCTGTAGGTACCGGCAAACCAGGTGCGCAGATCCACCGTAAGGCCCTGCTGCTCGGCCGCATACTCGGCCCCCTGCAAAAAGCCGGTGACGTAGCGCACCACGCCGGGAATCTCCTCGGCACCGATAAAGCCCAGCTGGGTGTAGCCGTCCGTCACGGCGGCGTAACCCGCCAGGAAACCGGCCTGCTCCTCCTGGAAGAGGACACAGTGGACGTTGGACTCGGTGGTATAGTTGGTGTAGCTGCTGTTGTGGGGCTCGCCGTCAAACAGCAGGTAGTGTACGCCGGGGTAGTTGTTCTGGATGTTGAACAGCGCCTGGGCCATGGCCTCGCCGCGGCAGACGACCAGCGCCGCGCCGCTCTCGGCGGCTTCACGCAGGGCGGCTTCGGCCGCCTCCACCGAGGTATCGGCGGCAGTGTGGTTCTCGGCCGTGTAGCCGTAGGTGCCGGCAAAAGTCTGGATGCCCTTCCACAGCAGGGTGTCGGCGCCGTCGTCCAGGCTGGCCTGCTCGGCCGCCAGAGCGATGGTTGCCCCGCCGGGCAGGGTGGCAGACTCGCCGTTTTCGTCAACCGGGGCCGTAAAGGTATAGGTACTGTCGTCCATCGGCACCGTGAAGGTCACCGTCTGGCTGCTGGCCTTGCTGCTGCAGGCGCACAGGCTTACCGCCAGCGCCAGGGTCAGGACCAGCGCAATGAATTTTTTCATGGGATTCGGGAAACTCCTTAACATAGGTTTAATCGAGGTTCGCCGGGCCGAAGCCGTAGGGCAGCAGTTCACCCAAGGTCGTCACGATGTAATCGTCCTCGCTCTTGGCCATGATAACGGTCAGGCTCGGGCCGCCGAACTCAAACAATGCCTGGCGGCAAACCCCGCAGGGGCCGGTGACAAGGGTGTTCTTCTCCCCCACCTTGCTGCCCACGATGGCAATCGCGGTAAACTCCCGCTCACCCTCGCTGACCGCCTTGAACAGGGCGGTGCGCTCGGCACAGTTGGTGGGGGTGTAACCGGCATTCTCGATATTGCAGCCTTTGTAGACCGTGCCGTTTTTGCCCAGCAACGCCGCGCCCACATGGAAGCGGGAGTAGGGCACGTAGGCAAACTTCTGGGCTTCAAAGGCGTCGCGGATCAGGCTTTGGATCTCTGCTTTTTCCATATTACTTCTCCAAATAAGCGTCCACGCCCAGGGCCACCTTCATCATTTCGGTAAAGCTGGTCTGGCGCTGTTCGGCGGTTGTGATCTCGGGAGAGACAAAGCTGTCCGAGATGGTCAACAGGCAGGCGGCGCGCTTGCCCAGCACCTTGGCATTGTGGAAAAGGGCGAAGCTCTCCATCTCGACGGCCAGGCAGCCCTTCTCGTCCCGCAGCTTTTCCCAATAAGTCGGCTTGGCATCGCTGGGCTGGCGGTAGAACACGTCCGAGGAATGGATGTTGCCCTCGATCAGAGGAATGTTCTGGGCGGCGGCGCTGGCACGCAGGGCGTTGTTCAGCTCGCAGCTGGGCTGCTGGATGTCGTCGGTGTCGCCGCTCTGGGTCACAGCGTAGTTGCTCTCCGAGTAAGCGCCGGTGGCCAGCACCACGTCAAACAGCTTGGCCTTGTCGGTGTAAGAACCGGCAGAGCCGATGCGGATGATGTTCTCGACGCCATACTGGCTGAACAGCTCGTAGGAATAGATGCCGATGGACGGCATGCCCATGCCGCTGCCCATCACGCTGATGGGGCGGCCCTGGTAAGTGCCGGTAAAGCCGTACATACCGCGCACGTCGGTGACGAGGCGCGGGTTCTCCAAAAAGGTTTCGGCGATGAACTTCGCCCGCAGCGGATCACCGGGCATCAGGACAGTCTTGGCAAAATCGCCTTTTTCGGCGCGGTTATGAGGGGTAGACATAAACGTACTCTCCTTTTCAGGTTATTGTAATATAATAGTATACCACATTTCGGGCGTTTGTGGTAAAATCAAATGGAAAAAAGTTGTGAAAGAGGTTGGAACCATGCAGCTGCCGAATCCTTGTACCCTTTGCCCCCGTGCCTGCCGGGCGGACCGCGCCCACGGGCAGCGGGGTTTCTGTGGGGCCGATGGCACTTTGCGGGTGGCCCGCGCCGCCCTGCACCACTGGGAGGAGCCGTGCCTGAGCGGCGACCCCAACGCCGCCACCGGCAGCGGTACGGTGTTTTTTTCCAACTGCGCGCTGCGGTGCTGCTACTGCCAGAACTATCCCATCAGCCAGGGGGATGTGGGCAAAGAAATTACCGTGGAGCGGCTGACGGAAATCTTTCTCGCGCTGCAAAAGAGCGGCGCGAAAAACTTAAACCTTGTCACCGCCACCCAATACCTGCCCTGGGCACTGCCCGCGCTGGATGCCGCACGGGCGGCAGGTTTTGCCCTGCCGGTCGTCTACAATACCGGTGGGTATGAGACGTTGGAGACCGTCAAGGCACTGGCCGGCTACGTAGATATTTGGCTGGCCGATGTAAAATATGCCAGCCCGGACCTGGCGGCCGAGCTATCCGCCGCGCGGGATTATCCCGCCGTAGCCGAAGCCGCCCTGCGGCAGATGCTGCGCCAGGCCGGTGCGCCAGTGTACGATGCCGACGGCTACCTGCAAAAGGGCGTCATCGTGCGGCACCTGGCCCTGCCCGGCCACACTGACGACAGCTTTGCCGTGCTGGCGCTGCTGGCCCGCATCCGGGACGAGGAGGGCGTGCCTTTCATTCCCAGCCTGATGAGCCAGTTCACGCCGTTTTATAAGGCGGCCGAACATAATTTGGGGCGGCGCATCACGACCTACGAGTACCGCAAGGTCATCGACGAGGCGGTGCGCCTGGGCCTGACCGACGGCTACATGCAGGAGAAAAGCAGTGCGCGGGAAGAATACACCCCGCCCTTTGACCTGGAGGGCGTGTGATGCTTATCGGTATCGCGTATCTGGCGCTGTTTTTGGCCGCCGGGCTGCTGCTGGCACGGTGGGCCGTGCCAGACGGCTCCCTTGCCGTGGCGGTCCCGCTAGGGTGCGGGTTTTGTGTTTCGTTGCTGGCGGCGCTGCCCGCCGGGTTCGCGCTGGTGTGCGGCTTCACGCTGCGGGCCGTCTGGCTTGCGGCTGCCGGGGCCGCCCTGCTTTGCGCGGTATTGATTTTTGCCGGGCGCGGACATATCCGTTTTGCTAGGGACCCCGACCGCGGCGCGATGTGGCTCTGCCTGCTGCCGGTGCTGGCCGTGACGCTGTACCTGCTGCACACCCATGTGCTGCACAAGGTAAACGGCACGCTGCACACCGGTCAGAGCTGCTACGGCGACATGCCGATGCACCTGGGGTTCATCGAGTACATTGCCCAGAGCGGCCAGTTCCCACCCCGGTATCCCCTGCTGGCCGGGGCGCACCGGTTCGGCTACCCGTTTTTGTGCGAGACCGTGTCCAGCGTGTTCCGTCTGCTGGGGGCCGGGCGGCGGGCGGCGTATCTGCTGCCGATGGTGCCCGCCTTTGTCAGCGTATACGGCATGTTCTGGCAGTTGGCGCGGCGGATGCTGGGCAGCGCGGGCAAAGCGTGTCTGGCGTTTTATCTGTTTTTCATGGGCAGCGGGTTCGGTTTTGCCTACTTTTTAAAAGATGCCGCGACGTTTAAAGGTATCTTTACCGGGTTTTACACTACGCCCACCAACTATACGACGAAAAATATCGTGTGGGTCAACCCTATCGTGGATCTGCTGATCCCCCAGCGGGCCACGCTGTTTGGATGGTGCGTGCTGTTTGCGGCGCTGTACCTGCTGTGGCGATTCGCGTTTGAGGGTGGGTCACATCTTTGGCTGCCGCTGGCGGTGCTGGTATTGCCTCTGCCCCTTTTGCAGACCCACAGTGCGCTGGCGCTGGTGTTCCTCTGTTTGGCGGGCGGACTGTACACGCTGACCCGCCGCTCCCGCACGGCCAAAAATTTGCTGCCCTGGCTGGGACTGGCGGCGGTGTGCGGCGTGTGCTGGCTGGCCGAGATGTCCGGCACGGTGCTGGCCCAAAGCCTGGACGGCACCAACATGCTGCGGCTGCACTTCAACTGGGTCAACGGCAACGGCGACGGCACGCTGAAAGACCCGTGGCTGTGGTTTTACGTAAAAAATATCGGCCTGGTGTTTCTGCTCATCCTGCCGGCTGTGCGCCATGCCGGCACCCGCCAGCGCTGGCTGTTTGGCGGCGGTGCGGCGCTTTGGCTGCTGGCAGAGTTTGTGGTGTTCCAGCCCAACAACTACGATAATAACAAGCTGCTGTTTATTACCCACGCCCTTGGCTGTATGCTGGCAGCGCAATTGCTGGCGGATTGGGCCAAACGGCTGCGCCCCCCTGCCCTGCGGGCGGCGGTGATCGCGGTTTGCTGTTTTGTGGGCATGTTCGGCAGCGTGCTGACCGTGGGACGGGAGCTGGTGAGCGACTACCAGCAGTGGGACGCCTCTGACATTGCGTTAGCCGACTATATCAGCAAAAACGCCGAAAGCGACGCACTGTTTTTGACCAGTGACAGCCACCTGACTCCGGTGTTCGCCCTGGCCGGGCGGCGCATTGTCTGTGGTTCGTCCAGCTGGGTGTATTTCCACGGCATGGACTACGGGGCTGAGTATGCGGCCATGCAGGCTTTGTATGAGACCCCGGATGAGGATACTTTGCAGACCTGGGGCGTGGATTACGTGGTATTTGACGGCTCTGCCCTGGCCCGGTTTGACACTGATGAAGATTGGTATGCGGAGCGGTTCCCGGTGTGGTACGAGGATACGGGATGCAGAATTTATAAAACAGCCGCGCCCTAAAGCCTCCCTCTTGGAGAGGGGCCAACACAAAGATTAACAGCTGGCACCCATCTGAATAGGTGCCAGCCGTTTTGTTTTTAGGCAACACCGCACAATTCCCGCCTGACGGCTTAAGCACCGCTCCGGCGGCTGCGGCACGGCATCTGCGTTGCCAAAATGCTCGATAATACACAAAGTATTATCTGCGCTTTTGGCTTAGCAGCTGCCGCACCTCGCTCGCCGTATCGGCACTTAGAATTATGCGGTATTGCCTTTATTTACTTTTCCTTGTCGTCCGCCGTTTGGTGGTCGTTTTCCGTGCCGCTTTTTTCGGCGCGGGGGCCGGGCGCATGTGGACGAACTGGATCGGATTGCCATTGGCCAAAATGCGCTCTTCCACTTCCAGTTCCGGCAGGGATGCCAGGAACTTGTTCAGGCTCTTGGAGCCGAAGTTGCGCACATCAAAGTCCGGGTAACGCTTGATGAGCTGGTCGCCCACGCGGGAGGTGCGCACCCAACCGGTGCCGTCGTCCATCTCATCGATCATGCCGTCGATGATGCGGCCGATGGATTCGCGGTTGATGGCGGTATCGTCCCCTGCGGCGGCGCGGGCACCGGCTTCGGCGGCAGGCACCGCCGGGGCGCTGTCGGCCTCACCATGGTCCAGGATCAGGTCCAGATACTTGAACTGATCGCAGGCTTTGACAAAGGGACCGAGAGCCTTGCTCTCGCCCATGCCGATGACCAGCTTGCCGGCCTCCCGCAGACGGGCGGCCAGGCGGGTGAAGTCACTGTCCGAGGACACGATGCAGAACCCATCCAGGTTGCCGCTGTACAAAAGGTCCATAGCATCGATGATCATGGCCGAGTCGGTGGCGTTTTTGCCGGTGGTGTAGCTGTACTGCTGGATGGGGATGATGGAGTTGTTCAGCAAAGCATCTTTCCAGCTTTTCAGCCGCACGTCCGACCAGTCGCCATAGATGCGCTTGCAGGCAGCCACGCCAAAGGACGCTGCTTCGTCCAAAATCACCTTTACATATTTTGGCGAGATGTTGTCCGCGTCAATGAGAATCGCAAGTTTCAGGTCCTGCATAGGCTTACCTCTTCTCGCGCTTGGGCTGCTCAAAGTACATATACAACTGGCACGGGATCATGCCGTTGTAAATTTTGCGGCGACGGGCGGCCTTTTTGCCAAAATGCTGCTCAAAGTCAGCATCGGCGGTGATGGCATACAACCCCTGCGCCGGGTGGCGCTGCCAGACCTGGCCCAGCGTTTTGGCCAGGGCGGCGGCTTCGCCCGCGTCGCCCAGGCGCTCGCCATAGGGCGGGTTGGTCAGCACGGTGGCGGCGTCGGCAGCGGTAAAGTCCTTGACGTCGGCCACCTCAAAGCGGCAGCGCTCCCCCACGCCGGCCAGCTTGGCGTTAGCGTTAGCCAGGGCCACAGCGGCGGGGTCGATGTCGTAGCCGATGCCCTCAAAGGCGGCATCGGTGCGCACCTCGGACAGAGCTTTCTGGCGCTGCTCGGCCCAAATAGACGCGGGCACAAAGTCGAAATGCTCGGCGGCAAAGCGGCGGCGCAGGCCGGGGGCCAGGTTCAGCGCTTTCTGGGCAGACTCGATGACCAGCGTGCCGGAGCCGCAGAACGGGTCCTGCACCAGACTGTCGCGGCGCACGCGGCCCAGGTCGGCAATGGCAGCGGCCAGCGTCTCCTTGATGGGGGCCAGCGTGGCGTTTTTGCGGTAGCCGCGCTTGTGCAGGCCGTCGCCGGAGGTATCGAGGTAGATCTCCACGGTATCCTTGCGCAGGGCAAAGCGTACCTTGTACAGTGCGCCGCTTTCCGGCAGAGTGCTGGTCTTGTGGCCGGCCATCAGGCGCTTGACAATGGCCTTTTTTACGATGCTCTGGCAGGCGGGCACGCTGGAAAGCTGGCTGGACAGGCTGGAACCCTTGACCGGGAAGGCCGCGTCGGCAGGCAGCAGTTCTTCCCAGGCGATGTTGTAGCAGCCGTCGAACAGTTCATCAAAGGTGGTGGCCTTGTAGGTAGCCAGCAGCAGCAGCACACGCTCGGCGGTGCGTAGGTTCAGGTTGGCGGCGGCGATGATGTCGGCCCCGCCCTGGAACGCCACGCGGCCGTCGGTGACCTGGATGTTCTGGGCACCCAGGCGCTTGACCTCAAAGTTCAGCGTGGATTCGGTGCCGAAAAAGCACGGCGCCACCATGGTATACAGTGTAGGCATAAAGATCCTTTCGTTATTATAAGACAGGTAAAATTCACAAAAAGGCCCTGACCCCGGCGCTGTTGCTGCCGGAGCAGAGCCCATTTTATTCAAACTAATTGTGGGCCAAAATCAGCCGCGGCGGCGGGAATAGCCCCCGCGATGGTTTTCGGTCACGCGCTTGAGGTCGGCAATCTTTTCCTCGCTGCGGGATTTGTAGCGGGCCATCATATCCTCAAAGCTCATCTCGCCCTGGGGTGCCTGGGGCTTGGGCTGCCAGACGCGGGGCTTCTCCTCGCGCTTCTGGCGCGGCTGGTTCGGGCGCGGGCCGCCATTGCCGCCGCCCTGGGGGCGATGGCCGCGCTCCGGTGCGGGCTGCGTGCGCTTGATGGAAAGCGCGATCTTGCCGTCCGGTGCAATGGAAAGCACCTTGACCTGCACAGTCTGCCCATCGCTCAGCACGGCAGAAAGATCCTGCACGAACTCATACGAAACCTCAGAAATATGAACAAGACCCGTCTTGCCCTCGGGCAGAGAAACAAATGCGCCGAAAGGCTTGATGCCGGTGACCTTCCCCTCGACAATATCCCCAACTTGTAATGCCAAACTATGATACCCCTTTTTTCTTTAGACTGAATATTCAGAGGGGTTGCCGCAAAGCGCCCCCGCTAAAACAAAATTATTTGCCGCTGATGTCCACAAACACGCGCTCGTTCGGGCGCACATAGCCCTGCTCGCGGGCGTAGCGCTCAATAATGGCGCTGTCGCCCTGGTCCAGCGTGCTGGACAACTCGGCATTGGTGGTTTCCTGGGCTGTAAGCTGGTCCTGCAGGCTTTGCAGCTCCTGCTGTTTGGAGGCAATAGACACCTGGTACTGGATCAGCAGGAAAAACAGGTAGCCGCAAAGCGCCACAAAAGCAAGGGGCACCAGCCAGCCGGGAAGCAGTCCTTTTCGCTTTTTCATCTTAAAGACCGCCTCCCTTCCGTACAAATCCACATTACAGCTTACGTATAGCTAATTATATAATATCTTCGACTTCTTTTGCAACTGGTTTTTTCCAGATTTTTTTGATTTTCCCGCTTTTTTCCGCGGTCGGCGGGGACTGCAGCGCTTTTTCAGTGCTGCCAGGCGGGCGCAGGCGGCTTTGCGCAGCGGTACGGCAATGTACCGCCGCCCCCAGCGAGCCGGGGCCAGCAGCAATCGGACGATCCATTCGGTCAAGACATGCAGCGGCGGCACGATGGCTTTCTGCCAGGCCAGTGCCCCGGCAGCCAGCCCCGCCGCCATGTACCAGCGGGCCAGCCCCGCCGCGCTGACGCCCGCCGAGAAACCCACCAGCAGCACTGCAGCCGCTGTAAAGGCCAGCAAGTCCAGCACAAAGCAGCGCACCGGGCCGCGGCCCACCAGCAGCTCCGCACCATCCCGCACAGCCCAGACCAGACAGCCCAGCCCTAAGCACCACAGCACATCCGCCCAGACAGCCGCAGCGGCGGGCGCGGCGGCCATCAGCGGAAAAGCCTAGCCAGTAGGCTGCCGCCGGATTGGCGGTTCTCGGCATACTGCAGATACTCGATCTTGCCGGAAAGCTGTACCTGGCCGCTGGCCACCGAAAGTTCGCTGACCTGCAGGCCTTGCCCGCCCACCGTCAGGTTGCCTAGCGGCGTTTCCAGCACGGCAGCGTTTTCATCACAGCTGATGATGCGGGTAACGCCGGTAAGCGCTAAACGGCTGCGGTCTTTCAGCGCCAGGCTGTGGCTGCGGGGTGTATTTGCAGTTTGCGCCGGGCCTGCCGGGGCGGCGGGCTGGTGCAGCGGTACGGTCTTGCTTTCCTGCCTGGTCTCCTGCATGGGCATGTTTCCCTCCCGCGTGGCAATTTCCTAAAGTGCGAATTCCCTATAAGATATGCGGGGCGGGGCGGAAATATTACTCGATGACCTCAAATAATTCGCGGGCGACATCCTTGCCTTTCGGCTCCTCAACGGCCAGCACCCGCACTTTGACAGGGCGGTTGCCGAAGGTGATCTCGATGACATCACCGACTTTGACGGCATAGCTGGCCTTGGCAGGCTTATCGTTGACCATCACGCGGCCAGCATCGGCGACCTCGTTGGCCAGGGTACGCCGCTTGATCAGGCGGCTGACCTTTAAGTATTTGTCCAAACGCATGGAGTTCTTCTCCTTCTTATTGACTAAAAATGCACCCCGTGCCGAAGCGACGGGGTGCAGAACTTTGGGATAGCTTACTGAACAGCGTCCTTCAGGGCCTTGCCAGCCTTGAATGCGGGCAGCTTGGAAGCCTCGATGGTGATCTCGGCACCGGTCTGGGGGTTGCGGCCCTTGCGCTCGGGGCGCTCGCGGACCTCGAAAGTGCCAAAGCCAACCAGAGTGACCTTGTCGCCGCCCTTCAGGGACTCGGTGATGACATCGAGAGCGCCGTTGACAGCAGCCTCGGCATCCTTCTTGGTCAGATTTGCTTTTTCCGCAACAGCGGCGATCAGTTCAACTTTCGTCATGGTTTGTACCTCCAAAAAATTATCAGCAAAAAGCAGCTGCGAACGCGGGGCGTGCCCGGTCCTACTATGCTTCTTGTCTTACAGTTAGTGCGGGGCTGCGGTAAAGGCGGCGTTGGCCTTTTGCAGCGCCTGCTCGGGGTCCAGGCCAGCCAGGCGGGCCAGGGCGACGGTTTTAAACAGCAGCTCACCCAGTGCGGCTTCGGCGTTGTCCCCTGCTTCTACCCGGCGGGCCAGGGTCTCCAGTTCTGCCGGGTCGGTGGTGACGGTCACCCCGCCGCGGGCAGCCCTCTTTTGCAGCTTGGCGGCGCGCATCAGGGCGGGCAGGGCTTTAGGCACGCTGTCCAGGTCGTCCTGCAGGGTCACACGGCCCTTTTCCTTATTCTTGAGCGCATCCCAGTCTTTTATACTGGTGTCACCGCCAAAAATATGCGGGTGGCGGTCAATCAGCTTACGGCAGACGCCGTCACAGACCTGCTGCCAAGTAAAGCGGCCTGCCTCCTGCTCGATCTGGGTATGGAAACCCACCTGCATCAGCACATCGCCCAGTTCCTCGCACAACAGTTCGGGGTCGTCCAGGTCGATGGCGTCCACGGCCTCGTAGGCTTCCTCCAGGAAATTCATGCGGATGGATGTGTGGGTCTGCACCTTATCCCAGGGGCAGCCGTTTTCCGGGTCGCGCAGGATCGCCAGGATGGCCAGCAGGTCGTCGGCGGTATAATGCTCT
Organism: uncultured Oscillospiraceae bacterium; assembly: GCA_900539695.1. Classification (GTDB taxonomy): domain Bacteria; phylum Bacillota; class Clostridia; order Oscillospirales; family Ruminococcaceae; genus Gemmiger. The sequence continues at coordinate 67,645 of UQDG01000008.1, forward strand.
TTTTGCGGGTAGGCGTTCATAGGCATGGTTTGTTATGCTGCCGCACAGCTTGTAACATTTTACTCCCAAATCAGGATTTGTCAAGCCTTGCGGGCGGAGCCGTGTTGACAGCGCCGCCCGCAGGCATCAAAATCGTCGCGTTATTCCGTTATTTTTGCGGAAGCTGTAAACTTTACAGCTGGGCGCCGCAATGGTTGCAGAAGAGGGCGTCGCCGTCCACCTCGGCCTTGCAGACGGGGCAGATCTTGGTCTCGCCGCGCAGCTTAATGGGCTCTTCCTCGATTTCTTCCTCGGCAGCTTCTTCCCCGGTGGCAGGCTCATCCTCGATGATCTGCTCTTCTTCCTCAGACTCGCAGGCGGCGCACTCCTCGGGAGTCATGTTGGCTTTCAGCTCCTCGATGGACTTTTCCACCTCAGCCACGGCGTCGATGTATTTATCAACCAGGGGCTGGTTTTCTTCGCCAGCCTTATGCAGGCTGTAGACCAGAGCACCCAACTGGCGCTGTGCCTTGGACAGGCGTGCCTGCTGGTTCAGCAGCTCGAGCTGGTTTTTGCCCTTATCAGCAATGTCCTGGGCGGTCTTTTTGGCAGTGTCGAAGAGCTGGATGCCCTGCTCTTTCAGCATATCAATATCGAGTTCAAACATAGAAAACACCTCTTTCTATAACCCTGCGCGTTTCTGCTCCATCGCGCTTTGTAGCCTTATTATAGCCGATTCCTACGCGGTTTGCAACGCGCAAATGTATATTTTCCGTGAATTATGCGCCAATAAACTCCCGCAGCATGCTGTCCGCCGGGACCAGGGCGGTATCCAGCGGCGGGAAAGCCGCAAACCGTGCCCGCAGCGTATCAAGCTGGCGGCGCTGGGTGGCGGTCAGGTCCTCGTCCGGGGGCATGGTGTCCAGCAGGGCGTGCCACAGGCAGACCTCATAGGTGTGGGTGGTGTCCAGCAGCAGGTCAGCGCGGGGCTTGAAGGGCTTGATGTACTGGTCCTCGCCCGCGCAGACTTTGCCCCACAAGCCCAGCGTAAAGGCGGCGCCGTGGCCGCGGAACAGGCAGTCCCGCACCAAACGGCGGGCCAGGCGGATGTCCCGGGTGGCCAGGCAGCGGGTGCTGTCGGGGGCGGCATACTCCTCCCGCAGACCCGCGTACAGGCACAGGGCGGCGTCGGCGGGCAGGCGCTCAGTCAGGGCAGGGTTCAGGGCATGCAGTCCCTCGATGATGACCACGCCGTCCCGGCAATCGATGGTCCGGGTGCCGTTGGGCTGCTGAATTTTAAAGTCAAAGATGGGCGCTTTGCAGACGCCCTCGGTGTGCAGCTTGGCAAGGCACTCCTGCAGCACCGGCAGGTTCAGCGAGCCCAGGCTCTCGTAGTCGTCGGTACCGTCTGGGTGCTTGGGGTAGCGGCCCGCGCCGGCATAGAAATCGTCCAGGCTGACCACCGCGCTGCGGCAGCCGCGGGCGGCGATGGCATCGGCGATTTTGTGGGCTGAGGTGGTCTTACCGGCGGCAGACGGACCGGTCAGCATCACGATATGCCGCCCGCTGGACAGCACATCGTCGGCGATGGACTCGATCTGGGCACGGTACTGACCCTCGCTGTAATCGGCAAAGGCCTGGGGCTGGTTGGCGGCCAGGGCGACCAGCTCCCGGCTGACGAAACGTTTACGTTGTTGTGTAGCGCGCATAAAAGTCCTCCACGCCCTGCTTACGGGCGAGAATCTCCTCAAAGCGGTCAATATATTCGGTAGGATACTTGAAGTTGAAGATGCGCTCGATCTTGCCGCGGCGCTGGCCGGGGATGACCAGCTTGGTGGAGCCGCCCGCACCGGCGGACAGGATCGTGTGGATTTCTTCCATGATATAAATGTTGTACAGGCACTCGCAGCCGGGCTTGGCCCAGCCGATATTCTCCAGGTTTTGCAGCGTACCTTTCTGGCGGTACATGTAGTATGGGCGGTAGCCGACGTCAGCCAGTTCGCGGCAGCTTTCCAACATGGCGGATACATCATCGTATGCGGCGGCGCGGTGTTCCACCACCAGGTTGCTGGCGCGCTTGAGCGTCAGGGTATGCACGGTGATGTTCTCCGGGTCCAGGGCGATGGCCTGGCGCAGGCTGGCGGTGAAACCCTCCACCGTATCGCCGGGCAGGCCCGCGATGAGGTCCATGTTGATGTTGGTGTGGCCAGCGGCGCGGGCGGCAGCGAAACAATCGATGATGTCCTGCGCGGTGTGGCGGCGGCCGATATTGCGCAGTACTTCATCGGAGAAAGTCTGCGGGTTGATGGAGATGCGGGTTGCGCCATACTGCTTGATGATACGCAGTTTTTCGGCATCGGTGCAATCGGGACGGCCTGCCTCCACCGTGTATTCATCAAGAGCAGCCAAATCAAAGGTGCGGGCAATATGGCTCATCAGCTGTTCCAGCTGAGCCGCTGAAAGCGCCGTAGGCGTGCCGCCGCCGATATAGAAAGTACGGATGCGCAGGCCGCAGCGGTCGGCGGTCTCGCGGATAGCGGTCAACTCCCGGCACAGCTTGTCCACGTAGGGCTGCACCAGTGCGCGGGTGGCTTTGTCCCCCACCGTGCGGGAGACAAAGCTGCAATAGCTGCACCGGGTGGGGCAGAACGGGATGCCCGCATAGATGCTGCAATCCATGGGGTCGGCGGCGTCCAGCACAGGGCGCTGCAAGTCCGCAATGCCCAGCGCCAGCTTGAATTTTTCCGGCGTGCAGGCGAAGTGGTCGAGGAACTTTTCAGCGATAGCCTCCTCGCTCTCCCCCGCCGCGCGCAGGTCGTGGATGATGCGCACCGGGCGCACGCCGGTCATCATGCCCCAGGGCGGGTCGATATCGGTAAGGTCTTTCAGCAGGCCGAATTCCAGCTTGCACAGGGCATATTCGGGGTCAGCTTCGGGGCTGCGCAGATCGGTGCGCCAATAGAGGCGGCCGTCCTTGCGTACAAGGATCAGGTCGGTCATTTCGTGGCTTTCCGCCAGGACGAAATCCTCGGTTTCCGGCAAGTCTTCCGCCTTTTCGGCGCCCGGGAAAAAGATACGGGCCGTATGCTCGGCTTCGTAACCGGCGGCGGGGCCGCGTAAAGTGATCTGCATAGATCCACCTCCTGTTCAGTCAGTTCTCTTTTGCTTGGGATGGCTTAGTAGGCCCAGCCGCCGTCCATGTAGGGGTTGGTGCGGCGCTCCTGCCCGAGGGTGGAGAAGCTCTCGTGCCCCGGCAGGACCTGGGTGTCGTCGCCCAAAGGCAGGTTGGCCAGCAGGGACAGGCTTTCCTGCATCTGGCGCATGCTGCCGCCGGGCATATCGGTACGCCCGCAGGAGCCGGCAAACAGCGTATCACCACTGAAAAGCAGGTTGCCACAGTTCAGCACCACACTGCCCTGGGTATGGCCGGGGGTGTGATAGATTTTAAATGTTAAACCGTCAATGTTCAACTCGTTATTGGCGGGCCAGTTCTTGTCCACCTGCCCGGATTTCAACGGCAGCAGCTGGGTGCCGGCGGCGTCCACCGGGTCCATATAGACGGTGCAGCCGGTGGCCTGTTTCAACGCTGCCACGGCCCCCACATGGTCGTAGTGGCCATGGGTCAGCAGGATATGGGTCAGGGTGGCGTTCTCGGCTTTCAAGGCATCCAGGTAGGCCTCCGGCGCAGCGGCAGCATCGATGAGGATGCCATGTCCTGCGTCGGTGGTGATGAGAAAGGTATTGGTATACAGCGGCGGCAAGCCGTGGATGTGCTGAATTTTCATAAACAGCTCCTTATTTCTTCCACTCGTCGGTATCAATGACGATGGTCACGGGGCCATCGTTGACAAGATCGATCTTCATATCCGCGCCAAACTCCCCGTGCTGCACGTCTTTGAGGCCCTGATGGGACATTTCGTCGAGGAATTTCTCGTAGCACGGCACAGCCAGATCGCCCTTGGCGGCATGGCTAAAACTGGGGCGTTTGCCGCGGGAGGTATCGCCGTAAAGCGTAAAGTTGGACACGACCAAAGCCGAGTAGCCCAGCTCCACTGCACTGCGGTTCAGCTTGCCATCCTCGTCCTCAAAAATGCGCAGATGCGCGCATTTCTCGGCCAGTTTGGGCACGATGGCGATGTCGTCGGTATCGCGCACGCCCAGCAGGATGACAAGCCCGGGGCCGATGGGCCGGGGCTCTCCGCCGTTGACGGCCACGCTGGCACGGGTCACGCGCTGAATGACTGCTCGCATAAATAATAACTCCTTATATCAGTTGCGGTTCACGCTGACAACATCCTTGACCTTTTTCAGGCGGGCGACCACGCTGTTCAGGTGTTCGGTGTTGGTGATGCCCACAGTCACGCTCATGCGGGCGCGGCCCTGCTCGGCCGAGCGGGCGGTCAGCGAGTAGATGGGCACCCGCATATCACCCAGCGCCAGCGCCACGTCAGACAACAGGTTCGCGCGGTCCATGCACAGCAGATCCAGCGTAGCTTTGTAGTTTTCCTTGGCATCGTCGGCCCAGTAGGCGTTCACCCAGCGGTCGGCGTTCTCGCCCTGGCGTATGCTCTCCCGCACGTTGGCGCAATCCTTTTTGTGGATGGACACGCCGAAGCCGCGGGTGACGAAACCGATGATCTCATCGCCGGGCAGCGGAGAGCAGCACTTGGCAAACTTGATGGGGCAGTTGTCGATGCCCTCGACAACGACGCCGTCGGTGGAGTGCATCCGCTTGATGTCCACGGTCACAGGCTTGACCTCGGTGGCCTTGAGCTTGGTGTACTCCTCTTTCAGTTTGGGCAGCATACGGCTGATCTGCAAACCGCCGTAGCCGATGGCAGCATACATCTCATCCACCGAGTTGCAGTGGTTGCGGCGGGCCAGCGTCTCCATAAAGGTCTCGTGCTGCTCATCGGTCATCGACATGAGGTTGCGGCGCAGCTCGCGTTCCAGTGCCTCGCGTCCCTCCTGGATATTCTCTTCCCTGCGTTCTTTCTTGAACCAGTTGCGGATCTTGTTCTTGGCTTCGCTGGTCTTTACAATGTTCAGCCAGTCGCGGCTGGGGCCGCGGTTTTCAGGGCCGGTGATGATCTCGATGATCTCGCCGGTCTGCACCTTATGATCGATGGGCACGATGCGGTTGTTGACCTTGGCGCCGACCATGCGGTTGCCAACGGCGGAATGAATGGCGTAGGCAAAGTCGATCGCGGTGGCACCGGCGGGCAGGTTGATGACGTCGCCCCGCGGGGTGAAAGCAAACACTTCCTCCGGCAGCAGGTCGCTCTTAATGTCGCTGAGCAGGTCGGTGGCATCGGCGCTGGAGCGCTGGCTTTCTAACAGCTGGCGCACCCATGCCAGGCGCTCGTCCAGCTTATCACTGCTGCCGTTGGTGATTCCTGCCTTGTACTTCCAGTGGGCGGCGATGCCGTATTCGGCCATGCGGTCCATATCCCAGGTGCGGATCTGCACCTCAAAGGGGATGGCCTCGCGGCCGATGACGGTGGTATGCAGGCTCTGGTAGCCGTTTGGTTTTGGCGTAGAGATGTAATCTTTAAAGCGGTTAGGCAGCGGGTGGTACATGTCGTGGATGAGGCCCAGCGCGTTATAACACTCGGACACATTCTCGAGGATGATGCGCACGGCGTAAATATCGTAGATCTCCTCGAAATCCTTATTCTGCATGTACATCTTGCGGTAGATGCCGTAGATGCTCTTGACGCGGTGGCGGATGGTGGCTTTCTGGATGCCGTTTTCCGCCAGATGCTTGGCAATGGTGTGGCAGACCGTGTGCAGGAACTCGTCGCCGTGCTTGTTCAGCAGGTCGCGGATGGTTTCGTAGCCCACGGGGTCCAGGTAGTGCAGGCTGCGGTCCTCCAGCTCCTCCTTGATATTGCTGATGCCCAGGCGGTGGGCAATGGGGGCGTAGACCTCCATCGTTTCCAGAGCCTTATCGCGGCGTTTCTGCTCCGGCCAGGCGTCGCCGGTGCGCATATTGTGCAGCCGGTCGCACAGTTTAATGATCATCACGCGGACATCCTGACTCATGGCCAGCAGCATCTTGCGCAGGTTCTCGGCCTGGCGGTCCTCGACATTGGAGAATTTGATCTGGGTCAGTTTGGTGACGCCGTCCACCAGCAGGGCCACATCGGGGCCGAATTTCTGCTTGATTTCGGCCACCGTGACGGGGGTATCCTCGGCCACATCGTGCATCAGGGCGGCGGCGATGCTCTCGCTGTCCATACCCAGTTCCACCAGAATGGACGCCACCGACAGCGGATGGCAGATATACGGCTCACCGCTGCGGCGGCGCTGACCGCCGTGGGCTTTCTCGGCCAATGCGTAGGCACGGTCGATCATATCGAAATCATAGGGGCGGCCGCTGTCCACCAGCGACTGCTTTAAGTCCTCATAGGTGATGGGCATTTTTACATCACCGGTTTGGGTGTTTTCCATATGAGATTCCCCTTTTGCATTTTATTCCTCTTTCACGCGAGAGTGTAGGAGTCGATGCTTGCATCGACCTGCGGGCGGATGACAAGCATCCGCCCCTACAGGATGTCACTTAACAACTGCTGCCAGCTTTTGCAGGATCGGCGCGCTGGCCAGGTCCTGCTTGGTGGTTACCGGCACGGGCAGCCAATGGCCGTTCTGCTCCTGGATCAGCCCCAGCTCGTGCAGGGCGGCCAAGCTGGTCAGGGTCTTGCCGGTGTTCTCCGGCCCTTGGGCGGCAAACACAGGCTGCAGATCGCCCGAGGCGACCTGCCCGCCCCGGATGCGCTTGTACAGCATCACGGTGTCGGCACGGTCGGGCAGCAGCGCGGCGGCGCGGGCGGGTTCCAGCGTGCCGCCGGTGCGGAACGCCTCGAACCAGGCGGCCTGCTCGCTGGGCAGATTGCCCAGCCCCGCGGGGCGGATGGCCCGCAGATGGGCCGAGACCATCGGCCCGCTGCGCCCGGTAAAGATCGAAACTTCCAGCGCGGCTTCCACCGCCGTGCCCACCGGGTAGGCAAAAGTCGACGGTGCTACGCCGAAGATTGAGGCAAACAGGGTATCGTTGCCCTGGCGCAGCCGCACCCGGGTGTGGCGTCCCTCGGCGCCCATAGGCCAGATACCATCGATCATAGCGTCGCAGACCAGCAGCACCGGCATGGGGTTTTCCCGTCCAAAGGGCGCCAGACGGGAGAGTTCCTGCACGTTGGGCAGCGTCAGCTCCGAGAGCTGCACCGCGGCGTCCAGTTTCAGTTCCGGCGCACCGGGGCGCGGCGCATGCTCGGCCGCCCAGGCGTTGATGGCCTGGCGGAAAGCGGGCAGCTTTTCTTCCTCAATTTCCACACCGGCGGCCGCCGCATGCCCGCCAAAGCGGGTCAGGTATTGGGCGCAGCCAGCCAACGCACCGTGCAGGTCGAACGGGTCGGGTGCACGGCCACTGCCGCGTCCCTCTCCATTTTGCAGCGAGATGACGATGGCGGGGCGGTTGTACTTTTCCATCAGCCGCGCGGCCACAATACCGATAACGCCGGGGTGCCAGTCCTCGCCGGAGACCACCAATACGCGGTCCCGCTGGCGGGCAGGGTCGGCTTCCAGCGTCTTTTGGGCGGCAGCGAACACTTCCTGTTCCGTCTGCTGGCGCTCGGTGTTGATCTCCGCCAGGCGGGCGGCAATGCCGGCGGCCTGGGCTTCATCGGTGCAAAGCAGCAGCTTTAACGCGACCGCCGCATTATCCATGCGGCCCGCTGCGTTCAGCCGCGGGGCCAGGCTGTAGCTGACGGTGTCCGCGGTGACGGGCTTGCCCGCGACCCCGGCGTTTTCCATCAACGCCTGCAGGCCGGGGCGCATCGTGTCCTGCAAAAGGGCAAGGCCCTCCCGCACGAGGGTGCGGTTCTCCCCCACCAGCGGCATCACGTCGGCCACGGTACCCAGGGCCACCAGCTCACCGTACATTTCCAGCAAGTCCGCAGGCTCGCAGCCTTCCAGCGCGGCACAAAGCTTAAAGGCCACACCCGCGCCGCACAGATCCTTGAACGGGCTTTCATCGTCAGCCCGCTTGGGGTCAACCACCGCCACGGCATCGGGCAGTGTATCGCCGGGCAGATGGTGGTCGGTCACGATAAGGTCCAGCCCAAGCTCCTTGGCGCAGGCGGCTTCCTCGATGGCCGAAATGCCGTTATCCACGGTCACAACCAGATTAAAGCCCTTTTCGGCCAGGCTTTCCAGCGCCGGGCGGGTCAGACCGTAGCCGGTGCCGCGGGTGGGCAGCTTGCAGCGCACGTGGGCGCCCATACTGCTTAAACATTCATACAAAATGGCGGTGGCAGAGATACCGTCCACGTCATAGTCGCCATAAATAACGATGGTCTCCTCGTTTTCCACGGCCTGCTCGATGCGGGCCACGGCTTTGTCCATATCCCGCAGCAGGAACGGGTCCGAAAGTTCGGCCCCGGCTCCCAGCAGGGCCTGCACTTCGGCCGGGTCGGTACAGCCGCGGGCGGCCAGTACCCGGCGCAGCAGCGCACCGCACCCGGCCCCGGCCAATGCCTGCTCGGCGGCGGGGTCTGCGGTTTTGATCTGCCAGGCGGGATAGTTCATAAACGGGTTCTCCTTTTATCTTTTACTTTACCTTAAAGTCCGCGTCAAAATCATGGGTCAGGCCATCCTGGCGCAGCATGGCTTCCAGGGTGTCGATCTCGGTGGAAACGTCCATGCTCACATCTTGCAAAAGGGTGTCGTACAGTTTGGTGTAGGCCCCATTCAGCGTATGCAGGATGGCGGTGATGTCCCGCCGGATCTCGGCGGCGTTGGCGGTGTCGCTCTCCCCTAACCCTTGCGCCGTGTCCAGCAGCTTGCGGGTGGTGGGCAGGTAATACTCGCGGAAGCGGCGCACCCGGGGCAGCTGCTCGGGGTGATTATGCACGAAGCCCAAAATCGACGCGCAGGTCTTCTGCATCCGGGTCAGTTCTTCGTCCGTCTGGATACCCAGCTTGCCACGGCAGATTTTTAGATAGTTCAAAAAATCCACGCCGTCGCGGTTGAATTGTTCGGCATCCGTCAGGGTTTGCACGGGCGCGGCCTGCGGGGCCGGGGTACCGGCCGGGCAGAGGGAATCGTCCAGATACAGCGTGCTGTAGTCGTCGCTGATGGCGGCGTTGGGCAGGTCGCCGTTGGCCACAGCTTTGGCCACCGTGTCGTAGGCTTTTTCCTGCTTAATTTGGGCCTTGCGGGCCAGGGATGGCAGGTCGCAGGTCCAATCGTTGGCGGCTCGCAGCAGTTTGCGCAGGCGGCCAAAGTAGCTGAGCTTTTTCATACCCACAATGGCCATGAACAGAAAACCCAGCGTGATCGGGTAAAATACAGCGGTCAGAATCGGCAGCGCCACAAATTCGTCGGGTGTCAGTCCCAGCGTACCCGCGCCGACAGCGGTCAGGATGCCCAGCACCAGCGCTGCGATGCCGAAGCAGCCGGTGAAGGTCCAGCCCACAGCCGTAAGCACCACGCCCACCGATTGGCCGCCGTTTTTCCATTTGCGTTCCAAGCGGCGTTTCCAGGCCGAAAAGCTATCCGGCTGGGCAGCGGCACGGGTCATAGCGTCCCCGGCCTGCTCCAGTGCATCGGCAATGCTGCCCAGCACCGAAGAACCGACCTGCGTGCCAAACTGCACGGCTGAGTCGATCATATCGCCGAGGTCGTAATCGTAGTTGTTTTTGTTGTTATCAGGCATTTTATGTCCTTACTCACACGGTTTGTATCGTTTCATCAGTGCGGCGGCACAGCGCACACCGTCCACGGCGGCGGTCATGATGCCGCCGGCGTAACCGGCGCCCTCACCGCAGGGGTACAGGCCGGGCAGGGCCTCGCACACCAGCGTTTCCTTATCGCGCAGCAGGCGCACCGGACTGCTGGTGCGGGTCTCCAGGCCCGTCAATACGGCGTCCGGGGCACGGTAGGCGGCTAGCTTGCGGCCAAAGGAGTTCAGGCCATCCCGCAGGGCGCTGCTCAGTTCATCGGGCAGTAGTGCGCCCAGGTCAGCAGGCGTTACGCCGCGGGGGTAGGTAGGCTGCACAGCGCCCAGTTCCAGCTGGCCGCGCCCGGCCAAAAAGCTGCCCACGGTCTCGGCCGGGGCCAGGTATCCCCCGCCGCCCGCACGGTAGGCGGCCTGTTCCAGCTGGCGTTGGAAGGCCACCGCCTTGGCTGGGTCATTATCAAAGTCGCGGCCATCCACGCTGACCACCACCGCCGCGTTGGCGTTTTTGCCGTTGCGGGCATGCAGGCTCATGCCGTTGGTGACCACGGCGTTTTCCTCGCTGGCGGCGGCACAAACCGAACCGCCGGGGCACATACAGAACGTATACACGCACCGCCCGCCGCTGACATGCTGGCTGAGTTGGTACTCGCCCACCGGCAGCACCGGGTGGCCGGCTGCGGCATGGTAGAGGCTTTTATCAATCTCGGTTTGCAGGTGTTCGGCCCGGAAGCCCACCGAGAAAGGCTTGCACTCCAGCGGCAGGCCTGAACCGTGCAGCATGGCAAAGGTGTCCCGGGCGCTGTGGCCGACCGCCAGGATCAGCTGCTCGCAGGCAAAATCGCCCGCTGTGGTCTCGACGCTCGCCAGGGCACCGTTTTCGATCTTCAAACCGGTCAGGGCGGTGTTGAACCGCACCTCACCGCCCAGCGCGATAATTTCCTGCCGGATGCTGCGGATGATGCCGCGCAAAAGATCAGTACCCACATGGGGCTTTTGCCGCCAGGCAATGTCCGCCGGGGCGCCGTGCTGCAAAAAGGCATCGGTCACAAAGGCGCAAAGCGGGTCGCCCACGCGGGTGGTCAGCTTGCCGTCGGAGAAAGTACCTGCGCCGCCCTCGCCAAACTGGATGTTGGCGTTCAGGTTCAGTTCACCGGTCTTTTCAAAATGCTCGACGGCTTTCACGCGCTCGTCCAGTTCTGGGCCGCGTTCCAGCACCAGCGGACGGAAGCCGCTGCGGGCCAGCAGCAGCGCGGCAAAGAGGCCCGCCGGGCCAAGGCCCACGACCACCGGGCGCGTTTTTAACGCTGTATCGCCTACCGAGAAAGAAAACCTGGCGGGCTGTGTGAAACAGACGCAGGGCGAGGCCCCGGCGTATGCCGATTCCTCACCCTCGTCTTTGAGCGTGATCGCCATGGTATAGACCAGCACGGGCTTGCCGTGCCGGGCATCTACCGATAATTTTGCCACCCCGCAGCGGGCCGCTTTGTGGGCGGGCACGCGCAGGATGTGCAAAGCCTGGGCCGCCGCCTCTGCGTCCGGATCAGGACAGCTGAGCGGCAGGCGGATATTGCGGACTAATAGCATAGATAACCTCTTTGGCTCCCTCTGTGAGACAGACTCCCCCCGACGCGGGGGAGGTGGCACGAAGTGCCAGAGAAGGAGTGCTGTCAGTGAAGCTGACTGAGGGAGAGACATTCAAACCAAGGCTCTCCCCCACCCGCTTCGCGGGAGCCCCCTCCCAGAGGGGGCCATTTGCGGGATGCGCACTTTCTATTTCGCCGTGACCTCGCACTGTACCGTGTAGCTGCCGGTGGCGAAGATGCGGGTGGAGGACGGGATCTGGATGGTGACCGGGATGGTCTGCTGGCCTACCGTCAGGCTGATGCTCTGGCAATCGATCTGCGCGACTACGCTGTCGGCGGACAGCTCCTCGATCTCATCTTTCGGGCCGTACAATTCCACGCCGCTGACCAGGCTGGACAGGATCTCCATATCATAGTTGCTGGGCACGTTGACCAGCCGGATGTTGGAGATGTTCAGCGTAGTGGAGGCCATATCCGTAGTGTCAAAGCTCAGCGTTACATTTGTCACGCCGTCCAGCGAGACTACGCCGGCGGGCAGCTCGATCAAACGCTGGTAGTCGCGGTCCATCTCGAACTCGCGGGCCAGGTCAAAGTCGGTCACGGTCAGGCTTTCCAGCGCACTGACGGTGCGGGCCGGGCCTGCTACGCGCAGCTTCTGCTGGCTCAAGGTGTAGTGCAGGCTGCTGGTGTCAAAGCCGTTGGGCACGCCGATGAAATCCACTTCCAGCGGCAGCTCCCGCACCTGGTAGATCGTCAGCGTGACGTTGGCGGAATCGCTGTCCATCGTGGTGTACTGCGGGGTGATGGTGTTGCCGTTCTCGTCCCGCAGCTCCAGCGTGGAGGGCGTGGTGGTGGTGTCGGCCAGCGCGTCGTCGCTCAGCACCGGGGCCACCACCTGGCTGATCTGATCCAGCTCACTGGTGGGGCCGCGCAGCGTGATCTCAGCGGGAACAGCGGAGGTCTTATTCAGCATATAGCCGTCGGCGATAGAGACAGCCGAGGCATCCACCGTGACGGGCACGGTTTTTTCGCTGACTTCATCGAACACGACGTCGATCGTATCGTAGGGTTTTTCCACTGTACACTTGATGTTGCCGGAGTAATCGGTGGTATTGGTCACGCGGGCCTGCAGGCGCAGGGTGACCTTGCCCGCACCGCTGACGCCGGAATAGCTGGGATAGACCATGATGTCGGAGCTGGTCATCTTACCAATGCTGGTGATGTTGCCCTCGACCCGCACGGTTACGCCGTTGATGTCGGGCCGCTCCACAATGTCCAAGCCCTGGTTGGTGTAGGTAGTGGCGGAGTTGGCGTAGTTGATGGGCACATCCCGGATGGTGGTGCTGCCCTGGGGATCGATGTAGATGGTAACGACCAACCAGGTAGCCAGGCCGCAGGCCAGCGCCATCAGGATGGAAACTACGCGGTTATCCATCAGGGATTTGCGCCCCTGGGGTGCGTTATTCGGCTTTGGCATGGGGTGCGTTCCCTCCTTTTCGCAGCAGTTTTTTCAGCACGGATTCGTTGTCTTCCTCGGTCTCCTCAGGCGGGACGACCTCCTCCTGCAAGAGGTTAAAGAGGTTCTGGCGGTCCAGGCGGCGGATCAGCACGCCGTTTTTTGCCAGCGAGATAATGCCGGTCTCCTCGGACACAACCACGACGATGGCGTCGGAATTCTCGCTCATGCCCAGGCCGGCGCGATGGCGTGTGCCCATATCCTTGCCCATATCCAGGTTGTTGGAAAGGGGCAGCACGCAGCCTGCAGCCACAATGACGCCGTCCCGGATGACAACTGCGCCGTCGTGCAGGGGCGTGCCCTCGTAAAAGATGGTGCCCAGCATTTCGGGGATGACGTCAGCATGCATCGGCGTGCCGGTGCGGATGATCTCGTCCAGGTTATTGCGGCGTTCCAGCACCATCAGGGCACCGGTGCGGGTGTCGGAAAGCTGTTCAGCCGCATCGCAGATGGCAACCACAGCGCTCTGCCACACACCGCGCAGCGAAGGATCGGTGCGGCGGTTGCCGAACAGCCGGTTCGCCCATACGGTGGTCTGGCCCATGCGCTCCAGTGCACGGCGCAGCTCCGGCTGGAAGATGACCACCGCCGCCGTAAAGGCCACAGTGACCACGTTGTTCAGTACCCAGGTGACGGTGCGCAGGTCCAGCAGCACCGCGAAGCCGTAGAATAAGATCAGCAGCGCGATGCCTTTGACCAACTGGCCGGCCCGGGATTTGCGGGCGAACTGGATGAGCTGGTAAAACACAAAGGAAACGATCAGGATGTCGAGCGTGTCTGAAAACAGATCGAACGCCCGCAGGCTGCTGATGATAGCGGATAACGTTTGGTTTTGCAGCATGGGTAAAGTCCTGTCCTTTCCTCTTAAAGGTTGGTTACGTTCACTCGATCAGAGCGACAGCGTGGGCCGCAATCCCCAGCCCTTCGCCGGTAAAGCCGAGATGTTCCTCGGTGGTGGCCTTTACGCTCACAGCGTCCAGCGGCAGGCCGAAGGCATCGGCGATATTTTTACGCATAGCCGGGATGTGGGGGGCCAGCTTCGGCCGCTGGCATAGGATCGTCGCATCGATGTTGCCCACCTTGTAGCCGTGAGCGGCGATAATTTTCGCTACTTCGCGGGTCAGCGCCAGGGAGTCCGCGCCCTTGTAGGCGGGGTCGGTATCGGGGAAATGCTGGCCGATGTCACCCAGGGCCGCTGCGCCCAGCACGGCGTCCATCACCGCGTGCAGCAGCACATCGGCGTCGGAATGGCCCAGCAGGCCTTTCTCGTAGGGGACCTCTACCCCGCCTAAGATAAGCTTGCGGTCCTCGACCAAACGGTGTACATCATATCCGTGACCAATACGCATGGTGTTCTCCTTTTGTAAGTCCTCTTTGGTGGTGATTTTTAAATTGGCGTAGTCACCCGCCGTCAGTGTGACGGGCAGGCCGGCCAGTTCAAACAGGCTGCAATCATCGGTGACCAGGCTGGCTTTCTCGCCGCTGACAGCTTCCAGCGCCTGTAAGTACAGTGCCCGGTCAAAGCACTGGGGCGTCTGCACGGCGTAAAGGGTGGCGCGGTCCGGCGTGGTGACGACTTTGCCGTCCTTGTCCGCCACCTTGATAGTATCCTTCACGGGCACCGCCGGGGCGGCAGCGCCGGTCTTGGCGGCAGCCTGCAAGACCTGGGTGATGACTTCCTCGCTGGCAAAAGGGCGGGCAGCATCGTGGATGGCCACCAGCTGGCCCTTGGCGGCAGCCAGGCCATTATGCACACTGTCGGCACGAGTCGCGCCCCCCTGCACCACGGTGCAAGGCTTGGGGCAGGCCGCGGCGATAGCCTCGCACTGGGGGCGGTTGCCGCCCGCCACCAGCACCAGCTCATCCACCGCCGGGTGGGCGACAAACAGGGCACAGCTTGTCTCCAATACCGTGCGCCCATCGGGCAGACAGTAGCTGAGTTTATCAAATCCCATGCGGCGGGAGGCCCCCGCGGCCACGATAATGGCAGTTACAGTTGGCAGCCCCTTTTGCGGCATACAGCTGCGCCCCCTTACACTTAGATATATACTTATCATTATACAGGGTCAGCTTGAAAAAATCCACTAAAATCAAGAGGTTTTTTCGGTGAAAGTTCCGAAGGTGCTCTCTCACCTTACACGACCTTATACGAGCGGCACAGAACCACCTTGACGGAACTGCCTGTACCTTCTATAATAGTATATAGAAATAACAAGCCACAGAAACGGAGGCTTTTGCCTATGGCGTGGATGATCGTATGTGACAGCTCCTGCGAGATCCGGGAGCTGGAGCACCCCAGTGCCGGGGTGCAGTTTGCCCTTGTACCGTTCAAGATCCGTGTGGGTGAGCGCGAATATGTGGACCTGGCCACCCTGAATGTGCCCCAGATGCTGCAGGCCATGACCGACTACAACGGCGCCAGCACCACTGCCTGCCCCAGCCCGGAAGAATGGGCCGAGTATTTTTTGCAGGCCGATAACTGCATTGCGCTGACCATCAGCAGCAATCTTTCCGGCAGCTATAACGCCGCCGTGGCCGCCCGGACCATGGTGCTGGAAGAACACCCCGAAAAGAAGATCTTCATTCTGGACACCCTCAGCTGCTCCGGTGCGCTGGCCGGTGCGGCCGAGCTGGCCAATAAGCTTATCGGCGAGGGCCAGACATTTGAGGACATCTGCTTTGCGCTGGAAAAGTTCGCCGAAAGCACCCACATCCTGTTTTCCCTGGCCAGCTTTGACAACCTGGCCAAGAACGGCCGCGTCAGCAAGGTGGTGGGCTTTATCGCAGGCCGCCTGAACATGCGTGTACTGGGCCGCCGCACCTCCGATGGTAAGATCGACTTCTACTTCAAGACCCGCGGCGAGACCCGCGTGCTGGCCAAGATTCTGGAGCAGATGGACGAGGACAACTACGACGGTGTGCACCCAGTGCTCATCAGCGAGTGCGGCAACCAGACCGCCGCCCGCCTGCTGGAACACGGCATCCTGGCCAAATGGCCCGAAGCCCCTGTGCGCATCGTGCCCTGCAGCGGTCTGTGCAGCTTCTATGCCCAGGACCAGGGTATTATCATCACCTACTGATTTTTGCAATTTTACCAACAACACCCCCGCACAGCCGTTTTGGCTGTGCGGGGGTGTTGTTTATTTTTGATAAATAAAAAAGGATTATTCTTTGTTCGCCTTGCGCTTCATACGCTCCAGCAGGGCAGCTTTCTGCTTGTCCCACTTGGCGTCGGCCTCAGGGGTGGCAGGCTCAGTGCACCGGGCAAAGCTCCAATGCAGGCCGTCGCGGCGGCTGAGCTTGAACCGCAGGTACCACGCCCCGCAGTAGGGGCAGGTGCAACGGGTGTAGTAGCCGGTGTTCCCTCGCTTGAGCCACACTTCGTCAGGCGTCAGCGGTGCGCTGCACTCGGGGCAGGCTGCCTCGGTCAGTTCGGACACGTTGCGGTAGTCGTCATGCTCCATCCGGTTCATGAACAGGCGGATGTCCCGCGCGGCAGGGTTCGGCTCGGCGCCCAGCAAGGCTTCTTTCAGCAGTTCTTCCTCGGTGGGGTAGGTCGCCAGCCCCTCGGTCAGCGGCAGCTTACGGCAGACCTTGGTGGTGTACAGTGCGTCATCCAAAGCGTTGTGGAAGGGTTCCTCCTTGGGGATGCCCAGCCGGTCGACCACGCTTTCCAGCGTCAGGCCCTCCCCTTCTTTGCGGGGATAGGCCTGCAAAAAGATACGCTGCAGGTCGTACCAGCGGTCGGGCCAGTTCTCATCCAGGCCTGCCAAAAAAAGGTTCTGCTTCAGAACAGGTACGTCATCCAGGCCCCATTCGGCCAGCTCGGCGTCCGGGCCGGCCCAATCCAGGAACTTCTGCAGACCCTCTTTCATCGGCAGCCCGGCGTCCAGGTCGCCCTGGCTCAGGCCGGTCACTTTGGCGATGTGGTGCTGCAATTTGCGGAAGATGCGCGGTCGCAGGTTCACTTCAAAAGTATCCAGCACGTCGCCGCGGGCATTGATGCGCACCGCACCAATCTGGATGATCTCACCCCGCAGCGTCAATTCTGTACCGTGGTACAAAAACGTTTTGGGCTGATACCCGATATTCCATTCGAGGTCAAAAACGATCAGGTTCACAGGTCAGTTCTCCTCGCTCAAGATAAATTTTTCTACAGCCAGCCCCACACCGTCGTGGTCGTTGTCGGCCGTCTGGTAGTCGGCCGCCGCTTTTACGGGGGCCTGGGCATTGCCCATCGCCACGCCCATACCGGCGCAGCGGATCATCGGCAGGTCATTCCAGCCGTCGCCGCAGGCCATCAAGTTGGCAGCGGTCAGGCCTTTGGCGCGCAGCAGCATCTCCAGCGAGGTATCCTTGCCCACGCCCAGCGGCATCGTCTCGATAAAGAAGGGCTGGCTGCGGCAGATGGACAGCTTGCCCGCGAACTCCTGCTGCATCAGCTCCTCCACATGGGGCATGTCCACGGGGTCGCCGGTCAGCAGCAGCTTGTTGATGGGATAATTCACGGTGGCAGGCAGGTTTTCTACCTGGCGCACCGGGATCTTGTTGATGCGGGCTTCCTCCTGCACGTAGGGGCTGGAGGCGTTCTCGGTAATGATGCCGTGGGTGTCATAGGTCAGGGGCACCACGTTCCAGTAGCGGGAGAAAGTGCACACCGGCTCGATGAGGTCCGGCGGGAAGGCGTGCTGCACCAGCACGTGGCCGGTCTTGCAATCGATGATCTTGCCGCCGTTATAGCTTAAAATGCAGCCGCCGTATTTTTGCAGTTCCAGTTCCCGCGCCAGCGGCTCAATGCCGACGGTGGGGCGGCCGCTGGCCAGCACAATGCAGACGCCGCGGGCCGCGGCTTCCATCAAAGCTGCCTTGGTGCGTGGCGTGATGATTTTCTCGCTGTTGGTCAGTGTACCGTCCAGATCCAGTGCCAGAACTTTGTATTGCATAGGTATCCCCCGATTACTTATATTAAATCCATCCTATTTTACCCCAAACCGACAGATTGTGCAAGGGGCGCAGTGCGTCGGGCAAAAATTAGACATTTCTAACGTATTGACAAACTTTCTTTTCCGTGGTACACTACGAAAATAACATAAGGGAGTAGTCAGCACCCTATGCGGTGGAGCAGCCGCGCGGTGCAGTTCTGCCAACATAATGGGGCGTGCCCCTGGCTTAACTTTAAACGACGAGACTTATCTGTTCAGCGCCTTTTGCGCAGGACAGATAGGTCTTTTTTTGTGCCCTTACAAAAACGGAGGAATACCCATGACATTATTTGATCTGATCCTGATCGCCATCAGCCTTTCCATGGACGCTTTTGCCGTTTCGATCTGCAAGGGCCTTTCGGTCCACAAGGTCAGCTTTGCCCACGCCATGATCTGCGGGCTGTGGTTCGGCGGCTTCCAGTTCTTGATGCCCACACTGGGCTTCTTCCTGGGTGACCGCTTCGCCGTGGTCTTGACCAACTTCGGTCCCTGGGTCGCCTTTGTGCTGCTGGCCATCATCGGCGTCAACATGGTGCGGGAAAGCTTCGGCGGCGACGAAAAGCTGGACGATGACTACTCCGCCAAAGCAATGCTGCCGCTGGCCGTTGCCACCAGCATCGATGCCTTCGCCGTCGGCGTCAGCTTTGCCGCCATGCAGGTCAATATCCTGCCCGCCGCCGGCCTGATTGGCTGCATCACCTGCCTGCTGTCTGCCATCGGTGTGCGCGTAGGTGCCCTCTTCGGCGATAAGTACCGCGCTCCTTCCGAGCGCATCGGCGGCATCGTGCTGATCCTGATCGGCCTCAAGACCCTGCTGACGGGACTGGGAATTTTGTAATTTTTGCTATATACTTTCCGTTCCCATTGTAAGGGTCGATGCTCGCATCTACCCGCTCCCGCAGCCATTCGCTCTTCCAACAAACAAAAAGTGCATGCGCCTTCACCCGGCACATGCACTTTTCTTTTCCTATTTTATTATCCCCGGCAGGCGTCCACAAAACTGCGCAGCAAACTTTGGCTTTCCGCCGCCTGCCAACGATGTTCCGGGTGCCACTGCACGGCCTGTACGAAACGGTATTCCGGCAAGTAAACAGCTTCGATCAGCCCATCCGAAGCCACCGCCTGGGCATGTAGCGCCGGAGCCAGCCCCTTGATGCCCTGATGATGGCGGCTGTTCACCGCCAGCGGACCGGGGCCGTATAACGCAGCCAGCGGCGTGTCGGGCAGGATGTTCACTTCATGCACGGTGCGGTCATACGGCTTGTCCATACTGTGGGTAATCTCGGTGCCGGTCTGGGTTTTCAAATCCTGATATAGCGTACCTCCCAGTACCACATTTAAAATTTGCAGCCCGCGGCAGATGCCAAACACCGGCTTGTCCGCCTGCAAAGCCAACTCGATGAGCCTGGCCTCCATGCGGTCACGCCGCGGGTCATTTTCGCCGCAGAACGTCTCTTTTGTCTCACCGTACAGCACCGGTGCCACATCGTTGCCACCGGTCAGCAAAAGGCCGTCCACCCGGTCCACAATGTCTTTCAGCATAGCGGCGTCATCCGTCAGCGGCAGCATCATCCCGATGCCCCCAACTGCCTCCAGCCCCTGCATGTACCCGGGCAGCATCCACAGGCTGTCCCGTCCCGCGTCCACGATAGGCGTCAATCCAATCAACGGTTTCATTGGCTGTTCCCTTCCCTCTCTATAATTTTGCATTATAGCGCAGCCTGGAAGCGGTGTAAAGCACCCGCCCCGATTCACGTAGATTTTTAAGAAAACACCCGAAAAAAATGTTGGATTTTAAGACCAACCGTTGTTATTCAGCGCACAATTTGATTTTTTATTTTTGCAGGTACTTTTCCGCGTCCTTTTCCATCTCTTTCCAAACCGGATAGGAAGCACCATTTTCCTCAAACAGCTTTTTCAGGTCGCGGTTAAGCGTGCTCATCTCCTCAATGGCATTCATTGCGTGGTCCGAGGCGCAGACTTTGCCCAGGCCCGTTGCGCACATCAGGGTAAAGAATTTCACGCAGGTCTTGCGGTACTTTTCGCCCTCAAACTCCTCGTCATCCTTGGGCAAAATCGCATGGCCGCTGTTTTTCAGTGCGCGATAGCCCTCTACATTGGCATCGGTCATCTTATTAAAGTAAGCGGTGTCCCCTTTCAGCCGCTTGAGGTCACCGTCGGTTTTGTAGCAGGCAAAGGCCACTGGCAGCACAAAGGCGGCGTGACAAAGCAGATAGTCCCCCATGTTCGGCTCATATGTGACTTTATAACCCGTCCCGGCAAAGATTTTCTGAATCAGCTGCTCGTCAGATTGCGCACCGCACAGCTGGCCGATCGTAATTTTTTTCAGATCAACTGAAACAACACGGTCCTGCTCACGGTGCCCTGCCGAAGAGGCAAAGGCAAACATCACATTCTTTTCTGGCAGAGCCGTCACCAGTTTCTCTGGCTGCACATTATTGCCCAGGAAAACAACGTTTTTGCTCTTATTGGCGCGCAACGCATCCAGGATCGTAGCCACCTGCGTGTAGCGCGCAGCAACGAAGATCACATCATACTCATCCTCCGATGCCAATTCCGTCACCACCGGCACACGGACGGTCGATTTCACTGGGAGCACATAGTTTTTAATGCACAGCCCGTTTGTTTTGATGGTCTCGGCCCATTTCCCCCGCGCAAGCAGAGTAACGTCCTTCCCTGCCTTGAAAAAGTCCCGTGCCAGATTGCACCCCAGCACACCCGCACCATATACAAGAATTCGCATCGTGCCCATCCTCCTCTATTTCGCAGTTAATCAATGCTAACCCATTGTTACAAGCATACGCCGGACTTGGGGTGCTGTCAAGCGCTGTGCCCTCAAATCATCGTTTGCTTCATCAACTTCAGCCGTCTATTTCCCTCAGTTCTGTAGGAAAGGCTGCACATAACAAAAAGCTCTGCCTCCGAAGAAGCAGAGCTTTTATGGTGACCCGTGCGGGAATCGAACCCACGTTAACGGCGTGAGAGGCCGCTGTCTTAA
>UQDG01000009.1 GCA_900539695.1 uncultured Oscillospiraceae bacterium
GAGCGCTTGCATGGCATGCAAGAGGTCACCGGTTCGATCCCGGTATTCTCCACCACAAAAAGCCGCAACATTGGTTGCGGCTTTTTTCTTTTATCTTGCGTATAACATAAAGGGGACCGGCGCGTTTGCGTCGGTCCCCTTTTACTGTTTATAAAGCTTTACAAATTACTCCGCATCCTCGCAGAAAGCCTTGAAGGTCAGGTAAGCCATGTAGACGTCGGCCTTGGAGACGACCTCAAACGGGGCGTGCATCGAGAGCACGGGCACGCCGATGTCGATGGTGTCGATGTCCTGGTTGGCCACGTACTTGGCAACGGTGCCGCCGCCGCCCAGGTCCAGCTTACCCATCTCGCCGATCTGCCAAACGACGTTATTCTTCTCCAGCAGACGGGTCAGGTAGCTGACCATCTCGGCACAGGCATCGCTGGTGCCGGACTTACCGCGGGCTCCGGTGTATTTGTAGATGGCCACGCCGTTGCCTGCATAGGTGGCGTTGTCCGGCTCAAAGGCATCGGCAAAGGTCGGGTCATAGGCAGCGGTAACGTCGGCAGACAGGCACTTGCCAGCCTTACAGGCGGTGATGTAGTCAGCACCCTGGCCGGCGCAGAGTTGCTGGATGAAGTGGAAGGTGTACATGCTGTTCAGGCCGGTGACGCCGTCGGAGCCGGTCTCCTCTTTATCGGTCAGCACGCAGATGGTGGTGTAGGCCGGAGCTGTGATGCCGATCTCGGCCATCAGGGCCGGGTAAGCATCCACGCGGTCATCGTGGCCGTAGGCACCGATCATAGCGCGGTCCAGGCCAATGTCGCGGGCCTTGTGGGCAGGCACGACCTCGATCTCGGCGCGGGTGAAGTCGCGCTCGGTGATGCCGTAAGCCTCGTTGAGCATGCCCAGGATGTTCAGCTTGATGCGCTGCTCGGCATCCTTATCGGCGATGGGCTGAGAGGCAATCAGCACGTTCAGCTCCTCGGCGGTAATGCCTTCCGCCAGGGTCTTGGTGTTCTGCTTGGCACCCAGGTGCGGCAGCAGGTCGGTGATGCAGAAAACAGGGTCGCTGTCCTTCTCACCGATGCAGATCTCGGCGCAGGTGCCGTCAGCGCGGTAAACAACGCCGTGCAGGGCCAGGGGGATGGTGGGCCACTGGTACTTACGGATGCCGCCGTAGTAATGGGTGCGCAGATAGCCGATACCGGTTTTTTCAAACACGGGCACGGGGCGCAGGTCCAGGCGCGGAGAGTCGATGTGGGCGATGTTCAGGTGGAAGCCCGCTTCCAGGCTCTTGGTGCCGATGGTGGCGGCCAGGATGCACTTTTCGCGGTTGATGGTGTAGACCTTGGTGCCGGGGGCCAGCTTCTCGCCGGGGACGAACTTTTTGTAGCCGGCGTCCAGCAGCAGCTTCTCGCTGGTGCGGACAGCCTCGCGCTCAGTCTTGGCGTTATCCAGGAAGGTCTTGTAGCCTTCGCAGAAATCCTGGGCGGCCTGCAGGGCGTCCGGGGCAGCGTCGGCTACCATTTCATTTTTGTAAAGCAGTGCTTTGAGTTCCTCAGTGGTCTTCATGGGAAACTTCCTTTCTTATTTTTCGTTATAGATGTCCTGATAGCGTTGGTAGCTATTGGTTATCTTACGTACATATAGCCGCATCTGCGGGTAGGGGTAATGGTCCAGCGTTTCGCCGTCGGAGGAATATTCTGCCTGGGACAGCAGGTTATCCACGGTCCCCCATCCGCTGTGGTAGGCCGCAGCGGCGGTGGCCAGGTCATCATGGTAGCGCAGCAGGCAGTAGCTGACGAAGTAAGTACCGAAACGGATGTTGGTCTCGGGGTCGTAGAGATCGTCAAAGGTCAGATCCTCGCTGGGGGCGATCTTCAGCTTGATCCAGTCGAAGGTCTCCTCGGTGATCTGCATCAGGCCGCGGGCGCCCACATTGGATTGAGCGTTTGGATTAAAGTTGCTCTCGGTACGGATGAAGGAGTATAAGATCAGCGGGTCGATATTGTACTTGCCTGCGTAGTATTCCACATACTCGTTGTAGCGGCAGGGGTACTCCATCGTATCGACCTGGCGGCGGAAAACGGTAAACAAAAGGGTCGCGGCCAGCGCCAGGACCACCAGCACCGCAAGCAGGGTACGCAGCAGGCCGGGGCGGCGGGACTTTGCTTTTTTAGCCATGTTCCTCCTTTCACAGCTGCTGTAAAACGGCGTGCATTTTTTCTGCCAGCTGTTCGGCGGTGCCATCGTTGACGACCTCATGGGTAGCAGCGGCGCGCAGCGTTTCGATGGGCGTCTGCGCGTCCAAGCGGCGGCGGGCCATTTCAGGCGCGATGCCGTCACGGGCACAAATGCGGGCCACGCTGGTATCGTAGGGGGCGCTGATAAGTACCAGTGCGTCACAGCGGGCCTCGAACGGCGTGCCGACGATGACTGCACCGTCCACAAAGGCCAGTTTTGCCCCGCCCTGCTCGGCTTCTTGCAGGCGCGTTTCAATGCGGTGCAAAATTTCCGGCTGGGTGATGGCTGTTAAGGCCCGGGTGCCCGCCAGGGTGGCAAAGGCGCGGTCTGCCAGCAGACGGCGGCGGACATTGCCATTTTCGTCAGCGATGTCGGCACCGAATTTTTCTTGCAATTGGGCAATGCAGGGCGAGCCGGGCAGCAGCATCTCGCGGGCGATAAGGTCCGCGTCAATACAAGGATACCCCTGCCCTGCTAAAAATTTTGTCGCACTGGATTTACCGCAGCCGGAGCGGCCGGTGATGCCTACGACTTTCATAGCTCGACCACCCGGAACGCCGCGGCGCGGATGAGGCGGTTGTAGACCGCCATGGAGACACCGTCCTGCTCAGGGCAGCGGGCGTAGACGATCTCGGCACCATGCTTGTCCAAGTCGCGCAGGGCGGTGAACAGGTGGTGCGCCTGGGTGACGCCATCGTGATTTTTGCCGTACTCGATAAAGGGCACGGGCAGCTGGGCGCCCTCGCCATCAAAGCAGAGCGCCCACACGCCGGGGGCCGCGTGCTGCTCGACATAGGCCTTATACTTAGCGAAATCGCCGCGCAAAATCGTGACCTGCGCCTTGGGGGCGTAGTGCTTGTACTTCATGCCGGGAGAGCGGGCCACTTCCCCATCCTTGAGCTTTTCCAGAATCGCGGGGCTGACGAGGACTTCTTCGCCCAGGACCTCTTCCATCTGCTCTTTCGTTACGTAGCCGGGGCGCAGCAGCATCGGGTGTTCGCCGGTAACAGCCACGACCGTGGACTCGACACCGACAGCGCTCTCGCCGCCGTCCAGGATCAGCGGCAGGCGGCCGTCCATATCCACCAGGGTATCCTGGGCGTTGGTGGGGCTGGGCTTGCCGGAGAGGTTGGCAGACGGCGCAGCAAACGCCACACCGCTGGCCTTGATGACAGCCTGTACCACCGGGTGGGACGGCATGCGCACGCCCACGGTATCCAGCCCTGCACAGGTCACGTCGCTGACCTCCCCGCCCCGGGGCATGACCATCGTCAGCGGGCCGGGCCAAAAGGCTTTGGCCAGCTTGTAGGCACGGTCGGGCACCTCGGACACGATGCCCTTGAGCATCTCCATGCCGTAGATGTGCACGATCAGGGGGTTATCCTGGGGGCGGCCCTTGGCCTCAAAAATCTTTTTGACTGCTTCGCCATTGCGGGCGTCGGCCGCGATGCCGTAGACCGTCTCGGTCGGCAGGGCGACCAGCTCGCCTTTTTGCAGCAGTTCTGCCGCCAGTGCAATGCTTTTGTCATTCACCGGCAAAACCTGTGTATTCATTATGCGTCACCTTTGTTTGCTTTGAGTTTTTCTTCACGGTCGGCCAAAATCAGCGGGTCCAGCACCCGGTCCAGGTCACCGTCCAGCACGCTTTGCAGGTTGCGCAGCGTTAAGCCGATGCGGTGGTCGGTCACGCGATCCTGCGGGAAGTTGTAGGTGCGGATCTTTTCGCTGCGATCACCGCTTCCCACCTGGCTTTGCCGCTGGGCGTTATAGGCTTCATCGTAGGCGGACTGCTTTTGCTGCAGCAGGCGGCTGCGCAGGACTTTTAAAGCGCGGTCTTTGTTTTCCCGCTGGCTGCGCTGATCCTGACATTCCACCACCATACCGGTAGGCAGGTGGGTCACGCGGATGGCCGAGGACGTTTTGTTGATGTGCTGACCGCCTGCGCCCGAAGAACGGAAGGTATCGATGCGCAGATCCTTGGGGTCCAATTCAAACTCCACTTCCTCGGCTTCGGGCATGACGGCCACCGTGACGGTAGAGGTGTGGATGCGGCCCTGGGTCTCGGTCTCCGGCACGCGCTGGACGCGGTGGACGCCGCTTTCAAACTTCAGGCGGCTGTAGACATCGGGGCCTTCTACAGAAAAGACGATTTCCTTTACGCCTCCCAGCTCGGTGGGGTTCTCGCTGATGGTCTCGCACTTCCAGCCGCGTTTGGCAGCGT
This sequence comes from uncultured Oscillospiraceae bacterium, assembly GCA_900539695.1. Classification (GTDB taxonomy): domain Bacteria; phylum Bacillota; class Clostridia; order Oscillospirales; family Ruminococcaceae; genus Gemmiger. The sequence goes on from UQDG01000009.1 coordinate 4,451, forward strand.
ACATGTTGTACATCCGCCACAGGCTGTGGGCAAAGAGCGCGGCTTCTTCGCCGCCCGCACCGGCACGAATTTCCAGAATGACGCTTTTTTCGTCATCGGCATCCTTGGGGATGAGCAGCAGGCGGAGATTCTCTTCGCTCTGTGCCAGATTCCGGGCGATTTCGCAAAGTTCCTGCTGTACCATAGCGGTAAACGCCGGGTCGGAGTCCTGCTGCAGGACCTCTTTGGCCTCCTGCTCATCTTTTTGCAGGGCCGTATAGCGGCGGTATTCTTCCATCAGGGGGGTCAGTTCCTTGTAGTCACGCATCATATGGGCGTAGGCGTCTGCATCGGCAGCAGCCTCCGGCGTGGACATTTTATAGGCCAGTTCTTCGTACCGGCGCTCGACCTCGTGCAGTTCAGAAAAAGGCTGCATGGTTCCTCCTTTGGGGTATCGGGTTGTGGCGGGCAAAAATCACCGCTACTGTTCCCCGCCCCGCAGGACTTTTTTGATGTTGCGCTCGATCTTGGCACGCGGCAGCATGATCTCGTGCCCGCAGCCCTGGCAGCGGATCTTGAAATCCATGCCGACACGCAGCACATCAAAACGGTTGGCACCACAGGGGTGCGGTTTCTTGGTCTGGATCACATCGCCGACCTGTACATCCATGGCAGCACACCGCCCTTTCTTTGCTAAAATTCAGTACCCTTTATTATAGTACATCACGGTTTGTTTTGCAAACCCACTGCATAAAAGTTTACAAGGGTCCCCGGCCCTGCCGGGGGCATACACCATACAAGAAAAGAGGAGCCGAAAATGCTGGAATATCGTGCCGAAGGTCTTTGCCGCAACGCCAACCATCTGCGCCGTGAGGAGCTGTATCACTGCATCACCACCGGCGAAGTATTGCAGAGCACCGCCCTTGCCTTTGATACCGAGCGCCGCCTGCGCTTTGAGCTGGGCGGCCAGCGGGCCTACATGCCCTTTGAGGAATGTGTGGATGTCGGCCCGCAGGAGGAGATCAAGGATATTGCCGTGCTGACCCGGGTGGGCCGCCCCACCTGCTTTGTCATCACCGGCACCGAGGTGGACGAGAATGGCGAGGAGGTGTTTCTGCTCTCCCGTTCGCTGGCCCAGCGGCTGTGCCGTCGGCAGTATCTGGATACCTTGGAAGCCGGCAGTGTCATTCCCTGCACGGTGACGCACATCGAGAATTTTGGCGCGTTCTGCGATATTGGCTGCGGCATTGCAGCACTGCTGCCCATTGATTGTTTGTCGGTGTCGCGCATTTCCTCGCCTGCCGACCGGGTACAGGTGGGCCAGCAATTGCTGTGTGCCATCAAGAACCGGGACCCCCAGGGACGCATCGTGCTGACGCTGCGGGAACTGCTGGGCACCTGGAGCGAGAACGCCGCCTGCTTTGCCCCCGGCGAGACCGTGGTGGGCATTGTGCGCAGTGTGGAGGATTACGGCGTGTTTATTGAGATCGCGCCCAACCTGGCGGGGCTGGCCGAGGCCGACCGCAGTCTGCATCCCGGCCAGGCCGTGAGTGTGTACATTAAAAACATCCTGCCGGACAAGATGAAGATCAAGCTGGTGGTAGTGAACAAAAATCTCGCCCAGCCGCTTCGGTTTGAGCCGCACTACTTTGTCACCCGCGGGCGTATCAAAAAGTGGACCTACTCCACCCCGCAGAGCCGCAAGCAGATCGAGACGGTGTTTTAAGCTTTAAACAAATCCGATTTGCCATCTTGCCACTTCTGTTTTTGCCGTGTATAATAGTATGGAAAACACAAAATACGAGGAAGTGATCAGATGGCAGAAGCATTTACCGCAGGTGTAAAGCCCGGTGGCCTTACAGATGATACCCAGATCCGCATTTTACTTTGCTATCTTATCAAAACAGCCGGTCCCCTGACGCGGGATACCCTGCAGGGTGCGCTTTTGCAGGAGCAGCTGGTCAATTACTTTGAATTTGCCGACGCTTTGGCCGAGGTGCAGAAGCAGGGCCTTGTCACCTGTACCGACGAGCAGTACAGCATCACTGACAAGGGTGCTTCGGTGGCCAGCACACTGGCCCATGATTTGCCCCGCACTGTGCGGGAGAGCGCCATCCGCGCCGTAATGCAGATCCAGAGCTGGCGGCACAAGGCAGCCTCCAACCGCGCCCATGTGGAAGAAAAAAACGGCAAGTATGTGGTGTGGTGCAATATCGGCGACCTGGGCAGCGATGTGTTTCAGCTGCAGCTGACCATGCCCGACAAGCTGACCGCCGAGATGACGAAGAACATGTTTATTGCACACGGAAGCGATATTTACTCGAAACTCATGGATATGCTGACCCAGCCGGGGACGGATGATGATCGGCCGCCGGAGGCGCTGTTGTGATATGGCGGGCCGATGCAGGCATCGGCCCCTGCAGAGCAGTTGCAGCATTACAGGGCTGCGGCATAATAAGCAGCATACAAAAACGGCCTGTCCGCAGGGACAGGTCGTTTTGTTTTGCTTATTCGCAGCCGAGGTAGGCTTTGCGGACCTCGATGTTGTTGGCAAGCTCGTGGGCTTCGCCTTCCATCTTGATCTTGCCGGTCTCCAGCACGTAGGCACGGTTGGCGATCTCCAGGGCCATTTTGGCGTTCTGCTCCACCAGAAGCACGGTCACACCGTTGCGGTTGACCTGGCGGATGATCTTGAAGATCTCCTTGACCAGCAGCGGAGACAGACCCATGGACGGCTCGTCCAGCAGCAGCATCTTGGGCTTGCACATCAGGGCACGGCCCATGGCCAGCATCTGCTGCTCGCCGCCGGAGAGTGTACCGGCGGGCTGGTTGCGGCGCTCTTTCAAGCGCGGCAACAGATCAAAGACCATATCGTAGTCGTTCTGGATGGCCTCTTTGCCGTCGCGGCGGGTGTAGGCACCCATCTGCAGGTTCTGCATAACGGTCAGCCCGCTGAAGACACGGCGGCCTTCCGGCACCTGGGCCAGACCCAGACGGATGATCTTGTGGGCTTCCATCTTACTGATGTTCTGGCCGCAGTAGTCGATCTCGCCGCTCTGCACTTTCAGCAGGCCGGAGATGGCGTGCATAGTAGTCGTTTTACCGGCACCGTTGGCGCCGATCAGCGTGACGATCTCGCCCTCATTGACGTGGAACGAAATGTCACGCAGGGCCTGGATGGACCCGTAAAAAACGTTGATATTTTTAACAGAAAGCATCTCACCCATGATCAGTCACCTCCCAGATAGGCCGCAATGACCTTGGGGTTATTGCGGATCGCTTTGCCGTCGCCGCGGGCGATGACACGGCCGTAGTCCAGCACGGTGATCTCCTCGCAGATGCCCATGACAAAGTTCATATCGTGCTCGATGAGCAGGATGGCGATGCCGAACTGGTCGCGCACACTGCGCACGGTCTGCATCAACTCGTCGGTCTCGTTGGGGTTCATACCGGCGGCAGGCTCGTCCAGCAGCAGCAGTTTCGGGTTGGTGGCCAGGGCACGGGCGATCTCCAGCTTGCGCTGTTCGCCGTAGGGCAGCTGGCTGGCCTTGAGGTCTGCCTTATCTTCCAGCCCAAAGATCTTGAGCAGCTTCTTCGCCTCACGATTCATCTCGTGCTCTTTCTCTTTGTAGGCGGGCAGGCGCAGGATGCCGGTCCACATGCCGTACTGGATTTGGTTGTGCAGGCCGACCTTGACATTATCCAGCACGCTCATCTCGTTGAACAGGCGGATATTCTGGAAGGTACGGGCCACACCGGCCTTGCTGATCAGTTCGGGGTTCTTGCCGGTGATGTCCTTGCCGTCGAGGATGATGTTGCCCTCGGTAGGCTTGTAGACGCCGGTGAGCATGTTAAACACGGTGGTCTTGCCGGCGCCGTTGGGGCCGATCAGACCATAGAGGTGGCCTTTCTCGATGGAAAGGTCCAGCTGAGCAACGGCCTGCAGGCCGCCGAAAGCAATACCCAGGTTGCTTACTTCCAACAGTGCCATGTTAAGCCGCCTCCTTCTTGTTCTTCTTGGGTGCCCTGTCGGCCGCGTCCTTGCGGAAACGGGCAGTCAGGCGCTTGCGCATTGCGATCATCTGCGGGCTCTGGTTGAAGATCATCACAACGATCAGCACGATAGCGTAGATCAGCATGCGGTAATCGTTCATGCTGCGCAGCAACTCGGGCAGGACGGTCAGCACGGTGGCAGCAATGACCGAGCCGCGCAGGTTGCCGATGCCGCCCAGAACAACGAACACCAGGATCAGGATGGAGGTGTTGTAGTCAAACTTCTTAGCGACCAGAGAGGAGTAGTTCAGCGAGTAAAGCACACCGGCCATACCGGCAAACACAGCGGAGGTCACAAAAGCCATCAGCTTGTACTTGGTGATGGGGATACCGACCGAACGAGCGGCGATCTCGTTATCACGGATGGAGGTGATGGCGCGGCCTGCGCGGGAGTTGACCAGGTTGAGGATGACAGCCAGCGTGATGATAACCAGCACGATGCCGATGGTGAAGGTGGAAGCCTTCTTGATTCCGGTGATGCCCATGGCGCCATTGATCAGCACTTTGCCGTCGGCGTCGAGATTCAGGGAGGCAGTGTCCTTCAGGGAGAAGTGCAGGCCCTTGGAATCCACGCCCAGGTTGCAGGCGTTCATGAAGTTCTTGACGATCTCACCGAAAGCCAGTGTGACGATGGCCAGATAATCGCCGGACAGACGCAGAACAGGGATGCCGACCAGGAAGCCGAAGATACCAGCCACAACGCCGCCCACCACAAAGGCCAGCAGCAGCGCTGCAGGCTTGGGGAAGGTGGTGTCATACAGGCTGACCCACACCAGCGTACCGGCAAAAGCGCCCACGCTCATAAACCCGGCGTGGCCCAGGCTCAGCTCGCCCAGCATGCCGACGGTCAGGTTCAAGGAGACAGCCATGACAACGTATGCGCAGATAGGCACCAGCTGACCCGCGAAGGAGTTGGTGACCATGCCTGCGGCGGACAAGATCTGGATCAGCAGATAGAAGCCGATGACGATGCCAAAGGTGATGATGTTGCTCTTGGTGGAGCGGTTCAAATTCTTCAAGTTCATCGCAGCCACCTCACACTTTCACGTTGACTTTCTTGCCCAGCAGGCCGGTCGGTTTGACGATCAGCACGACGACCAGCACCAGGAAGACGATGGCGTCAGACAGCTGGGTAGAAATGTAAGCTTTGCTGAGGTTCTCGATGATGCCCAGCAGGATGCCGCCGACGAATGCGCCGGGGATCGAGCCGATACCGCCGAAAACAGCCGCCACGAAAGCCTTGATACCAGGCATAGCGCCGGTGGTGGGCTGCAGTGTGGGGTAAGAGGAGCAGAGCAGCGCACCGGCGATAGCCGCCAGGGCGGAGCCGATAGCGAAGGTCAGCGAGATGGTGCCGTTGACGTTGACACCCATCAGCTGGGCAGCGCCGCGGTCCTCAGACACAGCCAGCATGGCGTGACCGGCGGGCGTGTAGTTGACGAACCACATCAGCACCACCATGATGACCACGCAGGCCACAATGGTAACGATAGTCTCGGCGGAGATGGTCAGCTGACCGCCAAAGAGAGAAACAGGCTTCATGCCGGAAACGACAGAAGTAAAGCTCTTGGGGTTGGAGGACCAGGACAACTGGGCCACCTGTTGCAAGAGATAGCTGACACCGATGGCGGTGATCAGAACCGCCAAGGATGGTGCCTCACGCAGGGGGCGGTAGGCCAGCCGTTCGATCACCACGCCCAAAATCGTGCATACGATCATGGACAGGACGATGGACAGCACCGGGTTAAGCCCCGAAGCGCCAAAGGCGAAGTAAACGACATAACTGCCGATCATGATGACATCGCCGTGGGCGAAGTTCAACATCTTGGCAATGCCGTAGACCATGGTGTAGCCCAGGGCAATCAGTGCATAAACACTGCCCAAGCTGATACCGTTGATCAGGTAAGAAAAGAATTGCATTGCGTACACCTCACTCTATTTTGCCGCTTTGTCCCCTGCCAACAGAGTTTGCCGCATCTGGCCGTTTGGGGAACATAAAATCATAGTACCACAAACAAAACGGCAAAACAATGGTTTTTGCGTGTATTTGTGCGAAAAACTGCTGTTTTTTTCAGCAATACAGAAAAACCATAAGAAAAAAGGAGCTGCCTGGACATACTTGTCCTGCAGCCCCCATTGGCAACGGAATCTACCTAGAGATTACATGGCAGTGTAAGCGCCGTCCTTGATGACAACAGCCTTAGGAGCCTTGGAAACAGCGCCGGAAGCATCCCAGGTCATGCCCTCGCCGGTCAGGCCGTCGAAAGTCATGGAGCCGAACTGGGTCTTCAGAGCCTCGCAGATGTCGCTGGCATCCATGTCGCCGTTGATGTTGCCAGCCAGGACAGCCTGGTAGATGGCGTAGACGACATCGTAAGCATCAGCAGCGAACTGGTTCGGGGTGTCGCCGTAAGCCTCCTCGTAAGCGGTAACGAAAGCCTGGGTCTTCTCGTCCTTTGCGTCAGCAGCGAACGGAGTCAGGAGCATCAGGCCCTCAGCCAGAGAGGTGTCGAAGCCTTCGATGGCCAGGATACCGTCCATGCCGTCGCAGCCGAAGAAGGTGGGCTTATAGCCGGTCTTGTTGGCGCCGATCAGGATCTGGGAAGCCTCCTGATAGTAGATGGGCAGGAAGACCAGATCAGCACCGGCCTCCTGGCACTTGGCAACCTGGGTGGACAGGTCAGACTTGTTGTCAGAGGTGAAAGCCTCGTCAGCAACGATCTCCAGGCCCTTCTCGGCAGCCTCAGCCTGGAACTTGTCGTGGACACCGCGGCTGTAAGCGTCGGAAGAATCATAGATGATGCCGACCTTAGTGCCCAGCTGGTTGTCTGCGATGTAGTCAGCAGAAGCAACGCCCTGGTTGGGGTCGGTGAAGCAGATCTGGAAGACATTGTCGCCAGCGGCGATGACGTCAACAGCAGAAGCAGACGGGGTCATCATGAAGATGTTGTCGTTGGCAGTCTCAGCTGCAACGGCCAGGGACGGGGTGGTGGTAACAGGACCAGCCAGGACCTGCAGGCCCCAGTCCTTCAGGGTGTTATAAGCGTTCACGCTCTTCTCAGCGTCATGCTCGTCATCCTCGAACTTCCACTCAAAGACATCGCTGCCGTTGGCGGCGTTGATCTCCTTGACAGCCAGCTCTTCAGCGTTCTTAACAGCCTGGCCATACACAGCGGCAGCGCCGGTGATGGGGCCGATGCCGCCGATCTTGATGGGGGTTCCGGTGTAAGCGCCGGAACCCTCGCCTGCCTCAGCAGTAGCGGCGGTGGAAGCTGCATCAGAGGATGCAGCGGTGCTCTCAGCAGCAGAAGAAGCCGAGGAGCCGCAGGCAGCCAGGCTCAGCACCATAGAAGCTGCCAGAACAGAACTAACGAGTTTTTTCATTGTGATTTCCCTCCTAAGAAATTTTCGCAGCACCGGCATTTCGCCGCCGGGGTCGCACAACCCCGGATAGGATGCTGGAATATACTAGCCATTATAGACTTTTATCCCCTAAAGTGCAATGGCCCGATTTTACAGAGTTGACAATCAATTTTTTAGGTTTTATGTAGTTTTTACACAAAATTCAGTTACAAAAAGTTATCAAAACGGCAATACCGCAAAAAGTTCAAGTATTTTTTTGTAAAGTTCTTGCAAACTGCGCCGAAATTTGCCATAATGAAAAGAGTATTACACTTTACCACAAAAACGAACTGTGAAAGGGGCACATTCGCAGATGAAACTTTTGGAAGATCGCATTTTGCAGGATGGGCAGGTCCGTCCCGGCAACGTACTGAAGGTCGACTGCTTTTTGAACCACCAGCTGGACGTGGATCTGCTGGACAAGATCGGTGAGGAGTTCTATCGCATTTTTAAAAATGACGGCGTGAACAAGATCCTGACCATCGAGGCTTCCGGCATTGCCATCGCCTGCATGACCGCCCGGTATTTCAACGTGCCGGTCGTGTTCGCCAAAAAGGCCAAGAGCAAGAACATTGACGGCGAGGTCTATACCTCCAAGGTGCAGTCCTTTACCTATGGCCGCGAGTATGACATCACCCTGGCCAAAAAGTTTCTGAACTCCGGCGACCGTGTGCTGATTTTGGACGACTTTTTGGCAAACGGCAAGGCCATGAAGGGCCTGCTGGATGTCTGCAACCAGGCGGGCTGCTCGGTGGCCGGTATCGGCATCTGCATCGAGAAGGGCTTCCAGCCGGGCGGTGCGGAGCTGCGCGCTGCTGGTTACAAGCTGGCCAGCCTTGCCATCGTCAACGAGATGAGTGATGACCATCTGACTTTCCGCGAGCAGTAAAAAACAGATTTTCGCCTGCCAGGGCCATACCCGGCAGGCTTTTTTTGTTGTCCCGCAGCGGATTTTGTGGTATACTTGCCTGTAGCCTTATTATAAAGGAAAGGGGGCCTTGTTTTGGCGGATCATGCCAAAGGGCGGCACACGGCGACACGGTTTGCTTTGGGGGCGGCGCTGGGCGTGCTGGTGTTTCTGGCCGTGTACGGCGTTTCGCCGCTGGATGTGGCGAACGATGCCTTTTGCCGCGGCGGCTATATTGAAAAGGACATCCAACAGCACTACGCCGGGTGGCTGTTCTACCGCGAAAACGCAATTGGGTTTCCCTTCTGCGTGACGAAAGCGGTCAACGCACCTGCGGGCGTCAGCGTGGCGTATACCGATTCCATCCCACTGCTGGCGGCGCTGCTGCGGCCGGTGGCCAATGCGCTGGGCGGAACGTTCCAGTATTTTGGCTGGTTTACCCTTACCGCCTTTGCACTGCAGGGCGGGTTCGGTGCGCTGCTATGCGGGCTGTTCTGCGAGAGCGTGCCTGCCTGTGCGGCCGGGAGTTTGCTGTTCAGTGCCAGCCCGATTCTGATCGAGCGGGCATTCCGGCATACCTCGCTGGGGGCACAATGGCTGGTGCTGGCGGCGTTGTACTGCTATTTTTGCGGGCGGCGGCAGGGGCGGTATCGTCTTTCCCTGCTGTTTGCCGTCAACGTGCTGGCGGTGGGCATCCACCCGTATTTTCTGCCCATGACTTACGCGGTCACGCTGGCGCTGCTGCTGGAATATGCGGTGACGCACAAACGCTGGGCCGGGCCTGCGGTGTTTTTGGGCTGTGATTTGGCCTGCACGGCGGTGCTGGGCTGGGCGCTGGGGCTTTTGTACGGCACGGCCACCAGCGGCGGGCAGGCGCTGTACGGGTATTTCTCGATGAATCTGAACGCGCTGTGGAACCCTGCCGGGGTAAACGGCGTGCTCTACAGTCGGTTTTTGCCTGCGCAGAACCAGGTGGGCGGCAACTATGATGCGTTCGCCTACCTGGGATTGGGCGTACTGATTGCCCTGCCCATCGCCGTGGTTGCGGCGCGAAAACGCCTGGCTGCGCTGCTGCGGCGGCACTGGGCGCTGTGCGCGGTGTTTGTGGTGCTGACGGCGTTTGCGGTGAGCCATGTGATTACGGCCAACGGCGTGACGCTGGTCACGCTGCCGCTGCCGGCGTCGCTGATCAAGCTGTTCTCGGTTTTCCGCTCCGGCGGGCGGCTGTTCTGGCCGGTGTACTACGTGCTGGTCCTGGCGGCCTTTGCCGGACTGGCGAAACTGCCCCGTGGGACCGTGTGGGTCATAGCGGCAGTGGTGGTGCAGCTTTGGGACATCAGCCCGGCACTTATCCAGCGGCATGAGGCCATGGTGCAGGCGCAGCAGAGTGAGGCCTTCCCTACCACACTGGAAAGTAATTTCTGGCAGGCGGCGAGTGGATACGAGAAGCTTTATTCGGTACAGGGGTTGCAGGACGATGCACTGCACCTGGCACTGTTTGCCGCTGACAACGGTATGACCACCAACAACCCCTTTGCCGCACGGTACGATGATGCCGCTTTGGAAAACCAGCGGGCCGCCCTGCTGGCGGCGCTGGCGGAGGGTCAGGCAGAGCCAAACGCGCTGTATTTGTTTGAGGACGAGGGCGACTTTTTGCAGGCAGTGGAGCCGGTGCGAAACGCCGCCTGGTGCGGCAAGGTGACGAGCCGGGACGGCAGCTGCAATTGGTATGTGATTGCCCCCGGTTTGCAGGGGCAGACGTTTGATGCGCTGTGTACGCTCTATGATGACAGCTATCCCCTGCGGCTGGCGGATTATACCGATGCGCTGTGGAACCGCGGCGTGTTGGATTCCACCCGCAAGACCGTCTGCTTTAAGGATTCTCCGTTTACACGGCGGAAATTGGAAAATGCGCAGTATCTATGCGCGGACGGCCAAGCCTACCGCATTACGGAGCTTGATGACCACGACGCCGGTTGGCTGATGGTCACTTTGGATATAAACGACGCCACGATTTTGTGGGATCAGGAGTTGACGACCCAATGAAAGAATTGCATGTAAAAAGCCTGCTGCCTGTGCGGCTGGACAAGTATCTGATGGACCAGTACCCCGCCTTAGGCCTGGGTCGGCTGAACAAGGCCCTGCGGGAAAATAAGATCAAGCTGAACGGCAAAAAGCAGCCGCTTTCCACCCGGGTGCAGAACGGCGATACCATCCGCCTGTTTTTGAGTGACGACCAGTTGGAAAGCCGCCCCACCCCCGCCGCCGTGTTTGTGTATGAGGATGACGACATCATCATTGCCAACAAGCCCGCCGGCCTGACGGTGGACGGCGGCGACGCCGACACGCTGGTAAAACGGGTGCAAGCCAAACTGGCCGCCGAGGGCAAGCCCACCCACGCCGTGCTGTGCCACCGGCTGGACACCGGCACCAGCGGCCTGGTACTGCTGGCCAAAAATAACGCCGCTGAGGCATTTTTGACCGAGGCCATCAAGAAGCGGGAGATCGAAAAGCGGTATCTCTGCGTGACCTTTGGCCGCCCCAATCCCCCCGCCGCTCTGCTGCGGGATTACCTGCTGAAGGACGCCGAGCGCGGCATCGTGCGCATTACCGACACGACGGCGGGCGGCGCGAAGGAAGTCATCACCGGCTACGAGACACTAGCCGTCAGCGGACGGCTGGCCCTGCTGGAAGTGGAGCTGGTCACTGGCCGCACCCACCAGATCCGTGCGCATTTGGCGCATATCGGCTGCCCCATTTTGGGCGACAGCAAGTACGGCAACAATGCCGCCAACCGCGAACTGCGGCTGAAGTACCAGGCACTGTGCGCATGGGAATTGAAGTTCCCCGCCAAAATCAGCGACGAGCGTTTTGCCCACCTGACCGGGCGGGTATTCCATGCCGAGAAACCGTGGTATTGCCAGCAGGTTGAGGATGGGACGCTGAAATAAACACGTTCATTACAAAACAAATCCGTCATGCACACGCATGGCGGATTTGTTTTTATTCCATCATTTCAATTTGCGCGTCCAGACTTTCCCATGTGTACAGGGTGTTCAGGACTTGCAGCAGTTCCTTTTTGCTCAGGCGCGGAGGCAGACCCAAGCGGGCCAGCAGGGCGCGGCGGCGGTCGGCGCTGTTGGCCGTGCCGGAGATGCCCCACTCGTATAGATCGGTGTAGGTAATGGCGGTGCGGTCGGCATCCTGCGCTGTAGTTTGGGGCGCGGGGGCGCTGTCCAGCGCAGTCTGCAGGCCCTGCAAAATCAAGTCATCGGCGATGCCCTCAACGCCCAGCAGCCCCTCCTTGCCGGGGGCCTGTTTGCGGGCTTCCTTGCCGTGGACCGCCGGGACGTAGGCCTGCAGGACATGCTCGGCCCCGACTAAGCCGGTGACAAAGTGGCGGATGCGGAAACCCGCATCGTCGGAATCGGTCAAAATGATAAGTCCTTGGGCGGCGGCAATGCGCTTGAGCATGTTTTGCAGCTCTTTATCCCGGAAGACTCGGGAGCCGTCGGTCGTCAAAATCGTCGCATCGACGAGGTTTGTCAGCCGCGCGGCGTCGTATTTTCCCTCCACCAGGACGGCTTGTTCCAGTTTCAGCATCAGGACCTCCCTGCCAGTGCCAGTTCGCACAGAGCTTTCTGCATCAGCAGGTCGGCGTCCAACTTGCTGCTTTTTAAATCGGTGTCCAGCTTTTGCAGCACTTCCAGGCATTTTTCCAATTGGCGGCGCTTGAAGCGGGAGGCCGTGCGTTCGGTCTCGCCCAGGCGGTAGCTCCACTTGCCACCGTAGCCAAAATCCTTGGCCACATCGGCCAGGCTGCGGCGGCTGCGCTTGGCCTGCAGGACGCGGTACATATCGATGTAGTTGCCGATGAGGGCGCCGGTGATCATGATCGGCTCGTTTTGCAGGGCCAGCAGCGTTTTCAGCTTTTGCTGGGCCTGGTCGGTGCGGCCAGCGGCTACCAGCTTGACCATATCAAAGGTGTCAGCATCCAGCGTGACAGTGCCCAGCTGGGCCACCATCTCGGCAGTGATGGTACCATAGCCGGAGAGGGCCGCCAACTTGTCGATCTCATTTTTCAGCAAAAACTGGTCCTCGCCGCAGCGGTCCAGCAGGGCGGCTTCCGCGCCCTTAGCAAACTGAGCGCCGCATTCGTTTGCCCAACTGCGGGCCATCTCCTGCAAGGCGGCGCGGCCGGGTTTATTGAGCTGCACGCAGTAGCCCAGCTTCTCACAGGCCGTGATCAGCTTTTGCTCCCGCTTGCCGGGGCGCAGCTTGCCGAACTTTTCCTCGATGACGCTGGTCATGACGAAGATGGCGTTTTCGGTGTCGGCCAGCGTATCGCAGAGGTCCTGCAGGTCCTTGTCCGAGTAGGTGGACGGGCGGATGAGGGGCATCAGCACCAGCCGCCGCCCACCGAAGAAGGAGATGGTGCCCGCTGCCAGCACGATCTCCTCCACCCGGGGCGCGGGGCCGTCCAGCACGGTGGTCTCGGGGTCATCCTCGTTCAGCACCTTCAGCGCCTTTTGGGCGGCGGTGTGGACGAGGGCCTCGTCGGCAGCGTAAAAGTAGTACAGCCCGCAGCCGGAGCGGAGCCGTTTATTCAGTTCGTTTTCACTGTAAAGCAACGCGTTCTGCCTCCTTGATTTGGAGCGAGCGGCCGGGCCGCAGTTGGATAAAGGGAATGTCCTGCCCATAGTATACCTGCTGGACACCCGGCTGGTCAAGCCAGCGGGGCGAAGATGCGGTGGTCAGGATGGCGGCAGGCTGTACCGAATCCGACAGCGCCCCCGCCGCGCAGAGGACGTCCACCGCCACCGGCGCAGACAGGGCGGTGCTGCCTGCCATGACGGCGATGTGACTGCGGCCATCCCCTACCACGGCCAGATTACCGCCGGAGGTGTGGTAGATGTCCAGCGTCAAGCCGTTTAAAATAGGCTGGGTGGTGTAGGCGCCCGTGGTTTGGGCAGTGCATATTTCCTCGGTGTCAAAGGTGATTTCTGTGCCGCTGCGGCGCAGATCCACCGTAAGCACCTGCTCGGCGGCGCCGTGGTCAGCCAGGTAGCTGCGCACGGCGCGCAGGTTGGCTTCCCCGCCACGGAACAGCACCACCGCCTGGCCATCCTGCACACAGACGACCGCCGGGTTGCCTGCGGTGCCTACAAGCGCCATGGTAACAACGCCTTTCTGCATCTGCACACCCAGCACAATGGCCACTGCCGCGCAAAACACCCCCGCCGGCAGGAACCAGCGGAACCTGCCCGCCGCATAATATACCAGCGCCAGTATGCCCAGCAGGACCAGCACCAGCAGCGTGTACTCCCGCGGGAGGTACAGCCGGGCCAACGGCAGGGCAGCGCACCAGGAGGCCAGCGCGTAAAAAATTTGCAGCCAGACCGCCAGCAGGAAACTAGCCATATGGGCCAGCGGGGCCGCAATGGCAAGCGGGATGGCGACAATTTGCAAAGCCAGCACGACAAGGCCCAGTACCAGCGCGGGCTGGAGCATCCAGACCGTGAGCAGGTTGGCAAGGACGCCCACGCCGCTGGTTGTCAGGCCCTGGGCGACCAGCACTGGCAGGGTCGCCAGCGATGCCAGCGCCGCCGTCTGCACAGTGGAAAGCACAGTCAGCCCGGCGCGGCGCAGTTGGGCCTGCCAGCCCTTGGCATCCTGGCCGGGGATATGCGCTTCTTCCCAACGGGTAAGCGCCACGGATGCCTGCACGCCCAGCACGGCGCAGAAGGAAAGCTGAAAGCCGATGTCGCAGGGCGCGTAAGGGTTTTGCAGGCCCAGCAAAACGGCCGCCGCACCCGTGAGGGTGAGCAGGTCGATGGGCTGGTAGAACCAATCTCCCAGCAGCACCAGCAGAAAGACGATGCCAGCCCGCAAAACCGAGATCGGCAGGCCGGTAAGCAGCATGTAAAACACGGCTACCACCGCCCGCACAAGGATCAGCGGCCGATAAAACCGACGGCAACGGCCAAAAGAGAACAGCCCGCACAGCAGCGCCAGATGCAGGCCCGATACGGCCAGCAGGTGCGAGATGCCCGCCGCGCGGAAGGTATCCTGCACGATGTCCGGCAGGGCGGCCTTATCCCCTAACAGCATGGCAGCTTCGAGGCCGCCTAAATCCCGCGGCAGCCAGCGGCGCAGCAGCGCTGAGGCATTTTTCCGCAGTCGGTAGAGCGCAAAGCGCGGGGCGCAGCTGTCGGCACCCGTTTTATAGCCGCCGGTGTACTCGCCTTGCAGCAGGATGCCGCGGCTTAATCGGGATGCCCGGTAGGCATCTTTGGGCAGGTCGATCATGGTAAAATCGGCGGTGAAGGTCTCCCCTGGCTCCTGGGCGGGGAATCCGTTGCTGCGCATTTTAAAATGGCAGCTTTTGCCGTTGATGCCGGTGACCGTTAATGTGCCCCGCAGCTGGCCGTTCTGGTAGGCGGCTGTGGCATCCGTTTCAACAGTAACCATACAGGTCACCGTCTGGCCTGCCAGCGCCCGCACAGGGCGGAGCACCGCAAAGCTGAACGCGCAAAACCAGCAAAGCCCCGCTACGGCACCAAGTACCAGCGGAAGAGCTCTGCTGCGGCGGGCTATACTTAAAAATAAAAGCAATAGCAAAAGTGCCGCCGCAGGCACCAGGACCAGCGGCGGCATGTTTGCCGCAAACAGCTCGGCCCCTGCAAAGCAAAGGCCAAAAATGGCAAGTTTGCGTTTCATCTTACTTAATGGGCAAAGAGCGGCAGCGGCTCGAGGAAGAAGATGTCGGTGCGCTTGGCGGCCTCCCCCTCGGCCAGGGCGGCGCAGCAGCCAACAACGGTGCCGGTGCTCTTGGCGGCCAGGGTCTCCAGGGCGTGCAGAGAGCCGCCGGTGGAGATGACGTCATCCACGATCAGGATGCGCTTGCCGTTCATATAATCGATGTCCTTCTTGTCGATGACAAGGGTCTGCTTGCCGGCGGTGGTGATGGACTGATCCTCGATGATGACAGGCTCTTTCATGTAGAGCTTGGCACCCTTGCGGGCGGGGATCCAGTACTTACCGCTCTGGCGGGCCATCTCGTAAGCCAGGGGGATGCCCTTGGCCTCAGCGGTCAGGATCACGTCAAACTCGGGGGCTTTCTTCAGCAGCGCGGCGGCACAGGCCTCGGTCAGCTCCACATCACTGAACATGATGAAGGCGGCAATGTCCAGATGGTCATTGACCTTGCAGATGGGAAGTTCACGGGTCAGACCCGCGATATGCAAAGTATAGGTATCAGCCATGATAGCTACCTCATTTCGTTTTATAAAGTGATGCTGCGGCTGGCATCAGCCCGGAGGCCATGCCAGGCTGCGGCCTGCCAGCACATGGAAGTGCAGATGCTTGACGCTCTGGCCGCCGTCGGCGCCCACGTTGGTGACAACGCGGTAACCGTTCTCGGCCACGCCCAGCTGGCGGCACAGGTCCGCAATGACGGCATAGATGTGGCCCAGCAGGGCGGCGTCGCTCTCGGTCAGAGTGGCAGCAGAGTCAATGTGCTGCTTGGGGATGACCAGGAAGTGGGTCGGGGCCTGGGGGTCAATGTCGTAGAAAGCCAGCAGCTGATCGTCCTCGTACAGTTTGTTTGAGGGGATCTGCCCTGCAGCGATCTTACAGAACAGGCAATCGTCCATCGGATTTTCCCTCCTTTATTCTGGAATCCGAAACAGCTTGCGCTGTGGATTTACTGCATTTCAGCCTTGACGATCTCGGGCACGGCGTTCAGGGCGTCGTCGATCTTGGAGGTATCGCGGATACCGGCCATGGCGAAATCGGGCTTGCCGCCGCCGTTGCCGCCTGCGATGGCAGCGATCTTCTTGACCAGAGCGCCAGCCTTCAGGCCGCGGGCCTGGGCGTTCTTGGAGACGCCAACGGCCATCATAGTCTTGCTGCCGTCGCTGCCGATCAGCACGGTGACAGCGTTGGGGGCCTTATCGCGGACCTTATCGACCATGTCGCGCAGGGTGTCAGCGCCGGTGCCGGTCAGGTAGGCGGAGACGATGCGCACGCCGTCGATGTCGGCAGCATTCTCGAACAGGCCGTCGATCTTGGCGGAGGCCATCTCGGCTTTCAGGATGTCCAGCTGCTTGTTGGTCTCTTTCAGTTCAGCGGTCAGGGCTTCGGCACGGGCCGGGGCATCCTTCAAGTTGTTGGCCTTCAGGGCAACGGCGGTCTTGGCCAGCTGCTCGGTGCGCTCATCCAGCAGGTTCAGCACGCCGTAGGCAGTGGTGGCCTCGATACGGCGGATGCCGGCAGCCACGCTGGACTCGCTGAGGATCTTAAAGCAGCCGATCTGTGCGGTATTGGTCACATGGGTGCCGCCGCAGAACTCGGTGCTCCAGCCGCCAGCATCGACGACACGGACAACGCTGCCATACTTCTCGCCGAACAGAGCCATGGCACCCATCTTCTTGGCTTCCTCGATGGGCAGGTTCTGGATGATGACAGGCAGAGCCTCGAAGATCTTCTCGTTGACGCGGTCCTCGACCTTGCGCAGTTCCTCAGGGGTAACAGCGCTGAAATGGGTGAAGTCGAAGTGGGTCAGCTTATCATCCTGATAGCTGCCGGCCTGATGGACATGCTCACCAAGGACCTCGCGCAGAGCCTTCTGCAGCAGGTGGGTGGCGGTGTGGTTGCGGCAGATGGCCATACGGCGCTGGGTATCAACAGAAGCGGTGACTTCATCGCCCACATGGATGGTGCCGTCCAGCAGCTCGCAGGTATGGACAAAGTAGCCCTTGGGGGTCTTCTTGACCTGGGTGACTTTCAGCTTGGCGTCGCCGTTGGTGATATAGCCGTGGTCAGCGACCTGGCCGCCCATCTCGGCGTAGAACGGGGTGCGGTCCAGCACGACCAGCACGCCGTCCTTGCTCTCGCCTGCCTCGTCGGTGGCGATGGCATCGGCCAACTCTTCGCCGTCAGACAGGGCGATGACCTTGGCGGATTCGCTCAGGGTGTCGTAGCCGTCAAACTGGGTAGCCTCGGCGGTCAGCTCACCGAACAGGTCGGCGCTCCAGCCGGAGATGTCCTTGGCCAGGCGCTCGGCGCGAGCGCGCTCACGCTGCTTGGTCATCTCGACATGGAAAGCGGCCTCGTCGACAGCCAGACCAGCCTCGGCGGCAATCTCACGGGTCAGGTCAAGGGGGAAGCCGAAAGTGTCATTCAGCTTAAAGACTTCCGCGCCGGACAGGACCTTCTCATGGACCTCCTTCAGGTGGCTCATCATGCCGTTCAGGATGTTCAGGCCGGCATCGATGGTGCGGCCGAAGCGCAGCTCCTCGGTGCCGATGACCTTCTTGATATAGGCTTCGTGCTCACGCAGCTCGGGGTAGCCGGCCTCGCTGGACTCGATGACAGTGTCGACCAGCTCGGTCAGGAACGGGCGGTTGATGCCCAGCATGCGGCCATGGCGGGCAGCGCGGCGCAGCAGACGGCGCATAACGTAGCCGCGGCCCTCGTTGGAGGGCAGGATGCCGTCGGATGCCATAAAGACGGTGGCACGGATGTGGTCGGTGATGACGCGGATGGAGATGTCGTCCTTTTCATTCTCTTCATACTTCTTGCCGGCGATGCGCTCCACATGGTGCAGCACGGCGGCAACGGTGTCGACCTCGAACAGGTTGTTGACATCCTGCATAACGACGGCCAGACGCTCCAGGCCCATGCCGGTATCGATGTTGGGCTTGGCCAGCAGTTCATAGTTGCCCTTGCCGTCAGCATCGTACTGGCTGAAGACCAGGTTCCAGATCTCCATGAAGCGGTCGCAATCACAGCCGACGCCACAGGTGGGTTTGCCGCAGCCGTACTTCAGGCCACGGTCATAGTAGATCTCAGAGCAGGGGCCGCAGGGACCAGAGCCATGCTCCCAGAAGTTATCCTCTTTGCCCAGGCGGACCATGTGGTCCTCGGGGATGCCGACGGACTTGGTCCAGATGTCGTAGGCCTCATCGTCGTCCTGATAGACGGAGATGTACAGCTTATCGGCGGGGATTTCCAGCTCTTTGGTCAGGAATTCCCAGGCCCAGGGAATGACTTCCTTCTTAAAGTAATCCTGGAAGCTGAAGTTGCCCAGCATCTCAAAGAAGCAGCCATGGCGGGCGGTGATGCCGACGCGCTCAATATCCGGTGTACGGATGCACTTCTGGCAGGTGGTCACGCGATGGCGCGGCGGCTCTTCCTGGCCGAGGAACCATTTCTTCATGGGGGCCATGCCGCTGTTGATCAGCAGCAGGCTGGGGTCGTCTTTCGGCACCAGCGGGAAGCTGCCCAGGCGCAGATGGCCTTTGGTCTCAAAATAATGCAGATACTTTTCGCGCAGTTCGTTAAGTCCTGTCCATTGCATGTGTGTGTTCTCCTATCCATTGATTTACGGTGAAAGGCCACAAAAAAGAATACAGCCTTCGCCCCTGTACAGGGACGAAGGCTGTGTAAGCTTCCGTGGTACCACCCGGTTTGCAATGTGCCGCATGGACACACTGCCACTTTACCCGCGTTAACGCCGCAGTTACGCTCGGCTTAAATACCGAAAGCTCCGGGGTGGCTTTGCCGGGGTACAGCCGGATACCTTTCACCTAGTGGTATCCTCTCTACGGACTGGCCTGATCGGCATTGGCCCTTTCATCGCCATTTTTCTTTTAACAAAGCTATTATATGCCCCTTTTTACGGCTTGTCAACTGGTTTTTCCGGGTGTTTAGCGCAATGGGGTCATTCTTATTCAATCGGATGCTGGCTGTTCAATCACTTGCAAGCCTTCGGCAATTTTGGCAAAGAGGGCGGCGCTGGAAGTTTCGGGTTCCAGTACGCCGTCCTGCAAGACCGTGATGGTATATTTCGGTGTTTGCGCCGGGGTGAAGCCGCTGAACCAGTAATTGAGCAGCTCGTCCCCTGCTGCATCAAACTGGCCTGTCTGGGCGGTGCCGGTCTTGCCTGCGGCGGTGCCGCCGGCGGGTTTGGCGGCGTGGCCGATGCCATCCTCGACCACGCTTTGCAGCATGCTGCGCAATGTTTTGGCGGTGGCGGCATCACAGACGATGCGGGGCGCAGGGAGTTGAAATGGGTCGGTGAGGGTGCCGTCTGCATCGGTGACGCCGTAGCAGAAGCGTGGCGTGTGGTAGGTTCCACCGCCGGCGATGGTGTTCATCATGGCGGTGATTTGCAGGGGCGTGGCGGTGAAGCTGCCCTGCCCGAAGCTGAACACCGCCAGCTGGCCGGTGCTTTGCAGTTCTTTGGCGGTGGGCAGCACCCCGGCGCTGGCGGTCAGGTCCGGAGCGATGGGCACAGCGGTGCCAAAGCCTAATTCGGCAGCCGCCGTGCCCAGGGCCTGCCCGCCCAAGATCTGGCCCAGGGCGACGAAGTAGGTGTTGCAGCTTTGCTCCAGCGCACCGCGCAGGTTGACCGTGCCGTGGGCTTTGCCCAGGGCGCAGCGGTAGGTCTGGCCGTCCACCTCGATGCTGCCGGTGCAATCATGGGTGAACCAATCAAGCCCATTCTCGTAGGCGGCCAGCGCCGCCGCCACCTTGAACACAGAACCCACGCTGAAAGTGGAGAACGCCCGGTTGACCAGCGAAGTATCATCGGCGCGGATGCTGCGGGCCACGTCGTCGGGGTCGTACTCCGGCATGCTGACGCTGGCTAACACCTCGCCGGTGGCGGTGTCCATGACGAGGATGCAGCCGCGGGGCATATACAGCTGGGCCAGGCCTTCGCACAAGCGCTGGATGTCGGCGTCGAGGGTCAGCTGCACCTGGGCGTCTGTGCCCTGCTGCTCAACTTCTATTTCCGGCGTGCCGGTGCCCAGCAGCCGTCCGCGGGCGGTGGTCCGGCAGACGGCGGCGGTCTGGTCGCAGGAGTTTGCCAGCACAGCGTCCCAGGCGCGTTCCAGCCCGGTGACGCCGCGGCCTTCCTGGTCGAGGTAGCCCAGCAGGTGCACAGCAATAGGGCTGGGCAGCGTACGGCGGGGCTGGTCCAGCAGCAGTACATTGGCCGGGGCACCGGTTTGGCCAATTTCGACCAAAAAGGGGCTGGTGGAATTGCGGCGCTCGTACAGCAGGGTCTGCGCCTGGTAGGACACGTAGGGCAGCAGAGCGGAGTAGCTGTTGTCGCCGGGGACGCAGAGGGCGTAGCGGGTGGTATCGGTGCCGGTGAGCGGACGGTCGGTGCGGTCCAGGAAGTTGCCGCGGGCGCGGGGTAATTCTGTGGTTTGGGTGGCCTGCCGCCCGGCGCTGGCCGCGTAGGTGGTATCGGTGCCTACCCAGTACACCCGCGCCAGAATGACCGCCGTCAGCACCATCAGCACACAGCACAATCCCGTAAGCCGCCGCAATGACACAAAACCGCCCCCTTTCCCCGGTTAGTATGGCCGGGTGGAGGGAGCGGCAAACAATCATTGTTCTGCTTTTCTGCGCTGCAGCAACCAGATAATAATGCAAGTCACCGCGATGCAGGGCAGGAAGCCGAAGGCATCGATGCCTACATCGGTCAGCAGCATGGCGCGGGCGGGGACGAAATATTGGTGAATTTCATCCGACATGGCGTACAGCGTGCAGAGCGCTGCCGCCAGCAGGCCTTGCTGCCATAGGGCGATGCGCCGTGTCCAGAGGTGCACCGTGACCGCCATGCTGACGCCCAGCGCGCAGTAGATATACACGTGCGCCCATTTGCGGATGTTGGCGTTGAAGTTCTGCGTGCTGAACCAGGACGGCGTGATGGTCGAAACTTTGCTGTGCTGCACAGTATCCGCCACTGCCCCGCTGAGCTGGTAGGATGTCTCCCCCGGCTGGGACGAGAAGAAGAAGATCAGCGCCATGATACCCAGCGTAACGGCCAGTACCAGATATTTGGCGTGTTTCTTCATGGCGCTGTCCCCCTTTGCACAAAAATGTAAGATTTATTTAGTATAACACAGAGCGGGGCAAAATACAAACACAAGCCCGGCATCCGTTTGCGGCGGATGCCGGGCTTATTCGTTATTTATGGGGTCTGTACCGCTTAGTACATGCCGCCCATGTCGGGGTTGGGGGCGGCGGGGGCCGGCGGCTCAGGCAGATCGGCGACCAGGCTCTCGGTGGTCAGGACCATGGCTGCAACGCTGGCAGCATTCTCCAGAGCGGAGCGGGTGACCTTGGTCGGGTCGACGATGCCGGCCTCGATCATATCTTCAACATACTCTTCCTTCTGGGCATCGAAGCCGTAGTTGGCCTTGTTAGCCTTCAGGATGTTGTCGATGATGACGCTGCCTTCCAGGCCAGCGTTCTTGGCGATCTGGCGCAGAGGAGCCTCCAGAGCCTTGCGGACGATCTTAGCGCCGGTGCGCTCGTCGCCTTCCAGCTCGTTAACGACCTTGTCAACAGCGGGGATAGCGTTGATGGTAGCCGTGCCGCCGCCAGCAACGATGCCCTCTTCAACGGCAGCCTTGGTGGCGTTCAGGGCGTCCTCGATGCGGAGCTTCTTGTCCTTCATCTCAACTTCGGTAGCAGCACCGACCTTGATGACGGCAACACCGCCGGCCATCTTAGCCAGGCGCTCCTGCAGCTTCTCACGGTCGAAGTCAGAGGTAGCGGAAGCGATCTGGCTGCGGATCTGAGCCACGCGGTCAGCAATGGCCTGCTTGTCACCAGCACCGCCAACGATGGTGGTGTTCTCCTTGGTGACCTTGACCTGGCGGGCCGTGCCCAGCAGCTGCATGGTTGCATCCTTCAGCTCATAGCCCAGGTCGCTGCTGATGACGGTACCGCCGGTCAGGATAGCGATATCCTGCAGCATCTCCTTACGGCGATCGCCGAAGCCGGGAGCCTTGACGGCAACGACATTCAGGCCGCCGCGCAGACGGTTGATGATCAGGTTGGACAGGGCATCGCCCTCGACATCTTCAGCAATGACCAGCAGCTTACGGCCGGACTGGATGACCTGCTCCAGCAGAGGAACAACGTCCTGGAAGACGCTGATCTTCTTGTCGGTAATCAGGACGGAGCAATCGTCGTAGACGGTCTCCATCTTCTCGGTGTCGGTGACCATGTAGGGGGTCACGTAGCCGCGGTCGAACTGCATGCCTTCGACGACCTCGGTGTAGGTCTCGGCAGTGGTCTTATTCTCCTCGATGGTGATAACGCCATCGGCAGTGACCTTCTCCATTGCGTCAGCGATCAGCTGGCCGATCTCAGCGTCGCCGGCAGAGACAGTGCCAACACGGGCGATGTCCTTGCTGCCGTTGACCTTCTGGCTGTGCTCCTTAACGGAGGCAACAGCGGCGGCGACAGCCTTCTGCATGCCGCGCTTGATGTCCATGGGGTTGGCACCGGCGGTAACGTTCTTCATGCCCTCGGTGACAAGAGCCTGGGCCAGAACGGTGGCGGTGGTGGTGCCGTCACCAGCTGCATCGTTGGTCTTGGTGGCGACTTCGCGAACGAGCTGTGCGCCCATGTTCTCGAACTCATCCTTCAGTTCGATCTCCTTGGCGATGGTAACGCCATCGTTGGTGATAAGCGGGCTGCCGAACTTCTTGCTCAGCACCACATTGCGGCCCTTGGGGCCCAGGGTGACCTTAACGGTATCGGCCAGCTGGTCGATGCCTGCGCAAAGTGCCTTACGGGCGTCCTCGCCCTGTTTGATCTGTTTAGCCATAAAGAATCGCTCCTTTTATATCAAAATGGAAAAGTCTGAAAATTACTCAACCACAGCGAGGATGTCGCTCTGGCGGACGATGGTGCACTCTTCACCGTCGACCTTGACCTCAGTGCCGGAGTACTTGCTGGTCAGGACCTTATCGCCGACCTTGACGATCATCTCGACTTCCTTGCCGTCGACGTTGCCGCCGGGGCCGACTGCGATGACCTCAGCAACCTGGGGCTTCTCTTTGGCGGAGCCGGACAGGATCAAGCCGCCCTTGGTGGTCTCTTCTTCTTCAACCAGTTTGATGACAACACGGTCTGCAAGAGGTTTGATTTTCATAGTGAAATTTCCTCCTAATAAAGATTTCTCTTTGAAGATTTTAGTTTAGCACTCATTCTCTCTGAGTGCTAAATATATAATAACCACTTCGCATACAAAAATCAAGAGGTTTCACTATAAAATTTTTGTGAACAAAAAATACGGTAGGGATGTTTTACCATTCCTACCGTAATTGGGTAACACCGCACAATTCTAAGTGCCGATACAGCGAGCGAGGTATGCCAGCTGCTAAGCAAAAATGCTCGGTAATACTTTGTGTATTACCGAGCATTTTTGCAACACAGATAGCATGCCGCAGCCGCCGGAGCGATGCTTTGGAATTGTGTGGTGTTACCCCTTATTGTTTCATTGCGATATTTTTGTACCGCGGGCGCATAATGCCGTGCTCGACATGCGGCTCTCCCCCGTTGACGGTATCCTCGTCGATGGTCACCTTGGTGATGGTGGCATCGGAGGGGATGTCGTACATGATGGGGATAAGCAGATCTTCGACCACGCTGCGCAGACCGCGCGCACCGCTCTTGCGCTCCACCGTCTTGCGGGCGATGGCATGCAGGGCTGCATCGGTAAAGACCAGCTCAGCGTTATCCAGATGCAGCAGCTCTTTGTACTGGCGCACCAGGCTGTTTTTCGGCTCGGTCAGCACGCGGACCAAGGCATCCTCGTCCAGCGGGTCCAGCACAGTGACGACCGGCAGACGGCCGATCAGCTCGGGGATCAGGCCAAACTTGACCAAATCGTCGGGCTCGACCTTCTTCAGCAGCTTCTGGCGGGTCTCATCTTTATCCAACGTTGTACGCAGCTGGCTGCCAAAGCCCAAGGAGGCGTTATCGGTACGCTTCTGGATGAGCTTCTCCAGACCATCGAAGGCGCCACCGCAAATGAAGAGGATGTTCTTGGTGTTGATCTGGATGAACTCCTGCTGCGGGTGCTTACGGCCGCCGTTGGGCGGCACGTTGCTGACAGTCCCCTCAACGATTTTCAGCAATGCCTGCTGAACGCCCTCGCCGCCGACATCGCGGGTGATGGAGGGGTTCTCGCTCTTGCGGGTGATCTTGTCGATCTCGTCCACATAGATGATGCCGATCTCGGCCTTGGGGATGTCGAAATCTGCCGCCTGGATCAGCTTGAGCAGAATATTCTCCACGTCTTCGCCCACGTAGCCAGCCTCAGTCAGGGTGGTGGCGTCGGCAATAGCAAACGGCACGTTGAGCATCTTGGCCAAAGTCTGGGCCAGCAGGGTCTTGCCGGTACCGGAGGGGCCCAGCATCAGCACGTTGGATTTTTGCAGCTCCACGCCGGTCTGCTGGCCGGAGAGGATGCGCTTGTAGTGGTTGTACACGGAGACTGCCAGCACACGCT
Source organism: uncultured Oscillospiraceae bacterium (assembly GCA_900539695.1). Classification (GTDB taxonomy): domain Bacteria; phylum Bacillota; class Clostridia; order Oscillospirales; family Ruminococcaceae; genus Gemmiger. The sequence continues at coordinate 29,122 of UQDG01000009.1, forward strand.
TGGCATCGTCCTGCCCGATGACGTACTGATCCAGCCCAGCCTTGATCTCGGCGGGAGTAAGGATATTGACGCTTGCGAGCGGGTCGGTATCATAGCGTGACTGGGCTGCACCGGGCTGTGCCTGCTGGCGGCGGGAGGCCCCGGCGCGCGGAGGCGGCGGGTTCTCGCCATCTTTGTACAGCATGTTATGGCACATGTCGATGCACTCGTTGCAGATATTGACGCCGGGGCCGATCAGCAGCTGTTCGACCTCATTTTGGGAGCGGCCGCAGAAACTGCAGCGCATCTCGCGTCCTTTTCCGTCCTTGCCGGACGTTTGATTTGCCATGTTCTTCCCTCGAATCAGTGTTTATAGAGGATCTCGTCGATCAGGCCGTAGGCCTTTGCCTGCTCGGGCGTCATATAGTTATCACGCTCGGTGTCCTTCTGGATAGTCTCCAGCGGCTGGCCGGTGTACTGGCTGAGCAGGGTGTTCATCTTGTTGCGGATGTGCACCATGTGGTTGGCGTGGATCTGGATGTCCGTGGTCTGGCCGGAGATGCCCTGGCCGCCGATGAGCGGCTGGTGGATCAGGATCTCGGAGTTAGGCAGGGCGAAACGCTTGCCCTTGGTGCCGCTTGCCAGCAGGAAAGCGCCCATCGAGGCAGCCATGCCCACGCAGATGGTGGAGACATCGCACTTGATATAATTCATGGTATCGTGGATTGCCATACCGTCCGAGATGGAGCCGCCGGGGCTGTTGATGTAGAAGTAAATGTCCTTCTCCGGGTCCTGGCCTTCCAGATACAGCAGCTGGGCAACGATCACACTGGCAGAGGAGGAGTTGACATCCTCGCTCAGCACGATAATACGGTCATTGAGCAGTCGCGAAAAAATATCGTAGCTGCGCTCACCGCGAGCAGTTTGTTCGACAACATAGGGTACAAGGCTCATGGGGTTTTCCCTCCTTAACAGGTAAAATAGGGGTTACCAAAGAACCGATACGGCGGCAGATGCGCACCGTATCGGCCCTTTTACATCTTTAGTTCAGAAAACGCGGGAGATCACTCGCCCTTGTTTTCCTCTTCCTTCGGCTCCTCGTCCTTCTTGGCAGCAGCCTTCTTGGTGGTCTTGCGGGTGGTCTTCTTAGCGGGCTTCTTCTCCTCGGCAGCACCGGCAACGATGTTAGCCTTGGACTTCACGAAGTCGATAGCCTTGTTGACAGCCAGATCCTTCTTGACGGCAGCAGCGTCGACCAAGCTCTTGACCTTGTCAGCCTCCATCTGGTAAGCATCGGCAATGCGCTTGATCTCGGCCTCGAACTCTTCCTCGGTAGCCTCGATGCTCTCCTTGGCAACGATAGCCTCCATGGCGAGACGCATCTTGACCTGTTTGTCGGCCTGCTCACGGAACTGCTCCTTGAACTGGTCCATGGTCATGCCCATGTACTGCAGGTACTGCTCGAGCTTGAGGCCCTGCTGGGAGATGCGGTACTGGAAGTCCTGAACCAGCTCCTCGATGCGGGAGTCGATCATGGCATCGGGGATGTCGGCCTTCATGTTGTTGACGACCTGGTCGATCAGATCGTTCTCGACCTTCTGGTCAGCCTGCTTCTCGTGGTTAGCCTGGATACCCTTGCGGATAGAGTCCTTCAACTCGTCCAGGGTGTCGTACTCGCTGACGTCCTTGGCGAAATCGTCATCCAGTTCGGGCAGCTCCTTGTACTGGACCTCGTGCAGCTTGATCTTGAAGGTGGCGTCCTTGCCAGCCAGTTCCTCAGCCTGATACTCCTCGGGGAACTTGACGTTGACGTCAAACTCCTCACCGGCCTTGTGGCCAACGACCTGCTCCTCGAATCCGGGGATGAAGGAACCGCTGCCCAGCACCAGAGAGTAGTGCTCAGCCTTGCCGCCGTCGAAAGCAACGCCATCGACAAAGCCCTCGAAGTCGATATCCACAGTGTCACCGTTCTCGGCAGCGCCCTCACGGGTCAGCAGACGGCCGTTGCGGTCCTGCATGCGCTTGATCTCAGCGTCAACATCGGCCTCGTCAACAGTCTTGACATCTTTGTTGACAGTTAAACCGGCATACTCGCCCAGCTCGACCTCAGGCTTGACGGCAACCTTGACCTTCAGGGTAGCGCCCTCATCCTCAGACATGGAAACGACCTCGGCGTCGGGACGGCCGACAACGTCGATGTTGGCTTCCTTAACGGCAGCCTCGTAGTTCTCGGGGAACAGATCGTTGATGGCGTCGTACTGGAACAGGTCCTTGCCGTACATCTTCTCGATCATAGCCTTGGGAGCCTTGCCCTTGCGGAAGCCGGGGATGGCGTACTTCTTGCCCTCGCGCTTGAAAGCGGCGTTGACAGCGGATTTGAAGGTCTCCGCGTCAATAGAGAACTGCAGTTCGACCATGCTCTTTTCGAGCTTTTCACAGGAAATCAGTTTCATTTATAAATTCCTCCAAAAATAAATGTACATAAAAATACAAGTTATTATAGCATGTTCCCGCCAAGAATACCAGCCCTGTTTTGAAAATTTTAACAAATCAGAGCTCATTTTCCGAAGAAAATGACGGTTTTGCCGGGTTTCAGCCGATTTTATAGGGGCAGAACGCCAGACCATCCGCCGAAATCAGGCGGTAGGCGATACCGTCCACCGTTCCCTGCACAGCGTAACGAATCGATTTTCCGTGCAGGTGACCATAATAACATTCAGTCACACCGAACTCCTGCAGCACATCCACCAGCTCTTTGGCGCTGGCGCCGGGGTAGACCGGCGGATAGTGCAGGAAGGCGATTTTGCGGGGCGTGTCCCCCGCCGCCTGCAGGCTCATCCGCAGGCGGCCAGCCTCCCGCGCCATCAGCTTTTCGCCCTGGGCTGCCACATCGTCAAAGGGCCAGCCGCGGGTGCCGCAGAGGGCCGTATCGCCTATGATGCAGGCATTGTTATGCAGGATATGCAGCGTATCGAAGCCGGAATCCACCAGAAATTTGTCCATCTTGCGGGTGGTGGTCCACCAGTAGTCGTGGTTGCCCTTCAGCAGCCATTTCTGGCCCGGCAGGTTCTGGATAAAGGCAAAGTCGGCTTTGGTATCGTTCAGGTTCATGGCCCAGCTGGTATCCCCCGCCAGCACCACGGTATCCCCGGGGCTGATGAGTTTGCGCCAGTTGGCTTCGAGTCTGGGCAGATACCCCTCCCAGCCGGGAAAGATATCCATGGGTTTATCTGCCCCTAAGGAGAGGTGCAGGTCTCCGATCACAAACAGGGCCATACACGCCCCCCTTTCATAAAATTGCGGTAGCTCAGCGCAGGGCTGCGGCGCGGATCTCTGCAGGCTCGATGACGGTGTTGAAGCGTACCGGCAGTTTATCCAGTTCACGCAGGCTGGCCGGGGCCGCGGCGCCGGTCTTGGCGGTCAGCGCGGCCATAGCGGCAAAGTCACTTTCCGGGGCGGTCTCGCCCAGAGCGGCCAGTACATCACGCGGGAACTTGAACGGGCTGGCGGTGGAGAGCACCACCATCGGCGCGTCGCTGCGGTTGGCTTCGGCCACATGGAACGCCACGGCGGTGTGGGTGTCGCAGAGGTAGCCGTCGCGCTCAAAGCGTACGCGGATCTCGGCGGCACCGGCAGCGTCATCGGCGTAACCGGCGGCGAAGCTGGCCTGAATTTTCGCCAGCGTCTCGGCATCCACGGTGTACTTGCCGGTGGCGGCCAGTTCCTGCATCCAGCCCTCGACCTTTTCGGCACTGCCGCTGGTATGCAGCAGCAGGCGCTCGAGGTTGGAGGAGATCAGGATGTCCATGGACGGCGAGGTAGTCTTGTAGAAGGTGCGGCGGGCATCATAGGTGCCGGTCTTGATAAAGTCCGTCAGGACGTTATTCTTATTGGAGGCACAAATCAGCTTACCCACGGGCAGACCCATCTGTTTGGCGTAGTAACCGGCCAGAATGTCGCCAAAGTTGCCAGTGGGCACGCAGAAATCAACAGGCTTGCCCCATGCGACAGCGCCCTGCTCCGCCAGGCGGAAGTAGGCGTAGAAGTAGTAGACGATCTGCGGCACCAGGCGGCCCCAGTTGATGGAGTTGGCGCTGGACAGGCGGATGTGGCGGGCTTCCAGCTCGGCGGCAACGGACTCATCGGCAAAAACGCGCTTTACGCCGGTCTGAGCGTCGTCGAAGTTACCCTCGACGGCGTAGACCTGGACGTTATCGCCCTTCTGGGTAGCCATCTGCAAATGCTGGATCTCGCTGGTGCCGGCGTTGGGATAAAAGACCTCGATCTCAATGCCGTCCAGATCCGCATAACCGGCCAAGGCAGCCTTGCCGGTATCGCCGGAAGTTGCCACCAAAATGCGGGTGGTCTCGGTGCGGCCCAGGTTCTTTTTGGCTTCGACCAGCAGTTTGGGCATCAGCTGCAGAGCGTAATCCTTGAACGCGCAGGTGGGGCCATGCCACAGTTCCAGCGCGTAGACGCCGTCGCTGACCTTGACGGTCTCGCCTGCCTTGCCGCCGAACGCCTCACCGTAGGTGGCGGCAGTGGCACTGTGCAGGAAGTCGGCGCTGTAATCAGTCAGGAAGCCTTTGAGTACCTGTTCGGCCAGGGCCGGGTACGGCAGGGACTTCCAGTTTTCCAAATCTGCTTTGGGGAAGGATTCCGGCACAAACAGGCCGCTTTTGGGTGCCAAACCGCGCACGATCGCCTCGGACGAAGAAACACGGAGTGCGGAATCTCTGGTACTCTGAAACTGCATATCGAAAACCCTCCTATTTTTTAGACCTTTATAAAACCTCTATATTCCAGCTTTGGGGCATTGCCGCCTTAGCATTGGAACGCATCCGGGATACAATGGATCTGCCAGGCATCGCCTGCGGGGGTAACTTCCACCACGTCAAAGCGGATGCTGGCGTCTGCATAAGGGCTGTGCTGCAGGTAGTATTGGGCCGCCAAAATCAGGCGGCGCTGTTTGCGGGCATCCACGGCCGCGGCCGGGGCATCCAGCATGCGGCCCGCCCGAGTCTTGACCTCGGCAAAGACGAGCTGGCCGTCTTTATACAAAACAAGGTCCAGTTCCCCCATGCGGGTGCGGTAGTTGTGGTTTAACAGCAGGTAACCGCGGTGCATGTAGTACTTGGCGGCCAGGGCCTCGCCTTTACGGCCGATATTCTCAGTCATGCCAGTAGCCCTGCTTTTTCAAAAAGCTGCGGCGGTAAAAGGGCTGGATGCCGTACCGGGCGATCAGCTCATAATGCAGCTTGGTGGGATAGCCTTTGTGTTTGGCCAGCTGGTACTGGGGGTACTGCTTGTCCAGTTCCAGCATGTAGCGGTCACGGCTGACCTTGGCCAAGATGGATGCTGCCGCGATGGACGCACTGTTGGCATCGCCCTTGACGACGGATTCTGCCGTCTGGGCAAGGCCGGGCGGGCAGCGGTTGCCATCGATGAGCACATGATCCGGCCGGAGGTCCAGCCCTGCTACGGCCTGCGCCATGCCGTCCATAGTAGCCCAGAGGATATTGCGCTCGTCAATCTCCTGTGGCGTGATGAAGACGATCTTATAGGCAAGGGCGCAGCGGGTGATCTCGTCAAACAAAGCCTCGCGGCGCTTCTCGGTCAGCTTTTTGGAGTCGTTGACCCCCTCGATGGGGTTATCCGGGTTCAGGATGACGGCGGCACAGCAGACCGGCCCGCACAAGGGGCCGCGGCCCGCTTCGTCTACGCCGCAGATAACACCATGGGCGGCGCGCTTTTCGGCGTCAAAGGCGTAAAGGGAATCACTGGATGGCTTAGTCTTCGTCGTCCGTGAAGTCCGGGTCGTCTTCGGGGAAGTCGTCTTCGGCATAGTCGTCCACCTCCTCTGCGGTATCGCGGTGGGGCGGGCGCTCCAGCGAGAGACGGCCCCACTTGCTGGCGCGGAACTCCCCCACCAGCATCTTGGCGGCGCGCTCGGTATCCACCTCGCCGCCGGAGATCAGCATGCCGCGCTTAGCGCCGATGGCCTGCAAAAGATCGTAGGGCGGCAGTTCCAGTGCGCTCTCGTCCAGCTTGTAGCGGGCCAACAGCTGCTCCGGGTAGATGCCCCGCACGCTGGAAAGCAAGCCGCAGGCCAGCTCCTCGATGTCAAGGATGTCGTCGCGGATGGAGCCGATGAAGGCGAGGTTGGAGGCTGTTTCCAGCGAGTCAAACTTCTTCCACAGCACACCGGGCATGTCCATCAGGTCGAAGTTATCGACGGAGATCCACTGCTTGCCGCGGGTGACACCGGGCTTGTTGGCAGCTTTGGCGCGGGTGGTGCCTGCGAAGGAGTTGATGAAAGTGGACTTGCCCACGTTGGGGATGCCCACCACCATCACGCGGATGGCGGCGCCCACCATGCCGCGGTTGCGGCGGCGGGCCATCAGGGCGGAAAGCTCTTTCTCGATGGGGCCTTTGGCGGCGGTGGCGCGGCCCCGCTGCTTGGAATCCATGGCCAGGCAGCCAGCCCCGGCACTTTTAAAATAGGCCAGCCACTGCTTGGTGATCTCGGGGTCAGCCAGGTCGGCCTTATTGAGGATATACAGGTGGGGCTTGCCCGCCGTGATCCGCTCGATTTCTGGGTTCAGGCTGGAAAGCGGGATACGCGCGTCGAGGATCTGCAAAACGCAGTCCACATTGCGGATCTCTTTTTCCATCAGGCGCAGGGTCTTGGTCATGTGACCGGGGAACCACTGGATCTGACGGCTGTTAATGATGTCACTCTGGCTCATTGCACAACTCCTATTTTACTGAAAGGCAGGATGCGCCACAGGGCCGTGCCCAGGATGTCCCGCGTGTCGACGCAGCCAATATCGGTGCTGCGGCTGTCTTTGGACCCGTTGCGGTTATCGCCCATCAGGAACAGGCAGTTGTCCGGCACGGTCAGGGGGAAGTCCATCCCCTCATACGTATATGTAGGCTCGGCGGTGTAGGGCTCGTCCAGGGCTTCTCCATTGCGGTAGACGATACCGGCGGTGAAGTCGATGTCGATGGTATCCCCCGCTTTGCCGATGACCCGCTTGACCAGCGGCTTGCCATACGGGATGTAGCTGTCCACGATGACGACGTCGCCATAATCCGGGGTCTTCAGCGGCGTCATCAGCAGGCGCTCGCCATTTAACAGCGTGGGCTGCATCGAGTGGCCATCTACCTGCACGACCCGCAGGCCGAAGGTGAATACCAGCGCAATGACCGCCACGGCCACGGCGAGGGCATCGTACCATTCTAAAATGTCTTTGTTGCGTTTATAGCGGTCTTTAAAGGGCATTGCCATGGGCTGCCACCCTCCTTAGATGCAAAAATACGAAAAAAGGGAGAACGCCAACCGTCCTCCCCTTTTTTGCAGTATGCTCAGATGCGTGCCTTGACCTTGGCGGCCTTGCCGGTGCGCTCGCGCAGGTAGAAGAGCTTCGCACGACGGACCTTGCCGCGGCGAACGACCTCGACCTTCTCAACGAACGGGCTGTTGACCGGGAACACACGCTCAACGCCGACACCGTAAGAAGTACGGCGGACGGTGAAAGTCTCAGCGATGCCGCCATGCTTCTTAGCAATAACGGTACCCTCGAAAGCCTGGATACGCTCCTTGTCGCCTTCCTTGATACGGACGGAGACGCGAACGGTGTCGCCGACTTCGAACTGGGGCTTGTTCTCTTTGATCATACCCTCGGTAAAATGCTTGATTGCGTCCATGTTATGAATTCCTCCATGTTTTTGCGACGTTCATACACGAATGTTTCGTCAGAGGACCGCCTGTATAATGATTTGTCATTATCCCGCCGATGGCTCGGCGGCACTAACGCTTTAGTATTATAGCATCTTGGCAGTGGTTTGGCAAGTGGGTTTACACAAATTGCCGGGTAAAAATCCGGCAAAAATGCGGAATCAGCGCCGGTTTTTTCTGTGCAATATCACTTACTCAAAATCCACGCCTGATTTGTTATAAAGATGCGTGCGCAGGACACGGCACTGCCAGATGGGTGCGCCGCCGTGCTGCTGTAAAAAGTCCATCAGCAGCGAGGGATTCAGGTTCAGTGCTTCTCCGCTGCCGCAGGGCAGCTTGACCGAGAACTCGATGTTGTCCCCGGCTTCCTCGCAGTCGATATGGCTCAGATACTGCTTGAGGTCCAGCGTTTTCTGGCCGCGCTTGGTCTTTTTGGTGACCTCTGCCTGCTCAGCATTGTTGTAGGCCTCGATGGCAGCCAGGCCGCTTTTTGGCATTGTGACGGCGTAGACAGCCGTTTCGATCTCGGCGACCTTCTCCACAGCCGGGGCCACTTTGGTAATGACGATGCCGCGGGGCATCAACGGCTGCAAAGCGTTTTTCCAAGCCTCACCGTCGATCATCTCCTGCTCGGTCTTGACCTCGCAGCTTTCGCACAGACTCTCCTGCCCTAAGGATAGCGGACAGGAAAAGGACAGGTAGATGTGCGGGTTATAGCCTTGGGTGTAATACACCGGCAGATCGCTCATTTTTAAGATACGGTGGAACACCCGCTGCAGATCCAGCAGCGAGATGTAGGCGGCCTCCCCGCATTTCTCAAAGAAGATTCTTACTGTAGTCAAAGCAGGGACCTCCGATCAGTTTATTGGCACCGCAGGCACTGCACTGGCGGTTGCAGGGCTGGGTCGTCTGGGCAGCCAGCGCCTTGTTGTACTCCCGCACCAGGTGGGCTTTGGTGACGCCTACGTCCAGGTGGTCCCAAGGCGTGACCTCGTCCAGGCCGATGGTGCGGTAGTTGTAGAAGTCCGGGTCGATGCCGCAGGCAGCAAAGGCGTTCATCCAGCGGTCGTAGTCGAAATATTCCTCCCAGGTATCGAAGAAGGCGCCATTCTCAAAGGCGGTCTCGATGACCTTACCAAGGCGGCGGTCGCCCTTGGCGAAGACGCCCTCCAGCACACTGGTGGTGGAATCGTGGTAGTTGACCTTGATCTTGCGGGAATGTACACAACTAAGCAGATATTTCTGCTTTTCCCGCAGTTCCTCGCGTCGATCCTGGGCGCAGAACTGGAACGGGGTGTCCGGCTTGGGCACGAAGCAGGCCACGCTGATGGTGACCTGGACGCCCTTGCCTTTCGGACGGTCGGGGATGGTATAGAACAGGTCGACCACCTGCTGGGCGGTGTCAGCGATGCCTTTGATGTCCTCCATCGTCTCGGTGGGCAGGCCCATCATGAAGTAGAGCTTGACTGAGGTATAGCCCTCGGAGAAAGCGATGCGGCAGCCGCGCTCGATCTGCTCCCAGGTGACGTTTTTGTTGATGACATCCCGCAGGCGCTGGGTGCCGGCTTCGGCCGCAAAGGTCAGGCCGCTCTTGCGCACCTTGGTGGTTTTCTCCACCAGTGATTGGGAGAAGTTGTCCACGCGCAGCGAGGGCAGCGACAGGCTGACGTGGTCGGCCTCAGCCCAGCTGTTCAGTTCATCCAGAATGTCCTCCAGCCGGGAATGGTCGGAGGTGGAAAGGCTCGAAAGGCTCAGCTCGTCATAGCCGGTGTTGCGGCAAAGCTGGCGGGCGCTCTCGCTGATAAGCTTGGGGCTGCGCTCGCGGAAGGGACGGTACAGCTGGCCTGCCTGGCAAAACCGGCAGCCGCGCACACAGCCGCGCAGCACCTCGACGCAGGCGCGGTCCTGCACAGCGCCGACCAGAGGCACCACAAAGTTTTTAGGCGGCTCATAGTCGTCCATATTTTTGACGATGGCCTTGGTGACACGTGCAGGCACGCCGGGGCGGTTGGGCTTGACGGCCTCGATGCGGCCATCCTCCTTATACGTTACATCGTAGAAAGACGGGATGTAGACGCCGGGGATCTTAGCCATTTCCAGCAGCAGCTGTTCTTTCGTCCACCCCTGTTTTTTGCCCTGCTCCACGGCGGCACAGATGTCCTGCAGCATCTGCTCACCCTCACCCAGCTGCATGACGTCGAAGAAATCCGCCATCGGCTCAGCGTTGCAGACGCAGGGGCCGCCCGCGATAATGAGCGGCCAACTGCCGTCACGGTCTGCAGCGCGCAGCGGGATGCCTGACAGGCGCAGCATGGCTAGGATGTTGGTATAGCAAAGTTCGTATTCCAGCGAGAAGCCGATGATGTCGAAATCCGTCAGCGGATCTTTACTTTCCAGGCAGTAGAGTGGAATGTCCAGGCGCTCCATCTGCTCCTTCATGTCGGTCCAGGGCATGAAGGCACGCTCACACCACCAGTTTTCGTGGCGGTTGAGGATGTCGTACAAGATCTTCTCGCCCAAAAAGGACATGCCGATCTCGTAGGTATCCGGGAAGCAGAACGCCATGCGGACATCCACTTTGTCTTTATCTTTATACACGCTGCCCGGCTCGCCGCCGGTATAGCGGCCCGGTTTCTGCACCAGGCTCAGTGCTTCTTTAAATTTGGGAGAAAATTCCGCCATTATGGTGAACCATCCTTATGGGGCTTGGCCCCTGTTTTACCTGTATTGTACCCGATTTGTGCCCGCATTGCAAGGCGGGCGCAAAAAAGGCATGCTGCATTATAAAACGCAGCATGCCTTATTCTGCATGTTAACTCTGAAAAATCAGATTAGCCCTTAATGGCAGCAGCGACTTCAGCAGCGAAGTCCTCGTTGCGCTTCTCCAAGCCCTCACCCTTGGTGAAGTGAGTGTAAGAAGCGATGGTGATCTCGCCGCCCAGAGCCTTAGCGGTATCAGCAACGTACTTCTTGACGTCGATGCCGCCGTCCTTGATGAAAGCCTGATCGACCAAGCAGCTCTCCTTGTAGAACTTGCCCAGTTTGCCGATGGCCATCTTCTCTTTGATGGCGTCGGGCTTGTTGGCGGTCTTGGGATCGTTAGCCATCTGGGCCAGAACGATCTCCTTCTCCTTAGCCAGAACGTCGGCCGGAACATCGGACTCGTTCAGGTAGCTGGGGTTAGCAGCAGCGATCTGCATAGCAATGTCCTTGCCGAAAGCAGCGAACTCGGGCTTAGCAGCAACCTCGTCGCTGGTCTCGAACTTGACGATGACACCGTGGGTGCCGCCACCATGGACGTAAGCAGCGCAATGACCCTCGTAACGGGCAAAGCGGCGAACCTTGATGTTCTCCTTGATGACCAGGATCAGAGCCTTCAGGGCATCGTCAACGGTGCCCTCGCCCATCTTGCAGGCCATCAGGGCCTCAACGTCGGCGGGGTTCTCGTCAGCAACAACCTTAGCCAGGTTCTTGGTGAACTCAACAAACTTATCGTTCTTGGCAACGAAGTCGGTCTCGGCGTTGACCTCAACGACAACAGCGCAGTTGTCGAAAGAAACGGCATAGACCATGCCCTCAGCGGCGATACGGCCAGCCTTCTTGTTGGCAGCAGCCAGACCCTGCTCACGCAGGATCTCGATTGCCTTCTCGAAGTCGCCGTCAGCCTGGGTCAGAGCCTTTTTGCACTCCATCATACCGCAGTCGGTCTGCTTACGCAGTTCCATAACGTCTTTTGCAGAAATAGCCATAATCTCTCTTGTCCTTTCTGTCTTATACTAATAGGTGTTCCGGGCACACGGGGATCAGGCCTCGGTCTTCTCCTCAGCGGCGGGAGCCTCCTGGACGCCCTGCTTGCCTTCCAGAACAGCGCTGGCCATGGCACCGGAGATCAGCTTGACAGCGCGGATAGCGTCGTCGTTGCCGGGGATCACGTAATCGATCTCATCGGGATCGCAGTTGGTATCAACGATAGCAACGATGGGGATGTTCAGCTTGCGGGCCTCGGAGACAGCGATGCGCTCCTTGTGGGGGTCAACGATGAACATAGCCTTCGGCAGGGTCTTCATGTTCTTGACGCCGCCCAGGTACTTGTCCAGCTTCTCCATCTCGAGCTCGAGCTTGACAACTTCCTTCTTGGGCAGCAGATCGAAGGTGCCGTCGGCCTGCATGGTCTTCAGCTGCTCCATACGATCGATGCGCTTACGGATGGTGCGGAAGTTGGTCATCATGCCGCCCAGCCAACGAGCGTTGACGTAGTGCATACCGCAGCGGGTAGCCTCGTCACGGATGGAATCCTGAGCCTGCTTCTTGGTGCCGACGAACAGGATCTCGCCGCCCTGAGCAGCGGTGTCGCGCACGAAGTTGTAAGCCTCATCCAGCTTCTTAACGGTCTTCTGCAGGTCGATGATGTAGATGCCGTTGCGCTCGGTGAAGATGTACTTAGCCATCTTGGGGTTCCAACGACGGGTCTGGTGACCGAAGTGGACACCTGCTTCGAGAAGCTGTTTCATAGATACGACTGCCATAGTAAAAAATCCTCCAATAAATTTAGTTTTACCCTCCGCATGGCGTTTTATGTTTTCTAACGCTTTAACGAAAAAAGCGCACAAAAAAACAACGCAATGCGTGTGTATTGCCGTAGTATAATACCACAAGCCCGCGCAAATTGCAAGTGTTTTTTGCAATTTTGTGCGGGCTTGTGCGAATTATTTGAATTGGGACGCTCAGATGGAGATGGCGTTTGCGATCTCGATCATGTCGCGGTCGATGGTCTTGTGCATCGAGAGGGCCACATTGACATCGTAGTCGACGATCTTATCGCCGGAGACGGCGACAACGCGGTTGTAGATGCCCTTATCGAGCAGGTCGATGGCGTGGTAGCCCATCAGAGAAGCGTTGACGCGGTCACGCACCGTGGGAGAACCGCCGCGCTGGATGTGGCCCAGAACGGTTGCGCGGGAGTCGACACCGGTAGCAGCCTGGATCTGGTTGGCCAGCTCCTGGGCACCGATGACGCCCTCGGACACGATGATGATGAAGTGCTTCTTGCCGGTGGCCTGGGTCTGGCGCATGCGCTGCAGGATGTCGCGCTCGAAGTCGAAGGGGATCTCCGGCAGCAGGACAGCGACAGCGCCGGTAGCGATGCCGACATTCAGGGCAATATAACCGGCGTGGTGGCCCATAACCTCAACGACGCTGCAACGGTCGTGGCTCTGGGTGGTGTCGCGCAGTTTATCGATAGCCTCGACAGCAGTGTTCATGGCCGTGTCGTAACCGATAGTGTATTCACTGCAGGCAATGTCGTTATCGATGGTGCCGGGCAGGCCGATGCAGGGGATGCCCTGGTTGGCCAGCGCACGGGCACCCATGAAGGAGCCGTCGCCGCCAATGACGACCAATGCGTCGATGCCCAGTTCTTTACAGCGGGCAAGGCCCTTAGCCTGGCCTTCCTGGGTCTTGAACTCCAGGCAGCGTGCCGTATAGAGGATCGTGCCGCCGCGGTGGATGATCTCCGATACGCTGCGGACGTTCATTTCGTAAACTTCGCCATTGATCAGACCGTTGTAGCCACGCTGGATACCCATCATGCGGTAACCTTTGCTGATACCAGCGCGAACGATTGCGCGAACGGCGGCATTCATGCCGGGGGCGTCACCGCCGCTGGTCAGAACACCGATGGTTTTAATTTCCTTAGCCATAAAACAAGCCCCTCCTATTTTGGGCACATTGCGCCACATTGCGCCACATTGCCAGAAGCTAGAATAAATTTTTAACAATCTTTGTGACGTATCCATTATAGCACAACTCTAGCGTCTAGATTATGGATAATTCTTGCAAAGTGCATGGATTTATTTTGCATTTTGTTCAGCTGTCTGAACTTTTACATGATCTTTACCCAAAATGCGTTCCAATTCGGCGCGCAACAGCGGGTCATCCTTGATGGCCATATGGCGGGCCAGCACCTTTTGACCGGTGTCCGCAAAGCGGAAATAGACCTTGGTAGTGCCGCCGTCAAAGATGTTGCACAGCAGGTTTTCCACCTTGTGCATCTCCGGGCCCTGGCGGCTGGGCACCGTCAGGAAATAGCCGGCGGTCTCTCCCCCGCCGGTCTCGCGGCGGACTTTTTCCACCCGGTTTTTACCGAAAGATTGGCTCGGGTCGTAGTGCTCGATGGGCTGCACCCCCTCGACGATCAGGCGGGCGGCTTCTTCCTCTTTTACAGAGACGCGGCCGTTGGCCACGACGACGGCGTTTTCCTGCAGGGCAGCGCGGCACTCGGCCAGCACCCGCGGAAAGATCAGCAGTTCCATCGTACCGGTCAGATCCTCGACGGTGGTAAAGGCCATCAGCGTGTTGGACTTGGTGGTCATGATCTTATTTTTGACGACCGTACAAAGAATCGTGACGTTCTGGTTGTCAAAACGCTTGGCGTCCTCGCCCTGCAGGTCGGCGATGGTGCAGGTGGAGATCTGGCTGATCTGGGTGCGGTAGGCGTCCAGCGGGTGGCCGGACAGGTAGAGGCCAGAGACCTCTTTTTCCATTTTGAGCAGATCGCCGGCGGGATATTCCGGCGTGTTGGGGATCTTGTAATCGCTGGCGGCCTGCTCCTGTTCCCCGCCCATCATGCCGAAAAGGTCCATCTGGCCTTCCAGGTTTTGGCGGGCGTCGGTCTCGACGCTTTTCAGGATACCCTCGGCGCTGTCGATCATAGCGCGGCGGCTGGGCTCCAGCGCATCGAAGGAGCCTGCCTTGATGAGGTTTTCCAGCGCGCGGCGATTCAGTTCGTTGCCGTGCAGCCGCTTGCAGAAATCGTACAGGCTGCGGTAGGGGCGGTTTTTGCGCTCCTTTACCACCGAATCGATCAGGTTGCGGCCCACGCTTTTGACGGCGTTGAGACCGAAGCGGATGCTGTCGCCATCGACGGTGAAGCCGCCGCGGGAGACATTGATGTCCGGCGGCAGGACCTTGATGGCCAAGCGCTGGCACTCGGAAGTATATTCGATAACTTTCGACGTATTATCGAGTACACTGGTCAGCAGGGCGGCCATGAACTCGTGGGGGTAATGGCACTTGAGGTAGGCTGTCTGGAAGGCCACGTAGGCGTAGCAGGCCGCGTGGGATTTGTTGAAGGCGTAGGAGGCAAAACTGATCATATCATCGTAGATCTGGTTTGCCACTGCCTCCGGGATGCCGTTTTTGACGCATCCAGCGCACTCCTTGCCCGGCTCGGTGCATCCATGGACAAAATGCTCGCGCTCGGCCTCCATGACCTTGAGCTTTTTCTTGCTCATAGCGCGGCGCACATTGTCGGCCTGGCCGAAGCTGAAGCCTGCCAGCTCACGGCAGATCTGCATGACCTGCTCCTGATAAATGACGACACCGTTGGTCACATCCACGATGTGGGCCATCTGCGGGGTCTGGTAAACGACCTTGGACGGGTCCTTTCTGTTGCGCAAATACGTTGGGATGGAATCCATCGGGCCGGGGCGATACAGCGAGATCAGGGCGATGACATCTTCCAGGTTTTTCGGGCGCATGCTCATCAGCACCTGGGTCATGCCGGTAGATTCAAGCTGGAAGATGCCCATCGTCTCGCCGCGGGTCAGCATCTCGTAGGTGGCGGGGTCGTCGTAGTCAATGTTGGCCACCCGGAAATCCGGGTCCTTGGTGTGGCGGACGGCCATCTCGGTATCGTGGATGACGGTGAGGGTGCGCAGGCCCAGGAAGTCCATCTTCAGCAGGCCCAGGCGCTCGATCTCCACCATGTTGAACTGGGTAACCGGCAGGCCGTCGTTGGTGGACAGAGGCACGTACTCGGTGGCCGGTTCACGGGTAATGACGACGCCTGCGGCGTGGGTGGAGGCATGGCGGGGCATGCCCTCGACTTTTAACGAAGTGTCGATGAGTTCATGCACCTGATTGTCACCGTCATAAAGGACTTTCAGGTCGGGGCTGACCTCCAGCGCCTTTTTCAGCGTCATCTTCAGCTCCATGGGGATGAGCTTGGCCACGCGGTCCACGTCCTGGTAGGTCATGCCCATCACGCGGCCCACATCGCGCACGGCGGCGCGGGCGGCCATCGTACCAAAGGTGACGATCTGGGCCACATGGTCGCGGCCATACTTTTCGTTTACGTAGTCGATGACCTCCTGGCGGCGCTCATAGCAGAAGTCGACGTCGAAGTCGGGCATTGAAACACGCTCCGGGTTCAGGAAGCGTTCAAAGATGAGGTTGTAGCGGATGGGGTCGATGTCGGTAATGCCGACGCAGTAAGCCGCCAGGCTGCCCGCGCCGGAACCACGGCCGGGGCCGACGGGAATATCTCGGCTTTTGGCGTAGTTGATGAAGTCGTAGACGATGAGGTAGTAGTTGGTGTAGCCCATCGTTTTGACGACGTTGATCTCGTAAGAAAGGCGCTCTTTCAGCGCGTCGGTGACTTCGCCGGGGTAGCGGCGCTCGAGTCCCTCCCAGCAAAGTTTCTCGAAGTATTCCTGGTTCTCCATGCCATCGGGGGCTTTGAAGTACGGCAGTTTCGTCTCGCCGAAGGTGAACTCAAAATTGCACTGTTCCGCAATTTTGTTGGTGTTTTCGCAGGCTTCCGGCACCATCGCGAAGAGGTCGTACATCTCGTTGGTGCTTTTGAGGTAAAACTCATCGGTCTGGAATTCCATGCGGTCGGCGTCGGCGATGGTCTTACCGGTCTGAATGCAGAGCAGGATGCTTTGCATCTTGGCGTCCTCTTTGGTAATGTAGTGGGCGTCGTTGGTAGCGACCATGGGGATGCCAGTCTCCCGGGCCAATCGGATGAGCTGGGGCAGGACGACCTGGTCTTCCTCCAGGCCGTGGTCCTGCAGTTCGATATAATAGTTTCCCTCGCCGAAAAGGTCGCGGTAGTAAAGCGCGGCCTGTTTTGCACGCTCGTAGTCCCCTGCCAGGATGGCCTGGGGGATCTCGCCCGCCAGGCAGGCGGACAGACAGATCAATCCCTCGTGGTGCTGTTCCAGCAGGTCCTTATCGATGCGGGGCTTGGAGTAAAAACCCTCAGTAAAGCCGGCGGAGACCATCTTGATAAGGTTTTTGTAGCCCATCTCGTTTTTGCACAGCAGGATCAGATGGTTGTTGCCGTCGATGCGGTTGACCTTATCAAAGCGGGTACGGGTGGCTACATAGACCTCACAGCCGATGATAGGCTTGATGCCTGCGGCCTTGGCTGCATCAAAAAACGCCACACAGCCGTACATAACGCCGTGATCGGTGATGGCGCAGGCCGTCTGCCCCATGGCTTTGAGGTGGTCAAACAGGCGGTCAATACGGCAGGCTCCGTCCAGCAGACTGTACTCGGTATGCACATGCAGGTGGGTAAATTGTCTTTGGGTGGTTTCAGGCATGGTCAAGTTTCCTTAGTGCTTTCGGCTCGTGTGGGCTTTTCGGATTCAGCGGTTTCGTCCAGGCGGCGGGCAGCCTCTTGGATGCGTTTTAAGCGGTGGGACAGCCCCGCCTTGCTAACAGGAGGGTCAAACTTTTGGGCCAGCTTAGCCAGCGGCAGGTCGGGGTACTGCATCCGCAGTTTGGCGGTCAGGCGCAGATTTTCCGGCAGGGTGCTCATGGCACCGGCGGCCTGCAGCTTTTCAATGGCCAGCTGCACCTGCACGGCGGCTTGGACACTTTTGCCCAGGTTAGCGGTCTCACAGTTGGAAAGGCGGTTGGTCTTATTGCGCATATCGTTGTACATGCGCTGGTCCATGATACGCATGGCGGCGTTGCCCGCCCCCATGAAGGTGAGCAGATCCTCGATATGGTCGGCCGATTTGATATAGACCGTGTTGGCTCCCTTGCGCAGGGCGCGATGGGGGTTGAAGTCGTGCTCGGCCAGCATGGCCTCCAACTGTTGGGAGAGATAGTGCCGAGTGGAGAGGAACTCCAGATTGTAGCTCTTCTCCGGGTCGGTCATCGTACCACAGCAAAGAAACGCTGCAGCGATGAAGGATTGCACGCAGTGCTGGCACTTGAAGTTCTCCGGCCGGATGCGCAGGGTCGGTTCCTTGCCGGTGTGGCCGAAAAGCTCCAGCAGGCGCTCGACCTCCACCACATCCTTGACGCTGAACTCAAACACCGGGCCGGTGGGGCGCTCCTTGCGCAGCACATCCCCCCGGATGCCGCAGCGGCGGTACAGCTTTTGGGCAAAGGCAGCCACGCCTTCGTTCTCGGTTTGCAGAACGATGCCGCGGTCATCGAAGTATTTACCAAAACAGGCCACCGCATAGGCGGCGGCCACAGAGCAGCATGGTTTGGAGATCCTATGGCGCAGGATCTCGTTTTTTACATCTTGTGAGAAGCTCATAAAACTCCCGATAAAGCGTAAATTTTATTTTTTACAGGGTGCGCTTGGCGTCGCGGTGCTGTACGCTGGGCTCGTAGCCCAGTTTTTCACAGAACTCGCCGATCTTGCGTGCAAAGGTGATGGAGCGGTGCTTGCCGCCGGTGCAGCCCACCGCGATCATCAGCTGGCTTTTGCCCTCCTTGACGTAGAGCGGCAGGGCGTATTCCAGCATGCTCTCATAGCGGCGCAGCAGCTCCTGGGATTCGGGGGCAGCCATGACGTAGTCCACCACTTCCTCATCCAGACCGGTGAGATTTTTCAGCTCCGGCACGTAGAACGGGTTGGGCAGGCATCGGACATCCAGCACAAGGTCTGCCTCCTGGGGCAGTCCGTACTTGAAACCGAAGGACACCACCGTGAGGGCCATCGGGCTTTCGCCGTGGTCCAGAAACAGGCTGCACACCCGCTCCTTGTTCTGGGCGGTGCTGAGCAGCGAGGTATCGATGACATACTGCGCCCGTGCCCGCAGCGGCTGCAGCAGGCGGCGCTCCCGGGCGATGGCCTCGGTGATGGGCAGCTTTTCGCTGATGGTGATGGGGTGCTGGCGGCGGGTCTCCTTATAGCGGCGCTGGATGACCGCGTCGTTGGCGTCGAGAAAGAGGATCTCATACTCGAACTTACGGGCGTCCAGGTCGGAGAGCGCCTGTTCCAGCTGCTCGCTGCTGCGCACGCCGCGCACGTCCATCACGACAGCCACGCGGTTCAGCTGGTTTTCGCCTTGCAGGGCAAAGTCCACGATACGGGGCAGCAGTGCCACCGGGATGTTATCGATGCAGAAAAAACCAATATCTTCCAGCGCGTTGACGGCCATTGATTTGCCCGCGCCGGACAGGCCCGTTACGATCACAAATTTCATGCGTACTCCCCCCCCCCTTTATTTTACTACGCGAATTTCCCGCTCCAGCGTATAGCCGGTCTTTTGCAGCACGATGGCCTTGACCTGATCGGTCAGGCTGACGACATCGGCGCAGGTCGCGCCGCCGCGGTTGATGACAAAGCCGCAGTGCTTCTCGCTGATCTGGGCACCGCCCACGGTAAAGCCCCGCAGACCGCAATCCTCGATCAGCTTGCCTGCAAAGGCGCCCTGGGGGCGCTTGAAGGTGCTGCCCGCACTGGGCCATTCTATCGGCTGCTTGTCTTTGCGGCGCTGCAGATAGTCCTGCATCTCCGCCAGAATGGCGGCGCTGTCGCCGGGCTGCAGACGCACCGTGGCCGAAAGCACGCACCAATCGGGGTGCTGCTCAAACAGGCTGGTGCGGTAGCCCAGGGCCAATTCTGCGGCAGGCAGCGTGCGCTCGGTAAGGTCGCTGTCCAAAAAGGTCACGTTTTCCAGCACGTCCTTCATCTCGCCGCCATAGGCACCGGCATTCATATACACGGCCCCGCCGATGGTGCCGGGGATGCCGCAGGCAAAGGCAATGCCTGCAAGGCTCTGCTGCTGGGCAACGGCGCAAAGCCGCCCCAGCGTGAGGCCAGCGCCCGCAGTAAGGCGGGTGGAGCCGTCAGGCCGTGGTTCCGCTGTAGGGCCGAAGTTCAGCCCGCGCAGATCGATGACTGCGCCGTCGTAGCCCTCATCGGCAAACAGCGTGTTGGAGCCGTTGCCCAAAAGGTAGGTGCGCACACCGTTTTCCCGGCAAAGCGCCAGCGTACGGCGCAACTGATCTGCGTTTTTCGGCGTACACCAGAATACCGCCGGGCCGCCGATTTGGAAAGTGGTATGGGATGCCAAAGGCTCCTGCTGGGCAAACGGCAGGGCGCTTTCCTGCAAGGCCTGACGCAAGGTTTCGATCGTTTGCTGCTGCATGGTTCCTCCCGGTGAATACGAAAATTAAAATCAGATAGAGTTTTCAAGGGCCGCGGCACCGATGACGCCCGCATCGTTATGCAGCGTGCAGGCGACGATCTTGGGGAAGCGGCCGGTGGTGATGTTCTTGGTCTCGTTTTCGGCATAGGCGCGGACGGGGGCCAGCAGGGTCTCTCCCTGGTTGGAAACACCGCCGCCGATGCAGATGATCTCCGGCTCAAAGGTGTTGATGACGTTGGCGATGCCGACACCGACATACTCGATCCAGCTGTCCACAACGCTCTTGGCCACGGCGTCACCCTTGGCAGCGGCGTCGAAGGAGAGCTTGGCGTTGACATGATCGAGGTCGGGGGTCATCTTCCACATGATGGTCTCTTTATGGGCCTGCATAGCGACCTTGGTCTCGCGGGTCAGGGCGCTGGCAGAGGCGTAACGCTCCCAGCAGCCTTTGCGGCCGCAGGTGCACTGGATGCCGTCCTTCACGATGACATTATGGCCCATCTCACCCGCAGCAAAGTTGAAGCCGCGCAGGATCTTGCCGCCCAGGATGATACCGCTGCCGATGCCGGTGCCCAGCGTGATGACGACGGCATCCTTGTAGCCCTTGGCACCGCCTGCGATGTACTCGCCGTAGGCGGCAGCGTTGGCGTCGTTCTCGACATAGACCTTGCAGCCCAGCATGGCTTCCAGGTCGGGGCCGAGGTTCCAGTCATAGTAACCGAAGTTAGTGTTGAAGCCCACAAAGCCAGTGGTGAAATTGACGCTGCCGGGGGTACCGATCCCCACGTATTTTACGTCGGTGAAATCGACCTTATTTTCTTTGGCAACGGTGCGGCACAGGTCAGCCAAGGCCTTTTCCAGGTCCTCGGCCGGGCGCGGCAAACGGGTGGCCCAGGTGGTTTTGCCGATGATCTTATAGTTTTCGTCCACCAGACCGGCGGTCATGGTGGTGCCGCCCAGGTCGATACCAATCGTGTACTTGCTCATACTAGTATTCCTCCAACTTCTTCCGCACAGGCTTTGCCGTGCAATTTTAATTCTGCTGTGAGATTTGCAGTGGTAGCGTTTATGATCAGCTCCTCGGGGAAGTTCATCTCCTCCAGCATGCCGTAGAGAGCCGTCAGCCCGTGGCGCAGCTGCCAGGTGCTGTGGGCATCACTGTCCACGGCGATATGGCAGCCGTTTTGCAGGCAGGCGGCCAGCAGAGCTTTCATGTTGGGGATGCCGTCCTTGCGGACGTTGAACGAGTTGCCGTTGAGCTCCACGACCTTGTGGTTGGCGGCGAACGCCTTGGTCACCAAGTCGTAATCATAGCGGTAGTTTTCCTGCTCGGAATGGCCGATGCAGTCCACGTAGGGGTTCTCGGCCACGGCCAGCCAGATGCGGTTGGCCTCCTTGCGGGTCAGCAGACCCGGCACGCAGGGGCTGTGGATGGATGCGACCACCCAATCCTGATATTCCAGGATGCGCGGCGGCAGGTCCAGATGGCCTTTGGCGTCCACCACGTTGGCCTCGGCCCCATAGAGCATGACCATGCCGTCGATGGTGCGGGGCAAGGCGGTGGGATTCTCGAAATGCCAGCGGTGCGGCGCATCGGGCATGGCGGGCGCGTGGTCGGTGATGGCGAGGGCCTTGTAGCCGCAGTCTTTGGCGGCAGCCGCCATCTCGTTTAGGGTCTGGAATGCGTGGGTAGCGCACAGTGTATGGGTGTGCAGGTCTGCAATCATCTGCATGAAATGGTGTTCCTTCTTTGCTGTTGACGCGGTTACTGGAGGTTGGCGTCGTCGTTCAGGCCCAGCTGCTTCAGCAGTTCCTTGGCGGCGTTGTAGCCCATCTCCTTCTGGCGGTTGTTGATGGCCGCGGTCTCGATGATGACGGCCAGGTTACGGCCTGGCATGACGGGGATCAGCATCTTGGGCACCTTGACGCCGAGGATGTCGGTGTACTCGGTCTCCAGGCCGGTGCGGTCGTAGTTTTTGGTGCGGTCCCAGGGTTCAAGCTGGATGACCATCTCGACCTCGACGCTGGAACGCACCGAGCCGATGCCGAACACGCGGGCCACGTTGACGATACCGATGCCGCGCAATTCAATAAAATGGCGGATGTTTTCCGGCGCGGTGCCTAGGATCTGCTTGTAGGAGATGCGGCGCAGCTCGACAGCATCGTCGGCGATGAGACGGTGGCCGCGCTTGACCAGCTCGATGGCGGTCTCGCTTTTGCCGACGCCGGAATCGCCCAAAATAAGGATGCCTTCGCCGTAGACTTCCACCAGCACGCCGTGGCGGGTGATGCGGGGAGCCAGCTCTTTATTCAACGTGGTGATGAGCATGCCCATCAGGGCGGATGTCATCTCGGTAGACATAAGCAGTGGCACGCCGTACTGCTTGGCGAACTGCATCATCTCGGAAAGCGGCTGCATGCCGCGGGTCAGGATGACAGCAGGCGGCTGGAAAGAGAACAGCTTTTCCAGATGGGTGTTGCGCAGCGAAGTGGACAGTTCTTCCAGATAGGACATCTCGGTCAGGCCGATGATCTGGACGCGCTTGTTATCAAAATTTTCGTAGTAACCGGCCAGCAGGATGCCCGGACGGTACACTTCGGTCGCGGTGACCATGACCTTTTCCAGTTCGCAGGGGGTATAGGCGACGGTCAGATTGGCTTCTTCCGCCAGTTTTGCCAGAGAAACAGAGAACTCAGACATGCAGGGACTCCCCTTTCCATACTTCCTTTTTGCCGGGCGCGTTTGCGGCAGTCCGGCACACATACTTACTTTGTATTATACCGTACCAGCCGATTTTTGTACAGAGGTTTGTGCCGAGTACTATGACAAAAAAATATCCGCTGTTTTGGGCAAACAGCGGATAGGGATTTTTACGAGAAGAGTTTTTGCCGTTCTTCCCGCAGGCGGCACTGGAGCCAGAGCAGGGCTTCGGACGCGGCGTAGGTTGCCAGCAGGTAGACACAGAACAAAATCGCCGTATCGCGGCGGGAAAGCGCGGCCAGATCAAACCCACGCACCAGGCGCTGGATGATGACATGATGGGTCAAAAATACTGCATAGGAGAGCTTGGCCGCCTTGGCACAGACCGCACGGGGCAGCGGTTTATCCAGCAGTGGGGCTGCCACAGCGGCCAGCGCGATAAAGACGAAGGCACTGAACATCGAGCAGAGCAGCTTTTCGTCGACGTGCAGGTTCATCAGCCCCAAGACAAACAGCGGCACTAAAACAGCCTTCAGCCGGTCTTTCATCGCCAAAAAGGTCATGCCAAAGAGGAATTCCGGGATATGTACAGCCACCAGGCCGTTATCCCAGCCCTGCATATGGAGGGGGATGCAGACGAGCAATGTTACGACCCAGGTCAGCACCGGGGCCTTGCGCAGAGCCCGCTGCAAAAGCGGGAACAGCAGGTACAAAAACAGGATGCTGCCGAGGAACCACTCTCCTACACAGGCGAAATCCATACCCACCCAGCCGGCGGCCACGGCGAAGTTATCTAACCCCAAAAAAGTCAGCACCAGCGTGATGGTCTTAGCCCCGGTGTAGTAGCCGGGCTGGCTGAGGAAGCGGATGGAAAAGCAGACCACCCACGCCAGCCAGAACAGTGGGAACACCGCCTTGACCCGCTTCTTGTAAAACTGCCATGGGCTTTGTTCCTGCGGGACAGTGAGCGCCAGCGATGCGCCCGACACGATAAAAAATAGCGACGAGCCGAAATCACCGAGGTAAATGCCCTGCACCAGCGTACTGGTGAACAACTTGTGCGGCAGGGTGAAATACCCGGTAACGGTGGCGTTGAAGTGGACAATTAAGATACTGGCGAGAGCCACGGCTCGGATCAGGTCCAGATAAAACAGGCGTTGTTTTTTGATAAGGCTCTCCCCTTTTTATTTTTTGAGTTTGTGCTTGACTAAACGGCCAAACTGCTTTGCCACGGCCTTCGGATCGGCAGCCTGCTGGTAATGCAGGACCAGCTGGTCAGCCGCAGCGGCGCTTTGCGCGGCGGTGGTAAAGCTGGCACTGAAGAAACCATTTTGCTGGGCTTTCAGCGGCAGCAGCCAGGCATCCTCCGGGGCGGTGATGGCGGGCAGAGTGTCGCTGCCCGCCACAGCGGCCAGCCGCACCAGTGCCCAGCCACAGGCCGGAGCCGGGGGCGGGTTTTGGCCCAGCGGCACGTTGACTTTGCCTTGCAGGGCCGGGCGCGCCGCCTGCCAATCGGCATCGCGGCTTTGCCGGGCGGCAGACCAAAGAGGTACTGCCGGGCTTAGCACACCCAGCATCGGCTCTTTAGCAAAAAGGGCGGCGGCCTGAGCCAGCGCTTCATCGGCTCGGCGGGCAGCTTCGCGGGTGTACCAGGCGGTAACGGAGTCGGCCTTTTCAACTTCCGAAATCGGCAGGTGCAGCAGGGCCAAGCCCTGGGCAGCCAACTCGGGCGCAGGCTCAACGGGGGCGGCATCGGGCAATACGTACTGCCAGTGCAGTTCCCGGGCCAGCGCCTCCAGCGGCTGGCGCTGCAAAAGCGCGGCCAGCAGCAGGTCCACGGGGTAGTTGGTCTCCTGTTTTACGTAATCGTACAGGGTGCGGGCAGCGGTACCGTCGGTGCGGCGCAGTTCATCCGCATAGGGGGTAAAAAAGCTGCGGCGCTTGAAAAACGGGCAGCCCCGGTTTTCCAGCAGTTCCCGCGGGCAGGCCATGATGGGATTGACGAAAACGTCCCGCAAATCTTTCGTATCCACGTAGGAATCCCAGCGGCAGCCGAGGTTTGCAAAATGCGCGGTGAATCGTGTCTCGTGGTTAGCAATGGATTCCTCATAGCTTTTGGGCAGCGGCATTTTCTGCCAATACTGCCAGAAATCCTCGCTGTGCAAAAGCGGTGCGCGGACGGCCAAAAAGTGGGATTGCAGATGTTCCGGCACTTCCCCGCTGCGGCCGCCAAAGCGTCGGCTCTTCATGGCGTAGTGGCGGGTCAAGCCCCAAAAGGCCAGCTCCGGGCGGGCCTCCATGGCAGCGAACATCGAAGCCAGCGAGCAGACGGGGCCTGCCAGCGTGAAGTTCATCAGCACCAGTTCGTCGTAGCGGGCCAGGCGGCCCCGGCCGATGACAGCCAGCGCTTCTTTATAGGCACCCACGTCAAGGCCCTTATTTTCCCGTTCGCGGCAGGTCAATGTCACCGACGCCGCCCAGGCACGGTCCGCCGGGCGCAGCGTGCCGTTGGAGATAAAGAACACCTCGCCATAATGGGCCATGGCTTCCACGGCCACACGGCAGGCGGTGTCGATCTGGCCCAGCGGGTCATAATGGAAATAAACGATCAGCCGTTTCATGGGGCTTAATCCTCATACGGGCCGTGGTGGGGGCCGAAGATGGCACGCTTGGTGTTGATGATGCCCTTGTAGGCGGACTCCGGCAGGTTATCCCGCAGCCAGTTGCGGGCGTGACGGCGGCGGCTGTTGGCGTAGGGGCCGTAGATGCCAAACAAATGACGCTTGGCCGCAAAGCCGGCAGCCGCGCTGGAAGCCCCCCAGAAGGTGGTACAGTCAAACACGCGAGCCAGCGGGCGGATCATGCCAGTGGCATAGGCCTGCATGGTGTCATTGCGGATCACAGCATAGTCGCGGCTCATGACGACGGCCGGGTAATAACCGGCAGCCTGGGCAACAAACGGGTAGACACGCTCAATGGCATGGCTGATGGTACCGTCCTGGGGCAGCGGCTCGGGCGGGAAATCCGTATGCTGCCAGCCGTGGTCGAACAGCGGGGCCAGCGCCTTGGGGCGGAACCAGAATACACTGCCGTAGGGCGCAATGGGCGATTCCTCGCCCGCAATGGGCACATCCAACTTGAGTGTCTCTTTCAGCAGCTTTTTGGTGTTCTCGAAGTTGGGACCCCAGCCGCCGGAACACATATTCATGAAGTAGAGGCCATGGGCTGGGAACGGCGGGCAGAGGATGCCAAGGTACGGGTCATTCTCGAACTCGCAGAGTATGTTCAGCACATGGGCGGCATTTTTGCAGACGTTCTCGTTGCAGACATAGCCGAAGCTGGAACCTACGCTGCCTGGCTTGGTCTGGATGGCCTTTTTATCGTGCATGAAGCAGGCGTAATCATAACCGCGCAGCTGCGGGGCCAGGTCGCAGAGGAACGCACCCACATCGCGGCCGCGATTTTCCACCACCTGCACGGTGACGCTGTGCAGAGGTAGGGCAGCAAAGGCCTTTTCGATCTTCTCTTTTTTGCCGGGTTCGTTGGTGGAGATGAACACGTCCGTCTCCGGCGGGAACTTGGCGGCAAAGGCCATACTCTGGTCCAGCATATCCATAAAATAAAGGTGCATGGCCAGGGCGATCCTGCGGTTGGCGCGGATCTCCTCGGCCTGGGCCTTGTTCTGCACCGTGGGCTGGATGATGCGGGTCAAACCGAGGTTACGGGTAAACTCATGCGGGTGCATGGTGCGGATCATGTTTTTCCAGATGAGGTCCAGCGGATAATCCGTTTCATCCCGCAGGTAAGCGTACAACTCCTGCACCGGCTCACCGGCCGTATCGTTCAAGTAGGCTTCCAGCGTGTGCATAAAGCTGCGGCGCTTGAACAGCGGGCACTTTTTCTCCCGCAGCAGCTTGGTCGGGCAGACCAGCAGCGGATAGTCAGTGAAATCTTTCAGGTCATCGGTCTTGACATAGACATCCCACTTAAAACCGCGTTCCTCGAACTGCTTGGTAAAGACAGCCTCGTACCGCTGGACGGAATCGTTGTAGTCGGCGATCATGGGCATGTTGTCCCAGTACTGCTGCAGTTCCGGGCTTTTTACAAAACGCTGGCGGTAAACGATGAAGTGGGACTGGATATGCACCGGCAGATAGCTATAGATGTGCTTGCCCTTGAAAGGATTGGACTTGGCGCCGTGGTGGATGGACAGGCCCCAGAAGTCGAGATCCTGATTCTCGGCCATGGCGTCAAACATCTCTTTCAGCGGACGCACGGGGCCCATCAGGGTAGAGTTGGTCATGACGATCTCGTCAAACTCAGACAACTTATCCCAGCCGTAGGAATCCAGCGCCGTTTTATAGGCCCAGACATCCAGGCCCTTGTTCTCGCGCACGATGATGTTATCTGTAAACTGCGAGAAGGCCGCGCGGCCCTGGGCGCTGAGTTTGCCGTTGCAGACCACGACCAGGTCGGTCAGGTTTTTTGCAAGATCTGCGAGGTAGTAGGTAATAAAGTCATCTACATCGCCGTTTTTCTCGTAGAAAAAGAAAATGCCTAATCGTTTCATAGCTGATCCTTTGCAAGAATTTGTTTGATTTTGGTCGCGTCGCCCCAGGTGCCGGGGCTGTCATACGGGCGGTCCGGGAAGGCACCGTAGTCCAGCTTGATCTTGTAGTTCTTATCCCGCAGGAATTGCTCGACCCGGTCGGCCAGGCTGCGGGGCTCGCCGGTGCAGACGTTGATGATGCCGTTGATCTCCTCCTGCACGCTGGCAGCGACGATCATGTTGGCAAGCTCATCCACATCGATGAAGTCATAGAGGTTTTTGCCGCTGGTGAACGGGAAGGTCTTTTTGCCGTCCAGTTCGGCCTGAGCCAGTTTGGCAAAGATGGAACTGCCGTGGGCTTCGTCGCCGGTGATGTAGTAGGCGCGCAGCCAGTGCAGCTTGCAGGGGCTGCCGTCCAGCGAGAGCATCAGGCTTTGGCGCAGGGCGTTTTTGGCGATGCCGTACTGGCTTTGGGGCTTGCAGGGGGTGCTTTCGTTGATGGCACCCTCCCAGTAGCCCACTTCGTGCATAGTACCCATGACGCTTAAATCTTTCAGGCCGCCTGCCACCAGGTCGTTCAGGAATGTGACGTGGGCGGACAGGTCCTTCATATGGGCCGGAGAGTTGTGGCGAAAACCGTCCCGCCAGGCCAGGTGGATGCAGATGTCCGGGCTGCCCACCTTGCGGTAGATTTCCTTGTCACCGCTGAAGATGGGCACATCGCAAAACTCCGCCCGCTCATCCACGCCTTTAAAAGAGAAGTCAGACGCGATGACCTTGCAGCCGCGATCCAGCGCATTTTTGACAACGTGGCGGCCGATATATCCGGCGGCGCCGGTAACCAGAATCGTTTTCATGGCAGTTTCCTCCTGCGGTTTTTCGGGCGGTTGGCCCACAGTTCATACAGGCGTTGCAGCCGCAGGTTGTACAGCAGCAGTGCGCCGGTCTGCTTTTTATGGTGCTTGGCTTCGTGCCAAAGATCCAGCGGCGGGGCCGGGTAACGGGCCAGCACACCGCGTAAAGTGCGCCAGCCGTGGCGGCGCAGCGCACCGGGGGCTTTGGCATCTGCCAGCTGGTGCATCAAAAAGGTGATAGCCTGGGCGCGGCGGTCGTTCCAGACGGCCGCGCGGGCAGCTTCGGGGCTGCGGGCCTGAATGGCCTTATACTCGGCTGCCATCCAGCGGTCCAGCACGCCGATGCGCCCCTGCAAAGCCTGTACGGTCTGGCACTGGGAGGTGCTTTGCCCACTCTCGAAATGGCGGTAGACAGGCTGCGGCAGGTAGTGTACTTTGTCGGTGCGGGCATAAAGTCCGGCGTTGAAGATGAAATCCTCAAGGCCATAGCGGCAGTGCTCGTCAAAGCGCAGATTGCCGATGGCCGAGCGGCGGTAGAGGGCATTCCAGACGAATTGCGGGCCGCTGTTTTGCAGGAACTTGCGGTAGTCGCCGTCGGCGGCCAGGTCACAGGCCGTGCCCGCCGGGTGGGGCTGCGGGGTCTCGGTGCCGTCGGGGCTGATGTGGATCAGCTCGTAATCGGCACGGACGATGTCAGCGCCGGTGTCCTCCGCCTTTTGCAGCAGCAGGGCCAGCGCACCGGGCAGCAGCAGATCATCGTCGTCGCAGAAGGTCACATACATGCCCTCAGCGACGGAAAGCCCCCGGTTGCGGGCGGCGCAGATCCCGGCGTTTTTCTGGGTGATGACCTGGATGCGGTCGTCCCGCAGGGCCAGATCGTGGCAAAGGCCGGGGGTGGCATCGGTGGAGCCGTCATCGACCAGCAGCACCTCCAGCCCGGCAATATCTTGGGTAAGGATGGACTGCACGGCAGCCCGCAGGGTGGATGCCGCATTGTAGATGGGCACGATCACACTGATACGCGGCGGCATAACGTCCTGCACTCCTTTCAAAATTCATTTTTTCATTTTGGCGTAAAGCCGGTCATAGGGCAAGGGCAGCGGGGCCAGGCGCTTTAGAAAGCCGATCTTCCACCGGGCAACGGAGAGGTCCTGCTTGGCCTGGTTTGCGTGGGTGAGATAATAACCGACCTTGCGCGGCGTGGCCAGCGGGTAGACGCCGCCATCCTCGACGGTCAGGTCGCCCAGCAGGGCGGTCTCCCCTGCCGTAGGCTGGCCGACCAGCCGCAGAAAAGGCGCGATGGCAGTCTGCGGCGGGATAGCGAGGGTTTGCAGAAACGACTTTTGCCAATCCTGCGCAAAGCGCAGGATTCCCTTTTGCAGCGCGTCCA
This sequence comes from uncultured Oscillospiraceae bacterium, assembly GCA_900539695.1. GTDB lineage: Bacteria > Bacillota > Clostridia > Oscillospirales > Ruminococcaceae > Gemmiger. The sequence continues at coordinate 58,521 of UQDG01000009.1, forward strand.
GAAGCGGCGTGGGCGGCTGGGAGGCCTGCTGGACGGTAATGGTTTTATCGGTTTGGGTGTAACCAAGGGTCGCGCCCACATCCTCGGAAATCAGGCGTTCCAGCATGGGCTGGCCTGCCCAGTAGAGCAGCGGCGCGGGTCGGCCGTCGAATAGAAAAACGGCGGTCTCATCTTCGCGCAAGCGCCCGCGCAGTCGGTCGTCACAAGAGAGCTGACAGCCATGCAATTTTATATTGCACACAGCCTGTAACAGCATCTGGGTTGTGCCGCCGCTGCCGATGTCCACAAGGATGTCCCCTGCCTGCAGGTTTTGCCGGGTGAGGTAGGCGGACACGGCGGCGGCACTTTGGGGCGTGGCCAGCGCTTGCAGCAGCGGGCGGGCGGTATCGGGTCCATGCTTTAAATCATAGGATTTTTCTTGCAGGTCCATCGGGCAGGCGGTACCGCAATAGGCGGCGATCTGCGCACCGGTAAGGGATTGGCGCGGCAGAGCGGCCAGCAGCAGATCCCACCGGTGCTGCGCCAATAGAAGCGGGCACAGGCTGCGGCGGGAGACCTGCAAGTAGGCGGTCTGCTCCTGCGGGTACAAAAGCGCGTAGACCTGGCGCATCAGGTACATATCCCGCGCCAGAAAGTGGATTTTGGCATTGGGGTGCTGCTGTTCCCAGGCATGCAGCCATTGGCAGTAGGCTACAGCCAGCGGACCGAGAGTGGCAAAGCCAAGGCGCTCGGCCTCGGATTCGATGCCCGGCAGACGGTTTGCGGTGAAAGCCGCCACCGCACCGGCAGGCAGGCTTTCCCGCGGGACCTCCTGCGTGGGAAGGTGCCAGCTGCGGATGCCGGCCAGCGCCGAACCGGCAACATCCGCCCGCCAGTTGTCGCCAATAAAAAGGACCTCTTTTGCCTGCGTCTGCGTTTTTTGCAGAAACAGGCGGAACAGCTTGCCGCTGCGCTTCTGCACGCCGTAATCGGCCGAGACGAAGCCGCCATCGAAAAAGTCGTAGCCGCACTTGGCCAGCATGGCGTCCAGCTGAACCTTGGGCAGGTACATGTCGGAAATATAGTAAAGCCGTTTACCCTGGGCATGCAGGGCGCGGGCGGCTTTCAGCACCGGCAGGTTGGGCACAGCGCAGGCGATCTCAGCGGCGCATTCTGCCGCCGGGTCGTATCCGGCCAGGCAGGGGCGGGCATAAATTTCCGCCAGAGTCACTTCCCCGCTTTTGGCGGCACGGGCTTCGGCCTCGGCCTGGATGCGGGCTTTGGCGAAGTCCGCGCCCAACAGGGCGAATAGGTCGGTGGGGCGGGCCACATCGCGCTTAAGGAGCGTATCAAACACATCAAAGGCCACCACCGGGTACAGCGCAGCCTTGTGCAGGATCGTTTCAGTCAGTTTCATGGCAGGTAGGGTGTTGCGGGGCGGAAACGCACCCCCGCGAAGAATCCTTTCCAAATAATGCCGATGCGCCAGGCTTTGCAGCCCTGGGGGCTGCAAAGCACCTGCGCAGTGTGCCAAGCGTCTTTGGCCAGCAGCCACAGCCAGCCGCGCAGGCCCTCGCGCCGGTACAGTACCACGTCATTACGGTAAAAATAGCGGTAGCGCTCCCACCGGGCGGGAACGTCGGCGGCAATGTTGACGATGCCGGGGTTCTGCATGGCATGCACGACCCGGCTGGCCGGGACCACGTAGCACGGCTGTGCCCGGGAAATACGGCGGGTGTACTCCCAATCGTCGGACCAGATGAAGAACTCGGCGATGGGCAGGCCGTACCGGCGCACGGTCTCGGTACGCAGAAACAGCGAAACAAAACTGCCCATGACCGCCGGGATGCGCTCGCCGTCAAAACCAGGCAGGTCTTTGTAGGGTGTCACTCGCTGCAGGTTCATGGGCTGGTCAGTGCCGTCTGGCGCCAAAGCACGGCTGGAAAGCCAGCCGTATTGGCCTTGCAAGTTGCGGTCGGCCTGTAAAAAGGCTTCCAGCGCCGTGGGGGTGGGCAGCGTGTCGTCGTCCATGAGCCAGAGGGCATCGTACCCGGCAAGGGCAGCCTCCCGCACGCCGTAGGCGAAGCCCCCTGCCCCGCCCAGGTTTTTGCCGGTGTTGCGGTAAACAAGGTTGGGCAGGGCCATTTCGGCCACAGCTTCGGCGGTGCCGTCGGTGCTGGCGTTATCGACCAGAAAGATGGTCAAATCCTGCGCGGTCTGGGCGGCAAGGGCCGCCAGGCATTGGCGCAACAGCGGCAGGCGGTTGTAGGTCACCACCACCGCCGCAACAGAAAATCGTTCAGTCATCTTTTTTCGGGAAAAATTTACGTTTTAAGAACTGGGTGCCCTTGTGCAGCCAGTTCTGGTGCTCCATATACACGATGTCCAGCTCTTCGTAGCTGATGTTGTTGGTGATGAGCCAGGCGTCAAGCAAACGCTCACTGACGAAGCCGAAGACGCGGCGGTCGTTGGTGGAGTAGCCGGTCATGTCCAGTTCCCGCTCCAGCTCAAACAGGATGTCGAACAGCCAGGTGCAGTAATGCTGCAGCAGTTCCCGCTTCATCACAAACATATTAAAGTGATGGCCGTGGGTCTTGGACATATACATGTCGTAGGCCGGCAGATACTCCGGGCATTTGCGCTCGATGATCGCCCGGGTGACGGTCAAGTCCTGCTTGTGGTGGGCGTGGATGTACTGGGTGTAGTTCGTCTCGATGAAATAGTGGCGCTCCTTGGGCAGCACCACGTTGGTGGTGGCCAGGATGGCGCACAGTTCCTCGTGGCTGATGACCCGGCGCTTTTTGGCATCGAAGATGCTTTTTTTGCGGCTGGCAAAATAGCGGCGATAATGCACGATACCGATATAATCGGAATCGATGTTGTGCGCCGCCCAGTACAGGCCGGTCAGCTCACAGAAATTGGCGTTGCGCTCCGAGATATTTTCGCCCGTATCATCGCCGATATAACCGCAGGCCGGGTGGATGGCATGGCCCATCTGCACCGGCAGATACATAGGATCGTCCGGCACCCAGTAAGGCTTATGTGTTGCTACAATGATCGTTGTCTGCAAAGTGGTCTCCCCGCTTCGTTGCAATACGGCCGGGCGTTCGTGCACACGGCCTTTCCCTATCTCTATACTTTCTTTTTTTAACTTTTCTATTATACTAAAAACATAGTATAGCGCATTTTTGGCGGAATACAAGTTACAGAACGGTTAAGTTTTTGTATAAGGACGGCTGTACGCCCTGCGCGCGTTATGCGTCCTCGGCCTCGAAGGCTTCCTGCTCCTCGGCGAGCTTTTCCCACTCGTCGTATAGTTCCTGCTGGTGGAAGCGGGTGTCGTCCAGTTCGTCGCACTTATCCCGCAGCAGCAGGTGGTCGCGCAGGACCTCGGGGTCGTTGATCTCGTTTTCCAGTTCCACGATGTGCGCGCCCAGTTCCTCGATCTGGTTCTCCACAGCTTTGATGCGGGCGCGGACCTCGGCCCGGCGCTTGCGCTGCTCTTTGCCGTAGGCCTGCTTTTTGACTGTGTCCTCGGCTTTCTGCTGTTCCTGGGTCTTGCCGTTATCGCGGTTTTGCAGGGCAGCAAAGTTCGGGTAGAAGGTTGCCTTGCCGTCTTCAAGGTACAGGATCGGACAGCCCAGGGTCTGCATCAGGTAGCGGTCATGAGTGACCAGCAGCAGCGTGCCGGTGTAGGCCACCAACGCCTGGGTCAGGCTTTCACGCATATAAATGTCCAAGTGGTTGGTAGGCTCGTCCAGGAACATCAGGTTGGGTCGCTCGAGGGCCAGCTCGGCAAAGCGTAGGCGGGCCAGCTCGCCGCCGGAGAGGGCGGCGCAATCCTTGAACACTTCCTCGCCCCGGTAGCCAAAGCGGGCCAGGTGGCTGCGGACTTCCAGTTCGGTAAAGCGGGGGTACTGGTTCCAGATGGCATCGATGACCCTGCCGGTGCGCTTGGCCTGCTGCTGGGTGAAGACACCAGGCTTGGCGCCGCTGCCTAAGCGAACCATACCGCCGGAGGGGCGGCGCTTGCCGTCCAGCACTTGCAGCAGTGTGGACTTGCCGGTGCCGTTGGGGCCGGCGATGACCAGCTTGTCCCCACGGTGGACCGTGTAGTCCAGCGCATCGATGAGGGTGCGTTCCCCGATGCGGACGGTGAGGTTTTTCATGATAACCAGCTCGTCATAGGGCTCGATGTCGTACTCAAAGCGAAAGTTCAGCTCGTAGGCTTCGGCGGTCGGTGCTTCCACGATCTCCAGCTTTTCCAGCTGCTTGCGGCGGCTCTGGGCCATCTTGGTGGTGGAGGCGCGCACAAGGTTGCGGTCGACGTAGTCCTGCAGTTTGGCGGCCTTTTCCACAGCGGCATCATGCAGTTTTTGCTGGCGCTCGTCGGCGGCTTCGCGCTGGGGCAGATAGGCCGAGTAGTTGCCGCGGTAGGTCTTGATGGTCTTGCCGCGCAGCTCCCAGATGCGGGTGCAGACGGCGTCCAAAAAATAGCGGTCATGGCTGACGACCAGCACCGCGCCGCGGTAGGTCTTGAGGTAATTTTCCAGCCATTCCATGGTTTCCAGGTCCAGGTGGTTGGTAGGCTCGTCCAGGATCAGCAGGTCAGGACGCTCCAGCAGCAGACGGGCCAGGCGCAGACGAGTCTGCTCACCGCCGGAAAGGACGCCCGCCAGTTTGACCCAGGTATCCACCGGGAAGCCCATACCGTTGAGCACCTTTTTGATCTGGGTGTCCATATTATAAGCGTCCATGGCATCCACGATGGCAGTGCAGTGGGCGATTTCCTCGGTCAGGGCTGTGTTATGCGGGTCCGCAGCCAGGCGGCGCTGCAGGTCGTCCATCTTCTGCATGGCGTCCAGAGCCGGGGCGAAGGCCAGTTTCATCGTGGCGTAAATGTCCAGCGTGGGGGCCAGGCGGGCGTTCTGCTCCAGATAGCCGCAGGTCACGCCGGTGCCAAAGGCAGCATCGCCTGCATCGGGCAGGCTCTCGCCGCACAGGATGCGCAGCAGCGTGGTTTTGCCGGTGCCGTTTGCGCCAATGATGCCGATGCGGTCGCCGCGCTCGACCCCGGCGTTGACGTCCTTCAGAACTTCATGTTCGCCAAAGCTTTTGCCCAGGTTTTGCAGTTCCAACAGCATGGGGGTGTTTCCTCTCCTCTATTGTATCCTCTTTTGCGGTATTTCGCGTTTTTTCACAACGATGCCGCTGCCCTTGGGGAAAGGCAGCGGCATACTGCATAAGCCGCCGGGCAGTTTATGCTTCATTGCTGTGGCGGCGGTTGCGCACGCCGATGTTTTCCAGTTCCTCCGGCTCCATCACGATCTTGTACAGATCCTCATAGGAGCCGATCTCAAATTTGGGGCGGATGTTCGACTTGTTTTCCTCGTTTTTCAAGTTGAACCAGCAGGTATCGAGGCCTGCGTTCTGGCCACCCTTGATGTCAGCCAGCAGATCGTCGCCCACCATCAGCACACGGCTGCGGTTGGTGATGCCCAGGTCCTTGAGGACATGCTCAAACAGCTTGGCCGAAGGTTTGGCCGCACCGACTTTCTCGGAGATATAGACACCGTCCATGTAGCGCTCAATGCCGGAATCCCGGATGCGGGCCTCCTGCACCATGACCGCGCCATTGGAGACGATGGCCAGAGTGGCGACCTCGCTCAGTTCCTCCAGTGCGGTCAGCGCACCGGGGAGCAGGTCGGCATGGGTGGAAAGCAGTTCCTCGTAGCGGTCATTCATCTGGACAGCCTTGCCGTTATCGGGCAGGTCCATCGCTTTCATGAAGCGGCCGAACCGCTGCTGGAACAGCTTGGGTTTGGTCAGCTGGCCTTTGGCGAGCGCATCCCACAGCTCGCGGTTGACGGCGTGGTAGATCTCACAAGCGCGGGCGTCATGGGGCAGCTCGTACTCGGTCAGCATATCGGTCAGGGCCTGGCGCTCAGCCGCGTCAAAGTCCAGCAAAGTGTTATCAACGTCCAGAAGGACGCAAGTGTAAATGGCCATTTTAAAATGACCCTCCTGTTTCTGGTTTATTGGCCGTCCGGTTTGGAGTCGGGGTTCGGGGTCGGCGTCGGCGTCGGTGTCGGCGTGGGGGCGGCGTTGACGTGCAGCGTAAAGACGGCATCGGCGCCATTGTTGACGGCGTGGATATGGTAGGTGCCGGCCTCGTTGGCGGTAAACTCCACCTGATTGCCGGTAGCTTTCCAGCTGGTCTCCTCACAGCTCCACTGCACATCGCCGTTGGCGTTCTGCACATTGGCGGTAAAGGTCACCTTGTTGCCTACCGTGGCCGTGTCAGGTCCACTAACGGTGACGGAGGTCGGGTCAGCCTGCACGGTGACTTTGATCTGCGCGGCGGAGAAGGTGCCGTTGATCTCGATGCCCGCCTTGATGGTGTACTCGCCCGCATTGGAGCCGGTGAAGGTGAAGGTGCCGCCGTTCTGTTCCAGTTCGTCGTTGACCGACCACTGGACGTTGGAGTTGCTGTAATCCTTGCCGCCCAGCTTGACCGTGGCGGTGATGGAGATGCTCTCGCCCTTCTTGATGGTGCTGTCGCCCTTGTCCAGCGTCAGCTCAACGCGGGAATCATTGAACATGGCCGTGACCGAAACATCCTTGTTGATAACGTCATAACGGGTGGCATCGGTGACGCCGTCGCTCCACTTATAGAAGGTGTAGCCATCGGCAGGCACGGCGGTCACGCTGACCTGGGTGCCGCTGGCAACCTCAAGATCCAGACTGGAAACGCCGGTCTGGTTATTGCCGGTCAGGGTGCCCTTGCCGTTCTCGACACGGTAGCTGGCGGTCAGTTTATTGGGGGTAGCGGTCGGGGCCGGGGTGGCGCTGCTGCCGTTGCCTGCTGCCGAGGCCGCACGCTGCGGGATCTCTCCGCGATCGCCGCGGGTATCCTCCACATTGTGGGCGTGGTTCTTGATGTAATCCAGCACGACGTTGACGCCGGAGCCGGAGAAGCCGCCGGTGGAGGCATCCACGTAGCTGTCCACGGCGTAGCCCTTGTCGTTCTTCATGACTTCCGGCAGGTTCAGGTACTTGAAGCCCATATCGTTGCAGGCGACAGCCAGCTGCTGGTTGTACTGGTCAATGTAGGTCTGCTTCTGGGCGGCGTCGGCGGCGTCCTTAGAGACGGGCGCAATGGCGCAGGCTACCACGTCGCAGGCGGAGTAGGCCGACTTGATGCTTTGCAAGATCTGCTTGTAGTCGTTGACGAACTCGTCCACGCTGACAGAACCGTCCAGATCATCGCTGCCCACCATGACGTAGACGTGCAGGGGCTTCATCTTGGCGATGGCCTGGGGGGTGGTGTAGCTGTTGGCGTCGTCGGCGAAGTTGACGCAGGTCTCACGCAGCACCTGGGAGACTTTCAGCCCATCCTTGCCGGCGTACTGGTTTAAGGTGATGCTGCTGTCTTTGGACATGGACACCGCCTGGGTGCCGCCCACAAAGACGGTATCGTTGATGTAGTTGCCCTGGGCACTCTCCTGCCCCAGGATGGAGCCGAGGCTGGTATCCAGCGGGTACTGGGTGGGATCATACAGATCAGACTCGCCAAACAGGCCCAGCTTTGCCGGCAGTATCCACGATACCAAAAAGCTAAGCACCACGGCCAGCACGCAGAACGCCATGACCACGCAGGCCTTGCGCTGGATGGGGCTGAGACCAGTTTTTTCCTCAGATCGTTTACGGCTCATCGGTTATGGTGACCTCCTTATAAAACGCGGCCCGGTTTGCGGCAGGCCGCCCATTTTTAAATGTACAAAAGCGCACAGCACCAGTATTAGATAGTAGCATTATAGCATACTTTTTTGCGTTTGAGTATCCCTTTTATAAAATTGTTACACTTTGGGCAGCATCGCATAACTCTAAGTGCCGATACGGCGAGCGAGCCATACCAACCGCCAAGCAAAAAGCGCAGGTAATACTTTGTGTATTACCGAGCCTTTTTGCAGCGCAGATGGTGTGGCGCAGCCGATGGAGCGGCGCTTGGGAGTTGTGCAGTGTTGCCCTGCACAAACAAAAAACCGCGTACCTTTCGATACGCGGTTTTTGGCAGGGGTAGAAGGATTCGAACCCTCGGCACGCGGTTTTGGAGACCGCTGCTCTACCAACTGAGCTATGCCCCTATGTAAAACGCCCGCAGTGCGAAATGGCATTGCGGGCGTTAAGCTGGAGCTGCTAAGCAGATTTGAACTGCTGACCTCATCCTTACCAAGGATGCGCTCTACCAACTGAGCTATAGCAGCAAATGGCGACCCGGATCGGGCTCGAACCGACGACCCCCAGCGTGACAGGCTGGTGCTCTAACCAACTGAGCTACCGGGCCATGATCGCTCAAGTGCATCGTTTCTGGCGGTTGACCGCCGGAACGTGTGTTATTATACCTGAGAAACGCGCGGTTGTCAAGCATGAATTTCAGAAAATGTCAAAAAAGTTTTGGAAAGTCCGACATTCCGGGAAAAATACAAAAACAAAACGCACAGAGTACTCTCTGTGCGCTTGTGGCAGGGGTAGTAAGTCTCGAACTCACGGCACGCGGTTTTGGAGACCGCTGCTCTACCAACTGAGCTATACCCCTACAGATATTCCGCATTCGCTGAATGCTTGATTATTATATAAGATTCTGTGCGGAATGTCAAGCATGAATTTCGCTTTTTTTGCAAAAAGCGGGAGGCAGGGAAAGCTTTTTTGCAAAACAACGCCGAAAACAGGTGGAACTTCGGCTTTCCACCTTGAAGGAAAGCGGGAAATAGTGTATTATAAGGGGTATCAAATGTGTAATTCCGGGCTTGCTATGCCCTGACAGGGGGAACGCCACTATGGCAGATAAAAACTTTTTGACCGAGATCATTGACGCCGACCTCGCCGAAGGACAGATCCGCGAGATCCACACCCGCTTCCCGCCGGAGCCCAACGGCTACCTGCACATCGGCAGCGCCAAGGCCATCTATATCAACTGGTCCATCGCAAACCAGTACGGCGGCAAGTTCAACCTCCGCCTCGACGACACCAACCCCGCCCGCGAAGGGGAGGAGTATGTCAACAGCATCATCGAGGACCTGCACTGGCTGGGTGCCGACCCCAACGGCGGCATCTTCTACGGCAGCGACTACTTCGACAAGTGCTATGAGTATGCCGAAAAGCTCATCCTCGAGGGCAAGGCATACGTCGATGACCTGACCCGCGACGAGATGCGCGAGTACCGCGGCAGCGACGCAGGCAAGCCCTCCCGTCCCTCTCCGTGGCGCGACCGCACCCCGGAAGAGAACCTCGACCTCTTCCGCCGGATGCGTGCAGGCGAGTTCAAGGAGGGCGAAAAGACCCTCCGCGCCAAGATCGACCTCGCCAGCCCCAACATGAATCTGCGTGACCCGGCCATCTACCGTATCAAGTACGCCGAGCATCACCGTCAGGGCAATAAGTGGTGCATCTACCCGATGTACGACTTCGCCCACCCCATCCAGGACGCCATCGAGGGCATCACTCACAGCATGTGCAGCCTCGAGTTCGAGAACCACCGCCCGCTGTACAACTGGGTCATCGAGAACATCTTTGGCACCGAGTTCCCCAAGCAGCGCGAGTTCGCCCGCCTGAACATGACCAACACCGTCATGAGCAAGCGCTATCTGCGTGAGCTGGTGGAGATGGGCATCGTGGACGGCTGGGATGACCCCCGGATGCCCACCCTGTGCGGCCTGCGCCGCCGCGGCTACACCGCTTCTTCTATCTTCACCTTCGTGCGGGAGGCCGGCATCTCCAAGTCCGACAACCTCATTGATATGCGCCAGCTGGAAGCCTGCATCCGCAGCGAGCTGGACCTGACCGCACAGCGCCGCATCGCCGTGCTGGACCCCGTCAAGCTGGTGGTGGACAACTACCCCGCCGACAAGACCGAGTATTTCGACATCGCCAACAACCCCAACCGGGAAGCCAACGACACCACGACCCGCAAGGTCGCCTTCACCAGGGAGCTGTGGATCGAGAACGAGGACTTCGCCGAGGTGCCGCCTCCGAAGTTCAAGCGCCTGACCGTCGGCGGCGAAGTCCGCCTGATGGGCGGCTATCTCGTCAAGTGCGAGAGCGTCGAGAAGAACCCCGACGGCAGCATCGCTGTCATCCACTGCACTGCCGACCTCGAGACCGGCAACGGCAATCCTGCCGATGGCCGCAAGGTCAAGGGTACCATCCACTGGGTGAGCGCCGCCCACGCCGTGGATGCCGAGGTGCGCCTGTACGACAAGCTCTTCACCGAGGCGAACATGAATGCCATCCCCGAGGGCAGCGACTACAAGGATTATCTGAATCCCGACAGCGTTGTCGTCCGCAAGGGCTGCAAGCTGGAAGAGGCTCTGGCCGACGCAAAGCCCGGCGATAAGTTCCAGTTCGTGCGCACCGGTTTCTTCACTCCCGACTCGAAGAACCCCGGCGTGTACAATCGTGTCGTGACCCTGCGCGACAGCTTCAAGCCCGCAAAGTAACGAGCGGACCCCAAACATCGCAAAAGGAGCACTTCACAGACCATGAAAAAACACATGACCCGCAACATGATCCTCATGCTGGTGCTGGACGTCGTCCTCGGCATCGTGCTGGCCCTCTATATCGCCAACACCGGCACCGTGCCTGCTGCCGATAACGCCGACACCTACACCGACGGCACCTACACCGCCAGTGCGCAGGGCTGTCTGAGCGAGGTGGGCGTCACCGTGACCATCACCGGCGGCAAGGTGACGAATGTTGTGATCGATGCTTCCGGCGAGACGCCGGAGCTGGGCGGCAAGGCGGCAGAGACGCTGTCAGCCTCCCTGCTGGCGGCTGGCTCGACCGTCGGAGTGGATGCTGTCTCCGGCAGCACCATGACCAGCGACGCGGTATTTGCGGCAATGAACGATTGCCTTGCACAGGCCGCACAGTGATGAAGTTTTGAACGGAGCTGCTGCACGGCGTGTCTGTGCGGCAGCTTTTTTGCAGCCCTCTCAGGCGCTGGCGCGCCAGCTCTCCCAGAGGGAGAGCCCTTGGCAGGCCGGGCCACTTCCTACTGGACGCCTGAGGCCCGATATGGCGCAAAAGGGCGGGCCTTGCTTTCGAGGATAGGAGTCGTTATGATACTGGATATTCTGCCGCTGGCGGGCGGCACGGCCCGCCTTGTGCGGGTGTACGGCGGCGAGCCCTGCGTAAAGCTGCCCGGGGCGGTTCCTGCGCCGGAAGGGGAGGGCCAGTGGCCCATCACCGAACTGGGCGATTACTGTTGTTCCGAAAAGCCCCGGGGCCTGCCCGGGCCGGAAAAGATCTGCCGCTATGAGCGGGCCGAGGACGGCAAGCTCTGTCTGACCCGTGCTTTTGGCCGGGATGTGAGCGGCAAAGAGCGGTACAGCTTCGACTTCGACGCCCTCGCCGCCCCGGCGCAGGACGACGAGCTCCACCCCATCTGCGGGAACTTCCTCGAAGAAGTCACCCTGCCGGATAGTCTGCGGGTCATCGGCAGCTGCACATTCTACAACTGCCGCAGGCTGCGCCGCCTGACTGCCGGGACAGGAGAGCTGACCATGGGCAGCGATGTCTTCCTCAACTGCTTTGCGCTGGAAGACCTCATCGTCCGCGCTGCGCCCGAGCAGGCCACCGGCCTGTTCGCCCTCGTGGGCAGCATCACCGAGGCCGTGCGGGCGCTGTTCTGGCCGGTGGGGGAGGCCGCACCCCGGGCGGGGCTGTGGTATCCCGCCTACTGGGAGGACATCGAGGAGACGCCCGCCCACATCCTGCTCCACACCTTTTCGGGGCAGGGCTACCACTACCGGCAGTGCTTTCTCGAAAATAAGCTTCTCCCGGCGGAGTACGACGCCATCTTCCCGCAGGGCCACGACGCCGACGACGCTTCCGTGATGGCGATGCTCTGCTTCGACCGCCTGCGCTGGCCGTGGCAGCTGAGCGATGCCGCCCGGGATGCCTACCGGGACTTCCTCAAGACCAACACCGGGCGGGTGCTGACCCGTCTGCTCAAGGCGCAGGACACCGAGGGCATCAAAGCCCTGCTGGCGCTGGATGTGATGGACGCCGACGCCTTTGCCGAGGGTGCGGCCCTCGCGGCCAAGGCCGACAATGCCGAAGCTGCCGCCCTGCTGGCCGACGCAGAGCACAAAAAGCGTGCCGCTGCGCCCCAAAAGAAGAGGTATGATTTTGATTTCTGAGAAGGAAAAGTTTTTTGACCCCCGCAAGCCCTTCCAGTCGGCCCGGCCCGAGACTCACGAAGAGTGGCAGGCCCGGATGGGCGGCGAGGTGCTGGCCGTGGTGCGCAGCGGGCTGTATCTGGACTTCCGCTTTTTAGACCAGGCCCTCTCGGCCCTGACACCCACCGCCGACGAGCGGTGCGGTGTGCTGGCGACGGATGGGACCATCCTCTGCTACCAGCCCAGCGCCCTGCTGAGGCTCTACCAGAAGAACCCCAAATATCTCAACCGGCTCTATCTCCACACGGTGTTCCACTGCATCTTCCGCCATCTCTGGCTGCGCGGCAAGCGGGACAAACGCCTGTGGGACCTTGCGTGTGACATTGCGGTGGAGAACGTCATCGACGGTCTTGGCCGCAAGAGCGTCCAGCGCCCCCTGACGTGGGTGCGCCAACACGCCTATGAGGAGATCATCGCGCAGGAAAAAGTGGCTGCTGCAGCTCCCATCTACCGCTGGCTGGTGCGGCAGACGCCCGGCGTTCTCCGCCAGCTGGAAAAAGAATTCTACACCGACGACCACCGCCTCTGGCCCAAAGATGCCCCCGAACAGCCCCGGCAGATGCCTGCGCCGCTGCCCCAGAAGACCTGGCAAAAAATCGGCGAGCGGATGCAGACAGAGCTGGAGCTCCGGGACAAAGAGGCCGGTGAGGGCGCGGACGCTATGCGGGAGCAGATCAAAGCCGCAAACCGCAGCCGCCGCAGCTACGGCGACTTCCTGCGCCGGTTCTGCGTCACCCGGGAGGAAGTCCACCTCGACCCGGACGAGTTCGATTTGAACTTTTACACCTATGGCCTGTCGGTCTACGGCAACCTGCCCCTCATCGAGCCGCTGGAGACCCGGGAGAGCAAGAAGATAGAAGAGCTGGCCCTTGTCATCGACACCAGCTACTCCACCTCGGGTGAGCTGGTGCGGGCCTTTCTGGCTGAGACGTACACTCTGCTGAAGGGCAGGGAGAATTTCTTCCATCGGATGAATCTCCACCTCATTCAGGCCGACAACGCGGTGCGGCAGGATATTCCCGTCAAAAACGAAGACGACCTCATCCGTGCCATGAACCACTTCGAGCTGCGGGGCGGCGGCGGCACCGATTTCCGGCCCGCTTTCGAGTACGTCAGCCAGCTCTGCGCCGAGAAGAAGTTCTCGAACCTCCGGGGTCTGCTCTATTTTACCGACGGCATGGGGACTTACCCGGCCCGCCGCCCGGCTTACGACACGGCATTTCTATTTCTGAGCGACCGCTTCGACGACGCCAATGTGCCGCCCTGGGCAATGAAAGTGGTGCTGGACGAAGAAGAATTTACCGGTGAGGCCGCCCGCAGCGCCTCGGCCCTGTCCGAAGCGCTGGCGGAGGAAGACGACCTCTACCGTGACCTCAACAATTCGTGATAACGAGGGAAAGAATATGAACATCAAACGAGCCAAAGAAGAGATCGAGCATACCGTCAAAGCGTACCTCGCCAAAGATGCTCTGGGCGAATACGCCATCCCGGCCATCCGCCAGCGCCCCATCCTGCTGATGGGGCCTCCGGGCATCGGCAAGACCCAGGTCATGGAGCAGGCGGCGCGGGAGTGCGGCGTGGCGCTGGTGGCCTATACCATCACCCATCACACCCGCCAGAGCGCCGTGGGCCTGCCCTTCATCCGTCAGCGCAACTACGGCGGCCGGGACGTCTCTGTGACGGAGTACACCATGAGCGAGATCATCGCCAGCGTCTACGCCAAGATGGAGGCCACCGGCCTGAAAGAGGGCATCCTCTTCATCGACGAGATCAACTGTGTCTCCGAGACGCTGGCCCCCACCATGCTGCAGTTTTTGCAGTGCAAGACCTTCGGCAATCAGGCCGTGCCTGCGGGCTGGGTCATCGTGGCGGCAGGCAACCCGCCGGAGTACAATAAATCCGTCCGCGATTTCGATATCGTCACCCTCGACCGCGTCCGCCGGATGGACATTGAGCCGGATCTGCCGGTCTGGAAGGACTACGCCCGTGCAGCCCACATCCACAGCGCGATCCTGAGCTATCTCGAACTGCACCCCCAGAACTTCTACCAGATAAACGCCGACGTGGACGGCACCCAGTTCGTCACCGCCCGCGGCTGGGAAGACCTCTCCAACCTGCTCAATACCTATGAGTCGCTGGGCCTGCAGGCCGATGAAGAGCTCATCCGCCAGTATATCCAGCACCAGAAGATCGCCGAGGACTTCTCGGCCTACCTCGACCTCTACTACAAGTACCGTGACGACTACGGCGTGGAGGACATTCTGGCCGGTCAGGCCAAGCCTGCCGCTTTTGCGCGGCTGCTGCAGGCCCCCTTCGACGAGAAGCTGAGCCTCGTGAACCTGATCCTGTCCGGCCTCGAGACGCGCTTCTCTGCCTCCCGGCGGGCAGACGCTGCGGCCGATAGCTGCTATGCCTTCCTGCGGGAGACGAAGAAAGCCTTTGCCGAGATGCCCGCAGAGCTGGCGCAGGAGCCGAACTGCTGGGCGCAGCTCTTTGACCAGATGACCGCCGACTACGAGGCCGAGACCCAGAAAAAGCGGACCGCCGGTCTGCTGGATAAGCCCACGCTGGAAGCCCGCTTGCAGACCGCCAAGACCCTGCGCGGCTGGGAGAAAGAGCTTCTGCGCGCCGCCGCGCCGGACGCGGACGCCGCCTTCAAGGTGCTGCGCACCCAGTTCACCACCCTGTCGGACGCCCGGGACACCGCCCAGCAGACGGCCAGCGCCGCGCTGGAAGCGGCCTTCGACTTCATGGAGCAGGCATTCGCCGAGAGTCAGGAGATGGTGGTCTTCGTCACCGAGCTGACCCTCTCGCCCGCCGCCCATGCCTTCATCGCCGAAAACGGCTGTGAGCGGTATTTCCAGTACAACAAAGACCTCCTGCTCGACCACCGCAAGGCGGCCCTGAACCAGGAGCTGGAAGCCGAACAGCGTCGGCACGGGATGCTGTAAAAGATATAAACGCAAACGAGAGGCCGCACAGCTGTGCGGCCTCTCGTTTTGTATGCAAAAAAGAAAAAGCATCCTGATAAAATCAAGATGCTTGGTGGTTGCGGGGGCCGGATTTGAACCAACGACCTTCGGGTTATGAGCCCGACGAGCTACCAGACTGCTCCACCCCGCGATATTTACTTTTTGCTGTCGGCCTCTCGCTGACTGCTCAAGTATAATACCACAGGGCGGGGGACTTGTCAAGCGTTTTTTCAAAAAGAATATGACTTTTTTGAAAAGGCCGCTGCCGGGAACAAAAAGCGCCCCATTCCGGGGCGCTTCGACAGAGCGAATATCACTTGCGGGTGCGGCGGCGCACGAAGCGGACGACGAGGGCGGCTGCGGCCAGAATGACCAGCACGGGCCAGACGCCCACGACCCAGACCGTCAGCTGCTGGATGCCGGAGACAAAGCCCGTCCAGCCATTGCGGAGGGCGCTGGACAGCTGGGAGAGGTAGGATCCCTCGGCGGGGGTGTATTCCTTCACCTCGTCCAGCGAGAGGTAGACCGTGGAGCAGGACACCTGCTGGCTGTACCAGTCCAGCTGCGACTGCCAGCTCTCGATCTGGTACTGGACGTCGCTGAGGGAAGATTCGATCTCCAGCAGGTCGGCGAGGTTTTCGGCGCTGGCCTGAAGCTCCTGCAAACGTGTGCGCTGGGCCGTCAGGTTGGAGAGCCGGGCCTCGATGTCCATATACTGAGTGGTGACGTCCTGCACCTGCTCGCTCTTGTCCACGAGGTTGCCCGCCTGCGCGGCGGCTTCGAGGAAGCTCGCGTAGTTGTCCTGCGGGACGCGGATGGTGAGGGAGAGGGTGCGGCTCGAGCCGGTGTAAGAGGATTCGCTGCTGGATTCCAGATAGCCTCCGGCGGCGCTCACGGCGTCGGTGAGGGCGGTGCGGGAGGCGTCAAAGTCCTTGCTCTCGATGGTGAGGTTGGCGGTGTAGATGAGCTTTGTGCTCGTCTGCGCGGCCTCGGCGCTGAGGGTGCCGGTGCCGCCTGCATCGCGGGCGCTCATGGCATCGGCGCTTCCACCGGCCTGGACGGCCGTCTTGGGTGCGGCAAGGGCGCTGTTCACGTCGTCCATCGAGTAGGCGGCGTAGGAGGCCGTCTCAGGGGCAGAGCTGAGGGCCGCGCCGCCCGCAGGCAGCAGGCTGATGGGGGAGTGGACTGCCACATACAGACCAACGCCGCAGAGCAGGCAGCAGGCGGCGATGCTCAGAGTCCTGTGGGGAAAGTGGATAGCCTTTTTGAGCTTTTTGGCGGGTTTCGGTGCCTCTTCTGCCGGCTGCATGGCGAGGAGCTTTGCTTTCAGGTCGTCCGAAGCGTGAAGGTCGTCTAGCTCCATCTTGTACTCATACCACCTCATCTTCGATCTCCTCCTTCAGCATCGTATGTAACTGTGCGCGGGCGCGGCGAAGCCAGCTGAGCACCGTGTTGGTGGGTGCGCCCAGCATCCGGCCCACCTCGGCGGCGGTGTACCCCTCGTAGTAGTGGAGGTAGACCGCGTTGCGGTAGTTCTCGGGCAGGGCGCGCACGGCGTCCAGCACGCTGCCGTCTTCCATCTGCTCCGGAGCGGGAAGATTCTCGTCCAGCTCGGTGTCCTTCTGGCGGGCGGCGCGGGTCAGGTCGTGGCAGCGGTTGACGGTCACACGCAGCAGCCAGGCTTTCAGGTGTTCCTCGCTCTCGAAGCGGCCATTGTAGCACAGCAGCTTTTCGAAAACATCCTGCACCACATCTTCCGCATCGGCGGTGCAGCTGCAGTTGTGCATGGCGGCTCGGAACACCGTGTCACTGTATCGCTGCACGGCCAGCGCAAAAATCTCGTTTTTGGTCAGCTGTCCCATAGTTCTATGCTCCTTTGATGTCCTGTGTACGGCAGGACCCGGTGGAAAAATCACCTTTGATTGGGGACATTCACCCTGTATACGGATGAGCGGCCCCGATTATTGCAGTTTATGGTGCAGAGCGGAAAAATCTTCCGCCCGGCACCGCACAAGGTACTCAAAGTATAACATGAATACGCCAAAAACAAAAGGGCCATTTGCCGCCATATTTTGGCAAATGACCCTGAGAGCTTCTGTTCGGTTATCGGTAGAGCCGCTGGAAGAGGGCTATCCGCTCGGAGAGATAGGTCTCGGCCCGGGGGTGGCGGAGCCAGCGCTTGCCCGCCTTGCCGCAGGCGAGACGGCGGCCCAGCGCGGCGGGGCAGGCGTCTATCTCTTCCACATCCCGCATGGTGAGGGTGAGGCTCAGCGCCGCCGGAGCGTCCGGCAGGGGCGGGAGCGGGTCTTCCCAGACGAAGGGCGGCAGCAGCTGGACAGCGTACACCGTCCGGGTGCATTCCTCGGTGAGCAGCAGCGCGGCGGGCGCACCATCCGGCATGACGTGCAGGGAGGAATAGAGCAGCTGCAGCTGCGCCGGGGCCAGCAGACGGGACGCGCCCTCTTCCTCATCGGGCAGAAGGGTGAGAAAATCCGCCGCCTCGTCGGCGTAGATGCGCCGGGCCGGAGCGCGGAACTGCGCGTACAGCGCGGGCAGGGCAAACACGCCCTCCCGGTCTAAGGCCCGCTGCAGCAGGCAGTAAAACTCCGTCAGCGGGTGGGCCGGGTCGGGCTGCGGCATCCCGAAATCGGGGCGCGAAACGTGTCCTCCGCCCATCAGCCGTTATAGCCCAGCGTGGCCGCCATGACGGCCTTGATGGTGTGCATCCGGTTCTCGGCCTCGTCGAAGACGATGCTCTGGGGGCCTTCGAAGACTTCGTCGGTGACCTCCATCGCGTCGCGGCCAAAGCGCTCGCCCATCTCCCTGCCCACGGTGGTCTTGTGGTCGTGGTAGGCGGGCAGGCAGTGCATGAACACGGCCTTGGGGCCGGCGATATTCATCAGCTGCTGGTTGATCTGATATGCGGCCAGGTCGTTGATGCGCTCGGCCCAGACCTCGACTGGCTCGCCCATGGACACCCAGACGTCGGTGTAGAGGACGTCTGCGCCCTTTGCGGCCTTGGCAGGGTCTTCCTCGAAGGAGATGGCCGCACCCGTCTCGGCGGCGATGGCCTTGCACTGCTCCACCAGTGCAGCGTCCGGCTGGTACTTCTTGGGGGCGCAGGCGGTGAAGTTGAGGCCCATCTTGGCGCAGCCCACCATCAGGCTGTTGCCCATGTTGTAGCGGGCGTCGCCGAAGTAAACGAAGTTGATGCCCTTGAGGTGGCCGAAGTGCTCCCGGATGGTGAGGAAGTCGGCGAGGATCTGGGTGGGGTGGAACTCGTTGGTCAGGCCGTTCCACACCGGCACACCGGCGTAGTGGGCCAGATCTTCCACGATGCTCTGACCGTAGCCGCGGTACTCGATGCCGTCGAACATCCGGCCCAGCACCCGGGCAGTGTCGGCGATGGACTCCTTTTTGCCGATCTGGCTGCCCGACGGGTCGAGGTAGGTGACTTCCATGCCCAGGTCGTGGGCGGCGACCTCAAAGCTGCAGCGGGTGCGGGTGGAGGTCTTTTCGAAGATAAGGGCAATGTTCTTGCCGCGCAGGGCGTCGTGGCGGATGCCGGCCTTCTTCTTGGCCTTCAGGTCGGCGGCGAGGTCCAGCAGACCTTCGATCTCTTCGGGAGTGTAATCAAGAAGCTTCAAAAAGCTGCGGTTCGTAAGATCCATTGTATATATTCCTCTCTATGCACTGGAATTTGAATATTTATACTTTCACAGACCCTATTATAATACAGAGCAAAGGTGGGGTCAAGAGGAAGCACTTGACGCACCTGTCAAAAATTGCAATGCTTTGTCGAATATGCTATACTAAAGACGCTGCCCTTCTCCATTCTGGCAACAGAAGGGAGGTGAGCCTGATGGTCCAGATCCTAACCGATATTATCGTAGCTGTCGCAGCGCAGGTGATTGCCGATCGCCTGTGCAAGTGGCTTGACAACTACCGCAAGGGCCAGTAAGCACAAAGAAGCCCCCGGTATGCCGAGTACCGGGGGCTTCGCTTTTATGAGCCGATGGCAATAATCCTAACCGATATTTTGCCTACTTCTAGTATATGCAATCTGATGCAAAAGTCAAGATGCTATGAAAAAATTTAACATCTTACAACTCCAGCTCCGCCTTCCGCCCGCTGGGCTGATAGGGGGTGAGCCGGACGCCGGCCTTTTGGAACATGAACCGGGCGGCCACGCTGGAATCGGTGTCGTGGTACTTGTCGCTGTAGTAGACGACCTCGGCGATGCCGGACTGGATGATGGCCTTGGTACACTCGTTGCAGGGGAAGAGGGTGACGTACACCCGCGCGCCCTTGAGGTTGTTGTGGGCGCTGTTGAGGATGGCGTTCAGCTCGGCGTGGCAGACGTACATATATTTCGTGTTCAGCGGCTCACCCTCCCGCTCCCACGGCATGGCGTCGTCGTCGCAGCCGATGGGCATGCCGTTGTAGCCCAGAGAGAGGATCTTGTTTTCCGGGCTGACGATGCAGGCGCCCACCTGACTGCTGGGGTCTTTGGAGCGCATGGCCGTGAGCAGGGCAATGCCCATGAAGTATTCGTCCCAGTTGATATAATCCGTGCGTTTCATCGCAGAAAACCTCCGTCCGGCGTGCCTTTTTGGGGGGGCTGGGCAGGCCCCGGCCCCCGGCTACCTAAAGCATACCATAAAAGCAGGTTGATTGCAACAAAGCCCCCGCCCCGCCGCCCCGGGACTCTGTTGCAAAAAGATACAATTTTTGGAAACAAAAATTGTGAAATTTTAATCTTGACAGCCAGAGGGGGGGGGGGTAGACTAGGGACAAGCATTCCTGCCGGGCGAGGCCGACGCGAATGCAACGAGTTGTAACAACAAACAAGGAGGATGAACAAGATGAAACTGTTCAAGAAAGTTCTGGCTGTGGTGCTGGTGGGCGCTATGGCAGTCTCCATGCTGACGGCGTGCGGCAGCAGCAAATCGTCGAAGGTGAAGGATGCCCTGAAGGATTTCGACATCAAGATGGATGCCGCTATGGTTCAGGACACCGAGAAGATGATGGGCGGCCTTCAGCAGCTCACTGAAAAGGTCACCAGCGGTGCAGTCAAGCTGAATGATGAAACTCAGATGAAGAAAATCAGTGAAAAGTTTGGTGAGATGACCGACTACACCTTCAGTTCTTCCACTGGCAAAGGGAATTACGATCTCTACATCTGGACCAACGGTGCAGACGGCCGTCCGGCCAGCGGCGGCAAGACCGAGCGTTATCCGTACCTGATGAAGGTTCAGAATGTACATGTGAGCGAGAAAAATCTGCCGCGCCTTCTGGACAAGGAATTCATCCAGAAGGGCGAGTTCAGCGGAAACAGCGAGGCTTTGGATATTCTGAGAAGCCTGCTGAAGGTTGCTAATGTTGAGAAGGCCGGCATCTCTGTTGGCAAAGTCTACGGCAAGGATGTTCTGCTGGTTACCGTTCCTGCCGGAACTACCATCCCGCAGACTGCTGCCCCCAAGACCCTGACCACCTGATCTCCCCAATAAAAACTGCCTCCGGCCCCGGCGGACGATAAGCCCGCCGGGGCTTTTTTTATGCCCGGAAACGCCGTAAACCGCGCCTGAACCGCCGCCCGGCGGGGCAAAATGACAATATGCACAAAACAAGGCCGGGAAGTTTGGCAGGGTAAAAGCCGGAAATTTCAAATGAAATATTCAAAAATCATTTGAAGTGTGGTATTATCTTTGTAAAATATGCCACAAAAACGGAGAGAATGCTCCGTGCGGCGGAAATGAGGGAAAAACCGATATGAAATACGCAAGCAACAACATCCGCAATATCCTGATTGCCGGTCATGCCGGCAGCGGCAAGACCACGCTCACCGAGGCGCTGGTCTATTTTTCGGGCGCTGCCGAGCGTATGGGCCGGGTCGAGGACGGCACCACGATTTCGGACTTTGACCCCGAGGAAGCAAAGCGGAAGGCCAGCCTGTCGGCATCGGTCGTGCCGGTGGAGTATGAGGGCATCAAGTACAACCTCATCGACGCTCCGGGCCTGTTCGACTTTGAGGCAGGCGAGTACGAGGGCATCCGGGCGGCCGAGAGCGTACTGGTGTGCGTGTCGGGCCGCAGCGGCGTGACCGTCGGCGCAGAAAAGGCCTTCCAGCTGGCCCGCAAGAACGGCAAGGCCACGATGGTCTTTGTCTCCAAGTGCGATCTGGAGAACGCGAACTACTTCAAGATCCTCGAGGACATGAAGATCAAGTTCGGCGCCACCGTCTGCCCCTGCGTCGTCCCGGCGAAGCTCGACGACGGCACCCCCGTGTACATCAACCTGTTCAGCCAGAAGGCCTTCAAGTATGAGGGCGGCAAGCAGGTGCAGGTCGATCTGCCCGACATCGGCCACCGCTTCCAGGGCCTGATCGAGGCTATGAGCGAGGCCATCGCCGAGACCGACGACGAGCTGATGGAAAAGTTCTTCGGCGGCGAGGCATTCACCACCGAGGAGATCGTTGAGGGGATGCGCAAGGGCGTCAAGGACGGCCTCATCACCCCCGTGTTCTGCGGCAGCGCTGTCAACCAGCAGGCTCTGGATATGCTGCTGTACAATATGCACAAGCTGCTGCCCAGCCCGGAGCACAACAGCGTTCTGGCTGAGGATGCAAACGGTGAGCCGGTGGAGCTGACCTGCTCCGAGGCCGCCCCCACCGTGGCCTACGTCTTCAAGACGGTGGCCGACCCCTTCGTGGGCAAGCTGAGCTATCTGCGCGTCGTCAGCGGCAAGATCACCGCAGGCGCTTCTCTCGTCAACGCCCGCACCGGCGAGACCGAGAAGATGGGCAAGCCCCTCACGGTTCTGGGCAAGAAGCAGACTGAGGCCGAGAGCATCGGTGCCGGTGACATCGGCGCTGTGGCAAAGCTGGTCAGCGCAAAGACCGGCGACACCCTCTGTGACGCTTCCCGCGTGGTCAGGCTGCCCGCACCCGTCTTCCCGAAGCCCAGCCTGTTCATGGCTGTCACCGTCGCCAAGAAGGGCGACGAGGGCAAGATCAGCAGCGCTTTGGCCCGTCTGATGGAAGAAGACCCCACCCTGAGCTACCTCAACAACGCCGAGACCCACCAGCAGATCATCGGCGGTCTGGGCGAGCAGCACCTCGACGTGGTCAAGGCCAAGCTGAAGAATAAGTTCGGCGTGGAGATCGGCCTCGAGGCTCCGCGTATCGCCTACCGCGAGTCCATCCGCAAGGCCTGCCAGAAGCAGGGCCGTCATAAGAAGCAGACCGGCGGCCACGGCCAGTTCGGCGATGTCGTCATCAACTTCGAGCCCTGCGACAGCGAGCAGGTCGTCTTCGAAGAGAAGGTGTTTGGCGGCAGCGTGCCGAAGAACTTCTTCCCGGCTGTTGAAAAGGGCGTCCGCCTTGCCGCTGAGAAGGGCGTGCTGGCCGGTTATCCCGTGGTCGGCCTGAAAGCTACCCTGCTGGACGGCAGCTACCACCCTGTGGACAGCTCCGAAATGGCCTTTATCATGGCTGCAAAGCTGGCTTATAAGGCCGCAATGCCCGAGGCCGGCCCCGTCATCCTCGAGCCGATCCACACCCTGAAAGCTCATGTCCCCAACGACAATACCGGCGACATCATGGGCGACGTCACCAAGCGCCGCGGCCGCGTGCTGGGCATGGAGCCCGACGAGGACGGCCTGCAGACCATCATCGCCGAAGTGCCTCTGGCTGAGCTGGCCAACTTTACCACCTTCATCCGTCAGACCACTCAGGGCCGCGGCTGGTTCACTACCGAGTTCGCCCGCTACGAGATCCTGCCTGAGATGCTGGTCCCCGCCGTGGTCGAACAGGCCAGGAAGCTGGGCAATCTGGATGAGTCTGGTGAAGATTGAGCCTGTCAATGAGAACAGCGCCCGGCTGTCTCCGGACGAAGTCATCTCTGCCCGACATGCCAAGGCCTCCCCTCGATAGGGGAGGTGGCGCGGCGAAGCCGTGACGGAGAGGTTGAATAAGACATTTTCCAAGCCCTGTCGGCACTTCCCTCTGTCGGCGGGGCTTTTTTGCGGCCTTTTTGGCCCGCAGGGCGGCAGTTTTTATTGACAAGGCCGCGGCTTGCTATTATAATGAATAAGTCAAAATGGCATTCGTGTGCGGTTTTATGTTTTATGACACTCTGCCGTACCCCAAAAAATAGATAAGGAGATTTCCAAATGGCACAAGAGATCAAGATGTCCGCTGCTGGCCTGAAGGCAATGCAGGAGGAACTGGAATACCTGAAGACTGTCCGCCGCAAGGAGCTGGCAGAAGAGATCAAGGAAGCCCGCAGCCACGGCGACCTGTCCGAGAACAGCGAGTACGATGAGGCCAAGAACACCCAGGGTCTGGTCGAGAACCGCATCACCGAGCTGGAGCAGATGGTCAAGAACGCTGTCGTCATCGACGAGAGCGAGCTGAGCGTTGAGAACGTCTCTGTCGGTACCCACGTCACCATCCAGATGGAGGGTGAGGACGAGACCGAGGAGTACGACATCGTGGGCCGTACCGAGGCCGACCCCCTGAACGGCAAGATCAGCGACGAGAGCCCCGTGGGCCACGCCCTGCTGGAGAAGGCTGTCGGCGACACCGCCGAAGTCCTGCTGCCCACCGGCCATACCGTCAACTACAAGGTGCTGGGCATCACCCACTCTGCAAACTGAGCCAAGCGGGAGGAAATTATGGAAGAACAGAAGAAGAACCCCGCACAGGGCCTGTCTGAGAGCGAGCAGGTGCAGGTGCGCCGCCAGAAGCTGGCAGACCTGCAGGCTGCAGGCCGCGACCCCTTTACCCTGACCAAGTTCCCTCAGGATGCTTACTCTGCTGACCTGAAGGAAGAGTTCAAGGATCTGCCCAACGAGACCGACAGCGGTAAGAAGGTCGCACTGGCCGGCCGTCTGATGTCCAAGCGCGTCATGGGCAAGGCAAGCTTTGCCCATCTGCGCGACGATAAGGGTGACATCCAGCTCTACGTCCGCCGTGACGAGCTGGGCGACGACGCTTACGCTGCTTTCAAGAAGCTGGACGTGGGCGACATCATCGGCGTCAAGGGTGAGGTGTTCCGCACCAAGACCGGCGAGCTGAGCGCCCGCGCTGAGGAGATCACCCTGCTGGCCAAGAGCCTTCGCCCCCTGCCCGAGAAGTTCCACGGCCTGACCGATACCGAGATGCGTTATCGTCAGCGCTATGTTGACCTCATCGCAAACCCCGAGGTCAAGGAGACCTTTGTCAAGCGCAGCCAGATCTTGAAGGAGATCCGTGCTTATCTGGACGAGAAGGGCTTCCTGGAGGTCGATACCCCCATCCTGACCCCGTTCGAGATCGGTGCGTCCGCACGTCCCTTCTACACCCATCACAACAGCCTGAACATGGACATGGTGCTCCGCATCGAGACGGAGCTGTACCTGAAGCGCCTCATCGTGGGCGGCATGGACCGTGTGTACGAGGTGGGCCGCATCTTCCGCAACGAGGGCATGGACCCCAAGCACAATCCCGAGTTCACCAGCATCGAGCTGTATCAGGCATTCACCGATTTCCACGGCATGATGGACCTGGTGGAGGAGCTGTATAAGCGCCTCGCTCAGAAGATCTGCGGCAGCCTGGTCATCCCCTATCAGGGCAAGCAGATCGACATGGGCCACTGGGAGCGTCTGACCATGATCGAGGCCGTCAAGAAGTATT